>NZ_CP168570.1:417500-895000 GCF_047325115.1 Rhizobium sp. Rhizsp82 | reverse complement strand
TCGATCCTCGCATTCCTGCCGGGACAGGCGGAAATCCTGCGGACGGCCGAGCGGCTAGAGGGACGGCTTGGCGCCTCGACCCTGATTGCGCCGCTCTATGGCAATCTCAGCCAGAAGGAACAGGATGCCGCGATCAGGCCGGCGGCGGCAGGAACGCGCAAGGTGGTGCTGGCGACTTCGATCGCCGAGACCTCGATCACCATCGACGGTGTGCGGATGGTGATCGACAGCGGGCTGCAGCGGCTGCCCGTCTTCGAGCCGTCGACCGGGATCACCCGGCTGGAGACGGTGCGGGTATCGCGTGCCTCGGCCGATCAGCGGGCCGGACGCGCCGGACGAACCGAACCTGGCATTGCGCTGCGCCTCTGGCATCAGGGGCAGACGGCCGCCCTTCCCGCCTTCACCCCGCCGCAGATCCTCTCCAGCGATCTCTCCGGACTGGTGCTCGATCTCGCGCATTGGGGTGTGCAGGATCCGAAGACGCTTGCCTTCGTCGATCAGCCGCCGGCGGCCACACTTGCCGAGGCACGGTCGCTGCTGATCGATCTCGGGGCGCTCGCCGCCGACGGCAGCCTGACCGAGCGTGGGCGGACCATGCGCGAGATGGCGCTGCCACCGCGGCTGGCGGCGATGGTGGTTTCGGCCGGTGAACACGGCGATGCCCGCGAGGCAGCGTTGCTTGCGGTGCTGATGACCGAACAGGGATTGGGCGGCGCCAGCATCGATCTCGAGGAGCGGCTGCGCCGGTTCAAGACGGAGAAGGGCGAGCGGGCGGAATCCGCCCGGCGGCTGGCGCAGCGTCTGGCAAGCGGGCTCGACAAGGTGAAATCGACGGCTTCGCCAACGGCCGGGCAGCTGCTGATCCACGCGTTTCCCGATCGCATCGCCCTGCAGCGCGGCGCGCGGGGCCGCTACGTGATGGCAAATGGCCGCGGCGGCGAGCTGGCGGAAACCGAGCGGCTGGCGGGCAGCCAGATGCTTGTGATCGCCGACCTGACGGGGCGGGCGGCGCAGGCTCGCATTCTTGCGGCGGCCGAGATTACGCGCGGCGATGTCGAGGCGGAACTGCCGGGGGCGATCAAGACGGGCGAGCAGACCTATTTCGATCTGCCGAGCCGGCAGGTGCGGGCGCGCAAGGCGACGCGGCTCGGCGCCATCGTCTTCGAAGAGACGCCCCTTCCCCGGCCAAGCGGCGCGGCGACAGCCAAGGCGCTCGCCGACGGCATCCGGCAGCTCGGGCTTGCGACCCTCCCCTTCTCCAAGGAAGCGGCTCAGCTTCGCGAGCGGATCGGCTTTCTCTACCGGACGATCGGCGAGCCCTGGCCCGACATGAGCGACGAAGCGCTGCTCGAGCGGCTCGACGACTGGTTCGTGCCGTTCCAGGCGGATGTGCGCGGTATTGCCGATATCAGTGCCGGATCCCTGTCGAACGGGCTGATCAGCCTGGTTCCACACGCACTGCAGCGCGATCTGGCAAAGCTGGCGCCGACGCATTTCGAGGCGCCGACCGGGCAGCGCCATCCGATCCAATATGACGGTGAAGAGCCGTTGCTGACGATCCGGGTGCAGGAGCTGTTCGGGTTGAAGGATCATCCGGCGATCGGCGGCGGGCGGCTGCCACTGCTTCTCGAATTGACATCTCCGGCGCACCGGCCGATCCAGACGACGCGCGACCTGCCGGGCTTCTGGGCGGGCTCCTGGAAGGACGTGCGCGCCGAGATGCGCGGACGCTATCCGCGGCATCCCTGGCCGCAGCGGCCGGAAGAGGCACTGCCGACGACACGCGCCAAGCCGCGTGGTACATAAGGACATGACGATGGTAGACGACGCCGACAGTAAGACGCAGGAAGACAGACACAGCAGCCGGCGGCTTCGCCTGCAGACGATCGTGAGGCTGCGCTGGCTGGCGGTCGCCGGTCAGGCGGTGACTGTTTTCATCGTTGCCTTCTGGCTGAAATTTCCCCTGCCGCTGATTGCCAGCTGCTCGCTGATTGCAGCGCTTGCCTGGGTGAATTTCTACCTGACGATCCGCTACCCGCCGACGCACCGGCTGGAGGCGCCGGCTGCCTTTGCTCTGCTGGGGCTCGATCTGCTGCAGCTATCGGCGCTGCTCTTCATTACCGGGGGACTGGCGAACCCGTTTGCGGCGCTGGTCTGCGTGCCGGTCATCATTTCCTTTGCCTCGCAGCCGATCCGCTACAGCACGGCGCTGATCCTGTTTGCGATGGTCTGCATCACCATCCTCGCCTTCTCGCCCTTCCCTCTTCCGTGGTTCGATGGCGTGGAGATCAATGTGCATAATGTCATGCAGTTCGGCGTCTGGTGCTCGATCGCCTCGACCATGGCCTTTGCCGCCTTCTATGCCTATCGCGTATCGATGGAAGCGAGTCAGCTGGCCGATGCGCTGGCTGCCACCGAACTGGTGCTGCAGCGGGAGAAGCATCTGTCGCAGCTGGATGGTCTTGCCGCAGCGGCGGCGCACGAGCTCGGCACGCCGCTCGCGACCATCAGCGTCGTTGCCAAGGAGATGGAGCGCGAGCTGAAGGATGACGACCGGTTCCGCGAGGACGTGCAGCTGTTGCGCAGCCAGAGCGAACGGTGCCGTGACATCCTGAAACGGCTGACCAGCATGTCGACCGAGGGCGATGCGCATATGCGCCGCCTGCCGCTGTCGTCGATGATCGAGGAGATTCTCGAGCCCTATCGCGAGTCCCAGATCGCGCTGGAGCTGATCGAGAAAAGCCCGCGCAAGGGCGAACCGGTGACCGAGCGCAATGCCGGCATCCTTTATGGTCTCGGAAACCTGATCGAGAACGCCGTCGACTATGCTCGCGAGAAAGTGACCATAACCGTCGAACATGACCATCGTCGTGTCCTGATCGTCATAGAAGACGATGGCAATGGCTATGCGCCGGATATTCTGACACGGATCGGAGAGCCCTACGTGACCAAGCGGCAGAAGGAAGATACGGCGGGAGGCCTGGGGCTTGGGCTTTTTATCGCCAAGACGCTGCTCGAGCGCTCCGGCGCGGCACTGGTCTTCGAGAACCGCGAGCCGGAAGGTGCGGGCGCCCGTATCCGCATCGAGTGGCCGCGCATGCTGATTGACGCGCATTCGACAAAATGACTTTATCGGCCTAATGAAGTTTTGAACAATCGACCGATATTCAGGGCGGGGAACCGCCGGGATCAGAGACCATGACGGAACAGAACAGCGAAACCCTTGCCATCGGCGAACACGACATCGGCCCGGATGCGAGCCTGCTTATCGTCGATGACGACGGCCCGTTCCTGCGCCGTCTGGCGCGGGCGATGGAGACGCGGGGCTTCCATGTGGAGACGGCGGAATCTGTCGCCGAGGGCGTTGCCAAGTCCAAGGCTCATCCGCCGAAATATGCGGTGGTCGATCTGCGGCTCGGCGATGGAAACGGCCTCGACGTGATCGAGGCGATCCGTCAGCGCCGCGACGACACCCGCATCATCGTTCTGACCGGCTACGGCAATATCGCCACCGCGGTAACGGCCGTGAAGCTCGGCGCCGTCGATTACCTGGCTAAGCCTGCCGATGCAGACGACGTGTTTGCGGCGCTGACGCAGCGGCCGGGTGAAAAGGCCGAACTGCCTGACAATCCGATGTCGGCGGACCGGGTTCGCTGGGAGCATATCCAGCGGGTCTACGAGATGTGCGAGCGCAATGTTTCGGAGACCGCTCGCCGGCTCAACATGCATCGCCGCACCCTGCAGCGCATCCTTGCCAAGCGCGCCCCAAAGTAAGGCTCAGACGTCGTCGATGGCGAGCGGCTTGCCGTTCGCCCATTCGGCCATCATCAGCCGCTGAGCGGCAGCACGCGAGAAATTCAGCATCACCGATTTGCGGGTGGCGGGCGCCAGCTTATGTTCCGGGGCCTCGCGTATCATGTGCGCGCCGTAACCATCCGAAAGAAACAGGCCGCATTCCTCCGGAAAGATGTCGAGCGGCACATCCTTGTGGGTGGCGAAGAACAGCCGGTCGCAATGCGCCCGGTATTCCGGCCACTTGCGATCGACGCGGAAGTCCTCGATCGACGTCTTGATCTCGATGATCCAGATTTCGCCCTTATCCGATACCGTGATCAGGTCAGCGCGCCGGCCGCTTGCCAAGGGCAACTCGGGAAGCAGGGCATGGCGCATCTCGTGAAGTAAAATCTGAGTCCCGCGGCGCACGAGCATAGCTCTGTCCGATTGCCGGCCATCTATTAACGGATTGTTATTGTAAACACTCAAAATCGTCATGGATAACCGTGGGGAGAGGGTGCTTGTTGTTGCAAAAAAGCCATGCGCTTTTAATTTGCCGCTGCGGGTAACTTTTGTCGCGATGCAGCATCTTGCAAAGCCGAAGTTAATCGAAAATAAACCATAATCAAAGATGGTTCGAAGCATCCTCCCACATTGCCCAAAACTTAAGAGACATCCATGCGCATCCGCAATGCATTCCCTGTATTCGGCCTGATGGCAACACTCGCCCTGGCCGGTTGCTCTACCAGCACCGAAAGCGCTTCCGTCGAAGACAAGGCTGCTGCTGGCCCGACTGTTCAGACGGCACAGATTTTCGATGACGCCTACGGCGTTACCTCGGATGCCGGATACTCGCTCCCCGCAATCCCGATCCAGCGCGTGAAGCCGGAATTCCGCCGCCAGATCGTCAGCTACCAGACGGATGAGCGTCCCGGCACGATCATCGTCAACACCCGCGAGCGCCACCTCTATTACATCCTGCCGGGCGGCAAGGCGATGCGCTACGGCATCGGCGTCGGCAAGGCCGGCTTCGCATGGGCCGGCACCGCATACGTTGCCTGGAAGCAGGAATGGCCGAACTGGCACCCGCCGAAGGAAATGGCCGTCCGCCGTCCGGAGATCGCCAAGTATGTCGAGAACGGCATGGAACCGGGCCTGACCAATCCGCTCGGCGCCCGCGCCATGTACCTCTTCAACGACAAGGGCCAGGACACGCTGTTCCGCCTGCACGGCACGCCGGAATGGGCTTCGATCGGTACCGCCGCTTCTTCGGGCTGCATCCGCCTGATGAACCAGGACGTCATCGACCTCTACAGCCGCGTCCGTCCGGGCCGTTCGACCTCCAAGGTCATCGTTATCCAGTAAGCTATTTGCCCTATACGGCATGAAAAAGGCCGCCGGAGAGCTCCTCCGGCGGCCTTTTTGTTTGGGCGGTTAAAGCTGAGGCCGGGTTAACCGGCCTTCAGCTCCAGGCGGCGGCGGTGCAGGACCGGCTCGGTATAGCCGTTCGGTTGCTCGCGGCCCTTGAGCACGAGATCGACGGCAGCCTGGAAAGCGATGGACCTGTCGAAATTGCCGGCCATTGGTGTGTAGGCGGCATCGCCGGCATTCTGCTGATCGACGACGGCGGCCATGCGCTTCATCGTTTCGATGATCTGAGGCTCGGTGACCACCTTGTGATGCAGCCAGTTTGCCATGTGCTGGGCGGAGATGCGCAGCGTCGCGCGGTCTTCCATCAGGCCGACATTGTTGATGTCGGGAACCTTGGAGCAACCGACGCCCTGATCGACCCAACGCACGACGTAGCCGAGGATACCCTGCGCATTGTTGTCGAGCTCGCGCTGGATTTCTTCCGGCGTCCAGTTGGGGCGCGGCGCGACCGGCACCGACAGGATGTCGGAGAGCTTGGCGCGCGGGCGATCCTTCAGGCCGCGCTGAACGTCGGCGACGTTGATCTTGTGATAATGCGTGGCATGCAGGGTCGCAGCCGTCGGCGACGGCACCCAGGCGGTGTTGGCGCCGGCCTTCGGATGGGCGATCTTCTGCTCCAGCATCGCCGTCATCAGGTCCGGCATGGCCCACATGCCCTTGCCGATCTGGGCGTGGCCCGAGAGGCCGCATTCGAGACCGATATCGACATTCCAGTTTTCGTAGGCCGAGATCCAGGCCGCCTGTTTCATGTCGCCCTTGCGGATCATCGGGCCGGCTTCCATCGAGGTATGGATTTCGTCGCCGGTGCGATCAAGGAAGCCCGTATTGATGAAAACGACGCGCTCTGCCGCAGCGCGGATGCATTCCTTGAGATTGACCGTCGTGCGGCGCTCCTCGTCCATGATGCCCATTTTCATGGTGTTACGGGGCATGCCGAGCAGCTCTTCGACGCGGCCGAAAATCTCGACGGCGAAGGCCACCTCTTCAGGTCCGTGCATCTTCGGCTTGACGACATACATCGAGCCTTCTCGCGAGTTCTTGCGACGCCCTTTGGGGCCGACATCATAGAGCGCGATCAGGCCGGTGATGACCGCATCCATGATGCCTTCCGGCACTTCGTTGCCGTCGCGGTCGAGGATGGCCGGATTGGTCATGAGGTGACCGACATTTCGCACCAGCATCAGCGAGCGGCGGTGCAGCTCGAAGGTCGATCCATCCGGCGCGGTGATATCGGTGTCGGGATTGAGCTTGCGGATGAAGGAGGAGCCGCCCTTGGTGACTTCCTCCTGCAGGTCGCCCTTCATCAGGCCGAGCCAGTTCCTGTAGACGACGACCTTGTCTTTGGCGTCGACAGCGGCGACCGAATCCTCGCAGTCCATGATCGTGGTGATCGCCGATTCCAGCCAGACGTCGGAAATATTCGCGGGATCGGCCTTGCCGATCGCCGTTCCGGCATCGATGACGATTTCGATATGGATGCCGTTGTTCTTGAGAAGGACATGCGTCGGAGCGGCTGCGCTGCCACGGTAGCCGGCGAAATGTGCGGCATCCTTCAGCGGCAGGTCCTCACCGTCGACATCGGCGATCGCAAGCTTCGCACCGTCGATCTTCAGGCTTCCGACATCCTTCCAGGAACCGCCCTCAAGAGGAACCGCGCCGTCGAGGAAGTCGCGAACCCAGGCGATGACCTTTTCGCCGCGCTTCGGATTATAGCCCCTGCCCTTTTCGGCGCCATCGGTTTCCGGAATGGCATCCGTGCCGTAGAGCGCATCGTAAAGCGAGCCCCAGCGCGCATTGGCGGCGTTCAGCGCATAACGGGCGTTCATGACGGGAACGACGAGCTGCGGGCCGGCGATCGAGGCGATCTCGGCGTCGACGTTGGTGGTCGAGACCTTGAAGTCCGATCCCTCCGGCAGCAGGTAGCCGATCTGCTTCAGAAAGGCCTGGTAAGCGTCGAGATCGGCAGGCGCGCCGTTCTTGCGATACCAGCCGTCGATCTCGGCCTGCAGCCTGTCACGCTTGGCAAGCAGCTCGCGGTTCTTCGGTGCCAGATCGTGGACGATCTTCGAGAAGCCGGCGAAGAAGGTTTCGCCATCCACCTGAAGGCCCGGAAGTGCCTCCTTGACCAGGAAGTCGTGAAGGACGGCTTCGATCTGGAGACCCTGCTTTTCAACTCTACTCATGTGATGTTCCTCCGGCGGACGGCATACGTTTCATGCTGCCACTTTGCGCGGCTTTCATTCATAGTCAATTCTGCAATAGTTAGAAAGATTTATGCCTGGCCGGAAAGAGTGCGGGGCGTGACCCGCATCGGCAGGCCATTCTGCGGCTGCGTCGTCAGTTTCTGCACCGGCCAGGGATTGGTTTTTTCGGTGATATCGAAGCGGAAACGCTTCATCAGCACCGCCAGCGCGATGACCGCCTCCTGCAGTGCAAAGGTCGCGCCGATGCAGACGCGCGGACCGGCGCCAAACGGCAGGAACTGGAAGCGGCCGATCTTGCCGCGATTTTCGGGCAGAAAACGCTCCGGCATATAGGCGCGCGGCTTTTCCCAATAGAGTTCGTGGCGATGCAGCGTCCACGGCATGATCAAGACCGTCATGCCGGCATGGATATCGACACGCTCGCCCTTGGCATCGGTCCAGCTGTCATCGGCGATTGCGGCACGGTTGATCGAGGGTGCGGGCGGATAGAGCCGGAGCGCTTCCTCGAAGGCAGCCCTCGTCACCGGCATCAGATCGAGCCATTCGACCGGCTCCGCACCACTGGCAAGAACGCGATCGATCTCCTCCTCTATCGCGTCGCGGATATGCGGGCTGTTGGCGATGCAATAGAGTGTCCAGGCGAGCGCGCGGGCCGTCGTCTCATGCCCGGCGCCGATGAAGGTCAGGATATTGTCCTCGATCTCCTCGTTCGTCAGGCCGTCGGGACCCGCCTGCTCGAGCAAAAGCGTCAGGAAATCCTCGGGGGCAGCAGCGCGATTGGCGCGCATCTGTTCGAGGCGCAGGTCCATGGTCTTGTGGACCATGTTGCGGAACTGATCGAGGATCTTCTGGCCGCCGATGCGGGTGACACGCGGCACCCAGGACGGCGCGCGCATCAGATCCATCGGATCGACGCGGCCCATGCGATGCAGGAGCGCATTGACGTCATCGGCGAAATTGTCCGATGATGAGGCGATCTCGCCGGAAAACAGCGTGTCAGCCAATATCGCGAAGGTGAGCTCGGTCATATCGGTGGCGATATCGAAGCTGCCGCCGTCGTCGTACTTTTCAGCGTAGAGCTCGGACTGATGCAGCATCTGCCCCGCAAAACCCTTGGCGTGCCGCGGGGTGAAGACCGGTGCCACCGCCTTGCGCGAGCGCTTCCAGACCTGGCCTTCGGCGGTCAGCAGACCATCGCGCAGGATCGGCCGCAGTACCAGCTGGCGGATATCGGACATCCGGTAGTTCGAAGCATTGTCGACCAGCACATATTTGATGAGGCCGGGATCATTGACGATGATCGTGCTGTCGCGGAAGAAACGCGTCTTGATCCAGGGCAGCGTGTAGGACGGCTCGCCCCACAGCTCCAGCGGATTGCGCAGGATGGTGCGGATGATTTCCAGCCGCGACGGCGGCACAGTGCGCGGCACCGGCGCGGGTGGAACGAAGGGATCAGGACGCATGTCCATGATATTGCAGCCTTTCGTGGAAGATTTACGCCTTCCCGGCAAGGCAGAAGATTAGTTGAGGGCCTTCAACTCGTCCAGCTTGTCGTTGATCAGCCAGCCGTAATAGTTCTCTTCCGGCCAAACTGTCGCACCGCCTTTGTTCTTCGCGGCGAGTGCTGCTGCGCGCTGTCGGGAGTTGCCGACATTGTAGAGCGTCGCGGTCAGGCCCGGATTATCCGAGATATCCATGCCGGCGATCCGCTTGTAGTCGTCGATCGAGGTTCTGACTGACGCGGCGACGAAGGCCAGCGAAATATCCGGCTGCATGATCGCCTTGTAGACGCCGCTGGCATCCTTTTCGCTGAGCTTCGGATAGCCCGAAACGCGGGTGACGAGATCAGACAGCATCAGCGCCGTCAGCGGATTGATCTGGCCAAGACCGAAGGTCTGCCCGGCATAGAAGGGCTGGAAGAATACGGCGCTGAAGCGATTGTCGGGAAACTTCTTGCCGCCAACCGTCTTGCCGCGGAAGTCGGTTTCCCAGACATCCTCGCGGCAGCTCCAGAGCTGGTAGGAATCGCTCTTGCCGTTGCATCCGGCAAATTCCGGGCGGTCGATGAAGGTGTCTACATCCTCGCCGTCATAGGCAAAGCGGAAGCTTTCGCCGGCATAGGATGCAGCCTTGACGTAGTAAGACTGCAGCCGGTCGTAGGCGTCGACATTGTAGGTGTGCTCGCCGACCAGCGCGCCGATGATGTGGATCGGCTCGATGCCGTAGGCGGCCGCCGTCTTGCGGATCTTGCCCATCAGCTCGTGATCGCTCGACAGAAGCTCGTAGACTTTCTCATACTTACGGTCGAAGGTGGTCTTCGTGCCCTTGGTACGGCGGACGGAAGCGCCCGGGATCGGCGGCTGCTCGACGTTGCGGTTGCCCGGCGGCACCGTCTGCATGGCATAGGCCGGTGCCGAAGTGAAAGCCGCAACGGCAATGAGAAGGCATGTCAAAAGGCGTCGCACGATCCGCTATCCTGTCGAGTTCATGGTCCCTGGCTGCGAGCGCGTGACTGGACCACAATCTTGTCCGAATAAAGCCCGCGCCAGCAAAGAAAACGGGCCTTTCACTAGAAAGTAAAAGGCCCGCTGTCGAGGGTTTGATCATCAAAATCTCTTGCGCGGAACGCAAAGCATTTCGCGCATTGAGAAATTTAAAGGATGAAGCGCGAGAGGTCGGTGTTGTTGGCGAGATCGCCGACATGCTCCCGGACGTAATTCGCGTCGATGGTCACGGCACTGCCGCCGCGATCCGGCGCATTGAACGAGATTTCGTCCAGAACGCGCTCCATAACCGTCTGCAGGCGGCGGGCACCGATATTCTCGACCGTCGAGTTCAGATGAACCGCGACATCGGCGAGCGCATCGATCGCATCGTCGGTGAAGTCGAGGCTCAGTTCTTCGGTCTGCATCAGCGCGCGGTACTGGCGGATGAGACTGGCCTCGGTTTCCGTCAGGATACGGCGGAAGTCTTCCTTGCTGAGCGGACGAAGCTCGACGCGGATCGGCAGGCGGCCCTGCAATTCCGGCAGAAGATCCGACGGCTTGGCGACGTGGAAGGCGCCCGAGGCGATGAACAGGATATGGTCGGTCTTAACAGGACCATACTTAGTGGAGACCGTCGTGCCCTCGACGAGCGGCAGCAGGTCGCGCTGCACGCCTTCGCGGGAGACGCCGGCACCCATGCCGCCATCGCGGGCTGCGATCTTGTCGATTTCGTCAAGGAAGACGATGCCATCGTTCTCGACCGAACGAACGGCCTCGCGCTGGATGACTTCATTGTCGATCAGCTTGTCGGACTCGTCGCGGATGAGATCGGTGTAGGAGGCCTTGACGGTCGTGCGGACCTTCTTGGTGCGGCCGCCCATCGCTTTGCCGAACATGTCGGAGAGGTTCAGCACGCCAATATTGGCGCCCGGCATGCCGGGAATTTCGAAACCGCCCATGCCCGAGCCGGTATCGGCAACCTCGATGTCGATTTCCTTGTCGTCGAGCTCGCCGTTACGCAGCTTCTTGCGGAAGCTGTCGCGGGTGGCGGGCGATGCCGTGGCGCCGACCAGCGCATCGAGCACGCGCTCTTCGGCGCTCATATGCGCCTTGGATTCGACTTCGGCGCGCTTCTTGTCGCGCACCAAGCCGATGCCGATCTCGACGAGATCGCGGATGATCTGCTCCACATCACGGCCGACATAACCGACTTCGGTGAATTTGGTGGCTTCGACCTTGATGAAGGGAGCGCCGGCGAGCTTGGCAAGACGGCGAGAGATTTCGGTCTTGCCGACGCCGGTCGGGCCGATCATCAGGATGTTCTTCGGCATCACTTCGTCGCGCAGGCTCTCATCGAGCTGCTGGCGGCGCCAGCGATTGCGCAGCGCAATTGCCACCGCGCGCTTGGCGTCGTGCTGGCCGATAATATGACGATCGAGTTCGGATACGATCTCACGGGGAGAAAAGTTGGTCATTGCAAATCCGTTTCCTGGTTTGCGTCCAGCACCATGAAATGGGCGGGACCATAGATGGATGTTCTTGTGTCGAGATAGCGAAAGCCGGCTTTCTCATAGGCACGGATCGCCGCGTGATTTTCCGGATGCGGATCGATGACGATCCTTTTCGTGCCTCCGGCGAAAAGCTCAGACGCGATCTGGCGAATGATCGCGCTGCCGTGACCCTTGCCGATCAGCGCCGGGATGCCGATGGAAATATCGAGCCCGAGCGTGCCTTTCGGCTGATCCTGATAAGGATGGCCGTCTTCGAGATGCGGATCGTAATGCTGGAGATAGGCGATCGGCCGCCCTTCCAGCTCCACGATCATTGGCCGCGTTTCTATGCTTTCCATCGCTTCGACGACGTGCTCGGCATTCTGCTGCGGATCCCCGTCCCACCATTTCGCGACATGCGGCTCGGCGAACCACCGGCTCAGCACGGGGATATCCCCGGCCTCGACATCGCGGAAATGGTAGCGGGGTCCGTCCTCAGCCATCGGCATCAAGCGTTTCGACGATGATGTTGTGGTTGGTATAGACGCAGATGTCGGCGGCGATATCGAGCGCCTTGCGGGCGACCTCTTCCGCCGACTTGTCGGAATCGAGCAGGGCAAGCGAGGCTGCGAGCGCAAAATTGCCGCCCGAGCCGATCGCCATCGTGCCGTGTTCCGGTTCCAGGACGTCGCCATTGCCGGTAACGGCAAGCGTCACGGTCTTGTCGGCGACGAGCATCATGGCTTCGAGATTGCGCAGGTACTTGTCTGTGCGCCAGTCCTTGGCGAGCTCGACGGCTGCGCGCATCAGCTGGCCCGGATACTGCTCCAGCTTCTTTTCGAGGCGCTCGAGCAGTGTGAAGGCATCGGCGGTGGCGCCGGCGAAACCGGCGATCACTTCGCCGCCCTTGCCGATGCGGCGAACCTTGCGGGCATTGCCCTTCATGACGGTCTGGCCAAGGCTCACCTGGCCGTCGCCAGCCATGACCACCTTGCCGCCTTTTCGAACTGTAATAATCGTTGTCATAAAACATCCTTGCCCGGGGGCCGGGCCGTTTTGCGCGGGCCGCTCACCGGCCCTGTTGAGCCCTATGTAAGTGGGCTTCCGCCGATTGCAAATGGTGCCGTTTTTCTGCGGCCGCGCTTCTGGATATTTTAGGGAACGCCTGATATGGAACCCGCGTCATTCCCGATGGAGCAGCCAGATGGCCGAGACCGCAGCAAGCCGCACGGGCGCCGTTTCCCGCAAGACCAACGAAACTTCGGTTTCGGTTTCGGTCAATCTCGACGGCACCGGCAAGTCGAAGATTTCGACGGGCGTCGGCTTCTTCGACCATATGCTTGACCAGCTGTCACGACATTCGCTGATCGATATGGAGATCGAGACCAAGGGCGACCTGCATGTCGACGATCATCATGCCGTCGAAGACACCGGGATCGCGATCGGCCAGGCCATTGCGAAAGCGCTCGGCGATCGCCGCGGCATCACCCGCTACGCCTCGATCGACCTGGCGATGGACGAGACGATGACGAAGGCTGCGCTCGATCTTTCCGGCCGTCCCTTCCTCGTCTGGAACGTCTCCTTCAGCGCGCCGAAGATCGGCACATTCGATACCGAACTGGTTCGCGAATTCTTCCAGGCGCTCGCGCAGAACGCCGGCATCACCTTGCACGTGCTCAACCATTATGGTGCCAACAATCACCATATTGCAGAGACCTGCTTCAAGGCCGTTGCCCGCGCGCTGCGCACGGCGACAGAGATCGATCCGAGACAGGCGGGCCGTGTTCCCTCGACGAAGGGCACGCTCGTCTGAGCCCCTTCAGGGAGCTTGACGACATTGACTTCCAGCTATCTGTTTCTGACTGCCCCTGACGGAGCGGATGCCAGCCACGAAAAGACGCGCGTCATCCGCGACGGCTTCACGGTTCTTGGTTTCTTCTTTCCATGGCTCTGGCTGCTGGCGCACCGCCTCTGGCTGCATGCGATCGTAGCCTTTCTGGTGCAGGCCATCGGCGGCGTGCTGATGGAGCGCCAGGGTCTCTGGCCCGCTGGCTTCGCGCTTTCTCTCGCGGCCAGCCTGATCGTTGCGCTTGAGGGGCAGAATTTCCGCATTGGAAATCTCGCCGCCAAGGGCTGGAACGAAGACGCGGTCGTCTCGGCCGATTCCGTCGACGAGGCGGAAGAGATCTATTTTTCCGATATCGAGACCATCACGCAGGAAGACGGCGTGCCGGCACCGGAATGGGAGCGACATCAACGCTCCACCGGCCGTCACGGCAACACCACCTCGCTTGGTCTCTTTGGTTTTGATGGAGGACGCTGATGCGCGTCGCAATTATCGATTACGGTTCCGGCAACCTGCGCTCGGCAACGAAGGCCTTTGAACGCGCTGCTCGCGAGGCAGGCATCGACGCCCATATCGACCTGACCGACAAGGCGGAAGCCGTTGCCTTGGCTGATCGCATCGTCCTGCCCGGCGTCGGCGCCTATGCCGATTGCCGGCGCGGTCTCGATGCCGTGCCCGGCATGGCCGAAGTGCTGATCGAGGCTGTTGAGAAGAAGGCAAAGCCCTTCCTCGGCATCTGCGTCGGCATGCAGCTGATGTCCTCGCGCGGTCTCGAAAAGACGGTGACGCAGGGCTTCGGCTGGATCCCCGGCGACGTCAAAGAAATGACGCCTGATGATGCCTCGCTGAAGATCCCGCAGATCGGCTGGAATACGCTCGATCTGAGGCATCCGCATCCGCTCTTCGACGGCATCCCGACGGGTGCCGACGGCTTGCACGCCTATTTCGTTCATTCCTACCATCTCGATGCCGAAAACGCCTCGGATGTGATCGCCACGACGGATTACGGCGGCCCGATGACCGCCTTTGTCGGCCGCGACAACATGGCCGGCGCGCAGTTCCATCCGGAAAAGAGCCAGAAGCTCGGCCTCGCCCTGATCACCAATTTCCTGCGCTGGAAGCCGTAAGGCTCGCGCGAAGCAAGGACAGACATCATGATCCTCTTTCCCGCCATCGACCTGAAGGACGGCCAGTGCGTCCGCCTGAAGCTCGGCGATATGGACCAGGCAACGGTCTACAATCCGGACCCGGCAGCGCAGGCCAAGGCCTTCGAAGACCAGGGTTTCGAATGGCTGCATGTCGTCGATCTCAACGGCGCCTTTGCCGGTGAAAGCGTCAACGGCGCAGCCGTCGATGCCATCCTCAAGGCGACGAAGAATCCGGTGCAGCTCGGCGGCGGCATCCGCACGCTCGATCATATCGAGAGCTGGCTGTCGCGCGGTTTGGCCCGCGTCATTCTCGGCACGGTCGCGGTTCGCGATCCGGCGCTCGTCATCGAGGCCTGCAAGGCCTTTCCTGGCCGCGTTGCCGTCGGCATCGATGCGAAGGGCGGCAAGGTCGCCGTCGAGGGCTGGGCCGAAGCCTCGGAGCTCGGCATCATCGAGCTTGCCAAGAAGTTCGAAGGCGCCGGTGTTGCCGCCATCATCTATACCGATATCGATCGCGACGGCATCCTTGCCGGTATCAATTGGACCTCGACGCTGGAGCTTGCCGAAGCGGTCTCCATCCCGGTGATCGCTTCGGGTGGCCTCGCCTCTATCGCCGATATCGAGCGCATGCTGCAGCCGGATGCCCGTAAGCTGGAAGGCGCGATTTCCGGCCGCGCGCTCTACGATGGCCGTATCGATCCGGCGGAAGCGCTGTCGCTGATCAAGGCTGCCCGCGCCAAGGAGATTGCACAATGACGCTAAAAGCCCGTGTCATCCCCTGCCTCGACGTCAAGGACGGCCGCGTCGTCAAGGGCGTCAATTTCACCAATCTCGTCGATGCCGGCGACCCGGTGGAAGCGGCAAAGGCCTATGATGCGGCCGGTGCCGACGAGCTCTGCTTTCTCGACATCACCGCTTCCTCCGACAATCGCGACACGATCTTCGACGTCGTCTCGCGCACTGCCGAACAGTGCTTCATGCCGCTGACCGTCGGCGGCGGCGTTCGCACGATCGCCGATATCCGCAAGCTGCTGCTCTGCGGCGCCGACAAGGTTTCGATCAATTCGGCGGCGGTCAACAATCCTGATTTCGTCGCCGAAGCCGCCGACAAGTTCGGCGACCAGTGCATCGTCGTTTCGATCGATGCCAAGCGACGCCGCACGCAGGCTGTCGGCCAGGATAATCTGAGCGCCTGGGAGATCTACACGCACGGCGGCCGCAACGCGACCGGCATCGATGCCGTGGAATTCGCGCAGAAAATGGTTGCCCGCGGCGCCGGCGAACTGCTGGTCACATCGATGGACCGCGACGGCACGAAGATTGGCTACGATCTGGAGCTGACACGGGCGATCGCCGACAGCGTGCGCGTTCCCGTCATCGCCTCCGGCGGCGTCGGCAATCTCGACGATCTCGTTGCTGGGGTGAAGGAAGGCCATGCGACGGCCGTGCTTGCCGCCTCGATCTTCCATTTCGGCACCTATTCCGTCGGCGAGGCAAAGCGCTATATGTCATCCCACGGCATTGCGATGCGGCTCGACTGAGTGAAAGCGATAGAATGAGCGGATTTTCCCTTTCCGATCTGGAAAAGATCGTCGACGAGCGGTCGAAGGCCTCACCGGACGAATCCTGGACAGCGAAGCTGGTTTCTGCCGGTCAGCCGAAGGCAGCGAAGAAGCTTGGCGAGGAGGCGATCGAGGCTGTGATGGCCGCGGTCACCAACGACCGGACCAACCTGACCTACGAGTCGGCCGATGTCCTCTATCACCTTTTGGTCGTATTGAAGATTGCAGGCATTCCGTTGCAGGATGTCATGGCCGAACTTGAGCGGCGGACCGCTCAATCCGGCCTCAAGGAAAAGGCCAGCCGGCAGAGTTCATGAGTATCGTGTCGCAAATCATCGGAGCGCCCGAGGCGCTCGATCACTTCCAGGCGAATTCCTATTCGCCCTATCACTTCTTTTCTTCCGAGGAATGGGCGAAGTTCCGCGCCGATACGCCGCTGACGCTGACCGGCGAGGAAGTGACGCGGCTGCGCTCGATGGGCGACCCGATCGACCTCGACGAAGTCAGGCGCATCTACCTTTCGCTGTCGCGCCTGCTGTCCTCGCATGTCGAATCCTCGCAGTTGCTCTTCGAACAGCGCAACCGCTTCCTCAATCTCGAGGGCGTCGCCAAGACGCCCTTCGTTATCGGCATCGCCGGATCGGTCGCGGTCGGCAAGTCGACGACGGCTCGTGTGCTGAAAGAGCTGCTGCGCCGCTGGCCGTCGAGCCCGAAGGTCGACCTGATCACGACTGACGGCTTCCTGCATCCGAACTCGGTGCTGGAGCGCGAAAACCTGATGCAACGCAAGGGTTTTCCCGAAAGCTACGACACCGGAGCTATCCTGCGTTTTCTTTCGGCAATCAAGGCCGGACAGGCGGACGTCAAGGCCCCTGTTTATTCCCACCTCGTCTATGACGTGATCCCGAATGAATACAAGATCATCGACCGGCCTGATATCCTGATCTTCGAAGGGATCAACGTACTGCAGTCCCGCGACCTGCCGGCCGACGGCAAGATCGTGCCGATGGTCTCTGACTTCTTCGACTTCTCGATCTATATCGATGCCGAGGAAAAGCAGATCCATAATTGGTACGTGAACCGCTTCATGCGCCTGCGCGAAACCGCTTTCCGCGATCCGAACTCATATTTCCATCGCTACGCATCGATCAGCGAAAAGGAAGCACTGTCGATCGCCGAGGGCCTGTGGGCCAATATCAACCTGAAGAACCTGCGCCAAAACATCCTGCCGACCCGCCCGCGCGCCGACCTGATACTGCGGAAGGGTCCGAACCACCTGATCGAACAGGTGGCGCTCAGGAAGCTTTAGGCAGAGGCTCGAGTCCAATTGCGCGTCGTTGGCCGGCGGCAAGGGCGTAGGTCACCAGCAGGATTGGTGCGAGAACGGTAATGCCGATCTCGTGATAATTTATGCGGTGGATGAAGAGCGGGAACAGCCAGAACACCGCCATCGCCAATCTGCTTAGGCGGGGTTCGGTCACAAACAGGAATGCGGCGGTCACGCACATCGGGATCGTGTCGTAGCTGTAGCCATAAGGCGACGCTACGATCGCTAACGTTGCCGTAATACAGGCGCGCTTTCCATGCTCGATGGGATTTTGGGGGCGCCAGAGCCAAATGGCTACGGCAGCGCACAGCACTAGTGCAACAGCCTGGCCGGCATAGCCACCAGCGACGCTGAACCCGAGCCATCGGCACGCGAGGAAAACAGTTATCGCGTGGGCCTGATAAGTTTGCGGATAAGGTGCTTCCAGAATGGAGGACATCAGCGGTGCTGTCTTGCCGATAAACAGTGTCCAGACATCGAAACCAAATGCGAGTCCTGTGGCCAGGAAAAGCAGGCTCGCAGTGACGGCAGCCGAGAGAAATGCGCGATAACTGCCGCTCGCGATCAGGCATATCGGGATCAGCAATCCCAGATGCGGCTTCATCGTCAGGACGCCGAAGAGTATTCCCGCGACTATTGGCCGGGTGTAGACGAGCGATAAGCCGCCGATGAGCAGGGCCGCCGTCAGGGCGCCGTTCTGGCCGATGAGGAGATTTGTAAAGCCGGAGGGGCTGAGAAGACAGGCAGCATGAGCAAGCAGCGGCAACGATAGCGGCCGCAAAGCGAAATGCAGCGCAACAATCGAACCGACTGTCCAAACGACATAAGCAACGGCGATCGGTAATTGTGCGAGCGGCGTGCCGACCAGCAACACCGACGGCGGATAGCTCCATTCCTGATCGGCAAGCTGCGGCGTGAACATACTGCGCAGAAAAGCCCGGTAGGCATCAACGTCAAAAATAGTGCCGACACCTCCCTTGGATGCAAGAAGACCGCCCGCCCAGAGATTCGTAAAGTCCCAGTATGGTAGCTTTTGTATACCGGTAGACAGGCCATTAGCATCAAGCTGCCACAGCTTGATATAGTAGCCGAAACCTATCGACAGCCCGAGAAGAACCGCGCAAAGGCCAGCCGTGATATCGAATTTGCTATATGCCTTGCCCATCGCTCATCCCGGTAACAACGAGGGCGATTTTAGGAGACACGCCTTAACGTCAGATTGATCCGGCCGCCGCTTTTCAGGAGCGTCGAGGTGGCGGGATAGATGCGGTCGACCCCGTGGAAGCAGAGGCGGCCTTCGCCGCCGAGGACTATGACGTCGCCGCTGGCGAGTTTCAGGGACTGGGTGCGATCGTTGCGCGCGGTGCCGCCGATGCGGAAGAGGCAGGTATTGCCGAGAGAGATCGAGACGACGGGTGCTTTGAGGTCCTGCTCGTCCTTGTCTTGATGCAGTCCCATCTTCGCGTCGTCGGAATAGAAATTGATCAGGCAGGCCTGGGGTGGATGCGGATAGCCGGATACGACGGTCCACATATCGAGAAGTGCGGGCGGGATGGCTGGCCATGGTTCACCGGTGAGCGGATGAACCGGCTGGTAGCGGTAGCCGCGCTCCTTGTCCGTGACCCAGCCGAGCTCTCCGCAATTGCTCATGCGGACTGACATCGGCTTACCTGTCCCGGGCATGACCGGCGTGAAGAGCGGCGCGGCGGACACGATCTGGCGGATCGTCTCGACCATCGCTTCTTGCGCAGGGCGATCGAGATATCCGGAGAAATGCCGGATGCCGCTGGAGATTTCGAGCATGGATCAGTCTCCGCTCGGGCGGCCGCGCATCTTCTTGACTTCGGATCGGCCGGATTTTTCCTTGAGGCGGCGTTCGACCGAGCCTTTCGTCGGCTTGGTCTTCTTGCGCGGCGGCGGTGGTGGCTTGGCCGCTTCGAGAACCAGTTCCTTCAGGCGCTCACGCGCATCCTCGCGATTGCGGTCCTGGCTGCGAAAGCGGCTTGCCTCGATCATCAGCACGCCGTCTTTCGACATGCGTCTTCCGGCAAGCTTGATGGCATTAGCCTTCACCCGCTCGGGCAAAGACGGCGAATTCTCGATGTTGAAGAACAGCTGGACTGCGGTCGAGACCTTGTTGACGTTCTGCCCGCCGGGGCCGCCCGCCAGAACGAACTGTTCCGTCAGCTCCCATCCAGCGATGGTGATCCTGTCATTAATGAAGAGCGCGTCGCTGGCCATGCGAGACCTATCTCACATCGGCCGTGATTTTGGAACACGCAAAGAAAAACCCGGCAGTTTCCCGCCGGGTTTCACGTGAATCATCAGCCGTTTAGTTTATTCAGCGGCGAGCTTCAGGCCCGGTGCCGCGTCACGCACGCCGCCATCGACATGTTCTTCGAACTTGGCGAAGTTGGCGATGAACATGCCGACGAGCTTTTCGGCCTGGCGGTCGTAGGCTGCGGCATCGGCCCAGGTCGAGCGCGGGTCGAGAATGCCGTTGTCGACGCCAGCGACGGAAACCGGAACGGCAAAGCCGAAGTTTGTGTCGGTGCGCAGGTCAGCCTTGGCGAGTTCGCCCGAGAGAGCCGCGGCCAGCAGTGCGCGCGTCGCCTTGATCGGCATGCGCTTGCCGGTGCCGTATGCGCCGCCGGTCCAGCCGGTGTTGACCAGCCAGCATTCGACGCCGTGACGGCCGATCAGCTCCTTCAGGAGGTTGCCGTATTCCGCCGGATGACGCGGCATGAAGGGGGCGCCGAAGCAGGTCGAGAAGGTCGCTTCGGGCTCGGTAACGCCCTTTTCGGTACCGGCGACCTTTGCCGTGTAGCCGGACAGGAAGTGGTACATGGCCTGTTCAGGCGTCAGGCGGGCAATCGGCGGCATGACGCCGAAGGCATCGGCGGTCAGCATGATGATCGTCTTCGGATGCGCGGCAAGGCCGGTTTTCGAAGCGTTCGGAATGAAATCGAGCGGGTAGGCGCAACGGGTATTTTCCGTCAACGAGCCATCGTCGAAATCCGGCGCGCGCTGGTCGTTGAGCACGACGTTTTCCAGAACGGTGCCGAAGCGCTGCGTCGTCGCGTAGATTTCCGGCTCGGCTTCTGCCGACAGACGGATGGTCTTGGCATAGCAGCCGCCTTCGAAATTGAAGATGCCGTTTTCGCCCCAGCCATGCTCGTCGTCACCGATCAGCGTACGGGCCGGATCGGCCGAAAGCGTCGTCTTGCCGGTGCCCGACAGGCCGAAGAAGACCGCGCTGTCGCCATCCGGGCCGGCATTGGCCGAGCAGTGCATCGGCATAACACCCTTGGCCGGGAGCAAGTAGTTGAGAACGGTGAAGACCGACTTCTTCATTTCGCCGGCATAGGACGTGCCGCCGATCAGCACGAGACCCTTGGTGAGGTCGCAGGCGATGACGGTTTCCGTGCGGCAGCCGTGGCGTTCCGGATCGGCCTTGAAGCTCGGCAGGTCGATGATCGTCAGCTTCGGCACGAAGGTTTTCAGCGCTTCGAGTTCCGGACGGATCAGCAGGTTGCGGATGAACAGCGAGTGCCAGGCGAATTCGGTGACGACACGCGAGGGCAGCGCATGACCGGCATCGGCACCGCCGATCAGGTCCTGCACGAAAAGCTCCCTGCCCTTCGCATGCGCCAGCATGTCGGCATGAAGCCCGGCGAAATGCTCCGGCGACATCGGCTTGTTGTTGTCCCACCAGATCTGCGTCTCGGTGTTGGCGTCGCGGACTACGAACTTGTCGCGCGGCGAGCGGCCGGTGTGCTGGCCGGTCAATGCGCGGAGCGCGCCCTGGGCGGTGAGTTCGGCTTCTCCACGGCGAATCGCCTCCTCGTAAAGAGAGGCGGCGGTAAAGTTATAGCGAACGCTTGCTGCGCTCTCCAAACCAATCGTCGCCAGCGCTACCGCCGGGTTATGAACTCCGAACGTTTCCATCGCTTTTCCCTTTACTGAGGCATCAAGCCGTTAAAACTGACGCGAACCTAAGGTGAGGAATTTTAAAAAGCAATACGGTGTAATTCAAAAAAGGTAACGATATCAAATAATTAATCGATTTAAATTACTCTCGCTATTTTTAAATCGTTTGAACTGATGAGTTTGGTTCAGTTTGTCGCACCACCCTTGATTGCAGCTCGAATAATCCGGCAATCCTCCCCTTTATCTTTGCCACAATTTGTTCCACCTTTATCCTCCATAAGCGCATCCGGCCGGAGAGGCCGCCTGGGGACATCAAAAATTCCGGGAGATGCGCATAGATGACGGAGACGAACACCATGCCGACAATCGCGCTCGTTGACGACGACCGCAACATCCTCACCTCAGTGTCGATCGCACTGGAGGCCGAAGGATATAAGGTCGAGACATACACGGATGGCGCTTCGGCCCTTGATGGTCTTATCGCCCGCCCGCCGCAACTCGCCATCTTCGATATCAAGATGCCGCGCATGGACGGGATGGAGCTGCTGCGCCGCCTGCGACAGAAATCCGACATGCCTGTCATTTTCCTGACCTCCAAGGACGAAGAGATCGACGAGCTCTTCGGCCTGAAGATGGGCGCCGACGACTTCATCACCAAGCCGTTCTCGCAGCGCCTGCTGGTCGAGCGCGTTCGCGCCGTGCTGCGCCGCGCCTCGAGCCGGGAAGCCGCGGCCGCGGCAGGCACCGGTGCCGCTCCGAAGCCCGGCGTCGCGCAGCCAGCCCGCTCGCTGGAGCGTGGACAGCTGGTCATGGACCAGGAGCGCCATACCTGCACCTGGAAGGCCGAGCCAGTGACGCTGACCGTCACCGAATTCCTGATCCTGCATTCGCTGGCCCAGCGCCCGGGCGTGGTCAAGAGCCGTGACGCGCTGATGGACGCGGCCTATGACGAACAGGTCTATGTCGATGACCGCACGATCGATAGCCACATCAAGCGGCTGCGCAAGAAATTCAAGATGGTCGACAACGATTTTGATATGATTGAAACACTCTACGGAGTGGGTTACCGCTTCCGCGAAGCAGCCTGACGCCTTAAAGCGCAGCGCATGATTGTTGTTGAGGGCTTGCTGGCCGCATTTCCGGCCGCGCCCTCCGAAAGGGCCTGTCATTGGCACAGTTGGTGCAGGAAAGGGATCTGGATGATGCGGATGGCGTAACCGGCCGCCGCGTCAGGGGAAGGCGATGGTCGCATCCCTTCACCATCATCCGCCGGATCTTCGGCAATGCCGTCTTTTCCAGCCTGACACGCCGTATCCTGTTCTTCAATCTGGCGGCACTGCTCGTTCTTGTCGGCGGCATTCTCTACCTCAACCAGTTTCGCGAAGGCCTGATCGACGCCCGTGTCGAGAGCCTGCTCACGCAGGGCGAAATCATTGCCGGCGCCGTCTCGGCATCGGCCTCCGTCGATACCAACTCGATCACCATCGACCCGCAGAAGCTGCTGGAGCTGCAGGCGGGACAGAGCATCACGCCGGTTCCGAACGACGAAGATCTGGAATTCCCGATCGATCCGGAAAAGGTAGCGCCGGTTCTGCGCCGGCTGATCTCGCCGACCCGCACGCGCGCCCGCATCTTCGATGCCGACGCCAATCTGCTGCTCGATTCCCGTCATCTCTATTCCCGCGGCCAGGTGCTGCGTTTCGACCTGCCACCGGTCGAGGAAGAGAAGCAGACCTGGGGCGAATGGTTTACGACGCTGTTCAACAAGGCACTGCAGCCCGGCAATCTGCCGGTCTATAAGGAAGCGCCCGGCGGTGACGGTTCGATCTATCCCGAGGTGATGAATGCGCTGACCGGCGTGCGCGGCGCGGTCGTTCGCACCACCGAGAAAGGCGAGCTGATCGTTTCGGTCGCGGTGCCCGTCCAGCGCTTCCGTGCGGTTCTCGGCGTCCTTCTTCTGTCGACCCAGGCCGGCGATATCGACAATATCGTTCACGCCGAGCGCCTGGCGATCATGCGCGTCTTTGGCGTTGCCACGCTCGTCAACGTGCTCTTGTCGCTCGTTCTGTCTTCGACGATCGCCAATCCGCTGCGCCGCCTCTCGGCCGCCGCGATCCGCGTCCGCCGTGGGGCCAAGGAGCGCGAGGAAATTCCGGATTTCTCGGCCCGCCAGGATGAAATCGGTAACCTGTCGATCGCGCTGCGCGAAATGACCACGGCGCTCTACGACCGTATCGATGCGATCGAGAGTTTTGCCGCCGATGTCAGCCATGAGCTCAAGAACCCGCTGACCTCGCTTCGCAGCGCTGTCGAGACATTGCCGTTGGCGAAATCCGACGACTCCAAGAAGCGGCTGATGGATGTCATCCAGCACGACGTCCGCCGCCTAGACCGCCTGATCAGTGACATTTCCGACGCCTCGCGGCTCGATGCCGAATTGGCACGCGTCGATGCCCGTTCGGTCGATCTGGAGAAGTTCCTCACCGATCTCGTGGAGGTCTCCCGGCAGATCCGCAGCAAGAACAAGGACGTTCATATCGAGCTGGTGATCGAGCGCAAGCCGGGGGTGAAGACCCGCTTCGTCGTCAATGGCCATGACCTGCGCATCGGCCAGATCGTGACCAACCTGATCGAGAATGCCCGATCCTTCGTGCCGCAGGAAGGCGGACGGATCATCGTCCGGCTGGTGCGGACACGCTCGCGCTGCCTCGTCTATATCGAAGACAACGGCCCCGGCATCCAGGCCGAGAATATCGACCGCATCTTCGAGCGCTTCTACACCTATCGCCCGGAATCCGAAGGTTTCGGCCAGAATTCCGGCCTCGGCCTGTCGATCAGCCGTCAGATTGCCGAAGCCCATGGCGGCTCGCTCAGGGCAGAGAACATCATCGATGCCGAAAGCGCCGAGATCCTCGGCGCGCGGTTCATCCTTGCTCTGCCCGCGGACGCGCATAGCTGATGGCGCCGCTGGTCAACGTTCACGCAACGGCGATCCGGATCAACCAAACCGGGCTGATGTTTGCTGGCCCCTCCGGATGTGGCAAGTCTATGCTTGCCTTCACCTGCCTGACGGAAGCCCGGCGTCTCGGCCTGCCCGCGATGCTCGTTGCCGACGACCAGGTCTTTGTCGAGCATCGCGATGGCAAAATCATCGCCAAGCGGCCGGATTCGATTGCCGGACTGATCGAATTGCGTGGCACCGGCATCGTTTCGCTCGACAGCATCCCTGAAGCGGTGATGCACTTTGCGATCCTTCCTGCCAACGTTTCCGGACCCGACCGGCTGCCGCCCGACAACGAGCAGATCGAAGTTGCCGAAGGCTTTGCACTGCCGGTGATCCGGCTTCTTGCGAATACATCGGTACCTCTCGCAATTTTGATGGCAAAGGCGCCTGAAATCGGATTGGAATGCCGCTGAAACCGCCGGAATCGCCCCGTATCGCTGCATTTTTGTCTTGCACTTCGGTTTTTGATCGCCAAGATGTGCCCCCACCGGTGGACGCGATTGTTGCATTGCGATATTGGGGCCGCCGTTGATATGCCATTGGGAGCAGTTAAATCATGATCGGACTTGTGCTTGTCACTCATGGCAAGCTGGCTGAAGAGTTTCGTCATGCTGTCGAGCACGTCGTAGGTCCTCAGAAATTCATCGAGACGGTCTGCATCGGCCCCGAAGACGATATGGATCAGAGGCGGCAGGACATTCTCCAGGCAGTCGCCGGCGCCGATGACGGTCATGGCGTGGTGATCCTCACCGACATGTTCGGCGGGACCCCTTCCAATCTGGCAATTTCCGTGATGAGCAGCGGCCACACCGAAGTGATCGCCGGCATGAACCTGCCGATGCTTATCAAGCTCGCCGGCGTACGCGGCGAGAACAATATGGAAAAGGCCCTGGCCGAGGCTTCGGAAGCCGGGCGCAAGTATATCAACGTCGCGAGCCGCGTTCTCAGCGGTAAATAACGGGCCTTCATGACCACGACGCAGCTCTCCCGGGAACTCCTCATCATCAACAAGCGCGGCCTGCACGCCCGCGCTTCGGCGAAATTCGTCCAGATGGTCGATACGTTCGATGCGACGATCACCGTGTCGAAAGACGGGATGACGGTGGGCGGGACATCGATCATGGGGCTGATGATGCTGGCAGCGAGCCCCGGCTCGACGGTGCTGGTGACCGCCAGCGGCAACCAGGCCACCGAAGCGCTCGAGGCGCTGGACCAGCTGATCCAGAACAAATTCGGCGAAGAAATCTAAGAAATCGCCGACATATAAACATATAAAGACTTCTTTATATCCTTATTGCCTTCCCACAAGAAGCCTGCTAAACGGCAAGCATGGCCGTGCAGACCGCACGCGCTCTGCTGCGCCCATTGCGCACTTTTGATTTATTGACACGCTTTTCAGCCTGGAGACCTCTATGAGCACTGAAAAAGATTATGTCGTCGCCGATATCGCCCTCGCAGATTTCGGCCGTAAGGAAATTACGATCGCCGAAACCGAAATGCCGGGCCTGATGTCCAGCCGCGAAGAATTCGGCAAGTCGCAGCCGCTGAAGGGCGCGCGCATCACCGGCTCGCTGCACATGACGATCCAGACGGCTGTTCTCATCGAGACGCTGGTGGCGCTCGGCGCCGAAGTCCGCTGGGCTTCGTGCAACATCTTCTCGACGCAGGACCATGCCGCCGCCGCGATCGCCGCAGCCGGCATCCCGGTCTTCGCGATCAAGGGCGAGTCCCTCGAAGATTACTGGACCTACACCGACAAGATCTTCCAGTGGGCCGACGGCGGCTTCTCCAACATGATCCTCGACGACGGCGGCGATGCGACCATGTACATCCTGCTCGGTGCCCGCGCCGAAGCCGGTGAAGACGTGCTGTCGAACCCGCATTCGGAAGAAGAAGAAATCCTCTTCGCCCAGATCAAGAAGCGCCTCGCCGCTTCTCCGGGCTGGTTCACCAAGCAGCGCGACGCGATCAAGGGCGTCACCGAGGAAACCACCACGGGCGTCAACCGCCTCTACCAGCTGCATGCCAAGGGCCTGCTGCCGTTCCCGGCGATCAACGTCAACGACTCCGTCACCAAGTCGAAGTTCGACAACAAGTACGGCTGCAAGGAATCGCTGGTTGACGGTATCCGCCGCGGTACCGACGTCATGATGGCCGGCAAGGTTGCTGTTGTCTGCGGTTACGGCGACGTCGGCAAGGGTTCTGCCGCTTCGCTCTCCGGCGCCGGCGCCCGCGTCAAGGTTACCGAGGCCGACCCGATCTGCGCCCTGCAGGCCGCCATGGACGGTTATGAAGTGGTTCTGCTCGAAGACGTCGTATCTTCCGCCGACATCTTCATCACCACGACCGGCAACAAGGACGTTATCCGCATCGACCACATGCGTGCGATGAAGGACATGGCGATCGTCGGCAATATCGGCCACTTCGACAACGAAATCGAAGTTGCCGCGCTGCGTAACCTGAAGTGGACCAACGTCAAGCCGCAGGTTGACCTGATCGAGTTCCCGAAGGGCAACCGCATCATCCTGCTGTCCGAGGGACGCCTCTTGAACCTCGGCAACGCCACCGGCCATCCGTCCTTCGTCATGTCGGCATCCTTCACCAACCAGACGCTGGCACAGATCGAACTCTTCACCAAGCCGGAGCAGTATTCCAACCAGGTCTACATCCTGCCGAAGCACCTCGACGAGAAGGTCGCCCGTCTTCACCTCGGCAAGCTCGGCGTCAAGCTGACCCAGCTTTCGGAAGAACAGGCTGCCTATATCGGCGTAAAGCCGCAGGGTCCGTTCAAGGCTGACCACTACAGATACTAATCGTATCTCGACTATCCACAATATCTTGATGGGCGCCGCATTGACATTTGCGGCGCCCTTATTTTTTGCCTCCTACCTTCCCGCTGAATCCCATCCGAAGTATTGTTTTAGAACTCGATTCGTGGCCCGGACTCGTCCGTTTGCCCGAAAATGGGATGTCTTGTCGTGATGCGGCACATTGAAAGACGGAGACAGACCGGGGATGCCGGAAGAAGAAAAAAGCCTGCCGGGACAGGTGGATGACGGCGTTCGGCCGGAAGCCCACCTGAGAGCGGCAGCACAAAACGATACACTTGCGGCGGCCGGGCGGGTCGTGAAGCAAGGAAAGGGATCGCTGATGCGACTGGCGCAGATCTGCGCCGGCGGTACTGCGATTTCTGCGCTCGCACGCCCGGTGATGGCTCAGGTCGAGTCGGAAGCGGCGGCATCGGCCCATCTCTTCACCTCGTCTCAGGTCGTCGGCGTTTCCGTCGTCATCGGCGTGATTTCGGCAGCCCTGCTCTCGACACTGTGGTCAGTGCGCCAGCGCGGCAATATCGAGACCGAAAGCCGCGAGATGCGTACGGCTCTGTCCGATGCGCAGCAGCGAATTTCCCAGTACCAGGCGCTGATCGCCGACAAGAACCGCCGCATCGTCATCTGGGACGGCAATGAGCGGCCCGAACTGCTGGGCCAGCTGCCGGCCGAAACCGGCGCGCCGCAGGACAATGAATTCCTGGCATTCGGCCTGTGGCTGAAGCCACGCTCGGCCTCCGAACTCGACCGCGCCATCGACCGGCTGCGCGAAGCGGCGCAGAGCTTCGATATGGTCGTCGAGACCAATCGCGATGAAATCCTCGAAGCGCAGGGCCGGGTTTCCGGCGGCCGCGCCTTCGTGCGGTTCGTTGCGCTCAACAATCTGCGCGCCGAGCTTGCCGAACTGAAGATCGAGCGCGACCGGCTGATGTCGTCGATCTCGGCCTTCCAGAACCTGCTCGACGCAATCGACCTGCCGGCATGGCAGCGCGATACCGATGGCCGCCTGACCTGGGTGAACCAGGCCTATGGCGATGCTGTCGAGGCGACCACGCCGCAGCAGGCGATCAACGAGAGCCGCGAAATCCTGACGACCGTCGCCCGCGAGCGCATCCGCGCCACAGCAACGCCGGAATCGCCGTTCCATGACAAGATTTCCACCGTCGTCCACGGCAACCGGACCTTCTTCGACGTCGTCGACGTCAAGGTGCCGAGCGGCTCTGCCGGTATCGCGGTGGATGTTTCTGATGCGGAAGCCGTCCGCGCCGAGCTTGAGCGGACGCTGAAGAGCCATGCCGAAACGCTCGACCATCTGGCGACACCTGTTGCGATCTTCGACGGCGACCAGCGGCTGCAGTTCTATAACCAGGCTTTCGTGACCCTCTGGGAACTCGATATAGCCTTCCTCGAGCGCAAGCCTGACAATGCCGAGCTTCTCGAGCGCCTGCGGGTGGCGAAGAAGCTGCCGGACCAGCTGAACTGGAAGAGCTGGAAGGATACGGCGCTGGCCGTCTATCGCTCGCTCGACACCAAATCCGACGTCTGGCACCTGCCGAACGGCCAGACGCTGCGCGTCTTCGCGACTGCACATCCGCAGGGTGGCGCAACCTGGGTATTCGAAAACCTGACTGAACAGGTCGATCTTGAGACCCGATACAACACGCTGGTAAAGGTTCAGGGTGAGACTATCGACCACCTTTCCGAGGGTGTCGCGGTGTTCGGCGCCGATGGCAGGGTTCGCCTTGCAAATCCGGCCTTCCGTGTGCTCTGGGGCATCACCGAAGCCGAAGCCAAGCCCGGCACGCATATCCGCGCCGTCGGCGAGGCCTGCGTGCAATCCTATGACCGGGCGGATGGCTGGAAGACCTTTGCCGAGCTGATCACCAGCTTCGACGACGAACGCCGATCGAGTCAGGGCACGCTTGAGCTCTTCTCCGGCCTCGTGCTCGACTACGCCGTCATTCCGCTGCCAAACGCCCAGACCATGCTGACCTTCGTCAACATGACGGATGCGGTGCGCGCCGAGCGGGCGCTGACGGAAAAGAACGAAGCGCTGCGCAAGGCCGACGAGCTGAAGAACGATTTCGTCCAGCACGTTTCCTACGAGCTGCGCTCGCCGCTGACCAACATCATCGGTTTCACCGACCTGCTGCGCACGCCGGGCGTCGGCCCACTGAACGACCGGCAGGCCGAATATATCGATCATATCGCCACCTCGTCGTCGGTGCTGCTGACGCTGGTGAACGACATTCTCGATCTGGCGACCGTCGATGCCGGGATCATGCGGCTGAACTATTCCGAGATCGATCTCAGCGACCTGCTGGACGACGTCTCGATGCAGATCGCCGACCGGCTGCAGGAAAGCGGCGTGACGCTCGAAATCACCGCTCCGGCGCAGCTCGGCACGATCGTTGCCGATCCGCAGCGCCTGAAGCAGATCCTGCTGAAGCTCCTGTCGAATGCGGCGAACTTTTCGCCGGAGGGCGCGGCGATCGCGCTCGAATGCCATCGCGAAGGCACCGATTTCGTCTTCTCGGTCGCCGACCGCGGCCCCGGCATCTCGCAGGAGATGATCGCGACGGTCTTCGACCGGTTCGCCACGGGCGCGAAAAGCGGCAAGCGCGGCGGCGCCGGCCTAGGCCTCTCGATCGTCGACAGCTTCGTCAGCCTGCATAACGGCAAGGTCACGATCGACAGCAAGCCGGGCCGCGGTACCACGGTCGTTTGCCGGATTCCATCGGTGAACTTGCCGCGCGCTATCGCAGCTGCCGAATGACCGCCAGCGGCGCGCCAATCTCCCTGTTCCTGGCAGACGAGGCGGCAACGATCCGCCTCGGCGAAGATCTGGCGCTCGCCCTGAAAGCCGGCGACTGCCTGACGCTCTCAGGCGATCTCGGCGCCGGAAAATCCTCGCTGGCGCGGGCGATGATCCGCGCTATCGCCGATGATCCGCGCCTCGAAGTGCCGAGCCCAACCTTCACGCTGGTTCAGTCCTACGACATCAGGATTCCCGTCTCGCATTTCGATCTCTATCGTCTCGCCGACGGATCGGAGCTGGAAGAGCTCGGCTTCGACGAAGCGCTGCAAAACGGTATCTGTCTCGTCGAATGGCCGGAAATGGCGCAGCACGAGATGCCTGAGGATCGCATCGTCCTGGCGCTCGAGCACGAAGGCCAGGGACGCCGCGTGACGATCACAGCACCGGAAAAGAAAGCAGAGCGGATTGAGCGCGTGCTGGCGATCCGCACGTTTCTTGGTGGTCTCGGCTATGAGACGGCCAGCCGCCGGTTCCTGACCGGCGATGCATCGCTGCGCGCCTATGAAGCCGTTTATCCGGCCACCGGCGGCAGGAAGATCCTGATGGACTGGCCGCCGCTCCCCGAAGGGCCTTCAGTTCTGGACGGCAAACCCTATCCGAAAGTCGCGCATCTCGCCGAAAACGCCTATCCTTTCGTCGCCATTGCCGATGCGCTGCGCGAGCGCGGCTTTGCGACGCCCGAAATCTACGGCGTCGATTATCCGCAGGGTATCCTGCTGATCGAGGACCTCGGCACCGAAGGCGTTCTCGATGCCGACGGTCTGCCGATCGCCGAGCGCTACCGCGAAAGCGTCGCCTGCCTGGCGCGGCTGCATGGCATGCAGATCCCGCAGGACATTCCAGCCGGCAAGGGCCACATCCATCACGTTCCGGATTTCGACCGAACGGCCATGAAGATGGAAGCGCGCCTGCTGCTCGACTGGCACCTGCCATGGAAGCGCGACGGCGCTGCCGCCACCGAAGCCGAGCGCGACGAATACCTCTCGATCTGGGACGCGCTGATCGATCAGCTGGCGGAGGCGGAAAAGAACCTCCTGCTTCGGGACTTCCACTCGCCCAACATCATCTGGCGCGGCGAAAAGCAGGGCGTGCAAAAGATCGGTCTCATCGATTTCCAGGACGCGATGATCGGGCCGACATCCTACGATCTCGCCTCGATCGCCCAGGACGCCCGCGTTACCATCGAACCACCGCTGTTCCGCGAACTGATGGACGGTTATCTCGACATCCGCCGCACCCAGGGCGGTTTTGACGAGGCTTCCTTCCTGAAAAGCTGGGCCATCATGTCGGCGCAACGCAACTGCAAGCTCGCTGGATTGTGGGTGCGCCTGCTGCAGCGCGACGGAAAACCGGGCTATCTCAAGCACATGCCGCGCACGCTCGCCTATCTTCGCGTTGCTTTAGAGCACGAGGCGCTTGCCCCCTTGCGCGAATGGTGCGCAAGGGCTGGAATAGTCACCAGCGAATCATAAGTTCCGGACCAGAATGACGATCAAACAAGCCATGGTACTGGCGGCGGGTCTCGGCACCCGCATGCGCCCGATCACCGACACGATGCCCAAGCCGCTGGTGAAGATCGGCGGCAAGCCGATGATCGATTATTCGCTGGATGCGCTGAAGCAGGCCGGCGTAGAAGTTGCTGCAGTCAACGTCCATCATTTCGCCGATCAGATGGAAACCCACCTCAAGACCTATAGCGGTCTCGATGTGCTGATATCGGACGAGCGCGAGGCGCTGCTGAACAATGGCGGCGGCATAGTCAAAGGCCTGACATTGCTGGGCCGCGACACGATCTTCGTGATGAATGCCGACCTTTTCTGGATCGGCGAGAAGCCGGGCGAACCAAGCAACCTGGATCGCTTAGCCGGATTCTTCGATCCTGAGCGTATGGATATGGCCATGCTCTGCGTGCGCATCGAAGACACGACGGGCCATAACGGCGTCAACGATTTCTCTATTGGCCCGGATGGACGGCTGACGCGCTATCGCGACGATCAATCCAATCCCGTGGTCTATGCCGGCGCCTTCGCCATGAAGCCCGAGTTTCTGGACGATGCTCCGCGCGATCCGTTCAACATCAACATCTATTTCGACAAGGCGATCAGCCGCGGGCGCCTCTATGGCATGATGATGGACGGCCATTGGCTGACCGTCGGCACGCCCGAAGCCGTCGGCGAGGCGGAGGAAACGATCCGGCGATTCCGGACGTTTGCCTGAGCGATGAGCGAGCGCCACCAGCCGCGAATCCTGACGATCCCTGCCGGTGTGCCCTTTCTGAAGACACTCGCGGAGACGCTCTGCGATGGCCGGTTAACACCGCATTTCCGGCACGACCCGGCCGATCCGTTATCGCTGTCGAAGGTGACGATCTACCTGCCGACGCGGCGTGCGGCACGCGTCCTGCGATCGGAATTCGTCGATCTGCTCGGCGGCCTCTCGGCCATTCTCCCAGTCATCCGACCGCTCGGGGAAACTGACGATGACAGCGGCTATTTCGATGAGGCGCTGCCCGCGACGCTCGATCTGGCGCAGCCGCTGTCCAACACGGCCCGCCTTCTGGAGCTCGCGCGGCTGATCCTTGCCTGGCGCAACAAGCTGCCGGAGATCGTTCGCCACATCCATTCGGATTCGCCGCTGGTGGCCCCGGCAAGCCCGGCCGATGCCATCTGGCTGGCGCGCAATCTGGCGGAGCTGATCGATTCGATCGAGACCGAGGATCGCGACTGGAGCGAGCTTGCCAAGCTCGATGCCGCCGACCATGCGCTCTGGTGGCAGCTGACGGCGGAATTCCTGCAGATCGCCAGCGCCTTCTGGCCGGAGCGGCTGGCCGAGCTCGGACGCTCTTCGCCGGCGCGCCACCGCAATGCGATCCTGCGCGCCGAAGCTAACCGGCTCGCCACCTCGCATCCGGCCGGGCCGATCATTATCGCCGGTTCAACCGGTTCTGTGCCGGCGACGGCCGATCTGATCGCCGCCGTAGCCGATCTGCCCGAAGGCGTTATCGTACTGCCCGGCCTCGATCTTTCCATGCCGGACGAGCATTGGCGGATGGTCGCGCCGGAGCCGATCTCCGGACGACCAGTCAATCCGGCGAGCCGCAGCCATTCGCAATATGGCCTTTCTCATCTTCTGAAGCGGCTCAAGCTGACACGCAATGATGTCACGCCGATCGTCGAAGCAGAGCCGGCGCTGCGGCAACGTGCCGAAGTCCTATCCCGTGCGCTCGCACCGGCGGAAGCGACCAGCGGTTGGGGCGACTGGAAGAGCGAGCTGCCCGGCGATGCCATCGCATCCGGCTTTGCCGACGTGGCGCTGATCGAAGCGGCAAACGAGCGTGAGGAGGCGACCGCGATCGCCATTGCTCTGCGCCTTGCCCTTGGGGAGCCGGGGCGAAACGGCGAGAGCCAGGCGGCGCTGATCACGCCAGACCGCAACCTCGCCCGGCGCGTCATGTCCGAGCTGGCGCGTTTCGGCATCCTCGCCGACGAATCCGCCGGTACGCCGCTGGCGGCGATGCCGCAGGGCACGTTCCTGCAGCTCGTCCTTGAAGCGACCCTGCGGCCGGGTGATCCCGTCGCGCTCGTCGCCCTGCTGAAACACCCACTGAGCCATTTCGGTCTCGACAAGGCAGCGCTCACCGGTGCCGTGGAGGCGCTTGAGCTGCTGGCATTGCGCGGCGGCGTGGCGGATGTCGATATCGCGACGCTAAACGTCCTTCTGGAGCGGCAGCTCTTCGAACAGCGCGACGACCGGCATGCGCCGCACTGGCGCAAGGCGCTGCCCGCCGATGCCATCGATCAGGCGCGCGATCTCGCCACACGGATCACCGGCGCCACGGAGCCTTTGGTTTCAACGCTGGTCAGACGCGGTGCCGATGGGCGCGGGCTGACCGCCAAGTTCACACTTTCCGAATGGGCGGAACGCACCGGCCGCGCGCTGGAAGCGGTGGCCCGCGATGCCCGCGGCGATCTCTCCAGTCTCTGGAGCGGTGAAGCCGGTGATGCGCTGGCCGGGCTGCTTGCCGAGGTGATGGAAACAGAGGGTCAACTGGAAGCCGACGGTCCGCAATGGATCGATATTATGGCGGCGCTTTCGGCGGGTCAGGCGGCGAAGCCCCGGGCGCTCGCCCATCCACGCGTCTTCATCTTCGGTACGCTCGAAGCCCGCCTCCAGAATGTCGATACGCTGATCCTCGGCGGCCTGAACGAGGGCTCCTGGCCGGGCCAGACGGCCAATAACCCATTCATCTCGCGGATGATGAAGACGGAGATCGGCCTGGAGCCGCCGGAGCGGCGCATCGGCCAGCTCGCCCATGACTTTGAGATGGCGAACGGGACCCGGAAGCTGATCTATTCGCGTGCGCTGCGCCAAGGCTCAACGCCGACGGTCGCCTCCCGCTGGCTGCAGCGGTTGCTGGCGCTTGGCGGCACGGACTTCGAAGCAAGCTTGAGAGGGCGCGGCGAAAAATACGTGCATTGGGTCAATCTACTCGACGAAGGCAAGCCGCAGGCGCCGGCGCAACGTCCCTCCCCGGTTCCGCCGGCCGAGCTACAGCCGAAATCCTATTCCTTCAGCGAAGTCGGCCGTCTGCGCCGTGATCCCTATGCGATCTATGCGCGACGCATCCTGCGTCTCGATCCCGTCGATCCCTTCAATCGCGATCCGGGCGCGGCCGAGCGCGGTACGCTCTATCACGCGATCATCGACCGCTTCGTCCACGAGGGACATATTGCCGGAACGCTTGAGGGCGAATCGGCAATGGAGCGCATCCTGACCGAGCTTTTCGACATGGAGGAGTTGCCGGCCCATATCGATGCCGTCTGGCGCCCACGCTTCCGCGAGGTGGCCCGTGCCTTTCTGGATTGGGAAGCCGAGCGCCGCCCGGCGATCCGTCGGACCTTTACCGAAGTTCGCGGCAGCGTCGAGCTCGATACCGTCAATATCCGGCTGACCGGGGTGGCAGACCGCATCGATCTGACCGGGCCGAAGGCCGCCGATATCATCGACTACAAGACCGGTTACAACCCCTCTCCTGCCCAGGCACGCACCCTGCTCGATCCGCAGCTGGCGCTTGAAGCGGCAGCCTTGAGCGCGGGCGCCTTCCGGGATGCGGGAAGCCTAGTACCACAGGATCTGCTTTATGTGCGGCTGCGGCCCGGCAGCCGGTTCCGTGCCGATACCGTCAACAACGAGAATTCGGCACGCAGCGACAAGGCGAAGTCGGCGCTGGACCTCGCAGAAGACTCGATCGACCAGCTGATCAAGTTCGTGTCGCTGCTGCAATCCGGCGAGCGCGGCTTTACCTCGCGGCTCATTCCCGCCCAGCAATTCGATTTCGGCGGGGACTACGACCATCTGGCCCGCGTTTCCGAATGGTCGACGGCAGAGGACGAGGAGGCCGGCGGTGATGAATGACGTGACCGCTCTTCCCGAGAACGACGATCCCGGCACCTGGATCAGCTGGACGACGATCCAGCAGGCGATCGCCTCCGATCCTCAACGCTCGGCCTGGGTGTCGGCCAATGCCGGATCTGGCAAGACGCACGTTCTGACGCAGCGCGTCATCCGTCTGCTGCTTGCGGGCGCCCGGCCCTCGGCCATCCTCTGCCTCACCTATACGAAGGCTGCGGCCTCCGAAATGTCGAACCGCGTCTTTGCGCGGCTGGCCGACTGGGCCGTCCTGCCGGATGAGGAACTCAGTAAGCGGATCGGCCAGATCGAAGGCGAAATGCCGGACAGGGTGAAGGTTGCCGAAGCGCGGCGGCTTTTCGCCAAGGCGCTGGAAACGCCGGGTGGATTGAAGATCCAGACGATCCACGCCTTCTGCGAAGCGCTGCTGCACCAGTTTCCACTGGAAGCCAATGTCGCCGGACATTTCTCGGTGCTCGACGACCGGGCAGCGGCAACGCTGCTCGCGGATGCCCGGCGCTCGCTTCTGACAGCAACAGCGCCGGAAGAGGATGCGGCGCTCGCCGAAGCCTTCGCCTATGTTCTCAATCTTGGCGACGAAAGCGGGCTGGAAGCGCTGCTCGAAGAGATCGTTGCCAATCGCAATGCCATCCGCCGCTTCACGGCCGTTGCAGAAGCGCAGGGCGGCATCGCCATGGCCCTGCGCAAAAGCCTAAAGCTATCGCCGACGGAGACCGAGGCCGACATCGCCGGCCAATATTGGCCGCTGCCCGAGCTCTCCGGCCTGACGTTGGACCTCTATATGTCGCTCGCGGCGCAGAAGGGTGGCGCCAAGGCGCAGGAAGTCGCCTACGGACTTCGCCAGGCATCGAACGAACGCAATGCGGCCAAGCGCGCCGAGCTGCTGGAGAAGATCTTCCTGACAGTGAAGGGTGAACCAAAGTCGGATTCGCAGTTCACCGTGAAGGCGATGCTCGCCGATGCGCCGGAACTGACGGCTGCGATCGCCGCGGCGCGCGACCATGTCGTTGCCTGCCGCGACCGGCTGAAGATCATGCGGATGTTTACCGCGACGCATGCCGCGCTGGTTCTGGCCGAACGGCTGAACCGCGACTACGAAGACCTGAAGAAGCAGCGCAGCCATCTCGACTTCGAGGATCTGATCACCCGTACGGCCGATCTTCTGACGAAGAGCGGCGTCGGCCCCTGGATCCATTACAAGCTCGATCAGGGCATCGATCACATCCTCGTCGACGAGGCGCAGGATACCAGCCCGATCCAATGGAGCGTCATCCAGTCTCTGGCGGAAGACTTCTTCTCCGGCGAAAGCGCCCGGCCGGTGGTGCGCACGCTGTTTGCCGTCGGCGACGAGAAGCAATCGATCTATTCGTTTCAGGGCGCCCGGCCGGAGCGCTTCTCCGAAGAGAGCAAGCGAACGCAGCGCAAGGTGCAGGCGAGCGGCCAGCAGTTCACGCCCGTGCGCCTGCCGCTCTCCTTCCGCTCGACATCGGATGTGCTGGCTGCCGTCGACCACGTGTTCCTACCGCCGGAGAACGCCAGGGGGCTGAGCGCCGAGGGCGAGCCGGTCATTCACCGCTCGAGCCGCATCGGCCATCCGGGCGCTGTCGATCTCTGGGAGATGGTCGCGCCCGAGGCGGTCATCAAAGACGAAGACTGGACGGCTCCCTTCGATGCGACGCCGGAAAGCGCGCCGCCGGCGATCCTTGCCCGGCGCATGGCCCATACGATCGAGAAGCTGGTGGGACGCGAAACGATCGTCGAAAAGGGCAAAGAGCGACTGATCGAGGCCGGCGACATCCTGGTTCTGGTGCGCAAGCGCGACAGCTTCGTCAATGCGCTGACCCGGGCGCTGAAACGCCGAAACAATATTCCGGTGGCTGGTGCCGACCGTCTGCGCTTGACGAGCCATATCGCCGTGCAGGATCTTCTTGCGCTCGGCCGCTTCCTGCTTCTGCCGCAGGATGATCTCTCGCTGGCGGCGGTGCTGAAAAGTCCGCTCTTCGATCTCTCTGAGGATCAGGTCTTTGCTCTGGCCGCCCTTCGCGGCGAGCATCAGAGCGTCTGGAGCCATCTGCAGAGCTTCGCTGCCGACGGTCACGAGGTCTATGCCGGCGCGGAAAAGCGGCTGAAGCTGTTTCTCGACCAGTCGCGAGCGCTCTCGGTTCACGATTTCTACGCCCGGGTGCTTGGCGTGCATGGCGGACGCCGGCAGTTTCTTGCCCGGCTCGGCACCGAGGTCAGCGACATCCTGGACGAGTTCCTGACCTTTGCGCTCGATCACGAAAGCTCCGGCTTGCCCGGCCTGCAATCCTTCATCTCGACGCTGGAACTCGAGGCACCGGAGGTCAAGCGCGAGCAGGACAAGGGCCGCAACGAAGTCCGGATCATGACCGTGCATGCCTCGAAGGGTCTGGAAGCGCCGATTGTCTTCCTGGTCGATAGCGGCGGCAAGGCCTTTACCCACACGCATATGCCGAAACTGCGGCTGCTTGAGACGGCCAATAGCGAGCCGATGCCGGTCTGGGTGCCGGTCAGTGATCTTGCCAATTCGCGGACGCAGGCCGATGCCGCACGCATCCAGACGCTGGCGGAAGAGGAATATCGTCGGCTGCTTTACGTGGCGATGACGCGCGCGGCCGACCGGCTGGTCGTCTGCGGCTATCGTGGCGTGCGCGCCAACGCAGAAACCTGGCATGCGATGATCTCTGCTGCGATGAGCGACAGCAATCCGCATGTGACGGCGGTGGAGTTTGACGGGCCGGACGGTAGCTGGCCCGGCGTGACGTGGCGCGTACCGCAGGTCGAGCGCAGCTTCGAACGGGCCGAGCCGCGGGAGGAGTTGCAGGACAAACACGAGCTGCCCGCAGCGATGCTCCGGCCGCTGCCGCCGCAAAGACAGCTGCCGCGGCCGCTCAGCCCATCGGGCGCCGGGACGATCATCGATGAGGAGGCGGACGATCTGCTGGTCGCCTCGCCGCTTTTCAGCGAGCCGCCGCGATCCGACCGGTCGCTGGAGAAAGGCCGCCTGATCCACCGCATGCTGCAGATGCTCCCGGATATTCCGGCAGTGGAACGCGCCTCTGCGGCCGAGCGCTATGTCGGCAGGACAGCGCGGCATTGGCCTCAGAGCGAACGGGAACGGCTCGTCGATTCGGTTCTGAAACTATTGGCAGAGCAGAGCCTGCAGCCGGTCTTTTCGGCGCATGCACAGCCGGAAGTCTCGATCATGGGAACGCTGACGCTTGAGGACAAACAGTATGCGGTTTCCGGCCGGATCGACAGATTGGCCGTCCTCGATAACCGCGTGGTGATCCTCGATTACAAGACGAACCGGGTGCCGCCGCAAACGGAAGAGGCCGTTCCCTATGCGCACAAGGCGCAGCTTGCGATCTATCGCGAGATCCTGGCGCCGCTTTATCCCGGCAAGCCGATCGAATGCGTGCTGGTCTATACGGAGAACGCAGCCGTTCACCGGCTGAGCGAGCGCACCCTCGAATTGGCGCTTGCGGGACTCAAGACAAAGTGAAATACCGGTCATTGAAATTGTGACACCGCACCATCACATGTGGGTCAACAGCAAATTCCAAAGGAGCAGCCTATGGCTACCGTGAAAGTCGATATCAATAACTTCCAGTCGGAAGTTCTGGAATCCGCAGAGCCCGTCGTTGTCGATTTTTGGGCTGAGTGGTGCGGCCCGTGCAAGATGATCGCCCCGAGCCTCGAAGAAATTTCGACCGAGCTCGCCGGCAAAGTCAAGGTTGCCAAGCTCAACATCGACGAAAACCCTGAACTGGCTGCCCAGTTCGGCGTTCGCTCGATCCCGACGCTCGCAATCTTCAAGGCTGGCGAAGTCGCTGACATCAAGGTCGGCGCCGCTCCGAAGACGGCCCTGTCGAACTGGATTTCCAGCGCCGCTTAATGCGCGTTGATATCTCAAAGAAAAAGCCCGGTTTCGACCGGGCTTTTTTCATTTCGGCGGTGTGCCGTTGTCCGAGAGCACGTCGCCTACGAGGTAGAGCGACCCGCCGACCAGAATGCGCGGCGGCGGCTTTGCCGGATCGAGGATTTCCTTGATCGCATCGAGCGCTTCGCCGACCGTCGACATTGGCTCGGCCACCAGACCGGCATCATAGGCCGCGTTGGCCAAAATGACCGGGTCGATCATCGCATCGCTGCCGCGGATCGGAACGCAGAAGACCTTTTCCGCCAATCCCGCGAATGCCTTGAAATAACCGACCGGATCCTTGGTGTTGATCATGCCGGTGATCAGATAAAGCGGCCGCGGCTGCTTTTCCTCGAAATTCGCCATAGCCTCGGCAATCACTTCGCCAGCACCGGGATTGTGTCCACCATCGACCCAGATTTCCGCGCCGGCGGGCGCATTCGCCATCAGCCGACCATCGGTGATCCGCTGCAGACGACCGGCCCACTCGACGCTTCCCAGTGCCTTTTCCATCATCGCTTCCGTGACGACGAAGCCCGCAGCCTTGACGGCGCGGATGGCAGCGGCGGCATTGGCATATTGATGGCGGCCCGGGAGGCGCGGCAGCGGCAGGTCGGCGAGGCCGAACTCATCCTGATAGACCAGGCGGCCATATTCTTCATGAGCCATGAAGTCCTGGCCGTAGACGGCGGTCGGGCAATGCAGCCGCTCGGCAGTCGACATCAGCACTTCGAGGGCGGCATCATAGGGCTGCTGGCCAATCACGACGGGATGCTTCGGCTTCATGATGCCTGCCTTTTCGGCGGCGATCAGCTCGACGCGATCGCCGAGATAGGGCTGGTGATCGAGCGAGATCGGCATGATGACCGAGACAGCCGGATCGGAGATGACATTGGTCGCATCGAAACGGCCGCCAAGGCCGACTTCGATGACCGCGGCATCGGCCGGATGCTCTGAAAAGAGCAGGAAGGTGACGGCGGTCAGGATTTCGAAAACGGTGATCTTCTGGCCGGCATTGGCTTCGGCGACGCGGCGCACGGCATCGGCAAAGACGGCGTCTTCGACGAGCTCGCCGCGGCCGCCCTTGACGCCCATGCGGTAGCGCTCGTGCCAGCTGACCAGATGCGGAGAGGTGTGGACGTGGACGCTATAGCCGCCCGCTTCAAGCAGGGCACGGCAGAAGGCCGTCACCGATCCCTTACCGTTGGTGCCGGCAACGTGGATAACCCGCGGAAGCTTGTCCTGCGGGTTTCCGAGAATTTTGAGAAGGCGGGTGATTCGTTCCAGAGAAAGATCGAAGCCCTTAGGATGCAATTCCAAGAGCTTGTCGATTTCCTGTGCTGCCTCGCTCACGACGGTCTGACCCCTAGGTATCATTCAGCCCTCCGCTGAGGCAGGTTCTGGATCGATCAGGCGCTCGCTGCCAGGGCGACCGCGCTGCCATTCGTTGCAACGGTATTTGCCGGCTTCTTCGTCAGGATCTTCAGGACGCGCGCCAGCGTATCCGGGATATCGTGGCGCTTCACGACCATATCGACCATGCCGTGTTCGAGCAGGTATTCCGATGTCTGGAAGCCTTCCGGCAGCTTTTCCCGGATCGTCTGTTCTATGACGCGCTTGCCGGCAAAGCAGATTTCGGCGCCCGGCTCTGCCAGATGCATATCCCCGAGCATGGCGTAGGACGCCGTGACACCACCCGTAGTCGGGTTGGTGAGAACAACGATATAGGGCTGGCCTGCTTCCTTCAGCATATCGACGGCAACGGTCGTGCGCGGCAGCTGCATCAGCGAGAGAATGCCTTCCTGCATGCGGGCGCCGCCCGAAGCCGGGAACATGACCAGCGGGCACTTTTCGGAAATGGCGCGCTCGAATGCTTTCACGATCGCCTCACCGGCAGCAATGCCGAGCGAGCCGCCCATGAAGTTAAACTCGTGAACGACGGCAACGAGCTTCAGACCGCGAACCTTGCCGACGCCGGCGACGATCGTGTCTTCCTGTTCGGTCTTCAGGCGGCTGTCGCGCAGACGGTCGGTGTATTTCTTGGAATCGCGGAACTTCAGCGGGTCCTGAGCCACCTTCGGCTGGACCAGCGCTTCATATTCAGCATTGTCGAACAGGTCGGCCAGGCGTGCCTTTGCCGGCATCTTCATGTGATAGCCGGAAGCAGGGATGACCCACTTGTTGTCTTCCAGATCCTTGTGGAAGACCATCTCGCCCGTTTCCGGGCACTTGATCCAGAGATTTTCCGGAACTTCACGGCGGCCCAGCATGGAATTGATCCGCGGGCGGACGTAATTGGTGATCCAGTTCAAATCAAAAACTCCTGATTGACTACAGCCAATGTGGGGACACTATTCGGCAGCAACAAGGCGCGCCGAACGCGTTCCGGATGAAAGACCGCGGACGAGCGTGGCAACGGCCTGAACCGTATCAGCTGTCGCTTTTCCGTCCTTGGTCAAGCTTGTGGCCACCTGATTGACGATGGCGGTGCCGACGACGACGCCATCAGCCGAGCCGCCGATGACTTTTGCATGATCGGCCGTCTTGACGCCGAAGCCGACGCAAACAGGCAGGTCGGTGTGCTGCTTGATGCGCTTTACGGCGCCCGAGACCAGCGACGGATCGGGCAGAGCCGAGCCGGTAATGCCGTTCATCGAGACATAATAGACGAAGCCCGAAGTGTTCTTCAGAACGGCCGGCAGGCGCTTCTCATCCGTCGTCGGCGTTGCCAGGCGGATGAAGTTGATGCCCTTGCGGATTGCCGGAATGCAGAGCTCATCGTCCATTTCGGGCGGCAGGTCGACGACGATCAGGCCGTCGATACCGGCGGCAAGCGCATCGTCGAGAAATTTTTCGACGCCGTAGATGTAGATCGGGTTGTAGTAACCCATCATGACGATCGGGGTCGCATCATCGGACTTGCGGAAGTCGGCGGCGAGCTGCAGCGTCTTCTTGAGCGTCTGGCCGCCCTTCAACGCGCGCTGGCCTGCAAGCTGGATCGCCGGGCCATCGGCCATCGGATCCGAGAAGGGCATCCCGAGCTCGATGATATCGGAACCGGCTTCCGGCAGCGCCTTCATGATGCCAAGGGAAGTTTCGTAATCCGGATCGCCGCCCATGAAATAGGTGACCAGCGCCGGGCGGCCCTCAGCCTTCAGGTCGGCAAAGCGTTTGTCCATACGAGCAGTCATGACTTAAGCACCCATTCCGAGAATCTTGCCGACAGTGAAGATATCCTTGTCGCCGCGGCCGGAGAGGTTCATCAGGATGATCTCGTCCTTGCCCATCTTCGGCGCGCGCTTGATGACTTCAGCCAGCGCATGCGACGGCTCGAGCGCCGGAATGATGCCTTCGAGGCGCGTCAGCGTCTGGAAGGCCTCCAGCGCTTCGTGGTCCATGATCGGCACGTATTCCACGCGGCCGATATCGTTCAGGTAGGAATGCTCAGGACCGATGCCGGGATAGTCGAGGCCGGCCGAAATCGAATGGCCTTCCTTGATCTGGCCATCGCCGTCCTGCAGCAGATAGGTTCGGTTTCCATGCAGAACGCCGGGCGAACCGGCGGTGATCGAAGCGCAATGCTCATCGCCCTGCAAGCCCTTACCGCCGGCTTCGACGCCGACGATCTTGACGCTTTGGTCATCGAGGAACGGATGGAAGATGCCGATCGCATTCGAACCACCGCCGACGGCAGCAACGACGAGATCCGGCAGACGTCCTTCGGCCTCGAGCATCTGCTGCTTGGCTTCGGTGCCGATGACGGCCTGGAAATCGCGAACCATTTCCGGATAGGGATGCGGACCGGCAGCGGTGCCGATCAGGTAATAGGTGTCCTCGACATTGGTAACCCAGTCACGCAGCGCCTCGTTCATGGCGTCCTTCAGCGTGCCGTGGCCAGCTGTCACCGGCTTCACTTCGGCGCCGAGGAGCTTCATGCGAAAGACGTTCGGCGCCTGACGCTCGACGTCGGTGGCACCCATGTAGACGACGCAGGGAAGGCCGAAGCGGGCGGCAACAGTTGCCGAGGCAACGCCGTGCTGGCCAGCGCCGGTTTCGGCGATGATGCGGGTCTTGCCCATGCGCTTGGCCAGCAGGATCTGGCCAATGCAGTTGTTGATCTTGTGCGAGCCGGTATGGTTCAGCTCTTCGCGCTTGAAGTAGATCTTCGCGCCGCCGAGTTCAGCCGTCAGGCGTTCGGCGAAGTAGAGCGGGCTCGGGCGGCCAATATAGTGCGTGCCGAGATGCCTCAGTTCCGCCTGAAATTCCGGATCGTTCTTTGCCTTGTCCCACTCAGCCTGCAGGTCGAGGATCAGGGGCATCAGCGTCTCGGCGACGAAACGGCCGCCATAGATGCCGAAACGGCCGTCTTCATCGGGGCCGGAACGGAAAGAATTCGGTTTAGGCGTATCGTTCACTCTCAACTCCCTGAAACGGTTTCGGGCTCACACGCCTTCTCGACCGCATCGAAAAATCTATCGATCATCACGACGTCCTTGGTACCCGGGGCACTCTCGACACCGGAGGAAACGTCGATACCCGGCGCCTTGGTTATCGCCATGGCTTCGGCGATGTTATCCTTGTTCAGCCCTCCGGAAAGCATGTAATCCACGCTGTCGTCAAGCCAGCTGAGCAGGCTCCAGTCGAAGGAAACGCCGTTACCGCCGGGCAATTCGGAACCCTTCGGGGGCTTAGCATCGAACAGGAACCGGTCGGCAATGCCGATATAGGCCTCGACGCGCTGCAGATCTTCGGAGGTGCGGACCGAGAAGGCCTTCATGACCGGAAGACCGTAAACGGCCTTTATGGTCAAAACGCGTTCCGGGCTTTCATCGCCGTGCAGCTGGATCATATCCGGGCGCAAAAGCGCAACGATTTCATCGAGATCGTCATTCGTCGGGTTGACCGTGACGGCAACGATCTTGGCCTTGCCACGGGCCGCCTCGGCAAGCCTTCCAGCGACGTCCGGCTCGATGTAACGCGGGCTCTTTTCGAAGAAGATGAAGCCGATATGCGTTGCGCCGCGCGCCAACGCGCGGTCAATCGCCTCGGCAGTCTTGAGGCCGCAGATTTTGATGTCCGGTTTCATGGCAGCGGAGTGACACGAAAAGGCTGCTGAGTCGAGCCAATTTGCGACGAAGGCTTAATTTCCCGCGGTTTCCGCTCAGTCGAAATCGATGGCGTGAAGCAGGCTGCCGTGGCGCTTCAGCCAGCCCTTGGCCTCGTCCATATCCGGGCAGAGCTTTTCGCACAGCGCCCAGAAGCGTGGCCCGTGGTTCATCTCCTTGAGATGGGCCACTTCATGGGCGGCGAGATAATCGATGACGGATGGCGGCGCCATGACGATGCGCCAGGAAAAACTCAGGTTGCCTTCAGAAGAGCAGGATCCCCAGCGGCTGCGGGTATCCTTCATCGAGATGGACTTGATCGGCGCCTTGATCGAGCGGGCGTGGAAATGCGCCAGTCTCTCCAGATCGGCGCGGGCTTCCTTTTTCAGGAAGGTGGCGATCCGCCGGCCGAGATGCTCCGGCATGCCGCTGACCTTGAGGACATGGTAGCCATCGATGATCGCGGTTTCCGTCAAGCCTCGCAGGCTGCCGGTATGCTGGATCCGGTGGCGAATGCCGCGGAGAAGAATCTCGCCGCCGTCGCGAAGGCCGGTCTCCGGCGAAAACTTTGCGAGTTTGGTGAGAAGCCAGCCCTGATGCCGGTCCAGGAAAGCGTTGACTTCGCGCTGCGCCAAGCCGCGGGGAACGGTCATCTTCAGCGCCCGGCCGCCGGGCTCGATGCGCAGCGTGATGCGCGTGGCGCGATCATGCTGCTTGATCGTCAGCGGCATCAGCCGGCCCGCCACGTCAAGCGTCCGCGTTTCAGGCGGCGCAGGCTTTCGGGCGGCAGGCCGCCGCGGCTTTGAAAGAAGCGGAAACATAGGGCTTTTCTATACGATTCGCGGCAAATCCGGGCAAAGAAAAACCGGCATCGGGGATGCCGGTTCGATCCTCATTTCCGGGCACCGGTTACGGCGTCTGGAACTCGGCGACCGGGCCGTTGTCGTCGCGCTTGGCGTTCTTGCGATCGCGCATGAAGCGGTCGAACTCTTCCTGGTCCTTGGCGCGGCGAAGTTCGCGCATGTAGTTGTCGAACTCTTCGCGCATTTCGTCGAGCTTGCGGCGCTCTTCCTCGATGCGGTCGAGTTCGGCCTTCCGCCAGTCGTCAAAAGCGACGTTGCCGGTGGTGAAGTGCGGGCGGTAACGGTCCCGCGAGCGGCGGCAGCCTGCAAAGAAGCTATCGGCCGTGCTGTTGGCATCGCGCTTGAAGCCGCGAAGGCGTTCGCCGAAGATGATATAGGCAAGCATGGCCAGGCCCAGGGGCCAGAAGACCACGAAGCCGAGCACCATCAACGCAATGGTAGCCGGAGTCCAATCCGGGCGGAGCAATGCTGACTGGTTCATCGTGCGGTATCCTCGCTTTCCGCATCCGGCAGAATACCGAATGCTGAAAATCGATGTGGTTACCGCTACCCGCGCCTTCAAGGCGATTTCCGGCAAAATCGGACAAGGCCTTGAGCGGGCTTGATTAATTCAGCATCCGCTAACTCAGGCGGATTTACCGCCCTTGATGACCCGCTTGACCGAAGGCTTCGACGAGCGGGAGTGCTCGTTGACGAAGCTGACGATGCGGGGCGCGATCTCGCGGCGGAAGCGTGAGCCGTTGAAGACACCGTAATGGCCGACATCGGGCTGCAGGTAGTGCATGCGCATGTTGTCGGGGATGTTGGTGCAGATCGTCTGGGCGGCCTTGGTCTGGCCGACGCCGGAGATGTCGTCATTTTCGCCTTCGACAGTGAGTAGCGCGACATTGCGGATTGCCGAGGGATCGACGAGCTTGCCGCGATGAACGAGTTCGCCCTTCGGCAGCGCGTGCTTGATGAACACCTGATCGACGGTCTGCAGGTAGAATTCCGCCGTTAGATCCATGACCGCCAGATATTCGTCGTAGAAATCGCGATGCTTCTCCGGCTCACCGTCGTTCTTCACGAGGTGCATGAAGAATTCCTTGTGCGCAATCACATGGCGGTCGAGGTTCATCGACATGAAGCCCGACAGCTGCAGGAAGCCCGGATAAACGGGACGCATGAAGCCCGGCTGCGGCCAGGGAACATTCATGATGACGTTATCGGCAAACCATTCCAACGGCTTGTCTTTTGCGAGCTTGTTGACGGCCGTCGGGTTGATGCGGGTATCGATCGGGCCGCCCATCAGAGTCATCGACGCGGGCGACAGCGGATCGTTCGCCTCTTCCATTACCGCAGCGGCCGCAAGGACCGGCACGGAGGGCTGACAGACGGCGATGACATGCGTGTCCGGGCCGAGGAAATGCAGCATCTCGATGACGTAGTCGACATAATCGTCGAAATCGAAGGTGCCCTCGGTCATCGGCACCATGCGGGCGTCGATCCAATCGGTAATGTAGATATCAGCGCTCGGCAGCAGCGCTTCGACCGTGCCGCGCAGCAGCGTTGCATAGTGGCCCGACATCGGTGCGACGATCAGGATGCGCGGATCGCGATGGGCGGCAGGAAGATTGCGGGAGAAATGCAGGAGATTGCAGAAGGCGCGCGACCAGACGATCTCTTCGCGAACCTTCACCTTCTTGCCGCCGATCACGGTCTCGGGCAGGCCGAATTCCGGCTTGCCGTAGCGGCGGGTGGTGCGCTCGAACATTTCGAGGCTGGCGGCAATCGTTCGGCCGAAGGGGGTCTGGGACCAAGGATTGAGCGGATTGGCATAGGCAAGCCGCATCACATCGGCGGCGGCCCGGAAGGGCGCCATTGCGGCATGGTTCAGTTCATAGAGCTGGTAAAACATCGGATGCGCCACCTTTCTTTACCGGAAAAGACGGCGCCATTGGGGGCAGGCACACACTTCTTTCCATCGTCTCTGCTGGCACTTCAACGCAGATTAACAGGCTTTTGTTGCATAGCAACATAGGTATCCGCACTGCAAAAGAAAATGCCGGGGCATCACATCCCCGGCATCATGATGCTCTTCAATCGTTAAGAGACCGCTGTTCAACGATCGGTGACGAATGTCTGCTTCTGGCTGCCGAGGCCCTCGATGCCGAGTTCGACGACATCGCCGGCTTTCAGATAGCGCGGCGGCTTCTGGCCCATGCCGACACCAGGAGGCGTGCCGGTCGAGATCACGTCGCCCGGATGCAGCGACATGAACTGGCTGAGGTAGGAAACCAGGAAAGCCACTCCATAGACCATGGTCTTCGAGGAGCCGTCCTGCATCTTCTGGCCATTGACGGTCAGCCACATGCCGAGGTTCTGCGGGTCGGGGATTTCATCCTTGGTGACCAGCCAGGGGCCGATCGGGCCGAAGGTGTCGCAGGACTTGCCCTTGGTCCACTGGCCGGAGCGCTCGGTCTGGAAAGCTCGCTCGGAGACGTCGTCGCAGACGCAGTAACCCGCAACATAATCAAGGGCTTCGGTTTCCGACACGTATTTTGCCGTCTTGCCGATGACAACAGCGAGCTCGACTTCCCAATCGGTCTTTTCAGAACCGCGTGGGATGATGACGTTGTCGTTCGGGCCGACGATCGCCGAGGTGGCTTTCATGAAGATGATCGGCTCCGGAGGAACCGTTGCGCCGGTTTCGGCAGCGTGGTCCGAATAGTTCAGGCCGATGCAGATGAACTTGCCGGTGCCGGCAACGCAGGCGCCGATGCGGCCCGGCGCGAGTTCGGGCAGGCTCTTGGGGTCGAGTGCCGCGATCTTCTTCAGGCCATCCGGCGAAATCGCAGCGCCGCCGATATCCGCAACATGCGCCGAGAGGTCGCGGATCTTGCCATCGGCATCGAGAATTGCAGGCTTTTCGCTGCCGGCTTCGCCAACACGCATCAGTTTCATGGGGGTGTCCTCCTCATCGAAAAGCAGTGGGAAGGCACCTATGACCTAGTTGGCCCGCACTGTCATTACGGGTTTTCAGTGAAGCGGTACGGCGCGCTCAAAAAATCTCCGCGAGATCTGGGCCAACAGGGACGATCCGCGTCGGATTGAGCTTCTCGATCGAGTAATAGCCGCGCTTGATATGGTCGATGTTCACGGTGGCCGCGACGCCCGGCCAATCCAGCATGCGGCGGCAGAACGCCTTCAAAGCGGAATAATCCGAGACACGGCGCAGATTGCATTTGAAGAGGCCGTGATAGGCGGCATCGAAGCGGACCAGCGTGACGAACAGACGGATATCGGCTTCGGTCGGGTGATCGGCGAAAAGGAATGATCGTCCTTCGAGCTGCGGGGCGACCCAATCGAGGCAATTGAAGACGTCGGCGAAGGCTTCCTCATAGGCGATCTGCGTCGTCGCGAAGCCGGCGCGATAGACGCCGTTGTTGAGATTTGGGTAAATCCGCTCATTGAACGCATCGATTTCCGCGCGTTTGGCAGCCGGGTAAAGATCGACGTCATTACTGGCGAGATTGCCGAAACCGCTATTGAGCATGCGCAGGATATCGGCGGATTCGTTGTTGACGATCGTCTGCTTCTGCTTGTCCCAGAGAACGGGAACGGTCGCGCGGCCGGTGAAATCAGGTGCAACTTTCGTATAGATTTCATGCATGTAGGTCGCGCCGTTGACGGTGTCGGCGGTCGCGCCCGGATAGTCACCGAATTGCCAGCCCTGTCGCGACAGCGCCGGTTCGACGACGGAGACGGTGATGACATCCTCAAGCCCTTTAAGAGCCCGGCCCATCAGCGTGCGCGATGCCCAGGGGCAGATATAGGCGACGTAAAGATGGTAACGCCCGGCCTCGGCCTTGAAGCCCGCCTCGCCGGTCGGCCCGGCCGAGCCATCCGGCGTGATCCAGTTGCGGAAACTCGAGGTCTGGCGGACAAAGCCGCCCTTCGCATCGGTCGCCTGCACCGGCTGCCAATCTTCGGTCCATTTTCCATTTACCAGCACGGCCATGCCTCCTGATCACATGTTGCCGCTTACCTACCGCTTATTCGCGCGCGTGGGAGGCCCAGAATTTTGAAACAGACTGTGCACGCTTCGCTCGGTCTCGCGCTTGCCAAAGGGTGGAGGCCGGAAATATGACGGTAGGCGACAATGGACAGGAGCCCCCACCCATGACCACAAGCAACAGCCGCGAATCCCAATTTCCGATCGATGCCATGTTTCTCGACCGCTGGTCGCCGCGCGCCTTCACCGGCGAAGTCATCAGCGAAGAGCAGCTTCTGACCATCCTCGACGCCGCCCATTGGGCGCCCTCCTCCGCCAACCAGCAGCCCTGGCGCTTCATCTACGCGCTGAAGGGCTCCGAGCATTTCGAGACGCTGCTTGGTTTGCTGGTCGAGGCCAATCAGGAATGGGCGAAGAATGCTTCGGCGCTGCTCTTCGTCGTCTCCCGCGGCTTCAGCGGCGAGTTCTCCGAGGGCAAAAAGAGCTACACGCATTCCTTCGATGCAGGGACGGCCTGGGGTTACTTCGCCCTGCAGGCGCGGCTTTCAGGCTTCTATGCGCATGGCATGGGCGGCATCAAACACGACGAGATCATGAAGACTTTCGAGATCCCGGAAGGCTACCGCGTCGAAGCCGGCATCGCATTCGGCCGTCTGGCGGACAAGAGCGTGCTTTCCGAACGCAACCAGGCGCGTGAATTCCCGAGCCAGCGCAAGCCGCTCTCGGAAGTCGCCTTCAACGGCAAGTTCATCGCCGACTAAACCATTGTCGTAGAAAAAGAAAAAAGGCCGCGCAGCTGTCGTTACGCGGCCTTTTCCTTGTTCAAATTCGATCAGATATCGAGGTTTGCGACGCTCAGCGCGTTGTCCTGGATGAACTCGCGGCGCGGCTCGACCTCATCGCCCATCAGACGAGCGAACAGGCCATCGGCATCGGTCGCATCGGCGACCTTGACCTGCAGCAGCGAACGGACGTTTGGATCGAGCGTCGTTTCCCAGAGCTGTTCGGCATTCATTTCGCCAAGGCCCTTGTAGCGCTGCATCGTCAGGCCCTTGCGGCCGCTGGCGAAAATCGCGTCCAGAAGAGCGCGCGGGCCGGCAATCTCGGTATCGCCATCGCGGCGCGAGAGCTTCGGCGGAACGTCGTAGATTTCCTTGAGGCGTGACGAGATTTGATCGATGTGGCGCGCGTCCTGCGAACCTATCAGCGCCATGTCGAGGATAACGACTTCCTTGACGCCGCGGACCATGCGCTCGAGACGGAGACCGCCTTCGCTCGTCAAGCCGCCTTCCCAGCCGCGTTCGGTTTCTTCGGCGATAATATCGAGACGTTTGGCAACGTCGGACGCCAGCTGCTCGGCGCGAGCGCGATCGCTGACGGCCTCGGCATTCAGCGCACCGGCAATCGCCGCCTGTTCGACGACCGCGCGGTTGTAGCGGGAATGCAGACCGTCGATCAGCGTGCGAAGGCGCAGCGCGTCGGAGATGACTTCGCGCATATCCTGGCCGACGCGAACTTCACCGCTGGCAAGCCTCAGGGCCGCATCTTCGAGGCCTTGACCGATCAGGTATTCTTCGAGAGCGCCTTCGTTCTTGACGTACTGCACCGACTTGCCGCGTGCCACCTTATAGAGCGGCGGCTGGGCGATGTAGAGATGACCGCGCTCGATCAACTCCGGCATCTGGCGGAAGAAGAAGGTCAGCAGCAGCGTACGAATATGGGCGCCGTCGACGTCAGCGTCCGTCATGATGATGATCTTGTGGTAGCGCAGCTTTTCGGCGTTGAACTCGTCCTTGCCGATGCCGGTGCCGAGCGCGGTGATCAGCGTGCCGATTTCCGCAGAAGACAGCATCTTGTCGAAGCGGGCACGCTCGACGTTCAGGATCTTACCTCGCAGCGGCAGGATCGCCTGGTTTTCACGCGAACGGCCCTGTTTTGCCGAACCGCCTGCCGAGTCACCCTCGACGAGGAAGACTTCGGACTTGGACGGGTCGCGCTCGGAGCAGTCGGCGAGCTTGCCGGGCAGCGAAGCGATGTCGAGAGCGCCCTTGCGGCGGGTCAGTTCGCGTGCCTTGCGGGCAGCTTCGCGAGCGGCAGCGGCTTCGACAACCTTGCCGACGAGAATCTTGGATTCAGCCGGATGCTCTTCGAGCCAGATGCTGAGCGCCTCGTTCGAGAGGTTTTCGACAACCGGACGGACTTCCGACGAAACGAGCTTGTCCTTCGTCTGCGACGAGAACTTCGGATCCGGCACCTTTACCGAGAGAACGGCGGTCAAACCTTCGCGGCAGTCGTCGCCGGTCAGCGCAACCTTTTCCTTCTTCAGGATGCCGGAGCTATCGGCATAGCCGGTGACCTGGCGAGTGAGCGCCGCGCGGAAGCCGGCAAGATGGGTGCCGCCGTCGCGCTGCGGGATGTTGTTGGTGAAGCAGAGGACATTCTCGTGGTAGCTGTCGTTCCACCACATTGCCACTTCCACCGTGATGCCATCCTTCTCGTTGCGGAAGAAGATCGGCTTTTCGATCAGCGGCTTCTTGGCGCGGTCGAGATAATGCACGAAGGCTTCGAGACCGCCGTCATAGAGCAGCTCTTCCTGCTTGACGTCGGAATGGCGCTTGTCGGTGAGAATGATGCGCACACCCGAATTGAGGAAGGCCAGCTCGCGCAGGCGATGTTCCAGCGTCGGATAATCGTATTCGGTCTTGGTGAAGGTCTCGGGGCTTGCAAGGAAGGTCACCTCGGTGCCCGTCTCGTCCCCCGCATCACCGGTCACGGCAAGCGGCGCCTCGGCCACGCCATGGGTGAAGCTCATCTCGTGGATCTTGCCCTTCTGGCGGATCTTGAGCTTGAGCTTGACCGACAGCGCGTTGACGACCGAAACGCCGACGCCGTGCAGACCGCCGGAGACCTTGTAGGAATTCTGGTCGAACTTACCGCCGGCATGGAGCTGGGTCATGATGACTTCGGCCGCCGAAACGCCTTCGTCATGCATGCCGGTCGGGATGCCGCGGCCGTTGTCGGTGACCGTGACCGATCCGTCGGGATTGAGCGTGACGGTGACGAGGTCGGCATGACCGGCCAGCGCTTCGTCGATCGCGTTGTCGACGACTTCGTAGACCATGTGATGCAGGCCGGAGCCGTCGTCGGTATCGCCGATATACATGCCGGGGCGCTTGCGGACGGCATCGAGGCCCTTCAGGACCTTGATGGAGTCTGCGCCATACTCGGCGGTAACGCCGTTTTCCGTCGCGGGTGTATCGGTCATACTGTCTTTGAATTTCCCTGTTGTAACAGCTGCAATGACCCTTGCGAATCACTGGTGTTTTTCATTCCGGAATATAGGGTTTTTGCACGCCATTCCCAATGCCGGAGCCCTGAAATCAGGCATAAAGCAGGGGATTATGACGCTTTTCCGTCCGCTTTTTTGCCTTTTTCAAGCAGGGCTGTGAGCTCCGCCAAAACAGTCGCGTCAAGGCTGCGGATTTGGCCTGCCAGGCGGTTGGCAAAAGCCGTGTATTCGGGCGGCAAACCCGCGGTATCGATGACCACGCGCGGGTCTGACGAGCGGGCAAGCAGGAAGAGCTCCTCGGCTTCATCCCAGATGATGTTGAAATATCCGGCGATCCGCTGCAGCAGATCAAATGTCGGCAGCCCGCGCTTTCCATGCTCGAGCGCCGATAGATAGGCCGGCGAGACATTCAGCGCCGCTGCCATCTGCTTCTGCGAGACGCCCTTGCGCACCCGCAATTTGCGCACCGCTTCTCCGAACGGCGTCGTCATGAGCGCTCTCCGCGCCGGGCGAGACGAATATAAAGCGCGCCCTCGCCGCCATGATGCTGCGCGGCAGTCTCGTAGGACGAGATCAAATAGCGGAATTCCGGCTTCGAGAACCAGAACGGCACCGCCCTCTTCAGCGCGCCTTCGCTGCCGAGCGAACTGCCCTTGCCAGTGATGACGAGCACATGGCGCATGCCGCGTTCGTGCGCACGGATCAGGAAGTCGAGAAGGATGACATGCGCCTCGCTCTGGACGAGGCCGTGGAGATCGATGCGGGCCTCCAGCGCAAGGCGTCCCTTGGCGATCTTGCGCTTGACCGGGCGCTCCAGCGGATGATGGACGCCGGAGGTTTTCTTTGCGGCCGGTGTCGGCGGCGCCTGTTCGGCAACCGGCGCGGCTTTGCGCTGCTGCTCGGCCTTTTCAATCTCAGCTTCGGCAGCGGCTAGGAAAGCGTCGAGCTCCGTCAGTTCCTCCGCCTTGCCCGACATCGGCCGGGTGCTCTTGGCCACCCTGCCCCAGAGAATACGTTCGTCGGTGCTGAGCTTGCGATCCTTGGCCATCAGAGAAATCTCTCCGCGGCGTCGTTGGGGATCAGGATGACGAAGTCCGCATCGTTGCGCACCGTTCCAGCCTGTTCGCCGGCTTCATCGCCCGAGCCGGTGAAGATGTCGCCGCGGGCCGGGCCGACGATTGCCGAGCCGGTGTCGAGCGCCAGCATCAGCCGAGCGAAGGGCTTTCCGTCATCGAGATGGGTGAGGCTTTCCGAGCGGATGAAGAAGGGAAAGCCGAACGTATGGATCAGCCGGTCGACGGCCAATGAGCGGCCGGCAAGCAGCGGCACCTTTGCAGCGGCGATCGGTCCGGCTTCGATCCCCTCCACCTCGGCTTCCCGGAAGAAAATGTAGGAGCGATTATGCCAGAGGACTTCATCCACCTGCTCCGGATGGGCATTGAGCCAGGCGCGGATCGACTGCATGGAAATCCGGCTGCGATCGATTTCGCCGCGCTCAATCAAAAGCTTGCCGACAGCGGAGAATGGATGGCCGGCCTTGGCGGCATAGGTGATGCGGCCGATAGTGCCATCGGGATAGCGCAGGCGCGCGGCACCCTGGACGTGGACGAAGAAGACATCGACCTTGGATTTGGCCCAGGCGATCTCAAGGCCGCGTCCATCGAGAAAACCTTCATCGATCATCTGCCGGTCGGGATAGGCGCTGATCCTGCCATCCGCCAGGCGGCCAAACGCATAATAGGGATCGATATCGGCGGGACGATTGCTGTCGTCGAGATCGATCAGATCCTCCGGGCGGCGATAGAAGGGAAAGCGGTAGACTTCATCCGGCACCGCTGAAACCGCGATCTCAGGCTCATAGAAGGCGGTGACGAAACCGGGTTTGCCATCGCTCTTGCGGATCAGAAATGGCTGGCAGTTTTCTTCGAAGAAACGGCGCGCCGAAGCGGCGTCCGAGATATCGGCCGTTCGTGCCTTATCGAGAAGCGCGGAGAGATCCGCCGCGGTCAGCCCAAGCGATCCCGTGCGGTAGGGCTTGACAGCGATATGTTTGCGGCAGGCGTCCATGACTTCAAAAAGGCTGGAAGGATCATCATCCTTCCAGCCCTTCAATTCATCGAAGCTGATGGGGTGCAGCGTAAAATCTGCCTGACCGTCACTCATGTTCCGATTCGGTTGCCACAAGTTTCCAGTTCGGATCGCGCGAACGCGTGTCGCGGGCGAAGGTCCAGAGGTCGTTGACCTCAGCGACGTTCTCGGCATCGCCTTCGATCAGCTTGTCGTCCTTGTCGTAGGTCGCCGAAATCAGCTGGCTGATGATGCGGATCGTGATCTGTGCCTCGCTGCCCTTCACTTCCGCATGGGTGATTTCCGCCTTGTCGATGCCGACAAAGGTGGATTTCACCTTCTCGCCCTTGGCTTCGCGATCGGCGATCGCTGCATCGAAGCCATCATAGACTTCGCGCGAAAGCAGGTTCTTCAGCGATTTCCGGTCCCCATCGGCATAGGCCATGACGATCATCTCGTAGGCCATCTTTGCGCCGTTCAGGAATTCCTTCGGCGTGAAAGAAGGATCCGCCTTGTTAAGCTCGCGAAGCGATTCGTTGAGCGCAGTTCCGGCCGGAGCGAAGGCGTCGATAGCCGCGAAGCGATCTTCCTCCTCGCCATTGCTGTCGCGGCGCGGCAGCGTCACCACCTTGCCGGCATCTGCCGGTTCGGGGCCGGCCGCATCGCGCGGCGTATAGAGATCACGTGGCGGCTTCTCGTTTCCGGTGCGGCGGCCAAGGACGCTGCGCAGCTGAAAAAAGATCAGAACTGCCGCTACCAGGAAAAATAACGTGATGAAGTCGTTTGAACTCATATTGTCCCGCGATTGCCGTTAACATCCCAAATTTGTACTCCCATATAGTCCGCATAGACAGATGATTCAAATAGGAGCCCGTCAGGTTGCGGGTGGAGAGACGATGCGATTGACAATGCTTCCCGGTTTCATGCTGCTTTTGCCGCTGGCAGAGATCGCAGGCTTCGTGATTGTCGGGCGCGCGATCGGTGTTCTGGCGACCTTGGGGCTGGTGGTTCTCGGCGTCGTCATCGGCATGGCGATCCTGCGCTGGCAGGGCCTGGGCATCCTGCAGAAAATGTCGGCAGAGGGGCAGTCCGGCGTGGTTCCCGGCCGTGAACTGTTGAAGCCTGCAATGCTTGTGATTGCCGGCCTGCTGTTCATGATCCCCGGTTTCATCTCGGATATCCTGGCGATCCTGATCTGTATTCCCGCCGTTCGCGATCTCGCATGGAAGTATGTGAGCCGCAGGTTCGTGGTCGTCGGCGGCCGCAATGGCTTTACCGCATCCGCGGGTCCTGACTTCCGCAATCGCAATCCATCCGCTGGCGGCAAGGTCGTCGACCTCGACGAAGACGATTTCAAGCGCGAGCCGAACCAGAACTCGCCGTGGTCCGGCAAGCGGCTCGGCGACTGAAAGCGACCTTCGCCCAGGGTTGTAAGCGTTTCCTCGAAATGGTAGATGGCGGCACGATCAAAATGCCCTTTCGAGGAAAACCCAATGGCTGATGAAAACAACGGCGCCGGCGCAGTAAGCCCGAGCCTCACCATTCTCGCTCAGTACACGAAGGATCTTTCCTTCGAAAACCCGGGCGCGCCGCGTTCGCTGCAGGCCCGCGAGACCGCGCCGGCGATCAATATCAGCGTCAACGTCAATGCCAACCCGCTGTCCGACACCGACTTCGACGTCGTTCTCTCGCTGAACGCCGAAGCCAAGGATGGCGACAAGACGGTATTCCACACCGAGCTCGTCTATGGCGGCGTTTTCCGCATCGCCGGCTTCCCGCAGGAACACATGCTGCCGGTTCTCTTCATCGAGTGCCCGCGCATGCTCTTCCCGTTTGCCCGCCAGATCATCGCTGACGTGACGCGCAACGGCGGCTTCCCGCCGCTGATGATCGACCCGATCGATTTCGCGCAGATGTTTGCTCAGCGCGTTGCCGAAGAGCAGACCCGCGCCAAGGTTCAGACGAACTGATCACATTTTGCTGATTGAATGAAAATGCCCGGTCAAAGCCGGGCATTTTTAGTTTGGCCGATCGTATTTCGACCAGATGCCCTTGGTGCCGAGCTTGGCAATCAGCGCATCATGCGCTTCGGCTTCCGCAGTGTTGAGGCGCGGCGCCAGCGGGCGCGGCCTTTCGAGAACGGCCAGGATTACGTCATCTGCTTCGTCTGCATCATTTGCCGAACCGGCCGATGCGGCGACGCCGAGACCGAGCGCCGTCTGGCGCCCACCGATCATCTCGATATAGACCTCGGCCAGCAGTTCGGAGTCGAGAAGCGCGCCGTGCTTGGTGCGGTGCGAGTTGTCGATGCCGTAGCGGCGGCAGAGCGCGTCGAGCGAGTTCGGCCCCATCGGATGCTTTCGCCGTGCAAGCGACAATGTATCGACGACACGCTCCGGCAGGATCGGCGGCATGCTGAGGCGGGCGAGCTCGGCATTGATGAAGCCCATGTCGAAGGTCGCGTTATGGGCGATCCACTTGGCGTCACCGAAAAACTCGATGATCTCCTCGACAACGTCGGCGAAGGGTTTTTTGTCCTTCAGGAACTCGTCGGTAATGCCGTGGACGGCGAGTGCATCCGGGTGAACCTTCTGGTCGCCGGGATTGATATAGATATGGAGCGTCCGGCCGGTCGGGAAATGATTGTTGAGTTCGATGCCGCCGATTTCGATGATGCGGTCCAGACGGTTGTCGAGGCCGGTGGTTTCCGTATCGAAGATGATCTCACGCATTCCGGAAGTCTCCCTTGCCGATCCTGTCTTTGATATCGGCAATGATCTCGTTCACTCTCGCCTTTGCCGCTTCGATGCCGTGACCGGTATCGATGATGTAATCGGCGCGCGCGCGCTTTTCGGCGTCTGGCATCTGCCGCGAGAGAATCATATTGAATTTTTCGTCCGTCATGCCGGGGCGCGCAAGCACCCTCGCCTTCTGAATCTGTGGATCGCAGCTGACGACGACGGTTAAATCGACGCGCGTGTTGCCACTGGTCTCGAAGAGTAGGGGGATATCGAGGAGCACCATGCTGACGCCGGCCGCCCGATGTTTTTCCAGGAACATCGTTTCCCGCTGGTGCACGAGCGGATGGACGATGGCCTCAAGCGCCTGGAAGCCATCCGGCCGCGCTGACAGAAGCCGAGTAAGTTCTGCCCGATCGACCGCGCCGTTCTTGGTGCTTCCCGGAAACTCCGCTTCGACGGCGGGCGCGGCTTCGCCCGCATAGAGATCATGCACGACAGCATCCGCATCGTTCACGGGAATGCCGGCTTCGGCAAAGAGCTTTGCCGTCGTCGACTTTCCCATGCCGATGGAACCCGTCAGCCCGATCTTCAGCATCAATGCTTTTCCATATCAGCGATGATCAGGGCGCGAAGCGCTTCATCGACAACGGGCGTCTTGCCGAACCACTTGGTAAAACCGGGCACAGCCTGATGCAGAAGCATGCCGAGACCGTCGACCGTCGCAAAGCCCTGCTCTTCTGCCTGGATCAGCATCGGCGTGCGCAACGGAACATAGACGATGTCAGTGACGACAGCGCCTGATGCCAGCGGCGAGAAATCCATCTGCGGTGCCGCCTCGCCGTCCATGCCGAGCGACGTCGTATTGATGAAGAGGCCGGCGCCCTTCATGACTTCGCCGAGTGCATCGGTCGGGTGCGCATGGATCGCCGGGCCGAAGCGACCAGCCAGTTCCTGCGCGCGGCTAATGGTGCGGTTGACGACATGGATGTTTTTCAGACCGCGGTCGCGGATCGCCTGGATGACCGCGCGGCTGGCGCCGCCGGCGCCGAAGATAACCGCCGTGTCCGTCTGATCCCAACCGGGATGACGCTCGTCGAGATTGGCTGTGAAGCCGCGGCCATCGGTATTGGTGGCGTGCAGCTTGCCTTCCTCCATCCAGAGCGTGTTCGAAGCGCCAAGTTCTTCCGACAGCGCATCCGGCCGGTCCGCCAGCTGAAAGGCAAGTTCCTTGTGCGGGATCGTGACATTGCCGCCGATGAAACCGGAGCTGCCATCCTTGATGCCGGCGATGAAGGCGCCGAACTGTTCCGGCGCGACCTCATGGGCGCGGTAGCTACCAGCCAACCCGAGGCTTTTCAGCCAGTGGCCATGGATCAGCGGCGAGCGCGAATGCTTGACCGGAAAGCCGGTGACGAACGCGTTTTGACCAAATGTTTCACGTGAATCATCCATTAATGGCACCCAATTCCCTCAATTTGGCGAGCAGCGGCAACAGCGGAAGGCCGATGATCGTGAAGTAATCGCCGTCGATCTTCTCGAAAAGCTGGATTCCCTCGCCTTCCAGCTGATAGGCGCCGACGCTCGACATGGCCTTGTTTCCGACCCGCTGAAGATGTTGATCAATAAATTCTGCGCTCAACGAGCGCATCGTCAGCGACGCATGGGCGACATGATCCCACAGCAACTCGCCATCGCGGCATAGAGCTATCGCGCTGTTCAGCCGATGCGTTTTGCCGCTGAGTTCCGTCAGGTGATTGGCGGCATCCACCATATCCTTCGGCTTGTGAAACACTTTCTCGCCCAGCGACATGGTCTGGTCAGACCCGATGACCAGGGCGCCGGGAAAGCGGCCGCTGACCTCCTTCGCCTTGGCGCGGGCGAGAACGAGCGCCACTTCATCCGGCGAAGCACCGTTTTTCTCCAGCGGCGCTTCGATCGCCCGTTCGTCGATTTCGGCGGCATGCGCCTCGAAGGTCAGGCCAGCATTCTGCATCAGCATGCGGCGGAAGGGGCTGGATGAAGCGAGGATCAGCGTCGGTGTCATCGGGTTCCCTGAGAATTCACAGATCGGATGCGATTAGCGCAGCTTCGGGCGAAGGGCAACGATCGCCGCCGCCGTCTCTTCGATCGAGCGGCGCGTGACATCGATGATCGGCCAGTTGTGCTTGGCGCAAAGCGAGCGGGCATATTTCAGCTCCTCGGAGATGGCGGCCCTGTCGATATACTCGCCCCGATCGAAACCGGGTGTGGCACCGAGCACTCTATTCTCGCGAACCTGGGAGATGCGATCGGTCGTCGCGATCAAACAGACGATCAGCGGCTTGGTCGCCGAGAAGACGGCTTCCGGCAATGGCACGCCGTAGACGATCGGAATGTTTGCGGTCTTGATGCCACGATTGGCGAGATAGATGCTGGTCGGGGTTTTCGACGTGCGGCTGATGCCGACAATAACGACATCGGCGTCATTATAATCATCCGGCATCTGCCCGTCGTCATGATCCATGGTGAAGTTCAGCGCTTCGATACGCGCGAAATATCCGGCATTCATCACATGCTGCGCGCCGACACGACGGCGCGACGGCGCACCGAGATAAATCTGGAACGCGGCCATCACGGGCTCGAGAACATTGACCGAGGCGACACCCATTTCGGCGCAACGCTCGTCGATCAGCGTCGCGAGCTCGCGGTCGACAATCGTATAGAGGACGATGCCGGGCTCGTGGTCGATGGCATCGAGAACTGGCAGCAGCTGCTTGCGATTTCGGATGAGCGGATAGACGTGCTCGATCGGCTGGGCTGATTTGAACTGCGCAGAAGCCGCGCGTCCGGCCGAGATGAGAGTCTCTCCTGTTGAGTCAGATATGAGATGCAGATGGAAGAAGTTAGTCCGGTTCTCCACGTTATTTTCCGCCACCTGTTGATAAGACTGGATGACCAAGAGCTAAGGGAGCCGCGGGGTTCGAGGCAAGGGAAAACGTGCCTGCTTATCCACATTCGGAATTTTCCGGACAGCGAAAGGGCCGGCTTGTGGAGGATGTGGATGATGAAGAGAAGCCAGACTCTCTTCCACTGGTTGTCCACAGACGGACGATAAAGCGGAAGCATTAACGCGATTGGATTCGTTTCGAGATTCCGTTTGGTCCACAGGTTATAGCCCAAATGGCTGATTTCTTTCCGCGCCGCGCGGGCAAACGCGACAAATCGCATCGATCGTGGATGGATTTTAATCCTTGATAGACACCGACTCTAAGAAATAGAAACCTTTTAAAATATCTTTGATTTTAGATAGGGAAGAAGCGCTTGAGCGAAACGCGCCGGAAAATCATGAGAGTTCTCGACGGTGAAACTCTCTCCCCTCCTCCGATCTGGCTTATGAGACAGGCAGGACGATATCTGCCGGAGTACAGGCAAACGCGCCAGAAGGCCGGAAGTTTCCTCGACCTCTGTTATTCTCCTGACCATGCCGTAGAAGTGACGCTGCAACCGATCCGCCGTTATGGCTTCGACGCAGCGATCCTGTTCTCGGATATCCTGGTCATTCCCGACGCGATGAAGCGCAACGTGCGTTTCACGGAAGGCCATGGTCCTGAGATGGATCCGATCGACGAGGCCGGGATTGCCAATCTCAATGACGAGGAGATCGTCCCGTATCTCAAGCCAGTGCTGGAGACGGTTTCGAGGCTGCGGGCTGAGCTACCCTCGGAAACGACACTGCTCGGCTTCTGTGGCGCTCCCTGGACCGTTGCGACCTATATGATCGCTGGGAAGGGTACGCCGGATCAGGCACCCGCCCGCCTGTTCGCGTACAAGCATCCGAAAGCCTTCGAGCGGCTGTTGATGCTGCTTGCCGATGTTTCGGCCGATTATCTCGTGGCGCAGATCGATGCCGGCGCCGATGCGGTGCAGATTTTCGATTCCTGGGCGGGTGTTCTCGGTGAGAAGGAATTTGCTGCCTATGCCGTGAAGCCTGTCGCGCGCATGATCGCTTCGATCCGTGCACAGCGTCCGCGGGCCAAGATCATCGCTTTCGCCAAGGGCGCCGGCTATCTCCTGAAGGACTACCGACAGAAGACCGGGGCGGACGCGATCGGCCTCGATTGGTCGGTGCCGCTGGAATTTGCGCGTGAGCTGCAGAGGGATGGCGCCGTTCAGGGCAATCTTGATCCGATGCGCGTTGTCGCCGGTGGCCGGGCGCTGGAGGAAGGCATCGACGAAATCCTCGAGAAGCTCGGCAATGGGCCGCTGATCTTCAATCTCGGTCACGGCATCACGCCGCAGGCGGATCCAGAGAATGTGCGGCTGCTGGTCGAGCGGGTGCGCGGATCGCGAGGTTGAGCATGGAAAAGCAGACTGGAGCCCGGCCCGGAGCCTATGCACGTCGGCGCGCGCATTTCGCCCTCGCCTTCTTTGCCGTTCTGGCTGTCGGGCTTTTTGCCTGGAACCCCGAGAACCTCTATCTCTGGATCAAGGCGCTGCACATCATTGCGGTCATCTCCTGGATGGCCGGCCTTTTCTACATGCCGCGGCTTTTCATCTACCACACGGATGCAGAGCCCGGTTCCGAGCAGTCGGAAACCTTCAAGGTGATGGAGAGCAGGCTTCTGAAGATCATCATGAACCCGGCGATGATGCTGACCTGGATCTTCGGGCTTTATCTCGCCTGGTCCGTCTATGGCTTCCAGGGCGGCTGGCTGCATGCCAAGATCGGGCTTGTGGTGCTGCTGACGGCTGTTCACATGTTCTTCGGCCGGGCCGTTCGCGACTTTGCGGCGGATCGCAACCGGCGCTCGGCGCGCTACTGGCGGTTCATGAATGAAGCCCCGACGCTGCTGATGATCCTGATCGTCATTCTGGTTGTCGTGAAGCCTTTTTGAGGTCTGGCGGAAGCCGAGGTTAAATTTGCTTCATTTTAAGCAGCCCCCTTGCGGCGCCTTATCTTAGTCGCTATTTTCCGCGCATCTCATCTTCGTGGCATGTGTTTTGAGTTCAGTCGTCTGCGAGCCCTTTCGCAACACCGAATACGACCCGACATAGCCTTCCCCCTTTTGAAATACAGAGTAATGGTCACTTCATGGCTGAAATGAAGCTTCAGGAACTTAAGAGTAAATCCCCGACCGATCTTCTGGCGTTTGCCGAATCGCTCGAGGTCGAAAATGCAAGCACAATGCGCAAACAGGAATTGATGTTTGCGATCCTGAAGGTTCTCGCCAGCCAGGACGTCGAGATCATCGGCGAAGGCGTCGTCGAAGTGCTGCAGGACGGTTTTGGCTTCCTGCGCTCCGCCAACGCAAACTACCTGCCGGGTCCTGACGATATCTATATCTCCCCGTCGCAGATTCGCCGCTTCTCGCTGAAGACAGGCGATACCGTCGAAGGTCCGATCCGCGGACCGAAGGAAGGCGAGCGCTACTTCGCGCTACTCAAGGTCAACACGATCAATTTCGACGATCCGGAAAAGATCCGTCACAAGGTTCACTTCGACAACCTGACGCCGCTTTATCCGAACGAGCGCTTCCGTATGGAGCTCGATATTCCGACCTCGAAGGATCTGTCTTCGCGCGTCATCGATCTCGTCGCCCCGCTCGGCAAGGGCCAGCGCGGTCTGATCGTTGCTCCGCCGCGTACCGGTAAGACGGTTCTCTTGCAGAACATCGCGCATTCGATCACTGCAAACCATCCGGAATGCTACCTGATTGTTCTCCTGATCGATGAGCGTCCGGAAGAAGTGACGGACATGCAGCGCTCGGTGCGTGGCGAAGTCATCTCGTCCACCTTCGATGAGCCAGCCGTTCGCCACGTCCAGGTCGCTGAAATGGTCATCGAGAAGGCCAAGCGCCTCGTCGAACATGGTCGCGATGTCGTCATCCTGCTCGACTCCATCACCCGCCTCGGCCGCGCCTACAACACGGTTGTTCCTTCCTCTGGTAAGGTTCTGACCGGTGGTGTCGACGCTAACGCCCTGCAGCGCCCGAAGCGCTTCTTCGGTGCCGCCCGTAACATCGAAGAAGGCGGCTCGCTGACAATTATCGCAACGGCGCTGATCGATACCGGCAGCCGTATGGACGAAGTCATTTTCGAAGAGTTCAAGGGTACCGGCAACTCGGAAATCGTCCTCGACCGCAAGGTTGCCGACAAGCGTATCTTCCCGGCGATGGATATCCTCAAGTCCGGTACGCGTAAGGAAGATCTGCTGGTGCCGCGCCAGGATCTCCAGAAGATCTTCGTGCTCCGCCGGATCCTGGCGCCGATGGGCACGACCGATGCAATCGAGTTCCTCATCGACAAGCTGAAGCAGACGAAGAACAACCCTGACTTCTTCGACTCGATGAACACCTAATCCGTTAGCCGGATTCATCCATAGAAGCCGGTCGCATCTAGCGGCCGGCTTTGCTATTTTGGGAGCCGGAGAGAGCAAGCGATGACGCGACAAACGATCTATGCCCTGTCGAGTGGCGGCCTTCCCTCGGGCGTCGCTGTCGTTCGCATCAGCGGTCCGGCGACGGCTGCAGCGCTTCAGCATCTGATCGGCACCCTCCCCTCTCCGAGGCAGGCCAGCCTGCGAACGATTCGAAACCGGAACGGTGACCCGATCGATTCGGGTCTGATCCTATTCTTCCCGAGCCCCGCATCGTTCACCGGTGAAGACTGCGCCGAACTGCAGATTCATGGCGGCCGCGCCGTTGTTCAAAGCCTGCTTCAGTGCCTGAGCGAAATTCCCGGGCTGCGTCTTGCCGTAGAAGGTGAGTTCTCGCGCCGGGCATTCGAGAACGGCAAGCTTGATCTCGTTGAGATCGAAGGCTTGGCCGATCTGATTGCTGCCGAGACCGAGATGCAGCGGCGCCTGGCCGTAGAGCACAGCTCAGGACACCTTTCCAAGCTATACGATTCGTGGGCGGAACGATTGACGCGTTGCCGCGCGCTGATTGAGGCGGAACTGGACTTTGCTGACGAGGACGATGTTCCCGGCTCGGTTTCGGATCAGGTATGGGCAGAGGTCAACCGCCTAAAGTCCGAGATATCTGCGCATCTTGCAAATGCAGATGCCGGCGAGATCATCCGAGATGGTTTCAAGGTCGTCATCGCCGGCGCGCCGAATGCCGGCAAGTCGTCGCTGATGAATGCCCTCGCCCAGCGCGATGTGGCGATTGTTACCGACATAGCCGGCACCACTCGTGATGTGCTCCAGGTCGATCTCGATATCGGTGGCTTTCTGGTGAAGCTTTACGATACGGCTGGACTTCGCGAGACAGAGGAACGCGTCGAGCGTGAGGGTATCCGCCGCGCCGAAAACCTTGTTGCCCAGGCGGACTTGGTGCTGTATTTGCATGACCAATCGTCTGGCCTGAGTGCGGAGCATGCTGTTAGCGGCGATGCGCGTGTCAATATCGGGACAAAGGCGGATCTTGCTGTTGCCTCGGATGCGTTTGATCTGTCGATATCGGTGCAGACGGGCGAAGGTCTGGACGAGCTCAGGCTGCTGATCGGCGATCGGATCGCCCGCACGGTGCGGCCCGAGAGCTTGGCTTTGCCGAGCCGGCTGAGACATAAAGATTCGCTTGCGGAATGTTTGCGAGCCATCGGGATTGCCCTGTCCGCGGGCGAGCTTGACCTCAGAGCCGAAGAGCTGCGGGTCGCGGCGAATGCACTTGGCAGGATTACCGGCCGGGTCGATGTAGAGAATCTCCTTGACGTGATCTTCTCCGAGTTCTGCATCGGTAAATGATTCACGTGAAACACTGGATGGCCGCAAGCGCGTGAATTTCACGTGAAACGCGGCGAGTATCGGATGCTCAGAGCATGAAGTACGATGTCATCATCATTGGCGGTGGCCATGCAGGCACGGAAGCGGCAAGCGCTGCTGCCCGTCTCGGCGCCAAGACCGCGCTTGTAACCCATCGCCGGGATACGATCGGCGTGATGTCTTGCAATCCCGCGATCGGCGGGCTTGGGAAGGGACATCTGGTTCGCGAGGTTGATGCGCTCGATGGCCTTATGGGCCGTGTTGCAGACGCCGGCGGCATTCAGTTCCGCATGCTCAATCGCAAGAAGGGCCCGGCGGTCCGCGGCCCACGGACGCAGGCGGACCGCAAGCTCTATCGCGAGGCTATGCTGCGCGAGATCGAAGCGATCGAGAACCTCGATATCATTGAAGGCGATGCCTTTGATCTCAGGGTTGAGGATGGCGTTGTTGCCGGCGTCATCATGAAAGATAGCCGGATTCTGGAATGCCGCGCTGTTGTCCTGACGACGGGCACATTTCTTCGCGGCCTTATCCATATCGGCGATAAAAAGATCCCAGCTGGACGCGTTGGTGAGGAACCCTCTGTCGGCCTGTCTGGTACCCTGCTGCGGCTCGGCATCAAGCTTGGCCGCCTGAAGACCGGCACGCCGGCTCGGCTTGATGGACGCACGATTGACTGGTCTTCCGTCGGCCGGCAGGCCGCCGATGATGAGCTGATCCCCTTCTCGTTCATGACAGACCGCATTACCAATGCGCAGGTCGAATGCGGCGTGACGCGGACCACCTCTGCGACGCACAAGATCATCGCCGATAATCTCAACCGCTCCGCAATGTATTCCGGCCAGATCGAAGGCGTGGGGCCGCGCTATTGCCCGTCGATCGAGGATAAGATCGTCAAGTTCGGTGAGCGCGACGGCCACCAGATCTTCCTCGAGCCTGAAGGCCTCGATGATCATACGATCTATCCGAACGGCATTTCCACCTCCCTCCCCGCCGAGGTGCAGGAAGAGTTCATCCGGACAATCCCCGGTCTTGAAGCGGTGTCGATCCTGCAGCCGGGCTATGCGATAGAGTACGATCACGTCGATCCGCGCGAGCTCACACCATCGCTGGAGCTCAAGCGTTTATCGGGGCTGTTTCTTGCCGGTCAGATCAATGGAACGACCGGTTATGAGGAAGCCGCGGCGCAGGGCCTCGTCGCAGGCCTCAATGCAGCGCGCGTTGCAGGTGGTTCCGATCCTTTTGTCCTCAGCCGGACGAACTCCTACATTGGCGTGATGATCGACGATCTAACATCGCGTGGCGTCGCCGAGCCCTATCGGATGTTCACCTCCCGAGCGGAATACCGGCTATCGCTTCGTGCCGACAATGCCGATGTGCGACTTACGCCGATCGGGTTGGAGATTGGCTGCGTGAGCAGCGGACGCGCGCAGCGGTTCGCGGCTTATAACGAGCAACTCGATGCGGCGCGCGCGATGCTTCAATCTCTGGAGACCACGCCGAACGAAGCGCGACGTGCCGGCCTTATGATCAATCTCGATGGGCAGCGCCGAACGGCGTATGAGCTTCTTTCCTATCCAGACTTCAGCTTAGCGGATATCGCGAGGATTTGGCCAGACATTGCCAGGCTTGATGCAAAGATCGGTGAGGCGATGGATATCGAGGCATCGTATGCAGTGTATATGAAGCGGCAAGCTATTGATATTGCTGATATAAAACGCGATGAAGACCGTCTCATTCCCGCGGATTTTGACTATTCGCAGCTCTCGGGTCTTTCGAATGAGTTGAAACAGAAGCTGCAACGTGCGGAGCCGTACAGCATTGCGCAAGCCGCGAAGATTGACGGTATGACACCGGCGGCTATATCGCTATTGCTCGTCCATCTGCGGCGCGCTGACATGGCACGCGCCATCTAGTACACGCGAAAAGAGTCCTTGAATGAAGCTGAACGGTCAAAGTGTTTCACGTGAAACACAGGCGCGACTAGAGCATTTTCTGCAACTTTTCCAGAAGTGGGCCAAGACCATCAATCTGGTGGCGCCCTCCACACTCTCCGATGCATGGGACCGCCACATCGTCGATAGTGCTCAGATCTACCAGCTGAGCCCCGGCGCGAAGACCTGGGTGGATCTGGGTAGCGGTGGCGGCTTTCCGGGTGTCATTACCGCTATCCTGATGGCTGAGCAGGCCAATGGGTGGGTGCATCTTGTCGAAAGCAACAACAAGAAGGCCTCGTTTCTGCGGCTTGCGCTACGCGAGACCAATGCGCGCGGCTCTGTCCATGCTGTCAGAATCGAGGATGTCTACAAGGAAGTGCCTGACAGTGATGCCATTTCGGGCCGTGCGCTAGCCGATCTGGACAAGCTGCTAGAATTCTCAAAGCCATGGATGGACCGAAATGAAAAATGCCAGGCTTTCTTCCATAAAGGCCGGGATTACCGATCCGAGATCAAGAAAGCGCATGGTCGCTGGCAATTCGATCTGGTAGAACATACGAGTGTCGTCGAGAGAGATTCCGTTATTCTCGAAATCTCCAAACTCCGGCACTTGGTTTAACGATTTTGGATCATCGATGATGGCTGGCGAGCGAAACCGGATTATCACCATAGCAAATCAGAAGGGCGGCGTCGGCAAAACGACGACGGCCATCAATCTGGCGACTGCGCTTGCCGCGATCGGTGAGCGTGTTCTGATCGTCGATCTTGATCCGCAGGGTAACGCCAGCACAGGACTTGGTATCGATCGCAAGGATCGCCGGGTCTCGTCCTACGACCTGCTGGTCGGTGAAGCCAGCGTTCGGGAAACCGCACAGCAGACTGCCGTGCCTAATCTTTTCATCGTGCCGTCGACCATGGATCTGCTCGGGATCGAGATGGAGATCGCGCAACAGTCCGACCGCGTCTTCAAGCTGAAGAAGGCTCTCGCGAGCGAGGAAGCCTTTGAGTTCTCGTACATCATCCTGGACTGCCCGCCGTCGTTCAACCTGCTGACGATGAACGCGATGGCCGCTGCTCACTCGGTTCTTGTGCCGCTGCAGTGCGAATTCTTCGCGCTTGAAGGTCTCAGCCAGTTGCTCGAAACCGTCGATCAGGTTCGCCGGACGGTCAATCCGAGGTTGGATATCCAGGGTATCGTGCTGACAATGTTTGATGCCCGAAACAATCTGGCGCAGCAGGTGGTCAACGACGTCAGGACGCATCTCGGCGAGAAGGTCTACCATACATTGATTCCGAGAAATGTTCGCGTTTCTGAAGCGCCCTCCTACGGCAAGCCCGCCATCCTCTACGATCTGAAGTGCGCCGGCAGTCAGGCCTATCTGCAGCTGGCGTCGGAAGTGATCCAGCGCGAACGCCAGCGCCTCGCAGCTTGAATTGTAAAGTGAGTTGAGACCATGAACGACGATGTTTCGAAGAGGCGCCTTGGGCGCGGACTTGCTGCGCTGATCGGCGAGATGGATCAGCCGGTTCCAGTAGAGGGCGAGAAACCCAGCGTGAGCGCCGATCGCCAGGTGCCGATCGAATTCGTGAGCCGCAATCCGCGCAACCCGCGCCGCTTCTTCGATGACACCGAGCTGCATGATCTCGCGAGCTCGATCCGCCAGCATGGCATCGTTCAGCCGATCGTCGTTCGCACGATCGGCGAAGGCCGCTTTGAGATCATCGCCGGTGAAAGGCGCTGGCGTGCGGCTCAGCTTGCCGGCCTGATCGAGATCCCGGTTCTGGTTCGTGATGTCGACGACAAGACGGCGCTGGAGATCGCTATTGTCGAGAACGTCCAGCGTTCCGATCTCAATCCGCTTGAAGAGGCGCTGGGCTACGAGCAGCTGATCGCCGAGTATGGGTATACGCAGAACGATCTCGGCGAGATCATTGGTAAGAGCCGCAGCCATGTTGCGAATTCGCTTCGCCTGTTGAAGCTTCCCGATCAGGTTCGCGATCTCCTTGCTGCTGGCAGCCTTTCGGCAGGCCATGCGCGCGCCCTGGTGTCGACTTCGGATCCGGCGATGCTGGCGAAGACGATTGTCGCCAAGGGTATGTCGGTGCGCGATGCCGAGCGCCTGGCGCAGAACGATATCAAGGCGCAGTCGGAGCCCAAAAGTTCCGGCCCACGACTGGATCAGAAAGATTCGGATACGCTGGCGCTGGAACGCACGCTGTCCGACACGCTTGGCCTCGACGTGACGATCAATCACAAGGCCAGTGGCGGGCAGATCAAGATCGCCTATAAGTCATTGGAACAATTGGAAGAAATCTGCCGGCTTCTGGAACGCCGCTGATCAGCCCTTGCGGCCGGATTGCAGCGTCGTCGATAGTAGGGTCTGGAGGGCGATGCTGTCTTCCAGGCTCTGACGTTTGCGCGTCTGCAGGATCGCTGCGTGCAGGCGGTTCGTTTCGCGGGCGATAGCTTCCGCCGACCACGTTCTCAATGCCTGCTCGATGATCGGCTTGCGTCTGAAATGCAGGTGGCGGCCGAGGGTCTGCATCACTTGCCCGGCCTGCAGCCGCTTCTCATCCATTTCCGCCCGCATCGTATCCAGAAGCTGGAACTGCTTCAGACATGCCTGGATGACGAGGAAGATTGCAGTCTTCGAGGCAGTGATCTTCTGCATGGCATGCAGAAATGTCGTCGTGTTGCCGCTCAGGATCGCGTCAACGGCATCATCGACCGAGATGGCGCTCGCGTCGCCGATGATCTCATCGACGTGGTGCTCTTCGATCGTGTCCATTCCGCGGCAATAAAGTGCGAGCTTGCGCACCTCGTTGCGTGACGCGATACGGTCGCCGCCGATCAGCTCGACCAGTGCCTGGCGTGCCGCGGGGGTGATGCGCAATCCTTCCGCAGCCAGTTCGTTGTCAATCAGCGCGTTCAGGGCGCGCGCGTCGTCAGCATAGCATGGGATAACCGCGACCGTACGGGCGCCTTCCACCACCTTGCGCAGAAGCGAACCCTTCTTGAGGTCGCCGGCTTCGACGATAACCGATGTTCCCTCGGGGGGCTTGGCGGCGAGCAACTGAAGCGCATCTACGAGATACTTCTCATTAGCGGCGCCTCTGATCCAGATCAGTTTTTCGCCGCCAAACAGGCCGATCGAGCCTGCCTCGTCCATCAACCGTCCGGGATCTTTCTGGAGGTCGCCGATATCGAGCTTGATCAGCGAAAAGGGATCGTCGAGCGCGACGCCGCTTTTGGCGGCGATCTGTGAGGCGCGCTCGGAAACCAGGCCCCGGTCGGGACCATATATCACAAACAGGCTGTAGGCGGCGGCGGAGCGCTGAAGGAAGCCTTCGAACTCATGCGACTTGATTTCCGCCACAGCCCTGCCCTCAACGGCCGAGGGCGGCGGCGATATCGAGGCCTACGAATTCTGCAGCTTCGCGTGCGGCGCGGTTCTCCGCGTCGCGAACGGCACGCTGCTTGGCAAATTCCTGGCCGGGATAATCCAGCAGGGCAGTCGCATAGCGATTGCCCGCCTTGATGACTTGGCTGTCCTTGGTCGAGCGCAGCGTATAGTCGACGCTGACCGTGACGCGGCCGGCGCGGGCAGTGTCCGATGACTGCACGAGAAGTGTGTCGGTAACGCTTGAGCGGACGTGGATCTCGGCTTCATATTCCGGGTTTTCCGCCTCGCCAGCGCCGCGGCCGGCGATGAAGATCAGCCGGTTGCGGACTTCCTGCTCGACGCGTGAGGTCGCCTCGGAGAAGCCGACCGACGAGAGCTTCGCGGTGACCCCGGAGGATTCCGAGTAAAGCGGACGGACCTGGCAGGAGCTCAGCAGTGCCGCGGAAGCGATGATGATGCCGAGAGCGGCACGGCGGCCGAGCTTCGAAGCGAAATCAGACGACAATGTTCACAATCCTTTGCGGAACCACGATAATCTTCTTCGGCGCTTGGCCGTTCAGGGCGGCGGTGACCGCCTCCAGAGCAAGCACTGCTTCGGTCACGGCATTCTGATCCGCGTCGCGAGAAATTGTCAATTCAGCACGCTTCTTGCCGTTGATCTGGACCGGCATAACGACATCATTCTCGGTTGTCAGCGCCTCGTCATAGGCCGGCCATGCAGCTTGCGCCAGCAGGCCGGTATTGCCGAGTGCTGCCCAGCATTCTTCAGCCAGGTGCGGGGTCATCGGGGCCACTAGCTGGACGAGGATCTGCGATGCTTCGCGAACGGCAGAACGGTAGGCCGCGTCGCCTTCGCCGGCCGCAACCTTTGTCAGCGGCGACGCGAGCGCATTGACGAGCTCATAGATGCGCGCCACGGCCTTATTGAACCAGAGCTTGTCATAATCGTTCTGGACGGCCTTTAGCGTCTTGTGAGCGGCCTGGGAGATTGCCAACGCCTCGCCATCCTTAGCCGGATTCGCAGGCACCGCTGCCAGCGCTTCCGATGCTTCGGAAATCAGGCGGTACAGACGCTGGGTGAAGCGGTGGGCGCCTTCGACGCCTGCTTCGGACCAGATGACGTCGCGCTCCGGCGGAGAATCCGACAGCACGAAGAAGCGGGCCGTGTCGGCGCCGTAGGATGCGATGATATCGTCGGGATCGACGACGTTCTTCTTCGACTTCGACATCTTTTCGATTGAGCCGATTGATACTTCATCGCCACCCTCCAGCAGGAAGGCACGGCGCTTGCCGTCGACTTCCTCGATCCGGATATCGGCAGGTGCGACCCAATCGCCGTGCGAACCGGTGCCGCGTCGGTAGGTTTCGTGCACCACCATGCCCTGGGTGAAAAGGCCCTTGAAGGGTTCCTTCACGTCGACATGACCGGTCTCGCGCATGGCGCGGGTGAAGAAGCGCGAGTAGAGCAGGTGTAGGATCGCGTGCTCGATGCCGCCGATATACTGATCGACGGGGAGCCAGCGATTGGCGGCCTTCGGATCGGTCGGCTGCTTTTCCCACGGGGCGGTGAAGCGGGTGAAATACCAGCTCGAATCGACGAAGGTGTCCATCGTGTCCGTCTCGCGGCGCGCGTCCTTGCCGCAATGCGGGCAGGCAACATGGCGCCAGGTCGGGTGACGGTCGAGCGGATTGCCCGGCTGGTCGAAGGTGACGTCGGACGGCAGCTGAACCGGCAGGTCCTTCTTCGGAACCGGCACGACGCCGCAATCATCGCAATGGGTGACCGGGATGGGGCAGCCCCAGTAACGCTGGCGCGAAATGCCCCAGTCGCGCAGGCGGAAGTTCACCTTGCGCTCGCCCTGGGCCGCGCCGCCGATCTCGGTCGAAGACAGCTTGTCGGCAACGATCTCGAATGCCTCGGTCGTCGTCTTGCCGTCGAGGAAACGCGAGTTGATCATGACGCCATCGCCGTCATAGGCGGTATCGCCGACAGCGAAGCTTGCTGCGTCGCCATCCTTCGGCATGACGACGGGCACGACAGGAAGATCGTACTTGCGGGCGAAATCGAGGTCGCGCTGGTCGCCGGATGGGCAGCCGAAGATGGCGCCCGTGCCGTAGTCCATCAGCACGAAATTCGCGACGTAGACAGGCAGCTCCCAGGACGGATCGAGCGGATGCTTGACCCGGATGCCGGTATCGATGCCCTTTTTCTCGGCCGTTTCGAGGGCTGCCAGCGAGGTGCCGGCGCGGCGGCATTCTTCACAGAAGGCGTCGATCGCGGCGTTCTTGGCGGCGGCTTCCTTGGCCAGCGGATGGTCGGCGGCGATCGCCAGGAAGGATGCGCCGAACAGCGTGTCGGGACGCGTCGTGTAGACGGTCACCTCGGTCTCGCCGGCGGGCGCAGTCTCAGCAACGATTTCCCAACGGATCGTCAGGCCTTCCGACCGGCCGATCCAGTTCTTCTGCATCAGGCGGACCTTTTCCGGCCACTGGTCGAGCGTATCCAGCGCATCGAGCAGATCCTGGCTGAAATCGGTGATCTTGAAGAACCACTGCGTCAGTTCGCGCTGCTCGACCAGAGCGCCCGAGCGCCAGCCGCGGCCGTCGATGACCTGTTCATTGGCCAGAACGGTATTGTCGACCGGGTCCCAGTTGACCTTCGACTGCTTGCGATAGACCAGGCCCTTCTCCAGGAAATCCAGGAACAGGTGCTGCTGGTGCTGATAATATTCGACGTCGCAGGTCGCGAACTCGCGGCTCCAGTCGAGCGACAGACCCATGGCCTTGAGCTGCGACTTCATCGAGCCGATATTCTGATAGGTCCAGGATGCCGGGTGAACACCACGTTCCATCGCCGCGTTTTCCGCCGGCATGCCGAATGCGTCCCAGCCCATCGGGTGGAGAACGTTGTAGCCGCGGGCGCGCTTGTAGCGGGCAACGACGTCGCCCATCGCATAGTTGCGGACATGGCCCATGTGAATGCGGCCCGACGGATACGGGAACATTTCAAGGACGTAGTATTTCTCGCGCGGATCGGCATTGTCGGTCTCGAAGACCTTTGCCTCGTTCCATTTCTGCTGCCAGCGGGGCTCGGCGTCGCGCGGATTATAACGTTCGGTAGCCATGGTATTCGAATTTCCGGAAAATCAGGGGAAGTTGGTGGTGACCTTCACCACGAAACCACCGTAGCGTCAAGTTTTGCGGGTGCTGCAAATGCCCGATCGGGCACAGGAAAGGCCGTTTTCGGGCCGGTGGGTCTTGGCAAGCACGCATGCCGCGTTTAGTGCTCTGCCGTCATCACCTAGCATCATGTCGGGGGTAAGCGATGGAACTTCAAGAGCGGCTGAACGAGGTGCGTTCACGCATTGCCGAGGCAGAGGCCGGGATCAAGCGTCCGGCGGGCTCGGTGCAGCTTGTTGCGGTGTCCAAGACCTTCGATGCCGATGCCATCCGCCCGGCGATTGCCGCCGGTCAGCGGGTCTTCGGCGAGAACCGCGTGCAGGAAAGCCAGGGCAAATGGCCCGAGCTGAAAAGCGAGACGGCGGGCATCGAGCTCCATCTCATTGGTCCCCTGCAGTCGAACAAGGCGGAAGATGCCGTCGCGCTTTTCGATGTCATCGAGACCGTCGACCGTGAGAAGATTGCCCGAGCGCTCGCCGATGAGATGAAGCGGCAGGGCAAAACGGTTCGCCTCTATGTTCAGGTCAATACCGGACTGGAGCCGCAGAAGGCGGGTATCGCGCCAGACGATACCGCCGCTTTCGTCGATCTCTGCCGCAACGAGCTTGGGCTGGCGATCGAAGGGCTGATGTGCATTCCGCCGGCGGAGGAAAATCCGGGGCCGCATTTCGCCCTGCTTGCCAAGCTTGCAAAGGCTTGCGGGCTGACGAAGCTGTCGATGGGCATGTCGGGAGATTATGAAACGGCGATTGCTTTCGGCGCCACCAGCGTGCGCGTCGGCTCGGCAATTTTCGGCGCGCGCTAAGCTCGTCTTTCGTCGGGCTTCCTGTCCGCACCTCCCTCCCCTAGATTGGCTCTATAGCTTGCATGTCCTGGGGAGGAGAAGATGCGAAGCCACTATCACAGCGTCTATGACGGCTGGAAAGCCGACCCCGAGGGTTTCTGGAAGAAAGCCGCGGAGGCGATCGACTGGTTTAGGGAGCCGGAGCAGATATTTTCCACCGGTGACGGCGTCTATGGCCGCTGGTTCAAGGGCGGCGAGACCAATACCTGCTTCAATTGCCTCGATCGTCATGTTGCCGCCGGACGAGGCGGTGAGAGCGCCATCATCTTCGACAGCGCCATGAATGGCGCCAAGCGGCGCTTCACCTATGGAGAGGTACTCGATGAGGTGAAGGCGATTGCGGCCGCGCTGAGCGCACTCGGCATCGGCAAAGGCGATCGGGTGATCCTCTATATGCCGATGGTGCCAGAGGCGATCTTCTCGATGCTGGCCTGCGCCCGGCTTGGGGCCGCGCATTCCGTCGTCTTCGGCGGCTTTGCCGCCAGCGAGCTTGCATCGCGTATCGATGATTCGGGTGCCAAGCTGGTCATCACGGCGAGCTGCGGTCTGGAGCCCGGCCGTGTCGTTGCCTACAAGCCCCTGGTCGATCAGGCCATTGCGACTGCAAAGATCAAACCTGCCCATTGCCTCGTGCTGCAGCGGCAGGAGCTTACAGCCGATCTGACAGAGGGGCGCGACCTTGATTTCGCCGGGACGGTGGATCGCTATCGCGGTGCGGACATCGGCTGTACGCCGGTGCTTGCGACCGATCCGCTTTACATCCTCTACACATCGGGAACGACCGGCCAGCCAAAAGGCGTGGTGCGCGACAATGGTGGCCATATGGTCGCGTTGCACTGGTCGATGGCGAATATCTATGGGCTGAAGCCCGGCGAGGTTTTCTGGACGGCATCTGATATCGGCTGGGTGGTCGGTCATTCCTATATCGTCTATGCGCCGCTGCTGGCTGGGGTCACGACGTTGATCTATGAGGGCAAGCCGGTGGGCACGCCGGATGCCGGGGCATTCTGGCGGGTCGTGTCGGACTACGATGTGCGGGTGCTTTTTACGGCGCCGACGGCATTCCGGGCCATCCGCCGAGAGGACCCCGATGGCGAGCTTGCGGCACGCTACAAGAAAGCGAAGTTCCGGGCTCTGTTTCTTGCCGGTGAGCGCGCCGATCCGGAAACACTGAAATGGGCGGAGCAGACGCTTGGCGTGCCCGTCATCGATCACTGGTGGCAGACAGAGACCGGCTGGCCGATCGCTGCCAATCCGATCGGGCTCGGCGAGTTGCCGGTCAAGCACGGATCGCCTGCGGTGCCGATGCCCGGCTACGATATCCAGGTGCTCGACGATGCCGGTCATCCGGTTGCCGCGGGCACGCTCGGCAATATCGTTGCCAAGCTGCCGCTGCCGCCCGGATGCCTGCCGACGCTGTGGAATGCCGATGCCCGGTTTCGTTCGGCCTATCTCGAGGAGTTTCCGGGTTACTATAAGACGGCCGACGCCGGCTATATCGATGAGGATGGTTATCTCTTCATCATGTCGCGCACCGACGACATCATCAATTGCGCCGGGCACCGTCTTTCGACAGGTGCGATGGAAGAAATCTGCGCCAGGCACCCCGATGTTGCCGAATGCGCCGTGGTTGGAATCGCTGATTCGCTGAAGGGTCAGGTGCCCTGTGGACTGCTCGTGCTGAAGAAGGGCGTGCGGCGCGAATCACCGGAGATCGAATCAGAAGTCGTTAAAATGATTCGTGAAGAAATTGGTCCGGTTGCCGCCTTTAAAACTGCCATCACCGTCGAAAGGTTACCAAAAACGCGCTCCGGCAAGATCCTCAGGGGCACGATTCAGAAGATTGCGGATGGTCTACCCTGGAAAATGCCTGCGACAATTGATGACCCGGTAACACTTGAAGAAGTCGCAGAAGCCTTGCGCCACAGGGGTTTTGGCTCTCGACCCATATAGGATATTTGCTATTTGGTAAGAATCGTTGACGAGATGTGACCATCGTTGACGACTTGTTAACCATGTTCTCATTAGCTTTCCCTCAACGGACACCTGAGCTCAGGTGAAGCATGAAGCACCGCCACCGCCGGCCTCTGCCGGTATGCTCCTTCATCCTCACGAGAAGTGGAAAAAGCGATGTCAAGCATCCTGACTAACACGGCTGCGATGTCAGCTCTTCAGACCCTGCGCAGCGTCAACCAGAGCCTGCAGACGACGCAGGCACACGTTTCTTCCGGCCTCCGCGTTGCCAAGGCCGCCGACAATGCCGCCTACTGGTCGATCGCGACGACGATGAAATCCGACAACAAGGCGCTGTCGGCCGTCTCCGACGCGCTGGGTCTCGGCGCCGCTAAGGTCGATACCGCCTATTCGGCCATGGACAACGCCATCGACGTCGTTACCGAAATCAAGGCAAAGATCGTTGCCGCAACTGAAAAGGGCGTCGACAAGTCGAAGATCCAGGAAGAAATCACCCAGCTGCAGGCGCAGCTGAAGAGCATTTCGGAATCGGCTTCCTTCTCCGGTGAAAACTGGGTTGCGGGCAACGGCACGAAGAGCGTCGTCTCGACCTTTGTTCGCGATGGCTCGAATGGCATCTCGGTCAAGATGACCGACTACATTCTCGACAGCGGCTCGACGGGCAACGTCCTGTTCGGCACGACGACCGGCGGTGTTATCGACACCTCGACGGGTATTCTCGGCACGTCCAACGGTTCGGTCGGTTCGGTCTACTCGATGAACATCAGCAACCTGTCGTCCGACGATATCGCCTCGGCGCTGAACAATGTCGAGAACGCACTGAAGGCGATGACGAGCGCCGGTTCGCAGCTCGGTTCGATTTCGACGCGCATTCAGCTGCAGGAGAATTTCGTCTCTACACTCAGCGACTCGATCGACTCCGGTGTCGGGCGATTGGTGGACGCGGATATGGAAGAGGAATCGTCGAAACTGACGGCACTGCAGACGCAGCAGCAGCTTGCGATCCAGTCGCTGTCGATCGCCAACTCCGCTTCGCAGAACATCCTGTCGCTGTTCCGCAGCTAAGCGGCAGCAAACGGCCAATAAAAAACCCGCCGGAGCGATCCGGCGGGTTTTTCGTTTGGAGAGAAAGACGATCAGAACTGATCGTCTTCGTCCTCATCCTTGGAAGACGACTTCAGCGACTTCAGCTTTGCGAAGACCGCATCGGCGTCGATTTCGCGCTCTTCTTCACGCTCGTAGCTCGGCGTCAGGCGCTCGGTCTCCTGAGCGGATTCGAGCGTCGCGCCCAGCTCGGCTGCCGTCGGCAGCGGACGGCCCTTGGCCGCCTTTTCGACTTCCATGTCGAGGTCGATCTGGCTGCAGAGGCCGAGCGTTACCGGGTCCATCGGCGTCAGGTTTGCGGAGTTCCAGTGGGTGCGCTCGCGGATCTGCTCGATCGTCGACTTGGTGGTGCCGACGAGACGCGAGATCTGGGCGTCCTTCAGTTCCGGATGGTTGCGAACCAGCCAGAGAATGGCGTTCGGGCGATCCTGGCGTTTGGAAACCGGCGTGTAGCGCGGGCCGCGGCGCTTCGATTCCGGAACGCGAACCTTCGGCTCGGAAAGCTTCAGCTTGTGGTTCGGGTTGCCCTCGGCGCGCGCTATTTCGTCGCGGGACAGCTGGCCGGTTGCGATCGGATCCAGGCCCTTGATGCCCTGCGCAGCTTCACCATCGGCGATCGCTTTGACTTCCAGAGGATGCAGCTTGCAGAACTGTGCGATCTGGTCGAAAGACAGCGCCGTGTTGTCGACGAGCCAGATGGCAGTCGCTTTCGGCATGAGCAGTTGTTGAGCCATGGATATAGTCCTTCTGTCGTCCGCGCCGGTGTCGCGGTCCGTGGATTGTCACCACAATGTCCGGGAAATATTGGCGCTATATAACCGGAGTGACGCAGAATTGCAATTGATCCGGAATGAAATGACCTTTGTCTAATTGCCGGGCCGTTTTGACCTGCTATGAATGCCCTGAATTGAGTCCCGGGCGCTGCTTCGTGCGGCGAAACCGGTGCCCGCGTGAGGAGGAGTTTCCATGTCGGAGAAGATCTATCCGGTTACCAAACCGGTGAAGAGCCATGCCCTGATCGACAAGGCGAAATACGAGAAGTGGTACGAGGAGAGCGTCGAGAATCCGGACAAGTTCTGGGGCAAGCACGGCAAGCGCATCGACTGGTTCAAACCCTATACCAAGGTCAAGAACACTTCCTTCACCGGCAAGGTTTCGATCAAGTGGTTCGAAGACGGCCAGACCAACGTCTCCTATAACTGCATCGACCGTCACCTGAAGACGCATGGCAACCAGACCGCCATCATCTTCGAAGGCGACAACCCCTACGTCGACAAGAAGATCACCTATAACGAGCTCTACGAGCACGTCTGCCGGATGGCGAATGTGCTGAAGAAGCACGGCGTCAAGAAGGGCGACCGCGTCACCATCTACATGCCGATGATCCCCGAAGCGGCTTATGCGATGCTCGCCTGTTCGCGCATCGGCGCCGTGCATTCGGTGGTCTTCGGCGGCTTCTCGCCGGAGGCGCTGGCCGGCCGTATCGTCGACTGTGAATCGACCTTCGTCATCACCTGCGACGAGGGCGTTCGCGGCGGCAAGCCGGTTCCGCTCAAGGAAAATACCGACACCGCGATCCATATCGCCGCCAAGCAGCATGTCATCGTCGACAAGGTGCTGGTCGTGCGCCGCACCGGCGGCAAGACCGGCTGGGCGCCGGGCCGCGATCTCTGGTATCACCAGGAAGTCGCCACCGTGAAGGCCGAGTGCCCGCCGGTGAAGATGAAGGCGGAAGATCCGCTGTTCATCCTCTACACCTCGGGCTCTACCGGCAAGCCGAAGGGCGTGCTGCACACCACCGGTGGCTATCTCGTCTACGCGTCTATGACGCATGAATATGTCTTCGATTATCACCCCGGCGATATCTACTGGTGCACGGCCGATGTCGGCTGGGTCACCGGTCACTCCTATATCGTCTACGGACCGCTTTCGAACTGCGCGACGACGCTGATGTTCGAGGGCGTGCCGAACTTCCCGGATCAGGGCCGTTTCTGGGAGATCATCGACAAGCACAAGGTCAACATCTTCTACACCGCACCGACGGCGATCCGCTCGCTGATGGGCGCCGGCGATCATTTCGTCACCCGCTCGTCGCGCTCCTCGCTGCGGCTGCTCGGAACGGTCGGCGAGCCGATCAATCCGGAAGCCTGGGAATGGTATTACAACGTCGTCGGCGACAAGCGCTGCCCGGTCATCGATACCTGGTGGCAGACGGAAACCGGCGGTCACATGATCACGCCGCTACCGGGGGCGACCGATCTGAAGCCCGGTTCGGCCACCGTGCCGTTCTTCGGCGTCAAGCCGCAGCTGGTCGACAATGAGGGCAAGGTGCTCGAAGGTGCGGCCGACGGCAATCTCTGCATCACCGACAGCTGGCCGGGCCAGATGCGCACCGTCTATGGCGACCACGAGCGCTTCATCCAGACCTACTTCTCGACCTACAAGGGCAAGTATTTCACCGGCGACGGCTGCCGCCGCGACGAGGATGGCTACTACTGGATCACCGGCCGCGTCGACGACGTGCTGAACGTCTCCGGCCATCGTCTCGGCACGGCCGAAGTGGAATCGGCGCTCGTCTCGCACAATCTCGTCTCGGAAGCCGCCGTCGTCGGCTATCCGCATGCGATCAAGGGTCAGGGCATTTATTGCTACGTGACGCTGATGGCCGGCAACGAGGGCTCTGACGAGCTGCGCCAGCAGCTGATCAAGCATGTCCGCACCGAAATCGGTCCGATCGCCTCGCCCGACAAGATCCAGTTCGCGCCGGGTCTGCCGAAGACCCGCTCCGGCAAGATCATGCGCCGCATCCTGCGCAAGATTGCCGAGGACGACTTCGGATCGCTCGGCGATACCTCGACGCTCGCCGATCCCGCCGTCGTCGACGATCTCATCGCCAATCGCCAGAACAAGGCGAGCGGCTGATCTCAAAAGCCGCTCCCATCCGGAGCGGCTTTTTCAATTGGTGCTGGCGCAGGCTATACGGGGCTTGCGCCCGCCATCATATCCGGCGGCAAGGCCAGCACTCAGCATCTCCTGAGCCGGATTCCTCCCGTCTTGCATGGCGACATCGGCGACGATGCGGCCGAAATATTTGTCGCCGCTGATATTGGTCAGCCTGATGTGCGGCGAATTGGCCGCCATTTCATCCAGCACGGAACGTGCCTGTTCGGCTGCTTGCCTGATAGCGGGGCATTTCGATTTCATTTCCGGTGCGTCGATACCGCGGATGCGGACATAGACTTCAATGCGCTGCTGCGGCCAGGGGGCCGCTTCCACCAGAAGCGTGTCGCCGTCGATCACGCGAATGATCTGCGCAGCGACCGGACCGGCAATTTGCTCGGCGCTCTCCGCCGTAAGCGGAAAGACAGACATGGCGACAAGAATCGAAATCATCGTCCTCATGTAGAGGAATAAATTCCGATAATTTGCTACTGTCAATAGGAATATTTACTTAAAAATCGATGGCGCGGCCGTTGATCTCGTAGTCGCCGAAGCGGGCGGGTTCGGCGCCGCCGCGGCCGCCGATTTCCGGGGGCAGGTTCATGGGTGTCGCGGTGCGCCGGCGCTCTTCAGCTTCGGCAAGCGCACGTTTGGCGGCAGGCGAAAGGGGCTTGCGCGTTACGGCGCCTTCCGTGGCCGGGCCTTCGGTGTTGTCGTTGTCAGCTGATTGCATGGGGCTATCCTGCCGGAAAATATTGAAAGTGGCGGGCGAATAACCAAATCATAGTGCCTGGAAGGGCCGATTGAAACCCTTGAGCCGCCACATAGGAGATGGAGACCCTCGATGAACCTCGTTCGTACTGCCATGTTGCTTGCCTTCATGACGGCCCTGTTCATGTTCGTCGGATTCCTGATCGGTGGCCGCGGCGGCATGATGATCGCCTTCCTGATCGCCGCCGGCATGAACTTCTTCTCCTACTGGAATTCGGGAAACATGGTGCTGTCGGCCTATCGCGCCCAGGAGGTCGATGAGCGCAATGCGCCTGAATTCTACGGCATTGTTCGCGATCTGGCACGAAATGCCGGCCTGCCGATGCCCATGGTCTATCTCTACGACAATCCGCAGCCGAATGCCTTTGCGACCGGCCGCAATCCCGAGAACGCCGCCGTTGCCGCCTCGACTGGCCTTCTTCAGGTTCTGTCGCCGCAGGAAGTGGCCGGCGTCATGGCGCATGAGCTCGCCCATGTTCAAAACCGCGATACGCTGACCATGACGATCACCGCGACACTCGCCGGTGCGATCTCGATGCTCGGCAATTTCGCCTTCTTCTTTGGTGGCAATCGCGGCAACAACAATAATCCGCTCGGCTTCATCGGCGTTCTCGTGGCGATGATCGTGGCGCCTTTGGCCGCCATGCTGGTGCAGATGGCGATCAGCCGCACGCGCGAATATTCGGCCGATCGGCGCGGTGCCGAGATTTGCGGCAATCCGCTGTGGCTTGCCTCGGCGCTTGGCAAGATCGCCCGCGGCGCGGCGCAGGTGCCGAATTATGACGCGGAGCGCAATCCGGCGACGGCGCATATGTTCATCATCAATCCGTTGTCCGGCGAGCGCATGGACAACCTGTTTTCGACCCATCCGAATACCGAAAACCGCATCGCCGCACTGCAGGAAATGGCCCGCGGCGGCATGAATGTCTCGACGGCACCGGCTCGGACTGCTAATCCGTCGCGGAAATCGCGCTCTGTTCCGGATACCGGCCTTGGCCGCGGTGATTCCCAACCGCCCAAAGGTCCGTGGTCTTGAATTCGAACGGCAAGAAGCCAGCCAATAAGAACAGCAACAAACCGGGTGAGCGCCCGTCGGCAAAGCCCGGTCTGCAGGCGCGCTCCGCTGCCGCCAAGATCCTTGCTGCGGTGGTCGACAAGAAGCTGCCGCTCGATGGCGCTCTCGATCACGAGCACGGCAATCCGGCCTATAAGGCGCTCGGCGAAAGCGACCGCGCGCTTGTCCGCGCGATTCTGAACTCTGCGCTCCGGCATCTGCCGCGCATTGATGCGGCGATTGCCTCGCTTCTCGATTCCCCGCTGCCGGATGGTGCTCGCGCCCTGCATCACGTTCTCGTCGTCGGTGCGGCGCAGATCCTTTATCTCGACGTGCCCGATCATTCGGCCGTCGACCTCGCCGTCGAGCAGGCGAACAACGATCCCCGCAACCGCCGCTTTGCCAAGCTCGTCAACGCCATCCTGCGCCGTCTCGGCCGCGAGAAGGAAGCGATCCTGGCTGCCGTTGCCGATGTTCCGGCCATGCCGGACTGGTTCCTGGCGCGTCTGACCAAGGCTTACGGCAGGCAAGCGGCGCTCGCCATTTCGGATTCCCAGCTGGAACCCGCGGCAATCGACCTTACCGTGAAAGCCGATGCCGCCGGCTGGGCTGAGCGTCTGAATGGCGCCGTGCTGCCGACAGGCGGCGTGCGGCTGGCCGCCTTCGATGGCAGCATTCCCTCGCTTGAAGGCTTTGAGGACGGCGCCTGGTGGGTACAGGATGCTGCAGCCAGCATCCCCGCGAAACTGTTCGGCGATCTCACCGGCAAGCGCGTTGCCGATCTCTGCGCTGCGCCGGGCGGCAAGACGGCCCAGCTGATCCTTGCCGGCGGCAAGGTCACGGCGATCGATCAGTCCGAAAACCGCCTGAAGCGGTTGCGTTCCAATCTCGCAAGGCTCGGGCTGGAAGCGGAAACGCTGGTCACGGATCTCACCAAGTTCCAGCCTGAAGAGGGTTTCGATGCGATCCTGCTCGACGCTCCCTGCTCCTCGACCGGCACGACCCGGCGCCACCCCGATGTGCTCTGGACCAAGGGGCCGGAGGAGATCGAGAAGCTGGCCGGTGTCCAGGAGCGGCTGCTGCGTCACGCGCTGGCGTTTCTGAAGCCCGATGGCGTCATCGTCTTCTCGAACTGCTCGCTCGATCCCGCCGAAGGCGAGGATGTGATTGCGCGTGTTCTGGCCGATGTGCCCGGCATTGCCCGGGTACCGATAGAGGCGGCATCCTGGCCAGGCCTTGAGCAGGCCATCAGCCCGCTTGGTGATTTCCGCACGACCCCCGTCATGCTGCCGATGCCTGATGGGATCGCTTCGGGGCTGGATGGTTTCTATGCCGCGGTGTTGCGACGTGTTGCCTGATTGCAAGGCAGCTTCTTATATTTCATCTTTGTCACGAATTAATGCAGCCCACCCGGTGAAAGCGGCTCTCGTTCACCTATTCTTAATCACGAGGGTCAATAGAAAATAAATTATGCAATCCGGCGGGCGTTTTTGGACTTTGTATGTTCGGGAGGCTTGGCGGCGCGTGTCGCGCCGTGCTGCCCTGCTGCGCCTGCGCGCCTTCCGTCATACCATTCAGGCGCCGGAGCGCCTGATCGTTGCGCCGACCGATCTGCGCGCCATCGATTCCCATGTCGCCGACGAGATCATGAATGGGCGCTTTCCGCTGGCGGGGCGGATGCTCGAGACCAACGGCAAGTCGCCCTTCGCTTTCACCCTGCCCTCGCGCGCCTTCGCCAATCGCCTGCATGGCTTCGGCTGGCTGCGGCATATGCGGGCCTACAAGAGCGATCGTGCGTCGCTGATCGCCCGGTCGATCGTCGATAGCTGGCTGTCCCTGCATTCCGGCCGCATCGAAGGCGTGGCTTGGGAAATCGACGTCACGGCGCAGCGGGTCATCGCTTGGCTGTCGCATTCGCCTGTCGTGCTGCACAATGCCGACCGCGGTTTCTATCGCCGCTTCATGCGCTCGCTTGCCTTTCAGGTGCGGTATCTGCGGCGGATGGCGCCTTATGCGCCTGCGGGCGAAGTGCTCTTCCGTCTGCGGATTGCGCTCGCCATGGCGTCGATCTCCATGCCGATGCGCGCCGGTGCGCTGCGCAAGGCCGCGCTGGCGCTCGACAATGAATTCGATCTGCAGATCCTTCCCGATGGAGGACACATCTCGCGCAATCCCCGCGCCGGGCTTGAACTCCTGCTCGATCTGCTGCCGCTGCGCCAGACCTATGTGAATCTCGGCCATGATCTGCCGCAGAAGCTGATCTCCGGCATCGACCGCATGTATCCGGCGCTGCGCTTCTTCCGGCATCAGGACGGCGATCTTGCGCTCTTCAACGGCGCGACCTCGACGCTCGCCAATGAGCTGATGTCGGTGCTGCGCTATGACGAGACCGCCGGCCAGCCGTTCAAGGCGATGCCGCATTCGCGCTATCAGCGGCTGGCGGCAGGAAAGACCGTCGTCATTGCCGATACCGGTACTCCTCCGGTGGGTTTGTTGTCACGCACTGCGCATGCCGGTTGCCTGTCTTTCGAGATGTCGTCTGGCCGCCATCGCTTCATCGTCAACTCCGGTTCACCGAAATTTGCCGGCAAGCGCTATGTACAGATGGCACGCACCACGGCGACGCATTCGACGGTGACGCTGAACGATACGTCCTCCAGCCACTTCTCGCCCTCGGAATTCCTCGGTCACGTGATGACCGATATGGTGGATAGCGTGACGGTTGAGCGTGCCGAGACGGAAGACGGACGTGATGGGCTGAAGATGGTTCACGACGGCTATCTGCGCGATTTCGGCGTGCTGCACGAGCGCGAGTTGTCGATGAACTCTGCGGGCGCTATCATCGCCGGCCGCGACCGGCTGATCCTGCCGGGCGAGAAAGTCAGCGACGAGCCGCTGAAGGCGGCGGTGCGTTTTCACATCCACCCGTCGATCAATCTGAAACAGAACGACCGGGAATCCATCCTGCTGACCGCGCCCGATGGCGAGAGCTGGCTGTTTTCCTCTCCCGGCAACGAAGTGCTGATTTCGGAAGACATCTTCTTTGCCGATGCCTCCGGCATCTGCGGTTCCGATCAGATCGAAATCGACTTCGATTTCGCTGAAAAGCCGGAAATTCGCTGGTTTCTGTCCCGCAAGAGCTAGTCGGCATTTACGCGGCGGCAGCGCTCGTGCTAACGCGGCGCCATAATCCTATACGTCCCTCGCCGGATGTCTCCCGAAGCCCGAACGGAGAAGGTTCATGGCCGTCATTTCCAAGAAGATCCCCGCCCCCGACAAGGTCAAAGCAAAGACCGCGCTGCTGTCCGTCTCCGACAAGACCGGTATCGTCGAGCTTGCCAAGGCGCTGTCGGAAAAGGGCGTTCGCCTGCTCTCGACCGGCGGCACGCACAAGGCGATTGCCGCTGCCGGTCTCGATGTCACCGACGTTTCCGAGGTCACCGGCTTTCCCGAAATCATGGATGGCCGCGTCAAGACGCTGCATCCGACGGTTCACGGCGGCCTGCTCGCTATCCGCGACGATGCCGAGCATCAGGACGCGATGAAGAAGCACGGCATCGAAGGCATCGATATCGCCGTCATCAACCTCTATCCGTTCGAGGAAGTTCGCGCTGCCGGCGGCGATTATCCGACGACAGTCGAGAATATCGACATCGGTGGCCCGGCGATGATCCGTGCTTCGGCGAAGAACCATGCCTACGTCACCATCCTCACGGATCCGGCCGATTATGCCGAGCTGCTGCAGCAGCTTTCCGATGATGCCGGCCAGACGAGCTACAGCTTCCGCCAGCGCATGGCCGCCAAGGCCTATGCCCGCACGGCGGCTTACGACGCGATGATCTCGAACTGGTTTGCCGAAGCGCTGGCAATCGATACGCCGCGCCACCGGGTGATCGGCGGCGTTCTCAAGGAAGAGATGCGCTACGGCGAAAACCCGCACCAGAAGGCTGCCTTCTACGTGACCGGCGAGCAGCGCCCGGGCGTTTCGACTGCCGCTCTCCTGCAGGGCAAGCAGCTCTCCTATAACAATATCAACGATACCGATGCGGCCTACGAACTCGTTTCCGAGTTCCTGCCGGAGAAGTCTCCTGCCTGCGCCATCATCAAGCATGCCAATCCCTGCGGCGTGGCAACAGGCCCGACGCTGCTCGAAGCCTACAAGCGGGCGCTCGCCTGCGATTCCGTTTCGGCCTTCGGCGGCATTATCGCGCTGAACCAGACGCTGGATGCGGAAACGGCCGAAGAGATCATCAAGCTCTTCACCGAAGTGATCATTGCACCTGATGTGACCGAGGAAGCCAAGGCGATCGTCGCCAAGAAGCCGAACCTGCGCCTGCTGTCGGCCGGTGGTCTTCCCGATCCGCGCGTTGCCGGCATCACTGCCAAGACGGTTTCCGGCGGTCTGTTGGTTCAGACCCGCGATAACGGCATGGTCGAGGACCTCGAGCTGAAGGTCGTCACCAAGCGTGCGCCGACGGCCCAGGAACTCGAAGACATGAAGTTCGCCTTCAAGGTCGGCAAGCATGTGAAGTCGAATGCCGTCGTTTACGCCAAGGACGGCCAGACGGCCGGTATCGGCGCCGGCCAGATGAGCCGCGTCGACTCTGCCCGTATCGCCGCCCTGAAGGCCGAGGAAGCGGCAAAGGCGCTTGGCCTGCCCGTTCCGATGACCAAGGGTGCGGCCGTCGCCTCCGAGGCGTTCCTTCCCTTCGCCGACGGTCTGCTGTCGATGATCGCAGCGGGCGCGACTGCGGTGATCCAGCCGGGCGGCTCGATGCGTGACCAGGAGGTCATTGACGCGGCCAACGAGCACAATATCGCGATGGTCTTTACCGGAATGCGGCACTTCCGCCATTGATCAAGAAAACCCCGGCCTCGAGCCGGGGTTTTTCGTTCAGGCCTTCTTCCTGTCAGCCGGATAGGGTGTGAAGAACAGCAGCGCCAGGCCGCCGATCAGGAAGATCACCAGCGTTGCCATGCCGAGCCGGGCGGAGCCGCTGGAATAGGTAACGATCGAGAACATCAGCGTTGCCATGAAGCTGGTGGCGCGGCCGGAGAGCGCATAGATGCCGAAATAGCGTCCGGCCTCCTCGAGGCTGACGCTGCGTGCCAGATACGAGCGCGATGAAGCCTGCACCGGGCCGAAGGCAAGGCCAATCAGCAATCCGTAGAGAATGTAAGCCTTTTCGGCGGCGGTGCCGAAGAAGCCCCCGGAATCGGCAACGGGCAGCTCGATCAGGCCGAAAAGCGTATAGCCAGGTCCCGTCGAGATGATCCCGACAGTCGCGATGAGCAGCATGATCAGGCTGATGACGATCGTCACCTTCGAGCCGATGCGGTGATCGATGCGGCCGGCAATGATGCAGCCGAAGATCGCGACGACATTGAGGATGATGCCGTAAAGGCCGATCTCGATGGTCGCCCAGCCGAACATGCCGGCGGCGAAGGTGCCGCCGAGGATCAGCAGGCCGTTGACGCCGTCCTGATAGATCATGCGGGCGAGCAGGAACTTCAGGATGCCCTTGCGGTGTTTCAGTTCGCCGATCGTGTTGCGAACCTCTGCGAGCCCCACCTTTACGGCGCGGCCGAACGGTATGCCTTTCGGCGCATCAGGCGTGAAGAGGAACATCGGGATGATGAAGATCAGGTACCAGACCGCGGAAATCGGTCCGGTGACGCGGGCGTCCTCGCCGGTGTGGGGATCGAGCCCGAAGAGCGGATCGAAGCCGAGCAGCGTCTTGCCGGTTTCGAGGCTGCCGGCGAGCAGGGTGACGACGGCGATCAGCACGATCATGCCGCCGAGATAACCGAGGCCCCAGGCGGTGTTGGAGAGGCGTCCGACCTCGTCCTTGCCAACCAGCCGCGGCATCATCGAATCGTTGAAGACGATCGAGAATTCGGCGGCGATCGACGCCAGGATCATGAAGATCATTGGGTAGATGACCGGAGAGCCCGGTGCCGCAAACCAGAGGCCGAACAGGCTGGCGATCTTGATGACCGCGAAGAAGCCGATCCAGGGCTTTCTGGCGCCCGATTGGTCGGCGATCGATCCCAGGATCGGTGAAAGCACGGCGATGATCACCGAGGAGATCGTCGCCATGTTGCTCCACATGGCCTGGGCATGGACGGGATCGGTGGTCAGCCGGGAGACGAAATAGGGACCGAAGATGAAGGTGGTGACGACGGTGAAGAACGGCTGCGCCGCCCAATCGAAAAACATCCAGCCCCAGATACCCGCCTCCGGCGCTTTCTGCGGCGCCGGAGTTCCCTCTCCCGTCCAGTCGATTCTGCTCACACGTCCGCTCCCATTATCGCGGCGGACTGTGTCACCTCGTCCGGTCGCGCGCAAGATCGGTCAGGAGACCTGCGGCAACGGTGATCCGGGCGAGATTCGGCTCGCCGCTGTCGCCGAGGCTGGATAGCTCCTCGGTGATGCGGTTGATGCGGATACGATCGACCGCATGCCAGGCTTGAACCGGCAGCTTTTCCTTGCCGTGCTCCGAGAGCGCCGAAATGACGATGTCGCGGCGTGCGCTGGCGATCTGGTCGATACTGCGGGCGAGAGCCAGGTTCTCGTAGTGATCGGAAGTGACGATCCGGTTGCCGGCGGCAAGCAGGCGGCCGATGCGGAAGGTCTGCGATACTGCGAAATAGCTCTCGGCTGCGCGTGCCAGCGCTTCGCCGGTCCGCTCGGCGATCTGCATGATCTCCGGCACCAGTGCAAAGCCCGGAAGGCCGGCGATATCGGCTGCCAGCTTCTCGGGCAGACCGGCTTCCTGGAACTCCGTCTGCCGCGCTTCGAATTCGGCGGGCGCCTGCGCCGCGAAAGACGGCTTCAGCTTCTTCAGAGCGGCCTGCAGCCGGCTAACGGTTTCGGCGATATCGCCCTTGGCCATGCCGGTTTTCAGCATCAGGCGGGTCAGGACCGTGAAGCTATGGCCGATCTCTTCGTAGATGCGGTTCTGCATCTGGCCGGAAATCTTACCATCCAGCGCATCGGTCTCGCTCCAGAGGCGTGTCAGATCGAAGCCATCGCGGGCGATGATTGCGGCACGGACGACTTCGGCTGCGGAGGCTGCCGTCGCATCGACCATGCTGACGGCAAAGGCCGGGCCGCCGCGGTTGATCGCTTCGTTAGCCAGAACCGTTGCGATGATTTCGCGCTTCAGGCGATGGCTGTCGATATCGGCGGCGTTGGTCTTTTGCATCTTCGCCGGGAAATAACCCGACAGCGTCGAGGCGAAATAGGGATCGTCAGGCAGGTCGCTGGCGATCAGCGCGTCGAAGAGCACGATCTTGGCGTAGGAAAGCAGGACGCCGATTTCCGGGCGGGTCAGCGGCTTTCCGGCGGCATAGCGCTCGGCGAGCGTTGCATCGTCAGGGAGCGTCTCGACCTTGCGGTTCAGCTGCTTTGCGCCTTCGAGAACGGTCATGAAGCGGGCAAGTTCCAGGCCGTTGGCGGTGCCCTTGCGCTCGGTCAGCGAGATCGCGAGTGACTGCAGATAGTTGTTGCGCAGCACGAGGCTCGCGACTTCGTTCGTCATGGAGGACAGCAGCTGGTCGCGCTTGGAACGCGTCAGGCGGCTGTCATGCATGGCGTTGGCGAGTGCGATCTTGATGTTGACCTCGACATCCGAGGTGTTGACGCCGGCGGAGTTGTCGATGGCGTCGGAATTGCTGCGGCCGCCCTTCAGACCGTAGGCGATACGGCCCTTCTGGGTGACGCCGAGATTGGCGCCCTCGCCGATCACCTTGGCGCGGACATCGTCGGCGGCAATGCGGATCGGGTCGTTGGCGCGGTCACCGACTTCGGTGTCGGTTTCGGCCGCGGCCTTCACATAGGTGCCAATGCCGCCGAACCAGAGCAGGTCGACCGGGCTCTTGAGGATCGCGGTCATGATCTCAAACGGTGTCGCCACGGACTTGTCGATGCCGATCGCAGCGACAGCTTCAGGCGTCAGGGTTACCGACTTTGCGGCACGGGAGATGATCATCGCGCCCTTCGACAGAACCGACTTGTCGAAATCCTGCCAGCTGGAGCGGGCGAGATTGAACAGGCGCTGACGCTCGGCGAGCGTCTTCTCCATATCCGGATCAGGATCGATGAAGATGTCGCGGTGGTCGAAGGCGGCGAGCAGCCGGATCTTCGGGGAGAGCAGCATGCCGTTGCCGAAGACGTCGCCCGACATGTCGCCGACGCCGGCGACGGTGAAGGGCGTCGTCTGGATGTCGATATCCATTTCGCGGAAGTGGCGCTTCACGGTCTCCCAGGCGCCACGGGCGGTGATGCCCATCTTCTTGTGGTCGTAACCGGCAGAGCCGCCCGATGCGAAGGCGTCGTCCAGCCAGAAGCCGGCTTCCTGCGCCAGCGCGTTGGCCGTGTCGGAGAAAGTCGCGGTGCCCTTGTCGGCGGCGACGACGAAATAGGGGTCGTCGCCATCGATGCGAACCGTGTTGGCGGGCGGCAGGATATCGGCGCCGGAGATGTTGTCGGTGATCGACAGCAACGTGCGGATATAGGTCTTGTAGGCTTCGCGGCCGGCGTTGAAGATCTCGTCGCGGCTGCCGCCGACCGGGAGCTTCTTCGGATAGAAGCCGCCCTTGGCGCCAACGGGAACGATGACGGCGTTCTTGACCTGCTGTGCCTTCACGAGACCCAGCACTTCCGTGCGATAATCCTCGGCGCGGTCGGACCAGCGCAGGCCGCCACGGGCGACCTTGCCGAAGCGCAGGTGAACACCCTCGACTTCAACGCCGTAGACGAAGATTTCGCGGAAGGGCAGCGGCTGCGGCAGGCCATCGACCAGATGCGGATCGAGCTTGAAGGCGAGCATCGCCTTGGCCGAACCGTCCTCGTTGCGCTGGAAATAGTTGGTGCGCAGCGTGGCGTCGACGACGTTGATATAGCGGCGCAGGATGCGGTCGTCGTCGAGGCTCGGAACGTTGGCGAGTGCCGTTTCGATCGACTGGTGCAGATCGGCAAGCTTCTTCAGCCGCGGCTTCTCGGCAACTGCCGGATCCATGGTTTCATGGAAGAGGCGGAAGATCGCTGCTGCGATATCAGGGTATTTGTCGAGCGTGGCGGCGATATAATCCTGCGAATAGGCAATGCCTGCCTGGCGCAGATAGCGCGCATAGGCACGCAGCACGTTGGTTTCGCGGGCGGAGAGGGCCGCCGATAGGATCAGCCGGTTGAAGCTGTCATTGTCGATCGTGCCGTTGAAGGCGGCAACGAAGGCTTCTTCCAGTGGCGCGCCGAAGCGGCCGAGATCGATGTCGGTGCCGCTGCGGGCTTCGAGCTCCATATCGTGGAGCACGACGATGCTGGTGGCGCCATCGGCAGCGGGGACTTCGATATCGAAGGTCCGTTCACTGAGCACATTGAAGCCGAGATTTTCGAGCAGCGGAACACGGCGCGAGAGCGGCAGCTGTTCGCCGCTGTGGAAGATCTTCAGGGACAGGATGCGCCCGCGCTCGTTGTCGTCGCGGTAATAGAACTCGATGCGGATCGGTTCGCCGGCTGCGCATGCGCTGATATCGGGAAGATCGCCGACGGCTTCATCCGGCGAGAAGGCTTCCTGGAAGGCGTTGCTGACGCCGATCCGGGGCGCCTTCGGGCCTGCCAGCATTTCGAAGCGGCTGTCCCAGCGGGCGGTGATTGCCCGGATCGCTTCCTCGAGCTTGGCCTGGGGAATGCGCGGCGTCTTGCCGCCGGAGCGGCCGATGATGAAGTGGACGCGGGCGACGCCGCCTTCCGGGAAGGCCGGATAATAGGCGGAAACGCGGCCGTCATAGACGGTCTTCAGGTAAGTGCCGATCTTCTCGCGGACGATCGAGTCATATTCTTCGCGCGGCACATAGATGATGACGGAGACGAAGCGGTCGAAATGGTCGATGCGCGGCAGGACGCGCACGCGCGGCCTGTCGGCGAGGTCGTTGATCTGCTCGGCAAAGCTCGACAGCAGCGTCGTGTCGATCTGGAAGAGATCGTCGCGCGGATAGGATTCCAGCGTGTTGTCGAGCATGCGGCCGGAGTGGCTCATCGGGTCGAAGCCGAAATGCTCCTTCACCTTGGCGATCTTCGAGCGGATCAGCGGGATCTCGGACGCCCAGGACGTATAGGCCGTCGACGTGAAGAGACCGACGATGCGGAGTTCGCCGGTGACGTTACCATCCTTGTCGAAACGCTTGACGCCGACATAGTCCATATAGGCGCGGCGGTGGACTACCGATTTGACGTTGGCCTTGGTGACGATCAGGAAATCCGGGCCGTCGAGGAAGGCGAGGATCTCGGGCGTCGTCGTCACCGCGTCCTTGCCCGTGCGCAGGACGAGAACGTCGGGATTGGAGAGAATGCCGAGGCCGGTGCCCTTGTCGCGCTCCACCTTGGCGCCGGCGCCCTTGCCGGAATAGACGTATTCGCGCATGCCGAGGAAGGTGAAGTTCTCATCGCGCAGCCAGGTCAGGAAGGCGAGTGCTTCGTCGCGGTCTGCCTTCTTGCGGCTGGAGCCATATTCACGCAGCTCGTCGATCGCCGTATCGAGCTTGGACAGCATCGGCTTCCAGTCGGAAACCGCCTGGTCGACCTGCTCCAGCACCGTTTTGATGCGCTTCTGCAGGTCGGCGGCCTGGGCCGATGTCAGCGGCGAAATATGGATCTGGATATGGCTGACGCGCTTTGCCGGATCGCTCGGCTCATCGGCCGAATACAGCTCAGGAGCCTTGCCGTCTTCGAGGACCAGAATGGGGTGAACCGCCATGAAGAGATCGCGGTAGGTGCTGGTCACCTCGCCCATCACGGACTCGTAGAGGAAGGGCATGTTGTGGTCGGTGATCGTCAGAACCGATACGGCAATGCCCGCGGGCTCGACATCCGCGATGGTGTCGATGCTGACGCGCGGCGTCTTGCCGTTCCAGGCCTGCAATTCACGGGCGGAATGGACCGCCGACAGCGCGAGCATCTCCGGGGTGTAGCGGTCGAGATCGTCGCCGCTGGCGCGGCCGAAGAGAATTTCGGGCTCAAGAAATTTGTCGCCGGTCGCGGCCGCGATCTTCTTGGCGCTCTCGATCTGCTTTTCACGTTTCGGATTTTGTCTTACGGCCATTTCAGATGCTCCCCCCGAGTCGGTCGGTTTTGGGCAAAATATCAGAAGAGTTATCGAAAAAATCTCTAAAAGAGGCGGTTTGACGGCAGCTTTCGTTCATTTTCGCCCCTGTTTGGATCACTTTCCGGAAGAATTGACGCTTATCTCGAATAGCTAAAATAAGTCGTCTCCGGTTTTCTCCGTCCGCTTCGCGACCTTTCCACGCAGAGATGAAGAACGGTTGACAGCTGTGGCGCAAAAAGGGGATCAACGGCGCATCGGGTTCAGGACCATCATCATGCCAGAAAATACCGCTGCCGGAACGGTTATCGTCATCTCCAGTCACGTCGTTCGCGGTTCGGTCGGCAATCGCGCCGCCGTCTTCGCGCTGGAAACGCTCGGACATCAGGTCTGGGCGCTTCCGACGGTGGTTTTGCCCTGGCATCCCGGGCATGGCCGCTCCACACGGCTGACCTTTGCCGAAGCCGACTTCGATGCGGCGATCGATGACCTGATCCGCGCGCCCTGGGTGGGCGAGGTGAAGGCGGTGCTGTCAGGCTATTTCGGCAATGCGGCGCAGGCCAAGTCGGTGGCCCGCCTGGTCAGCTCGCTGCGGCAGGGCAATCCGGATCTTCTCTATGTTTGCGACCCCGTCATGGGTGATCTCGGCGGTCTCTATGTCCCGCAGGCAACAGCGGAAGCGATCCGCGATCACCTGATCCCGCTTGCCTCGCTCGCCACACCCAACCGCTACGAGCTCGCCTGGATGGCCGGCGCGCCGCTCGATGACAACAATGCCGTCATGGAGGCGGCCCTGTCGCTCGGTCCGTCGCGCATGCTGGTCACCTCGGCTGTTCCGATGATGAGCGGCGGGATCGGCAATCTCTATCTTTCCGGACGCCACGCGCTGCTTGCCGAGCATCGGGCGATCGACAATCCGCCGAATGGGCTCGGAGATCTCCTGGCCGCTCTCTTCATGTCACGGTTGCTCTCGGGCATGGATGACGAGAAGGCTCTGCAGCTGGCGACGGCCAGCGTCTATGAAGTGCTTGCCCGTGCCGTCAAACGCGGAAGCGACGAATTGACGCTTGCGAGTGATGCTTCGAGCCTCGCCACGCCGATGGCCATGGTGCAGATGCGCCGCCTCATGCATCCGGCGCAGCGGCGCAAGCAATAGCAACGACTCATTTTGCACTGCAGCAGTTGATCTTGCCCGCGCCAAGCGTTAATCGAAATGTCATGCAGCGTTTTCCTGGATCACTTCTCGACGGTTATCGCAACTTCATGAGCGGGCGCTATGCCGATGCGCGCGACCGCTACAAGACGCTTGCGGAAAACGGGCAGAGCCCGACCACGCTCGTCATCGCCTGCTGCGACTCCCGCGCGGCTCCGGAGTTGATCTTCGATGCCGGCCCGGGCGAGCTCTTCGTTATCCGGAACGTCGCCAATCTCGTGCCGCCCTATGAGCCGGACGGGCATTTCCATGCGACTTCGGCTGCCCTCGAGTTTGCCGTACAGGCGCTCAAAGTCACCGATATCGTCGTCATGGGCCATGGCCGCTGCGGCGGTATCCGCGCTGCACTCGATCCGAGCTCAGAACCGCTTTCGCCGGGCGATTTCATCGGCCGCTGGATGTCGCTCGTCAAGGATGCCGCCGAGCAGATCGGCAGCAACGACGTCATGACCCAGACCGAGCGCCAGACGGCGCTCGAGCGTGTCTCGATCCGCAACTCGATCAACAATCTTAGGACCTTCCCCGAGGTCAAGGCGCTGGAAAAAGAGGGCAAGATCGCCCTTCACGGCGCCTGGTTCGACATCTCGACCGGCGAATTGTGGGTCATGGATGCCGAAACGCGCGATTTCATCCGTCCCGACGTATAGGCCTTTGCATATAGGTTTATGGGTTCTTTAGGGAATCCCGCTAGAATTTCATCGAAACACGTCTTCAACCTGCGGATTGCGGCGGCTTTCGATGAAGTTCGAAACGACCAACAAGATCATTCTCGCGGCCATCCTGCTGCCTTTCATCTTCATGATCGCCGAAGGCGTTCTGGTCGTACGCACGTCGTTCCGCCAGTATGTTTCGCTGGAAAAAGACTATCGTTTCGCTGATGTTCTGGCGCGCGGTGGCTCGATCGCGGCGAACGAGATCCTCGGCGAGACCGTTGCGACCAGGCAGTATCTCACCCATCCCGGTACCGACAATGCGGTCAGCATGCAGCAGAGCCGCGCGCGGCTCGATGAGGAGCGCCGGAAATTCCAGATGAGCCTGCCCTCGGCAGGCATGCTCGATGGCAATCTCCAGAACGAACTCTCCGATCTCGCACTTGCCTATAGCCGTATCATTTCGATCCGCGCCGCTGTCGACCGCGGATATTATGCCGGGGGCGATCCGGGCTATGTCTATTGGCAGGCGGCGCTGAAGCAGCTTGATGTTGTCGATGCGCTATCACCGCTGATCCAGGATCCCGTCCTGCTGGCAAAATCGAATGAGCTGATGGGTATCCTGCTGAGCTATTACGGTGAGCGGCTGCTAACATTCATCGGCACGCGTCACCTGAGCGAGCACGGCTATTCGCTGCGCTCCAGCGACCTCTATGTGCAGGGCAAGATGATGCAGGCCGAGGGTATGGACCATATGGTCTTCCACTCGACGTCCCCGCTCGTCACGTCGATCACCGATTACATGAAACTGCCGCAGCAGGTTCGTGCCGACGCGGTAACCGATGCGATCCTGGCCCGCGAAGCGCGGCCTCCGCTGGAAGTCCGCAACGATTGGGCGGCGGCGCAGGCTGACCGCATTGCTTTCCTCAAGGAGAAGATCACCGAGGCGACTGCGGACATCCATCGCACCGGCGAAACGCTGGCGCAGCGCTCACACCTGCATGTGATGCTGGTTTTCGTGCTCTGCGGCGGCTTGCTGCTGCTTGCTGGCGTCGTCGCGACATTGGCCACAAAAGGGCTTGGGATGATCTCGCGGCTGACACGGGAGCGTGAGGTTCTGGTCGGTGAGCTCCGCAGTGCGGCGCAGACGGATCTTCTGACCGGGCTTTATAACCGCCGTGGCTTCGAGGCGGCTGCAGCCGCCCTCTTCGAGCAGGCCAAAAGCGGCTCCCGCTGGATCTCGGTGGTGCTCTTCGATCTCGATCATTTCAAGAAGATCAATGATATCCATGGTCATGACGTCGGCGATATCGTGCTGCGCCACGTTGCGGCTGTCGCCAAGCATAATTTCCGCCAGTTCGACCTTCTGGTGCGCCATGGCGGGGAAGAGTTCCTCGCCCTGCTGCCCGATGTGACGCCGGATGAGGCGGCGGCCGTTGCCGAAGCCGTGCGTGAGGCGATAGAGCGTGCAGTCATCATATTGCCGGGCGGAGAAAGCCTGGTGGTAACCGCGAGCTTCGGCTGCGCCGGCCGCACGCAAGCCGGCAGCGGTCATCATTTCGAAGATCTGGTCAAGCGGGCGGATATGGCGCTCTATGCTGCCAAGGCTTCCGGACGCAATTGCGTCGTGGCGGGCTCACTGGTTCCGCAACCGATGGCACGAGCCGAAGCCAAATGAAAAAGGCGCCCATGAGGCGCCTTTCGATCTCGTCTGCAATCAATCTGTCGCCGCGGCTTACTGGCCGCCGTCGATCTGCTTGCCGATATAGGCGATCGCCTGCTGGTAGACCGTTGCCGCGTTCCAGCCCTGGATGGCGACGAAGTTCGGCTCGCCCGGCTGATAGCCTGCGCCTGCCCGCCAGCCGTGGCCCTTGAGAAAGTTGGCGGTTGATGCCAGCGCATCGGCGCGCGAACCGACCATGTCGACGCGGCCATCGCCATCGCCATCGGCGCCGAAGCGGACGACGTTGCGCGGCAGGAACTGCGTCTGGCCGATTTCGCCGTGCGCGGCGCCACGCGCCTGCGGGCTCAGATAGCCTTCGGAGACGAGCTGAAGGGCAGCGTAGAGCTGGTCGGTGAAATAGTCGGAGCGACGGCAGTCATAGGCCAGCGTCGAGACCGCAGACATGGTGTGCTGCGTGCCCATATAGCTGCCGAAGCCGGTTTCCATGCCCCAGATTGCGATCAGCGGGCCAGCGGGGACGCCGTAACGGCGCTCGATCGAGGTGAAGAGCGCCTGGTTGGAGCGCTTCATGCCCTTGCCACGGGAGATTATCGCTGCGCCGCCGCGCTTCTGCATGAAGGCGTCGAAGGAGAGCTTGAAGCTCTTCTGGCCGCGGTCGGCGGCAATTGTCGGGCGATTGTAGGCGACGTTGGCGAAGGCGCGGTTGAGAACCGACTGGCTGACGCCCTGCGCTGCAGCTTCCTGCTTGAACTGCTGCACCCAGGCATCGAAGCCAGCGCCGTTATTGCCGCATTGCGCAGCATTGGCCGCTGCCGGAACTACATGGAAAGCGCCCACCGCCGCGATGGCCGCCACCAAGAACTTTGTCATGCGCATGAGAAACCCCGATCTCGATCTGCAGTCGCTGGAATGCCGGGCAGAATGCCAGCCGGGGGTGATTTTGTCACGATCACCTTTTAGCGAGATTGGCGGTCTGCCGCGCGATTGCCGTCTGCCTGTTTAAGGAAAGCCCCGCAAGTCTGACGACATGCGGGGCTGATAGCAAGCTATGGTTAATATTCGGTATCAGGCGGCCTGCTTGCGCGGCTTGACGAGGCCGCGGTTGACCAGGAGTTCGGCGATCTGAATGGCGTTCAGAGCGGCGCCCTTGCGCAGGTTGTCGGAAACGACCCACATGTTGAGACCGTTCTCGACAGTCGCATCTTCGCGGATGCGCGAGATGTAGGTCGCGTCTTCGCCGGCGGATTCGTAAGGCGTGATGTAGCCGCCGTTTTCATGCTTGTCGATGACCTGGCAGCCTGGGGCGTCGCGCAGGATATCGCGGGCCTGGTCGGCGGTGATCTCGTTTTCGAACTCGATGTTGACCGATTCCGAATGACCGATGAAGACGGGGACGCGAACCGCGGTGCAGGTCACCTTGATCTTCGGATCAAGCATCTTCTTGGTTTCTGCCAGGACCTTCCACTCTTCCTTCGTGTAGCCGTCTTCCATGAACACGTCGATGTGCGGGATGACGTTGAAGGCGATGCGCTTGGTGAACTTCTTGTTCTCGATCGGATCGGCAACGAAGACGGCGCGCGTCTGATTGAAGAGCTCGTCCATGCCGTCCTTGCCGGCGCCGGAAACCGACTGGTAGGTTGAGACGACCACGCGCTTGATCTTGGCAGCGTCATGCAGCGGCTTCAGGGCCACGACGAGCTGGGCGGTCGAGCAATTCGGGTTGGCAATGATGTTCTTCTTGGTGAAGAGCGAGATGGCGTCGGGGTTCACTTCCGGCACGATCAGCGGCACTTCGGCGTCGTAGCGCCAGGCCGAGGAGTTGTCGATGACGACGCAGCCCTGCTGGCCGATCTTCGGCGACCACTTCTTCGAGACGTCGCCGCCGGCGGACATCAGGCAGATGTCGGTGTCGGAGAAATCGTAGTTTTCGAGGTTGGAAACCTTGAGCGTGCGGTCGCCGTAGGAAACTTCCGTGCCCTGGGAGCGGGCGGAAGCGAGCGCCACGACTTCATCGGCGGGGAAGCCGCGTTCGGAAAGAATGTTGAGCATTTCCCGGCCGACGTTTCCGGTTGCTCCCGCGATTGCTACTTTGAAACCCATTTTAAGCTCTCTTTCTCTTCTCTCCTCTTGTCCGGTGAGGGGGGAAGGCGCGAAATCCTCGCGGCTTCCTGTCCCCAGCCGGGCCGGGGAGAGAGCGGCAGGCCAGAGACGTCAGACGGTTTTCGTCGTCGTTTTGGCCTTGGTTTTGGAAGAAACCGGAACGGCAATATCCATCCCGGCACTCAGTGCCCGGTCATTGCATGCAGCAATGGCGTGTTCGCGGCGAACCATGGATAATTCCTTTTCCGCCGTTGCTCTTAAAAGGTTTTCCACAGGAGTCAAGGTTTTTGCGCTGGCCCAACGGCCTCCCGGCGGCTGCGGCAGATTGTCATAGCGATGTCATCGACATGTCATCCCCGGCGGCTATCCCCGGCCCGTTGTTTATTGACTGCAACGAAAACGGGGGTTTTCCATGCGTATGATTTTTGCCGCTCTGGCGGCCACAACGATTCTTGCCGGTGCCGCACAGGCGGCCACCGTCTATCCGCTTGACCGTGCGACGATTCTCGCCGGCTCGCCGTTCGATTTCAAGGTCGAGCTCGGCAAGCAGGTCAAGGCTGAAGACATCAATATCACGGTCAATGGTCAGGACTACAAGACGGTTCTCGGGGGCGAGGCCAAGTTTGTAGAACTGGAAAAGGGTAAGGAAGACAAGGCGCTCGGTTCCGCCATCATCCTGCGCGGACTGACGATCGCCGCGCCCGGCGAGTACAAGGTCGAGGTTTCCGCCGGTGACGAGAAGAAGTCGGTCACCTGGAACGTCTACGGCACCGGCACCGCGCCGAAGGCCAAGAACGTCATCTTCCTGATCGGCGATGGTCTTTCCGTTGCGCATCGCACTGCTGCCCGCATCATGTCCAAGGGCATGACCGAAGGTAAGGCCAATGGCCGCCTGAACATGGACGATCTCGACCGTATGGCCTTCATCGGCACCTCGGCGACGGACTCGATCACGACGGACAGCGCCAATACGATGTCGGCCTACATGAGCGGCCATAAGGGCGCCATCAACTCGCTCGGCGTTTATGCCGACCGTACGCCCGATACGCTCGACGATCCGCGCGTCGAAACGCTCGGCGAAGCCCTGCGCCGCCAGACCGCCAAGTCGATCGGCATCGTCACCACTTCGGAGCTCCAGGACGCCACGCCGGCTGCCGTCGTCTCCCATACCCGCCGCCGCGACGACAAGGCCGAAATCACCGGCATGCTGTTCGACGTGAAGCCGGATGTCGTTCTCGGTGGTGGCTCGGCCTACTTCCTGCCGCAGGCAACCGCGGGCTCGAAGCGCAAGGACGACAAGGACTATGTCAAGATGTTCCAGGACGCCGGCTACAAGCTTGCGACCGACAAGACGGAACTTTCGGCAGCTGCCGGCGCCAACGACGGCAAGATCCTCGGCCTGTTCCACACCGGCAACATGGATACGACGCTGGACCGTGAATTCCTGAGGAAGGGCACTGTCGGCAAGTTCCCGGCACAGCCGGGTCTCGTCGAGATGACCAAGGTCGCTCTCGATACGCTGTCGAAGAACCAGGAAGGTTTCTTTCTGGTCGTCGAAGCCGCGAATATCGACAAGATGACTCATCCGCTCGACAACGAGCGCGCTGTCGTCGACACGATCGAGTTCGACAAGGCAATCGGCGTTGTCAAGGAATTTGCTGCCAGCAACCCGGATACGATGATCGTCGTCACCGGCGACCATACGCACGGCATCACCATCGTCGGCACGGTCGACGACACCGTTGAAGGCACCGACATGCGCGAGAAGGTCGCTGGTCGCGGCTTTACCAACTATGTCGACGCAAACAACGACGGCTATCCTGACAATATCGACGTTTCCAAGCGTCTCGCGATGTTCGTATCGAACTATCCGGATCACTACGAAACCTTCCGTCCGAAGCTCGACAATCCGTTCACTCCGGCGGTTCAGAACGAGAAGAAGGATTTCGTCGCGAACGAAGCCTACAAGGATGTCCCCGGTGCCGTCTTCGTTCAGGGCAACCTGCCGAAGAGCCAGGCTTCCGGCGCTCACACCGTCGACGACGTGGTGCTGCAGGCAACCGGCCCCGGCGCCGAAGGCTTCAAGGGCTATATGGAACAGCAGCGACGTCTATCGCGTGCTGGCCGATGCCTTCGCGCTCGGCGCGAAGCAGACCAACTGATCCATCGCGGGGGACACTGTCCCCCTCTCTTCGCCAATCACGTTCCCGGCTGTCACGGCCGGGAACCCATTTGATGGAGATCGGCATGAAAAAGCCTTTGGCCCCGCTTCTCAACCGGCGCGCATTCATGGCCGCTGCCGGCCTGCTGCCCTTTGCGGCGTCGATGTCACGCGCGGCGGATACAACACTCAGCTTCGACGAACTCTACGGCAAATTCGGCGTGCTCGGCCTGGAATTCTCGAGCAAGGTCAAGACACTGGCAGGCCAGGAGATTTCGATGCGCGGCTTCATGGCGCCGCCGCTGAAGGCCGAGGCTGCGTTCTTCGTGCTGACCGAAATTCCGATGTCGCTCTGCCCGTTCTGCTCATCCGACGCAGACTGGCCCGACAATATCGTCGTCGTTTATCTCGACGAGAAGCAGACATTTGTGCAGCCGAGCCAGACGATCGAAGTCCGCGGCGTGCTGGAATACGGTTCCTGGAAAGATCCGGAAACCGGGTTTGTAAGCCTCCTGCGCCTGCGGCAGGCCGAGTATTCGATCGCCTGATGCTGGCTCTCGAGATCAACGATCTGTCCGTGGTCTTTCCGGGCTTGAGCGCGCCTGCGCTTGAGATCGGACGGTTGTCTCTTGCGGCCGGAAGCCGGGTAGCGATTACCGGTGCCTCGGGCTCCGGCAAGAGCACCTTCGTCAATATCGTCACCGGGCTGGAGCGCGCCGGAAGCGGATCCGTCCGCTGGAATGGCGAGGATATCTGCCGCCTCTCCGAGAGCCGCCGCGACCGTTTCAGGGCCGCGAATATCGGTTTGATCATGCAAGACTTTCATCTCTTTCCCGGGATTTCAGCAATCGAAAACGTTCTCCTGCCGGCGCGGTTGTCGGGCGTCGCCGATGCAGTGCTCATCGCCCGGGCTCGCGAATTGCTGGCGCGCACCGGGCTGCCGCGACCCGGTCAGAAAATCGAGACGATGTCGCGCGGCGAGATGCAGCGTGTGGCGATCGCGCGCGCCCTGCTGCGCAAGCCCGGTGTCATCGTGGCCGACGAGCCGACGGCGAGCCTCGATGCCGAAACTGGGCACATTATCGGCGATCTGCTGCTCGATCTTGCGATCGCCGAAGGCGGCACGCTGATCGTCATCTCGCATGATACGCGCCTTTCTGACCGGATGGATCGCCGCATCCTGCTGCGCTCCGGACGGATCGCCGACGACACCCTGATGGACGAGGCTGCGGCATGATCCGTTTCATTCTGGCCGACCTCCGGCGCCTGTGGGCCGGTTCGCTCGTCGTCGTGCTGCTCGTGGCGCTGGCAACGGCGCTCGGCGTCAGCGTCATCCTGCAGGAGCGCGCGCTGCGCCTCGGCAGTGCTCGTGCTGCTGACAAGTTCGATCTCGTCATCGGCGCCGGCGGCAGCGAAACACAGCTGGTGCTGTCTTCGATTTTCCTCCAGCCCTCACCCCTGCCGCTGATGCCCGGTGAAGTACTTGCCAAGCTTGCGGCAGACCCGCGCGTCGCCTGGCTGTCGCCTGTTGGTTTCGGCGATTCCTTTTCCGGCTATCCGGTCGTCGGCACGAGCACTGCGCTGCCTGCGGATCTGTCGGGCGGATTCAGCGAAGGTCAGGGTTTTGCTGCCGAAACCGAGGCGGTGGTCGGCGCGGCTGTCACGCTGCCGCTTGGGTCCGAGATAAAGCCGATGCATGGCACCGCCGAAACCGGCGGCCACACGCATACCGAAATCGTCTATCGCGTGACCGGTCGAATGAAAGCAACGGGAACGGCCTGGGATCGCGCCATCCTCGTTCCGATCCAGGCCGTCTGGCACATTCATGGGCTGGAGGCGCATGGGGAAGCGGAGCATGACGAGGCCGGTCATAACGAGCATGATAACGATCATGAGCCGGAGTCAGATCATGACCTTGATGCTGATTGGTCTGCGGAAACACCCGCCGTTCCTGCGATCCTGGTGAAGCCGAAGACGATCGCCGATGCCTACAAGCTGCGGCAGGATTACCGCAACGGCAGCACCGTCGCGGTTTTTCCAGGCGAAGTCCTGACGAACCTTTATGCCACGCTCGGCGATGCGAAACGCATTCTCGTTGCCGTCGCTTCTGGCGCCCAGGGGCTGGTTGCGGCTTCGCTCATTCTGGTGACGGTCATCCATATCGGCCAGCGGCGGCGCCAGATCGGGGCTCTCCGGGCCTTCGGCGCGCCGCGGCATGCCATCTTCGGGATCGTCTGGGGCGAGTTCTTCGCGCTGATCGCGATCGGCATCGCTGGCGGGTTTGGCTTGGGTTATGGCGCCGCGCTGATGCTGTCCGGCCTTTTCAGTGCAAGCAGCGGTATCACGGTGCCGGTCGGCTTTGCGCGTCAGGATGTGTTTCTTGCGCTTCTGTTGCTCGGCTTCGGAGCGCTGCTTGCGGCTCTACCCGCCGTTCTTGCCTACCGGCAGTCTCCGGCGCAGGCCTTGCGCGCCTGAGGCGTTCGCGGGCTGCGACAATCTGTGCAAACGCATTAGACTAAAGTCATAATCCCAAAGCCGCTCTCTTTATCCGAATCCTTTTCTGCCACACTCTTCACAGGCGAGCCGCGTCCAGGGGCATACTTTGAGGAGAGTTTGGGACGCGCCTTGCTGCTCATCACTCTGTGGAGGACAGACAATGGCAAATGTCGCAAGCGCCGAAGGCGCGAAGGCCGGTCCGATGACCGGCGAGGAGAAGAAGGTCATCTTCGCCTCGTCGCTCGGTACCGTTTTCGAATGGTACGATTTCTATCTTTACGGTTCGCTCGCCACCTATATCGGCGCGACCTATTTCACCCAATATCCGGAAGCGACGCGTAACATCTTCACGCTTCTCGCCTTTGCGGCGGGCTTCCTTGTCCGTCCGTTCGGTGCGCTGGTGTTCGGCCGTCTCGGCGATCTCGTCGGCCGCAAGTACACCTTCCTGGTCACGATCCTGATCATGGGCTTCTCGACCTTCCTCGTCGGCATCCTTCCGGGTGCGGCGACAATCGGCATTGCGGCTCCGATCATTCTGATCGTGCTGCGCCTTCTGCAGGGCCTGGCGCTTGGCGGTGAATATGGCGGTGCGGCGACCTATGTTGCCGAACATGCGCCGAATGGCCGGCGCGGCTATTTCACCTCATGGATCCAGACGACGGCAACGCTTGGTCTCTTCCTGTCGCTGATCGTCATCATCTCCGTCCAGCAGATGCTCGGCTCGACCGCATTCGCTGCCTGGGGCTGGCGCATTCCGTTCCTGGTTTCGGTTCTGCTTCTCGGCGTTTCGGTCTGGATTCGTCTCAAGATGAATGAATCTCCGGCCTTCCAGAAGATGAAGGCCGAGGGCAAGGGCTCGAAGGCGCCGCTGACGGAAGCCTTCGGTACCTGGAAGAATGCCAAGATCGCCATCATCGCGCTGCTCGGCGCCACGATGGGTCAGGCAGTCGTCTGGTACTGCGGCCAGTTTTACGCGCTGTTCTTCCTGCAGAACGTTCTCAAGGTGGATCTGCAGTCGGCCAATATCATGGTCGCGATCGCGCTTATTCTTGCAACGCCGTTCTTCGTGATCTTCGGTTCGCTCTCCGACAAGATCGGCCGCAAGCCGATCATCATGGCGGGCCTGCTGATTGCCGCCATCACCTACCAGCCGCTGTTCAAGGCAATGACCTATATGGCCAATCCGGCCCTCTATGAGGCACAGGCTGCGATCCGCGCAACGGTGACCGCTGACCCGGCAGACTGCAAGTTCCAGTTCAACCCGACCGGTACATCGAAGTTCACCAGCTCCTGCGACGTGGCTACGGCGTTCCTGACGAAGAACTCGGTACCTTATGACGTCGTGCCCGGCCCGGCCGGACAACCGGCAACCGTCAAGATCGGCGAAGCGACCATTCCGAGCTTCGACGTCATCGCTGCCGGCGACAAGGCCAAGGGCATGACGGCCGCCTTCGAGAAGAGCACCAACATGGCGCTTCACGATGCCGGTTATCCGCTGAACCGTGGCGCCGCCAAGGTTCCGGATTCCAAGCTCGATGCTTTCATCGCTGCCAATCCGGAACTCAATCTCAACGCCGAGACGATCCGCGGCGGCGAGAAGGAAACAATGCCGGCCGACAAGCTGATTGCCGGCAAGCTGCTGACGGCGGAAGAAGCCAACGGTGTGACCGACATGGCGGTCTATACGGTCGCCGGTGGCGGCAGCTTCGCCATGGTTGCCGATCCGGCGCGCGTGAACTGGGTCGGCACGATCGCCGTCCTCTTCGTTCTCGTGCTTTACGTGACGATGGTCTATGGCCCGATCGCAGCACTTCTGGTCGAGCTCTTCCCGACCCGCATCCGCTACACTGGCATGTCGCTGCCTTACCATATCGGCAACGGCTGGTTCGGTGGCCTGCTTCCGGCAACGGCGTTCGCGATGAGTGCCGCCGCCGGCGATATCTACTACGGCCTCTGGTATCCGATCGTCTTCGCAGGCATCACGCTGGTCATCGGCCTGCTGTTCCTGCCGGAAACCAAGAACCGCGATATCCACGCTGATTAAAGATTTGGCGTAGTGACGAAAAAGACCCGGCGCTCTCAAGGCGCCGGGTTTTTCTATGTCCGCAGCATGCGTTTTGGCACCGGCCAGCCATCCGCCACCCTGAAAAGGATGCCGTAGCGCGAAAAGACGATGGCGATCATCAGCGAGAACCAGCCGCCGAGCGCCAGGCCGGCAATCACATCGCTTGGATAATGGGCACTGACCATGACGCGGGTCATGCCGAGCCAGAGGGCGCAGGCAAGGAAGACGACGCGGTAGCGCGGGAAGAGAAGCGACAGCGCCGCGAAGAAAGCGCCGATGGTCGTCGCATGTCCTGACGGGAAGCTTTCAAAGGCGGCGTGACCCGAAAAGGGCGAGAATGAGAAGATCCCGTAGTCATCGAAATGCTGCGGCCTGGCGCGGCCAATGGCGCGCTTGAGGATATTCGCGAGGATGCCTGATAGTGCGATCGAGATCAGCAGATAGGCGCCGATCCAGCACATCTGCAGCGCCTGGATGCGGGTACGCAGCGATCTGACGATACGAAGCGCCGCTAGGCCTTCGAAGAACAGGAAGGCGCTGACGATGATGATCCATCCGGACGTGCCGAAATCGGTGAGGATGCGGCCGAGGCGTCGGATGACCGGTGGCACCTGTCCGGCGCCGACAGGACCGTCGAGAAGCAGCATCGACAACAGAACTGCGTTACAGGTGATGAAAAGGCAGGTCTGCCACCGCAATTGCGGCATGCGACAGGTGCTCCGGCGCCAGCGCCTGTCGAGCGAGGAAAGTATCGCCTGCATCAAATCCGATCCGTTCGAAAATCAATCTCAAGAACGGATCGACGCTAGCATCCGGCGGCGACAGTTTTTTTACGGATGCCTTTAAAGAAGGCGGCTGAGCCGCGGTATCGGCCAGCCCTCGCGCCCGACCGAGAAGACAAAGCCGAAACGGGCGAAGGCGATGGAGAGCGCAAAGGCGAGCCAGGCTCCAAGCGCCAGTCCGGCGGCGACATCGCTCGGGTAGTGGACGCCGATGATGACCCGGGTGGCGCCGAGCCAGAGGCCGATGCCGATGAAGACCAGCCGGAAGCGCGGGAAGAGCAAGGCCAGCGACATGAAGAGCGCGCCGATATTGGCGGAATGTCCCGAAGGAAAGCTCTGGTGCAGGAAATCCCAACTGAACGGCGTGAAGCTGAATATACCCTCCTGCTCGTAGAGCAGCGGCCGGGCGCGGCCGATCAGGAACTTCAGCGGATTGGCGATGGCGCTCGCGAGCACGACAGAAAGGCCGACATAGGCGGCCATCTGGCCGAAATAGGTCATCCGGAATCTGCGCCTCACTTTCCAGAGGCGGCGGCGGACGACATAGCCGGTGAGCAGAATGGTGGCGAGGCCGGCAAGGATCCAGGCGAGCCTGCCGATATCGGTCACGTCACCGGCAATCGAGACCAGCGGCGGCGAAAGGCTTTTGACCGCCTGCCCCAGCGGCCGGTCGAAGACGAAGAAGGCAATTGCGACGGCGTTGATGGCGAAGAGCGCGAAAGCTTTCCAGGGAACCCGACGATGGATCGTGCGACGCGCCTCATAGCGCTTCTTCAGATAGGCTTTGCAGCCTGGCTTCGCTCCGGCGGTGTCGCTCATTCTGTCCCTTTGTGGTTGGCACGGGGGACATAGGGAGACGAGGCGGCGGCTTCAATGAAAAAGCCCTCCGCGCGGATGCGCGAAGGGCCTGAAAAGCGTTTCACGTGAAATATCAGGCGGAGAGCGCCTTGAATTCCGCGAGGATAGCATCGCCCATTTCGACGGTACCGACCTGCTTGCAGCCTTCGCCCATGATGTCGCCGGTGCGGATGCCCTTGTCGAGAACGTTGGCGATCGCCTTCTCGAGGTTGTCGGCTTCGGTGACCATGTTGAAGGAATAACGCAGGCACATGGCGAAGGAGGCGATCATGGCGATCGGGTTGGCAATGCCCTTGCCCGCGATGTCAGGTGCCGAACCGTGAACGGGCTCGTAGAGCGCCTTACGCTTGCCGGTCTTGCCATCGGGAGCGCCGAGCGAAGCAGACGGCAGCATGCCGAGCGAACCGGTCAGCATGGCGGCGACGTCGGAGAGCATGTCGCCGAACAGGTTGTCGGTGACGATGACATCGAACTGCTTCGGTGCGCGCACGAGCTGCATGCCGCCGGCGTCGGCCAGCATGTGCTCGAGCTGGACGTCAGCGTATTTTTCCTTGTGCGTCGCCGTCACCACCTGATTCCAGAGCACGCCAGACTTCATGACGTTGCGCTTTTCCATGGAGCAGACGCGGTTCTGGCGGGTGCGGGCCATTTCGAAGGCAACGCCGGCGATACGCTCGATTTCGTAGGTGTCGTAGACCTGCGTATCGATGCCGCGCTTCTGGCCGTTGCCGAGATCGATGATCTCCTTCGGCTCGCCGAAATAGACGCCGCCGGTGAGTTCACGGATGATGAGGATGTCGAGGCCCTCAACCAGTTCCGGCTTCAGCGAGGAAGCGGAAGCGAGCGCCGGGTAGCAGATTGCCGGGCGCAGGTTTGCGAAGAGCTGCAGATCCTTGCGCAGGCGCAGGAGGCCTGCTTCCGGGCGCACTTCATAGGGAACGCTATCCCACTTCGGGCCGCCGACGGCGCCGAACAGAACCGCATCGGCGGCAAGCGCCTTCTGCATGTCGGCTTCGGAAATCGCCTGGCCGTGGGCATCATAGGCCGAGCCGCCGACGAGACCTTCGTCGGTGACGAAACCGGCCTTCATTGCATCGTTCATGTAAGCGATGATCTTGCGGACCTCGCCCATGGCCTCGGGGCCGATGCCGTCGCCCGGCAGCAGGAAAAGATTGCGCGATGTCATGAAACCCTCCGCAGAAAAACAAGCTGCGGCTTCTTAGACCCCGGAAAACCGCATTTCAAGCAAGAGAGAGGCCGAATCGGTACGGTTTGCCGCGCTATCGATCTGTTCTGGAGTGTTGACCCCTGCGCGTCTCCGCGCCAAGAAGATGGTCACGTTTCAAGAAATGGAATTCAGAATGTCCCCGTCTCCATTGCATCTCAACACCCCTCTCCTGCGCAGCGCTGCCGATTACAGCGCCAGCGGCAAGCCGCTCTTACTGAAGCTCGATGCGCTGCAGCCTTCAGGCAGCTTCAAGATGCGCGGCGTCAGCCGGCTGTGCCAGCATGAGGTGGAGAATGGCGCAAAGGAGATCTTCTGCGCCTCCGGCGGCAATGCCGGGATTGCGGCGGCGTTTGCTGGCCGGGCGCTCGGCGTTCCCGTCACGATCGTCGTGCCGGAGACAACGTCAGCTGAAGTCCGCCAGTCGATCGAGGCGACCGGTGCTTCCGTTCTGGTGCATGGCTCGGTCTTCGATGAGGCCAATGCCTATGCAATCAAGCTCTCGGAAGCGCGCAAGGCCGCATATGTGCATCCCTTCGATCATCCGCTGCTCTGGGAAGGGCATGGGACGTTGATCGATGAGGTCGTTGCGAGCGGGACCCGTTTCGACTGCGTGATCGCCAGCGTCGGCGGCGGCGGTCTGTTGGCCGGTATCGTCGCGGGCCTGAAGCGCAATGGCCTTGGCGATGTGCCGGTGATCGCCGTCGAAACCGAAGGTGCTGCCTCCTTCCATGAAGCGCTGAAGGCGAAGGAGCGCATCACCCTGCCCGGCATCACCTCGATCGCCAACTCGCTCGGCGCCCGGCAGGTTGCGCAGCATGTCTTCGATCTGCCCAATCACCATCCGATCGAAAGCGTCACCGTGACCGATGCGGAAGCGGTGGCCGCCTGCCTGAAATTTGCCGATGCGCACCGCATTCTCGTCGAGCCCGCCTGCGGCGCGGCGCTCGCCGTTGCCGACGTGCATGCGGGACTGCTGTCACGCTTCGAAAACCCGCTCATTGAAGTCTGCGGCGGCATCGGGGTGTCGCTCGGCAAGCTCAAGGCGTGGCAGGAACGCTTTTTCTGAGGGGCAAACAAAAAAGCCGGGCATTGCCCGGCTTTTTCGTCAGATGTTCTCGATGGCTCAGGCAGCCCAGGGGCGCGAAGCGGAATTCTTCTTTTCGAAGCTGTCGATCGCCGTACCCTTTTCCATCGTCAGGCCGATGTCGTCCAGGCCGTTCAGCAGGCAGTGGCGCTTGAAGGCGTCGAGGTCAAACTTGATCGAGCCGCCGTCCGGGCCGGTGATCTCGAGGTTTTCGAGGTCGACGGTGAGGATGGCGTTGGAGCCGCGCGAAGCGTCGTCCATCAGCTTGTCGAGATCTTCCTGGCTGACCTTGATCGGCAGGATGCCGTTCTTGAAGCAGTTATTGTAGAAGATGTCGGCGAAGCTAGTGGAGATCACGCAGCGGATGCCGAAATCGAGCAGCGCCCACGGGGCATGCTCGCGCGAAGAGCCACAGCCGAAATTGTCGCCGGCAACGAGGATCTTGGCGTCGCGGTAGGCCGGCTTGTTCAGCACGAAATCGGCGTTTTCGGAACCGTCTTCATTGTAGCGGGCTTCGGCGAAGAGACCCTTGCCAAGGCCGGTGCGCTTGATGGTCTTCAGATAGTCCTTCGGGATGATCATGTCCGTGTCGATGTTGACGACGGGCAGGGGCGCGGCAACGCCGGTGAGCTTCACGAATTTATCCATGACCTAGGCTCCAAATTCAGCGGATGTACTTTCGTTGATCAGCATCTAGTCCAGTTTCCCGCCGAAATGAAGGAGAATCTTTCCAGAATGGCGGCTGCGCGGCGTTTCGCGCAGCCTGACCACTTTGCATAGGCGGCTATTTGGATGCTTCGTTGAGGCCCCAGACGACGCCGAAGGGGTCGCGCAGCTGGCCGTAGCGATCACCCCAGAACATCAGCTCGATCGGCATGACGACTTCGGCGCCGGCAGCCACTGCGCGGTTCCACCAGGCATCGATGTCGTCGATGACGAGCTGGATCGCAAAGCCTTCGTGACCCTTGAAGGGATGGCCGTATTCCGGATAGGCATCCGACAGCATCAGCGAGCTGCCGTTGATATAGAGATGCACATGCATCGTCCGGCCCTTCTCGTCGGCCGGCACGACATAGGCCTCTTCGGCGCCGAATGCCTTCTTGTAGAATTCTGCGGCCTTGAGCGCACCGTCGACTGTCAGATAGGGCAGCAGGCCATTCTTGACCGGCGGCATCTTGGCGGGTGCGGTTTCCATCGTGCTCATGTTCTTCCTCCGTCTCCTGATTTGAAGGTCCGGCATCGGGGCCGTCCGCCTCAAGGACGTGAAGGTAGAGCGGGAGCCGACAGCTCCATAAAGAATTTTTCGTGAAGGCTGGAAGGCCGGTGCGATCAGAGATCGATGATGGTGCCGCGGCCGTCGTTCCAGATGCGCATTTCGCGCTGCTGCGTCTGAGCCTTGGCGCGCACCGGAGCCGGTTTCATCTTCAGCGACAGGGCGCGGCCAACCATCAGCACGGTCAGGATGCCGCCGACGGCGAGCGTGACCGAGAAGGTAAACAGCGCAAGAGCCACAAACACGGTGACGCCTGCCAGCATGAGGAAGATGGAACGGATATTCTGCATAATTCTAGACCTCTCTTCGAAAGGAATGTGGTCCTTGATTTCCCTCTGTGCAAGGCAAGCATGGCTTTTTGTTGTCTTGTCAGCCTTCACAAAGCTTGGCACACATTCGTGATGAGCCGAAATTCCCCTGCCCGTTCCCTCAGCCTGCGCCGCTCGGTGCTCAGCGTTCCTGCCATCAATGCCCGCGCATTGGAAAAGACCCATGTGCTTGATTGCGATGCCGTCATCTTCGATCTGGAGGATTCCGTCGCGGCGGAGAAGAAGGATGAGGCGCGGGCAAACCTGAAGGCGTTCTTCGCCGGCCCGGCGCTGGCGGGCAAGGAGAGGATCATCCGCATCAATGCCCTTTCCTCCGGTTTCGGCCTTGCCGATATGGAACTGGTGCGGGCTCTCGAGCCGGATGCGGTGCTGCTGCCGAAAGTGGACGAGCCGCAGGATGTGATGGCGATCAGCGACATGCTTGGCGATGCCGATGCCGCGGAAACGCTGCGGATCTGGGCGATGATCGAGACGCCGCGCGGCATCCTAAATTCGGCGGCGATCGCCGAGTTCGGGCGGACAGCCGGGTCGCGGCTCGATTGCTTCGTTGTGGGCTTGAACGATCTGCGCAAGGAAACCGGCGTTCTGCCGCAGCCGGGGCGCACCTATCTGGTGCCGTGGCTGATGCAGGTGATCTTGGCCGTCAGGGCCTATGGGCTCGATGCGATCGACAGCGTCTTCAACGATTTCAAGGATGCGGATGGCTTCGAGGCGGAATGCGCGCATGCCCGCGCGATGGGTTTCGATGGCAAGATGCTGATCCATCCGGCGCAGATCGAAATTGCAAACCGGCATTTCGGGCCTGACGACGCTGCCATCCGCGAGGCCGAAGAGATTATCGCTGCCTTTGCCGATCCTGCGACTGAAGGTCTCAACGTCATCAATTCAAACGGCCGGATGATCGAGCGCCTGCATCTTGTCCAGGCGGAAAGTCTGGTTCATAAATCCCGCCTCATTGCTGAACGGAAATCATGACATGAAGCTCTACCGCCTTCTGACCGGCCAGGACGATGCCGCATTCTGCCACCGTGTAACCGATGCTCTCAACAAGGGCTGGTCGCTGCAGGGCTCTCCCTCGGTCACCTTCAATGCCGAGACCAAGCAGGTCATTGCCGCCCAGGCGATCGTCAAGGACGTCGAAGGCAAGGACTACCACCCGGATATGAAGCTCTCCGAGCAGTAAGATTTACCGGTCGGCCGCCTCTTCGGCGCTCGCCTCGATACGCTCCATGTCGTCATCGCTGAGGCCAAAATGGTGGCCGATTTCGTGGATGAGGACATGGGTGATGATATCGCCGAGCGTTTCGTCGTTCTCGGCCCAGTAATCCAGGATCGGGCGGCGATAGAGGCGAATGCGGTTCGGCAGTTCGCCGGTTTCCATTGTGAACCGTTCCGAAATGCCCCTGCCCTCGAAAAGGCCGAGCAGGTCGAAGGGCGTTTCCAGCGCCATGTCCTCGAAAACGTCGTCGTCCGGGAAATCTTCGATCTCGATCGTCAGATTGGCGGTAAGCGAACGGAACTCGTCCGGCAGGTGGCTGTAAGCCTCCATCGCCAGGGATTCAAATGTGCTGAGCGTCGGAGCATGGCGATCGCGCCAATCCTCGCTCTGGTCTATGCGGGCCATCAAAAACCCCTTTCTCTGCCGCCCATATAGAACCTTTGTGAAGGATTTTCGAGTGTGGAATCAATGGCAGGAATAAATTCACAACAAACGGCTGTTGACTCTTCCGGCAGGCTCTGGAATCCATAAGAACATAACAGGAACAATTCTGATCTGGAGTGAACGTCATGGCACAGACGGCCGTGACGCGCGAGCGGCTTTTTGCGCTCCGCGAAACCATTGCAAAGCTTGAAGGAAAACCGGTGCCGGCGCTTGCGGCAGCCGAACAGGAAGCGCTGGGTAAGGGAAATGCACCGCGAAAGAGGGATGAGACACCACGGTTCTGCTTTGGCATACCGGAGCTGGATGAGGCACTCGAAGGCGGATTACCGCTCGATGCGTTGACGGAAATCCGCACGAAGATGTTTCTCGATGCAGGCAGCAGCAGCGGATTTGCGCTGGCGATCGCCGCAGCTTTGCAGCATCGGGCCGAGGAAAAAAATCCCGTCCTCTGGATCGCCGACAAGGTCGGCACGATCGAGGCAGGGGTGCCCTATGCCGTCGGACTGAAGGATTTCGGATTGCGGCCGGAGCTTTTCCTGCATGCGAGCCCCCGCAAACTGGAGGATGCGCTCTGGCTTGCGGAAGCGGCGCTTGAGAGCGGCGCCTTCGTGACGACGATCCTGGAAATCCGCGGCAATCCGAAATCCTTCGGCCTTGCCGAGAGCCGGCGCTTTCACCTGCGGGCGAAATCGGCCGGTCGCTCCCTGCTGCTGCTGCGGCAATCAGGAGAGGAAGAGACAAGCAGCGCACATTTCCGTTTTCTTGCCGGGCCCGCGCCTGCGCGGGAGCGGCCCCTGCCGGATGGTTCGATGCTGGGCGGCAGCATCGGCAATCCGGTCTTTCATCTCACCCTGGAGAAGAGCCGCAATCCGGCCCCCCTCTCCCTCTTCCTGGAGTGGAATCCCCATGACCGCCAGTTTCTCCCTGTCGACCAACCAGCCGTTACTCGCTTTCCAGAGCAGCGGGCAGCGCATTCTGGCGCTGTACTTCCCACATCTTTCGACCGACAGGATCGCCCGAAAGCGGTGGGGCCTCTCGTGGCGTTCGAAAGGGCGTCCTGAGGCCGCTCCGATCGTCTGCTCTGGTCGCTCCGACAATACGATGCGGCTGACGGCGCTGGACGAGAAGGCGGAGAAACTCGGCCTCAAGAAGGGTCTTGGCGTCGCCGAAGCTCGCGCCATCCACCCGATCATCGATGTCGTGGAAGAAGATGCGGCAGCCGACAAACGCCTGCTTGAGGCCGTTGCTGACTGGTGTGACCGCTATACGCCTCTGGTCGCTCTAGATGGCAAGGACGGGCTCTTCCTCGACATAACAGGCTGCTCGCATCTCTTCGGCGGCGAGCGGGCGATGCTGAAGGATATCCTGTCTCGTCTTGCCGGCATGGGCTTCGATATCCGCGGCGCGATTTCCTCGTCACCGGGACTATCCTGGGCCGTCAGCCGTTTCGGCGAAGGCGGTGTGATTGCGGAGGACGAGGCGGAAGCGGTTCTCGAGCCCCTGCCGGTCACGGCGCTGCGGCTGGATGTATCTGTCATAGAGGCATTGCAAAAGCTCGGCCTGCGCTATGTCGGCGATCTCATGCAGGCGCCGCGCGCGCCGCTCAACCGCCGCTTTGGCGGCAGTGTTCTTTTGCGGCTCGATCAGGCATTGGGGCATGATGAAGAACCGGTCTCTCCCCGTCTGCCGGTCGCCAGCCTGTCGGCCGAGCGGCGGCTTGTTGATCCCATTGCCGCCGAAGAAGAGATTATCGCTCTTGCCAGCCAGGTCGCGCATTGCCTGAAGCCCTCCTTTGAAACCCAGGGCGTCGGAGGCCGGGTCTTCGAGCTGGTCCTGTTCCGGGTGGATGGATGCGTCTTTCGAATTTCTGCGGGGGCGTCCCGGCCTTTGCGGGATCCGCAGCGCATTGCCGGTCTGTTTTCCGAACGCCTGACAGCAATCCATGAGGATATCGATGCGGGATACGGTTTCGAAATCCTGCGGATCAATGTTCTCCGGCATGAGAGCTTCCATAATGTTCAGGACGATTTCGAAGGGAATAGGCAATCACAGGTCTCGCTTGCCGTCTTCGTCGATAAGGTATCGGCCCGTCTCGGCGAGGAATGCCTGACCCGTTTTGAATTGCGCGAAAGCCATATCCCGGAGCGGGCAACCTTTGCCGTTCCCGCCATTCAAGTCCTGGACAGAGCGCCGGTGGAGGTAACGCCACCCGCGGCAAAGAGCGAGCGGCCGGCTCGCCTGCTTCCGGCGCCTGAATTGATGGAAGCGTTTGCCGCAGAGGTTCCGGATGGCGCGCCGGCACATTTTCGCTGGAGGCGCATTCGTCACCGCGTCCTGAAGAGCGAAGGGCCGGAGCGGATCGCCATGGAATGGTGGATCGATGGCGTCGGCGCCAAGGAGCGCGACTATTTCAGCGTCGAGGACGAGCAAGGATATCGTTTCTGGATCTATCGCGAAGGTCACTATGGGCCGGATACCCCGCAATGGTTCATGCATGGAATTTTCGCATGAGCCCGGCCTTCTTCGAGATCGGCGCGAAAACCAACTTCTCCTTTCTGGAGGGCGCCTCCAAGCCTGAGGAGATCGTCACCCAGGCGGCCCTTCTCGGTCTCTCCGGCATCGGGGTCGCCGACAGGAATTCCGTGGCGGGTGTCGTGCGCGCCTATGCCCAGACGAAGGTCCTTCGCGGCAAGTATGAGCGAAAGCTGGCGGGCCGGCTGGAGAAAGGAGAGGAGGCAGAAGAGATCCTGGATCCCGTGCCGTTTCAGCCGGGAGCGCGGCTCGTCTTCTGTGATCAGACGCCTGAAATCCTGACTTACCCGAAAGACCGGAAAGGCTGGGGGCATCTCTGCCGTCTGCTGAGTGCCGGGAATCTGAAGGAGGGAGCGATAAAGGGAACCTGTCTTCTCGAGGAGGCGGATATCATGGAATGGGGCGATGACATGATGCTTGCTGTCGGGCCCGATCCCAAGCTCATCAAGGATAGCGATCGGCGAGGCCTCTTCCTGGATTGTCTCCGCCGCCTCAAAGACCGGTTCCGTTCCAATCTCTTCCTGGCATTGACCCCGGCCTACAACGGTCACGATGCGCTGACATTTGCGGCCTTTGCCAACATGGCGGCAGACATCGGTGTCCCGCTGATTGCGACCAATCAGCCGCTCTATCACGCAAGAACGCGCAGGCCGCTATCCGATGTGGTGACCTCCATTCGCGAGCATGTACCAATCCCCCGGGCTGGTTTTCTTCTAGCGCCGAATGCGGAACGCTATCTCAAGAAAGGCCGGGAAATGGCGCGGCTCTTCAGGAACTACCCGGAGGCGATTGAGAACACCGGCCATTTTTTTGCTCAGCTGAAATTCTCCCTGGACGAGATCAGCCACAATTATCCGGAGGAGAACGCGCCTGGCGAAACCGCCTATGAAACGCTCGACCGGCTGACGCGGGCCGGTGCGGTGAAGCGGTATCATCCCGGTGAAGTTCCGAAGAAGATCCAGGATCAGATCGATTATGAACTCGATCTGGTCAGGCAGAAAAACTATGCCTCCTATTTCCTGACGGTTCATCGGATCGTCCAGCATGCGCGCTACGACAAGAAGATCCTGTGCCAGGGGCGTGGCTCGGCAGCCAATTCCGTCATCTGCTATTGCCTTGAGATAACCGAAGTCGATCCTGCAAAAAGTACCCTGCTCTTCGACCGGTTCATTTCCATGGACCGGGATGAGCCGCCGGATATAGATGTCGACTTCGAGCATGACCGGCGCGAAGAGGTCATCCAGTTCATCTATGAGACCTACGGCATCAATCACGCCGGCCTGACGGCAGGGGTGACCACCTACCGGACGCGCTCGGCAGGGCGCGAAGTGGCCAAAGCCTTCGGTCTTTCCGAAGATGTTCAGTCGGCGATCGGCAGTCTGGTCTGGGGATGGTCGGACGATAGCCTGTCCGAGCGCGAGGCACGCGCCGCGGGTCTCGACATGTTCGATTCTATGACGAGAAACGTGCTGCAATATGCGTCCGAGCTCCTCTCCTTTCCGAGGCATCTGACGCAACATGTCGGTGGCTTCGTCATTACCCGCGATCGGCTCGATGAGATCGTGCCGATCATGAAGACCGCGATGCCCGGCCGCTACATGATCGAGTGGGACAAGGACGATCTGGATAATGTCCGGATTCTGAAAGTCGATGTTCTCGCACTCGGTATGCTGACCTGTTTGCGCAAGGCTTTTGCGCTGCTTGAGGATCACTATGGGGTCCGCAAAACGCTGGCCGATCTCGGCAACAGGGAGCACGGCGAAGAGGGGCGGCCGGTCTATGCGATGATGTGCCGGGCGGATACGCTTGGCGTCTTTCAGATCGAAAGCCGGGCGCAGATGAGCATGCTGCCGCGTCTCAGGCCCGACCGGTTCTACGACCTCGTTATCGAGGTGGCGATCGTGCGCCCAGGCCCGATCCAGGGCAACATGGTGCATCCCTATCTGAAGCGGCGGGAACAGTTCAAAAGCGGCGCCAAGATTGACTATCCGAGCCCGGAACTGGAATCCGTGCTGGAGAGAACGCTTGGTGTTCCCCTCTTCCAGGAACAGGCAATGCAGATCGCCATCACGGCGGCAGGCTTCAAACCCGCCGAGGCCGACAAGTTGCGGCGCGCCATGGCGACGTTCAAACGAACGGGCACGATCGGAAATTTCGAAAGCCGTTTTATCGAGGGGATGGTCGCCAAGGAATATGACCGCGAATTTGCCCAGCAGTGCTTCAATCAGATCAAGGGTTTCGGCGAGTATGGCTTTCCAGAAAGCCACGCAGCCTCCTTCGCCCTGCTCGTCTATGCCTCATCCTGGATGAAGGCCTATTATCCCGATGTCTTCTGTGCGGCGATGCTGAACTCGCAGCCCATGGGGTTCTATGCGCCGGCGCAGCTGGTGCGCGACGCGCGTGAGCACGGCGTCGAGATCCGCGAGGTCGATATTAACAGCTCGGATTGGGACTGCCTGCTGGAAAAGGCGGCCTTCGATAAGAGCAAGGTCGATTTCCGGCATGCCGGGATGCGCGATGTCATCCAATCAAAGCGCGCTGTTCGGCTCGGTTTCCGGCAGGTGAAGGGTCTCTCTGAAGACAGCATGCGGCGGCTCGTTGACATGCGTGGAAACGGTTATCGCTCGATCCACGACCTCTGGCTGCGCTCCGGCCTCAAGAAGTCCGATATCGAAAGATTGGCCGATGCAGATGTCTTCGGGTCCATCGGGCTTACCCGGCGCGAGGCTCTATGGGCCGTGCGAGCTCTGGATGTGCAGAGCGCCGCCGAGAAGCTGCCGCTATTCGAATGTGCGGGTAAGGATGATCTGCAGATCGAGCCGGAGACACAGCTGCCGGAAATGCTGCCCGGTGAGCAAGTGGTCGAGGACTATCGCTATCTCTCGCTGTCGCTGAAAGCGCCCCCTGTCTCCTTCCTGCGCGAGGACTTCCGTAGGGCCGGCATAACCCGCAATGTCGATCTGCTGCAGGTCGCAAATGGCAGGCGGGTGACGATTGCTGGGCTCGTCCTGGTCCGGCAGCGGCCGGGTTCGGCCAAGGGTGTCATCTTCATGACCCTAGAAGACGAAACCGGTGTCGCCAATGCGATCGTCTGGCCCGCCGTGTTCGAAAAATATCGCGCCACCGTCATGGGTGCCCGGCTGGTCAAGATTCGCGGCAAGCTGCAGAGCCAGAGCGGTGTAATCCATACCGTTGTCGAGCATATCGAGGACATGACCCCTGCGCTCGGCATTCTCCAGCAGGAGGCGCGGCGGTTCGGGGCGAGCGATCGATCGGACGAAGCCATGCGGCCGACGGTCGATCACCGGCAGAAGAAGATCATGACGGCGCTGGAACGTGCAGGTCTGGAAAAACGCATGGCCGGAGAGAAGAGCGATAAGGAAGTGGCAGAAACCGTGAAAGTGATGCCGAGAGGGCGCAATTTCCATTGATCCCGCGAAAATGCAGCAAGATCAGATCGATAGGTTTTTACCGTGCAGGGTGCTCACCTTGATGTGAGCGTCCCGGGCATCTGGTGATGTTTTTTCATCTCGATTTTTTCTTGACACTCACCATCTTCTTTAGCAGAAAACACGATAGTGAATGTCATGTTTGGAATGATGACGTGCTGGTCTGCAGCTGCAACTACATAACCGACAAGGAAATCCGTGAGGTTATCAACAGCCTTCTCGACGAAGACTGTTGGCAGCTGATCGTTCCTGCGAAGGTCTATCATGCCATGGAGAAGCGCGGCCGTTGCTGCGGTTGCTTCCCCAACGTCGTCGATATCATCATCCAGACCACTGAAGACTATCATGCCCGTCGCCACTCGACGGAAGCCGAAATATTTGATTTCATGTCCCGCCTAAAAGAATTCCATGAGGAAAACAGGAGAGCGGACATTGAAAGGCGACAAAAAAGTCATCGAGCGGCTTAACGAGGCGCTGTTTCTCGAACTCGGTGCAGTCAACCAATACTGGGTCCACTACCGCCTTCTCGAAGATTGGGGTTACACCAAGCTTGCGAAGAAGGAACGCGCCGAATCCATCGAAGAGATGCACCACGCCGACCGTCTCGTCGCCCGCATCATCTTCCTTGAAGGCCATCCGAACCTGCAGACGCTGGCGCCACTGCGCATCGGCCAGAACGTCAAGGAAGTGCTGGAAGCCGATCTTGCCGGCGAATATGATGCCCGCACGGCCTACAAGAAATCCCGCGATATCTGTCACGATGCCGGCGACTACGTGTCCATGAAGCTGTTCGAAGAGCTGTTGATGGACGAGGAAGGCCATATCGACTTCCTGGAAACGCAGCTCGAGCTGCTGGAGAAGATCGGCGAAGCCAAGTATGGCCAGCTGAATGCCGATCCCGCCAACGAGGCGGAAGGTCACTAAGACCAAACAAAACGGCCGCGAAAGCGGCCGTTTTCATATCCTGCTTTGGGTACCTATCCGCCGCCGTCGTAGACCGCGTCTCTTATGGAGACATACCGCTGAGGCAATACGGCAGCGGTTACGCTGGTAGTTTTTGGTCTCTGGCTCTGTGATCACCCTGCCCACGGAGCGTGATCGACGATCTTGAACGTGGCGATCCGCTTGCCGTCTCAGTCCGCCGCCTTCAGCGCGGCGAGATGCGAGAACTCAGCGACAACCTGGTCGTACACTGCGCGCTTGAATGGCACGATGAGGCCGGGTAGCTCGGCCATCGCCTTCCATTCCCAGGCGTCAAACTCCGGCTCGTGGCCTCCCGGTGGCGGGTTGATCGCGATCTCGTTTTCGTTGCCCTCGAAGCGGAAGGCGAACCAGCGTTGGGTCTGGCCGCGGAACTTACCCTTCAGGCCGATGCCGATCAGTTGCGGCGGCAGGTCGTAATTGATCCAGTCGCTCGCCTCCGCGAGCAGGGAGACGGTTTTCATGCCGGTCTCTTCGTAGAGCTCGCGATAGGCGGCCTCCAGCGGATCCTCGCCCTTGTCGATGCCGCCCTGCGGCATCTGCCAAAGCTGCGGCGAGCCATCATATTCGGAATTGCCGACCGGGATGCGGCGGCCGGCCCAAACCAGTCCTTCGCGGTTCAAGATCATCACGCCCACGCAGGGGCGGTAGGGCAGGTCTTCAGCCTTCACAGGCGCCTTGGTCATTGTATGTCCTCAGGGCTTTTGCGGGTCGTTGGCAAGCGCCGCGACACCGACGATCTCGATGCCGCGCATGGCCGCTTCTTCGCTCCACTTGGAGATGGCGTCAATGCTCTCGTCGAAAGCCGAGGCGACGCCGATCGCCTGGCCGTTGCGCTTGGCGATCCGTTCCAACTCGTCGAGCTTCTGCATGATGGCGTTGACGTCGAGCTGGTTGTCCAGCTGCAAGTCGGCGAAGGCATAGGGCAGCTCGGTGCCCTTGGCGACAGCCTCGGTCTTCGACTGTGCCGAGGAGCCGTCGTCGAGGAAGAGCAGCCCGCGCTTGCCGATATCGCGCATCACCGGCTCCATAGCGTCGGGGTTCGACAGGAAGCGGCCGCCGAGATAGTTCATGACGCCGGTGTAGTTGGTGATCTCGCCCATCGCCTTGTGCAGGTTCTCGATATTCTTGGCCGGCGGTTTCGAGGTCAGCAGCGTTTCCGGGCCCGGATCGTTTGCCGGATAATCGAAGGGCTCCAGCGGCACCTGCATCAGGATTTCGTGGCCGCCGCGTCGGGCCTCCTGCATCCAGCGCTGCAGGCTATTGCCGCTGGCGGCGAAGGCAAAGGTGATCTCTTCCGGCAGTTCCTTGATGGCGCGTTGCGTGCCCGTCTGGCTGAGGCCAAGGCCGCTGACGACGATGGCGATGCGGGTGCCGCGGGCGCCAGACCACGGGCGTGCATACTGGTCCATCGGGCGGCGTCCATCCGGGCCGACGATCGGCAGGCGTCCGAAGGGAGAGTCTTCCAGCAGCTTGTCGTTCGGCATCGCCGCCATGCGCGGATCCTGGCCGATCTGCGTCGCGTCGACCAGCGCCGGACCATTGCCGTCGCGCGGGCGCGGACTGTACTTGGTGACGACAGAGCCGTCACCCGTCACCATCGTCTCGACATTGGCGCCTGAATGGGGATCGGAGCGTGTCATGCCGCTGGCAGGCTGCTTGTCTGGTGCGGGGGGCGTCTGGGCGGTATCCGTCGGCACGCCGGAAGAGCCTGTACCGGCGACCGGCGGTGCGGGCTGCTTCTGCAGGCCGTCGTCGCGCATTGCTGTGTAAAGCGAGAAGCCGCCGATGGCGATCAGGCAAAGGCTGGCGGCGATCCGGCCAATGCGCAGGATGCCCGGCCTCTTCGGGCCAGATTTACGCTTCTGGCCAAGCGGTGCATGCAAATCCGTTCCCAATTTCCTCGCCCGCCCCAAACCGGGAAACAGTCAGAATCATCAGGCCGGATGTTACTCCGGCCTGATGCAATCTCGAAATTACTTTGCGGAAACCGCCTTTTCCGGGTTCGGCGGGAAGGCCGGATCGGTCTTCTTGCCGCGGAGCAGGTCGAGCGCGTAGTTGAGCTGGACGTCGTCCTTCGGATCCGGCGGGACGTAGGCAACAGAGCCGGAGCCTTCGTCTGTCTCGCTCTGGCCCTTGATGTGGCCGCGCAGGCTGGATTCGCCCTCGGTCACCATCTTGCCCTTCAGATCGTCCGGAAGCGGCTCGTCGACCTTGATGTCAGGCGTGATGCCGGTGCCCTGGATCGAGCGGCCCGACGGCGTGTAATAGAGCGCCGTCGTCAGGCGCAGGGCGCCGTTTTCTCCGAGCGGGATGATCGTCTGGACCGAGCCCTTGCCGAACGAGCGGGTGCCGAGCACCGTTGCGCGGCGCAGATCCTGCAGAGCGCCCGCGACGATCTCCGAAGCGGAGGCAGAACCCCCGTTGATCAGCACGATCACCGGCTTGCCGTCGGTCAGATCACCAGGACCGGCGTTCCAGCGGCGGGTTTCATCCGGGTTGCGGCCGCGGGTGGAAACCACTTCGCCGCGCTCCAGCAGCGCGTCGGAGACCTTGATCGCCTGGTCGAGCAGACCGCCCGGATTGAGGCGCAGGTCGAGGACGTAGCCCTTCAGCTTGTCGGCCGGAACGGTTGCCTTGATCTTGGTGATTGCCTTTTCGAGATCCGGATAGGTCTTCTCGGTGAAGGAGATGACGCGCAGGTAGCCAACATCGTCCTCGACGCGGGACTTCACGGCCTGTACGGCCACGACGTCACGGACGATAGTCAGTTCGATCGGCTTGTCGGCGCCCTTGCGGATAAGCGTCAGCTTGATCGGCGTGTTGATGGCGCCGCGCATCTTCTCGACAGCGTCTTCCAGCTTCAGGCCGCGGACGGACTGGCCGTCGATTTCGGAGATGTAGTCGCCTGCGAGAACGCCGGCCTTGGCTGCCGGGGTGTCGTCAATCGGGGTGATGACCTTGACGAGCTCGTCTTCCATGGTGACTTCGATGCCGAGACCGCCGAATTCACCCTTGGTCTGGGTGCTCATGTCTTCGGCGTCCTTGGCATTCATGTAGCTGGAATGCGGGTCAAGCGAGGAAAGCATGCCGTTGATGGCATTTTCGACGAGCTTGTTCTCGTCCGGAGGCGTCACGTACTGGGCGCGCACACGTTCGAAAACATCACCGAATACCGAGAGCTCCTTGTAGGTGGATGCTCCCGCCGCCTCGGCGGGCACGCCTGCCGAATAGATGACGCTCATCGCGGTCGCACCCATCAATGCGCCGACCAGAACAAGAGAAGCCCTACGAATCATTGCGTGCCTTTCCAGTGTCTTTGGCGGTCCACCACGGCCGGGAATCGACCGGTTTACCGTCTTTTCGAAATTCAATGTAAAGCGTTGGAAGGTTTGTTTCCAGCGCCAATGCTGTCGCGCTTGCCACTCTTTTTGCGCCCATTGCCGCAAGCGGTTCACCGGCGAAAACGAACTTGCCCTGGCGGGTGCTGATCGTGTCCATCCCCGATAGAACCAGGTGGTAACCGTCGCCCGTATCAAGAATGATCATCTGGCCATAGCTGCGGAAGGCGCCGGCATAAACCACCAGTCCGTCCGCCGGTGCGGTGACCACCGAATCCGGGTTGGTCGCCAGCGTCATGCCCATGGCCTCGTGCCCGGTACCGTCGGCATCGCCGAACTGACGCAGAATATCGCCCGCCACGGGCAGCTCCAGCTTCGCCTTCAATTCTCCGAACGGATATGCGGGCGCAATGCGGTTTTTATCGGGCACACCGCTGTCTGCCAGGGCCTTCGCCTGGGCCCTTTGTTCATCGGTCAGGAGCTTGCGATTTTCCTCCTCGCGGCGGGCCGCCTCGGCGGCGTCGCGCACGGAAGAGATCTCCGATTCCATCGATGCGACGAGGCCTTCGAGCGTCGTCGCCTTGCCGGCGAGCTCTTCGGAATGCTTCTTTTCGGCCTCCAGCTCGGCGGCGTTGCTGCGGCTCAGCTTGTCGTTTTCGGCGAGCAGCAGATCCATGCGCCGCTCCTCCTCGATGCCGTTGGTCATCGTCGCCGTCAGGTCGGCGCGTTCCTTGGTGCTGGCTGCCTGCAAGGCGGCGAGATTGGTCAGGTCAGCAGCTAACTTATCGGTTTCCTTGCGCATTCCCGGTACAACAGCGCCAAGCAGAATGGCGCTGCGGACGGATGCGAGTGCGTCATTGGGGGTTACCAGAAGCGCCGGCGGCGGGTTGCGGCCCATGCGCTGCAGTGCTGCCAGCACTTCGGCGAGCAGGCCACGGCGGTCATGCAGCGAGCGACGGATGCCGTCTTCCTTGACGCCGAGATCGGCGAGCTTCTTCTCGCTGTCGAGGATCTGCTTTTCCAGCGTCTTGCGACGGGCGGCGGAATCGATCAGCGCCTGGCGAATGGTCGTGCTGCTCTTGTCGAGATCGGCGATGCTCTTCTCAAGCTCATTCACTTTGTCTGACGAAAGATTGATCGTCTTCGAGAGAGCATCGAGCTCGGCGCGGGTCTCGTCACGCTTCTTGGCGAGTTCTGCGGCCGGATCCGGCGGCGGCGCTTCTGCGGCTTGAGGTGTTGTAGGTGGTGCGGCAGGCGCAGGCGTGGCCTCATCACCGCTCTGAGCGGGTGCATCCTGCGCTCTAGATGGAAGCGGCAAAAGGGAAGGCACGGCTGCCGCGGTAAGACCTGCCGCAAGAAGAGGCAAAATCAGGCTCGTTCGCTTGCGGGCGCGTCGTGTCATGCGTGTTCGGGGCAACTCTCAAAATCGCGCGGAGACTAAGCTGATTTGGCAGTTTTGACCAGAAAGATCGCAGCGGCGGAATACACGGCTGCGTGAGGCTCAGACCCGGTGGTAGGGATGGCCGGAGAGGATGGTCACGGCGCGGTAGAGCTGTTCGGCGATCAGAGTGCGGACGATCTGGTGCGGCCATGTCATCTTGCCGAGGCAGAGCGTCATGTCGGCGCGGTCGTAGAGAGCGGGATCGAGCCCGTCGGCGCCGCCGATCGCGATCGTCAGGTCGCGCTTTCCGTTGTCGCGATAGGTGCCGAGCGTGCTTGCGAAAGCCTCGCTGTCGAGGGCTTTGCCGCGCTCGTCGAGCAGGATGAGGATGCCGCCATCCGGAAGCGTCTTCAGCAGCATTGCCGCTTCCTCGCGCTTGCGGGTCTCGGCATTGGAGGCGCGGCTTTCGGCGACTTCGGCAACGCGAGAAAATTCGAGGCCTACCGCCGGGCCAGCCTTGGCGAAGCGGTCGAAATAGCGGGCCGCAAGATCCTTCTCCGGGCCGGATTTGAGCCGCCCCACGGCAAAAAGGCCTATGCGCATATCATCCGCTCCTGTTCAGCGCCCTTCAGAACGCAAAACCGGCCTACTGAGGCCGGTGTCCATTGTTTCCGGCCTTGCTGCATGCCGCATGTCAGGCGCCGGATGAAGGCCGGGTGCCTGTTAGTGGCGCGTTTCTTCGTCCATATCCGGAGCGGCCCACATCTTTTCGATGTTGTAGAACTCGCGGATTTCGGGGCGGAAAACGTGCACGATGATATCGCCGGTATCGATCAGGATCCAATCGCCACCTTCCTGTCCTTCGACACGAGCGGCACCGAAGCCGTCGTCCTTCAGGTCGGAGAGGAGGTGGTCGGCAATCGCCATGACATGGCGGTTCGATCGCCCGGAGACAACGACCATGTAGTCGCCCAGCGCAGATTTCCCAGCAATGTCGATGGTGGCGATATCTTCAGCTTTCGAGTCCTCGAGGCTGGCGAGGACGGCTTGCAGGGCGCGGGCAGCGGCATCGGCGCCACGTTCCGGGCTCTTCGGGATAACGGCGAGCGTTCTTCCCTTGGCGTGTACTGTTGTCAGTGCTTTCCCTTTCCTGGAATAACAGACATGCACATCAACTGATTTGGATCGTCCAAATCATAGTTAAGATAGGCATCAAACCATTAATCTTTCAAGACACAGGCCCGGTTTCGTCGCGCGAAGACTTGCGCTGGCGATCAACAATTATGACAGGCCGCAGTCGATGGCGGCGGTGTACAGCGGCAAAGGCCCGGCGTAAAGTGCCGCCATTGTTTTAGAAAATGCGGATTACATGCCCGAGCTCGCCAAGAACAATCTCATTCCGGTGCTCCGTATCAGCTTCCCGCACGAGGATCGCCTCGGCCGCGGCAAGATGGAGCTTCTCGAGCATATTCGCGAAACAGGATCGATTTCGGCGGCGGGCAGGGCGATGGACATGTCCTATCGCCGCGCCTGGCTGCTGGTCAGCGACATGAACCGGATGTTCAAGCAGCCGGTCGTCGAATCGCAGCGGGGTGGCCAGAAGGGTGGCGGCGCGGCGTTGACGCCGTTCGGCGAGGAGCTGCTCGCCTGCTTCCGCCGGATGGAAGCGACGGTGCGCACGACCCTTGCCAGCGAGCTCGCCTGGCTCGAAGACAACCGCAGCCCTGCCGATGGCGGACAGCGCTGATTACGGCTGCAGCGCCACCGTCTTTATGATGGCGTAGACGGGCTTGCCCGGCGCCAATGCCAGTCTCTCGACAGAGAGCGCGGTGATGCGCGACAGCACGATATCGCCACCGCAATCCACCTGGATTTCGACTGTCCCGTCGTCGGCCGGAGCGAGATCGCGGATGCTGCCTTCGAGGATGTTGAGGGCGCTGAGGCCCTCCGGCTTTTGGGTCGCGAGCATGACGTCACGGGCCGGGATCAAGATGCGCACGCGCTTGCCGGGCTGGACCGCTGTTCCGGGGAGCTGCAGCTGCGCGGTTTTCAGCGCCACGGTGGCGAGCCGGTGGAGGGTATCGACACTTTCGACCGTTCCTTCCAGCAATGCGCCGGCCTCGCGCCGCCCCTCTTCCGTCGATGGCTTGCTCAAGACATCGACGGCACTGCCGATCGCGTCCACCCTGCCGTCGCGCATGACGACGACCTGACTTGCGAGGCGTGCCACTTCGGCGATGGAATGGCTGACATAGACGATCGGGATCTGCGTCTCGTCACGCAGCCGTTCGAGATAGGGCAGGATTTCGGCCTTGCGCGCGTCGTCGAGCGCGGCCAGCGGCTCATCCATCAATAGCAGGCGCGGGGACGAAAGCAGGGCCCGGCCGATGGCAACGCGCTGTCTTTCGCCGCCAGAAAGCTTCGCCGGGCTGCGGCCAAGCAATGGCTCGATGCCGAGCATGTCAATCACCCGGTCGAAATCACCGGCCCCGCCTGTCTTCGGTGCGAACCATCGGCCGTAGGTCAGGTTGCTGCGAACGCTCAGGTGCGGAAAGAGCCGCGCTTCCTGGAAAACGTAGCCGAAGCGGCGGCGATGGCGGGGGACAAAAATGCCCTTTGCGGTATCGGTCAACGGCTCACCGTCGAGCAGCACCTTGCCGTCTTCGGGCCGGGTCAATCCGGCGATGATGCGGATCATCGAGGTCTTGCCCGAGCCGGAGCGGCCGAACAAGGCGGTGACGCCGCTTTCGGACGTGAAGGCGCCGTCGAGGCGGAAGGACCCGAGGCGATGTCTGGCTTCGACGGTCAGCGTCATTCCGGATCGATCCTCCGGCCGGCAAGATAGGCCATGAATTCGGAGGCCAGCAGGGCCGCCATCGAAATGACGACTGCCACCATCGTCAGCCTGAAGGCGCCCGCATCGCCGCCCGGTACCTGGGTGAAAGTGTAGATGGCGGCCGACAGTGTCTGCGTCTCGCCCGGGATGTTGGAGACGAAGGTGATGGTCGCGCCGAATTCGCCCATCGCTTTTGCGAAGGAGAGGATCATGCCTGCGATGATGCCGGGAAGTGTCAGCGGCAGAGTGACGGTGAGGAAGACCCAGAGGGGGCTGGCGCCCAGCGTTCCCGCGGCTTCCTCGAGCTTGCGGTCGACGGCCTCGATCGACAGGCGGATGCTGCGAACCATCAGCGGAAAGCCCATGACGGCACAGGCAAGCGCGGCACCGGTCCAGCGGAAGGAGAAGACGATGCCGAGATACTGGTCGAGCATGCTGCCGATCGGCCCGCGGCGGCCAAACAGGACGAGTAGCAGGAAACCGGTGACGACAGGCGGAAGAATAAGCGGCAAATGGATGATGCCGTTCAGCAGCGACTTGCCATAGAAGCGTCCGCGGGCGAGCAGTAGGGCGGCGCCAATGCCGAATGGCAGGCTTGCCACCATCGCCACGGCGGAGACGCGCAGGCTCAGCATGATGGCGGTCCACTCTTCGGCGCTGAGGCCAAGGGCATCCAAGATCGCGGTTCTCCAAAAAAATAGAAGGCTCGCTGATGTGCGAGCCTTCACGCTAAGCTGCAGAATGAAATTCCGCAATCATTTCAGTTTGATCACTTCAGGATCGTGAAGCCCTGCGCCGTGAAGAAGGGAGCTGCCTTGTCGGACTTCAGGAAGTCGAGATAGGCAGCCGCATCGGCATTCTTGCTCTCGGCGAGAAGGGCGACCGGGTAGATGATCGGCGGATGAGAATCGGCCGGGAAGGTGCCGACGATCGCGACGCCCTTATCGGCGGCTGCGTCGGTCTGGTAGACGATGCCGTAAGGCGCTTCGCCGCGGGAAACGAGCGCCAGCGCGGCGCGGACGCTTTCGGCAAAGGCTGCCTTCGGCTCCACGGCCTTCCAGATGCCGAGCTTGTCGAGCGCGGTCTGGCCGTATTTGCCTGCCGGAACCGACTTCGGCTCGCCCATGGCAAGCTTGCCATCGCCGATCAGGCCGGCGAGATCGAAGCCCTGCTTGATGTCGACAGGCTTGGCCTTGTCCTTGGCGGCAACCAGCACCAGGCGGTTGCCGAGCAGGTTGGAGCGCGTGTCGTCCTTGATCAGCTTCTTGCCGGCGACATAGTCCATCCAGTTGAGGTCGGCGGAGATGAAGACATCAGCCGGTGCGGCATTCTCGATCTGCTTTGCCAGCGCGCCACTTGCTGCGTAGGAAACGACGGCTTCCTTGCCGCTCTCCTTTGCCCAGGCCGCATTGGCGGCGTCGAGCGCATCCTTGAGGCTGGCTGCGGCAAAAACGGTGACCTTCTCGGCGGCTGCGGCCGGCTGCGGTAGGGTGCCGAGGCCGATAAAGCCTGCCGAAATCGCGGCAATAGCCAGTTTCATCCAATGGCGGCGGTTTTGCATGTCATTCACTCCCCAGTTCGAAATATCGAAGGGAATATATCGATCTGCTGCTGCTTTGCTAGCGATATATTTGGCAGGACATATTGCGGAAGCGCTATAGATTATCTGCCCAAGTATTGCCACAAATGACGAAGCAACCGCGATATTTTTCTCGCGATGATTGCATCTATTCTGCCGGAATCCCTTGGTAACCAAAGTAAAATAGAGTCATATGCGGGTTGATCTTGCCGAAACTGTTTTATCTGCTGTTTAATGACGGTAGAAATATGCAGGAATCGCTATGGAATTAACAGGCATAGAGGATCAGCAGTTTTGATGAACTCGACGACACGGAAATTCATCTTTCACGACTTGCAGACGATCGAGGGATACATTGATCCCCCGGATGCACTGGTGTTCCTCTCGTTGTTGCAAAGTCAAAATAGCAAGAGCCTTGCCGGCGGCATTGCAGAGATCGGCGTGTTCTACGGGCGCTCATATTACCTCTTCCGCAAAATCTGCGGTCCGGAGCAGAAGGTCGTGGCGATCGATCTCTTCGATCTCGGCCAGACCGATGACGGCGCCTCGCCGCAATATGGCCGTTTCCTAGAGAATGGCCGGCGTCTCGGCCTTGCTGTCGATGAGGAGCTGGTCATCAAGGGCGATAGCACCCGGCTTTCGGCCGACGAGATCAGGGCCAAGGCGGGCGAAATCCGATTCTTTAGCATCGATGGCGGGCATATGCTGCCGCATGTCGTGGCCGACAGCCAGCTGGCGAAAGATTGCCTGGCGCCGCATGGCGTGATCGCGTTCGACGACACCTTCAATCCGGCGTGGCCGGAGGTCACGGTGGGGGTCGCCGACTTCCTGCGCGAGAATGGCGCGGAGTTCTCGGCCTTCTGCATGACGAAGTACAAGACCTATGTCTGCCGCCGCGACCATCACCAGTTCTATTACGATGTCATCGCCAAGGCGCCGGACCTGACTGCCTTCGACCATGTCGAAACGGAATTCCTGGGGTCCAAAGTTGCAAGGCTCCACAATCCAATCAGCAGGCGAATGGTCTATGAATTGATGATCCGGTCAGGAATGAGCGCCTTTTCCGAACGAGTCTACCGATAGCCCGTTCGGATTGCCGCAAAAAACAGCATCATCATGCGAAGTATTTAGCCCAGCCTTGCGCATGATGCATTGCTGCAATGCGATATGCGATCTTCACGTTTCGATCGATTATGGTAAAACATACTCATCGAAACGGCCACTCCTCCTCCCAGGCCGTTCGATATGGATCGGCAACACTCCTCCTCCCAGTTGTCGATCAAGTTTATGAAGCCCGACGGATCCTCCCCCGTCGGGCTTTTCATTTCTCCACACTTCCAGAATTCGTTTATTCGGCAGCCTTGCGGATTGCCGTCGAGCTCAAGGCAGAGCGCGGTCCGTGAATGAAAGTCCAGGCGGGCGCCGGCTTCTTCCAGAGCGCCCTCGCATCATCCTCGTCGATGCGCGCAAAGGCGAAAGTCTTGGCCATCTTCGAAGAGAGATAGGAGAGCGTCGAGCCGGGCCGGTCGATCACGGCGATCGGGAAGGTGCGGGCGATATCCTGCCACTTCTGCCATTTGTGGAAGGTTTCCAGACTGTCGGCGCCCATGATCCAGACGAAATGGACATGCGGATTGCGCGCCTTCACCCGTGCCAGCGTATTGGCCGTGTAGCTGATGCCGATCGACTGCTCGAAGGCCGTGACCTTGATATGCGGATCGGTGGCGATCGTCTCGCTGAGCGCGATGCGCTCGGCGAGCGGCGCCAGATGATTGCGGCTCTTCAGCGGATTGCCGGGTGTCACCATCCACCAAAGCTGATCGAGACCCAGGCGGCGTATGGCGATCTCAGCCACCAGTGCGTGGCCCTGGTGCGGCGGGTTGAACGACCCGCCGAAAAGACCGACGACCATGCCGCGCTCGGTGTGCGGCATGCGAAGATAGCGCCGGTCGATCTCTTCTGGGATCACGTCAGGGCCGCGTCTGTCCGGTACCGCGAACGCGGTATTTGAAGGAGGTGAGCTGTTCGACGCCGACTGGGCCGCGGGCATGCATCTTGCCGGTGGCGATGCCGATCTCCGCCCCCATGCCGAACTCGCCGCCGTCGGCGAACTGGGTCGAGGCATTGTGCAGCAGGATGGCCGAGTCGATCTCCGTGAAAAAGCGCTCGACCACGGCAGGATCCTCGGCGATCACGGCTTCGGTGTGGTTCGACGAATAGGTCTGGATGTGCTTGATCGCGCCGGAGATGCCATCGACGAGCGCAACCGAGATGACCGCATCGAGATATTCCGTCGACCAGTCCTCCTCGGTCGCTGGCTTGATGCCCGGAGCGGCCTTGAGGACATCGGCAGAGCCACGGATTTCGCAGCCGGCGGCAGCAAGCCCATCGAGAAGCGGCTTCAGATGCGTTTCAGCGACCGCGCGGTCGACCAGCAGCGTCTCGACAGCGCCGCAGACGCCGGTGCGGCGCATCTTGGCGTTGACGATGATCTCTTTGGCCATGCCGAGATCGGCAGACTTGTCGACATAGATATGGCAGAGGCCTTCGAGATGGGCGAAGACCGGGACGCGGGCTTCGTTCTGTACGCGGGCGACAAGGCTCTTGCCGCCACGCGGCACGATGACGTCGATCGCGCCTTCAAGGCCGCGTAGCATAGCACCGACGGCGGCACGGTCGGTGACGGGAACCAGCTGGATCGCATGCTCGGGCAGACCGGCTTCCTTCAAGCCTTCAACCAGGCAGGCATGGATCGCCTGCGAGGAACGGCGCGAATCCGAGCCGCAGCGCAAGATTACCGCATTGCCGGCCTTCAGGCACAACGCGCCGGCATCTGCCGTCACGTTGGGGCGGCTTTCGAAGATGACGCCGATGACGCCGAGCGGCGTGCGAGTTCGCTGGATCTTCAGGCCATTCGGCCGGTCCCAGGCGGCGATGACTTCGCCGACCGGATCCTTGAGCGCGGCAATCGTGCGGATACCCTCGGCCATTTCGGCGACGCGCCTGTCGTTCAGCGTCAGGCGGTCGACGAAGGACGCCAGCAGGCTGCCGCCTTCGACATCTTTAAGATCCTTGGCGTTTTCGGCGAGGATATGCGCCTTGTTGCGCAGGATCGAATCGGCCATGGCGTTCAACGCCTTGTTCTTGCTTTCGGTGGAGGCAAAGCCCAACGGTCGTGCTGCAGCCTTTGCCTTGCGGCCGATGTCGTTCATCAGCACATCAATGTCAGGGCCCTGCACAACTGTATCAAGCATAGCTTGCGTCCTTCTTCTGCCTTTCAGATTTCGAACTTATCTGCGCCGTCATCACCATGTCGTCACGGTGGATCATCGCGGCGCGGCCGGGATAACCGAGAATCTTCTCGATCTCCGCGGACTTGCGGCCGGCGATCTGGCGGGCCTCGTCGGCGTCGTAGCTCGCGAGACCGCGGGCAATCTCGCGGCCGGAGGGGCCGATGATCGCAACTGTATCGCCGCGGCTGAAGACGCCGTTGATCTTGCGCACGCCTGCGGGAAGCAGGCTCTTGCCGGCGCCGAGCGCCGTCATCGCGCCCTCGTCGATATGGAGCTCGCCGGCGGGCTGCAGCTGACCGGCAATCCAGGTCTTGCGGGCGGTCACGGGCGTTCCAGATGGTGCAAACCAGGAAGAGCGGGCACCATTGGCGATGGCCGATAGCGGGCTGTCCGTCTTGCCGGAAGCAATGATCATGGCGCAGCCGGAGGTCGTCGCAATCTTGCCGGCGTCGATCTTGGTGCGCATGCCCCCGCGCGACAGCTCGGAGGCGGCGCCACCGGCCATGGCTTCGATCTCGGGGGTGATTTCGGCGATCGTCTCCAGGAATTTCGCATCCGGGTCGAGATGCGGCGGGGCCGTGTAGAGGCCGTCGATATCGGAGAGCAGAATCAGCAGGTCGGCGCCGGTCATCGTCGCGACGCGTGCGGCCAGGCGATCATTGTCGCCATAGCGGATTTCGCTGGTGGCAACCGTGTCATTCTCGTTGATGATCGGCACGGCGCCGATCTTCAAGAGCTGGTTGATGGTGGCGCGGGCGTTGAGATAGCGGCGGCGCTCTTCGGTATCGCCGAGTGTCAGCAGGATCTGCCCGGCGACGATCTCGTCGCGCGACAGGCTTTCCGACCAGGCGCGTGCCAGCGAAATCTGGCCGACGGCGGCGGCGGCCTGGCTTTCTTCAAGCTTTAGAGCGCCGGAGGGGAGATCGAGAACCGAGCGGCCGAGGGCGATAGCACCGGAGGAAACCACGAGGACATCGGCGCCCTTGGCCTTCAGCGCCGCGATATCGGCGCACATGGCATCGAGCCAAGCGTTCTTCAGGCCCGTCTTGCGATCGACGAGCAGTGCAGAGCCGATCTTGATGACGATGCGGCGATAGCGGTCGAGCGGCTTACGCGTTGTCATCCACTTCGCCTTCTTCATCGGATGCCATATCGCGGTGACGAAGCTTCGGCGTCTTGGCGATCTTTTCAGACGAGCCGGCATTGGCCTCGGTGATGATCTCGCGCAAAGCACGCAGCACCTCGGTCATGCCCTTGCCGGTCGCGGCCGAAATCTGGAACGGCGTCCGGCCGCAGGCCTTGGCAAGTTCCTTGGTCTTCTTCTTCAGCATTTCGTCGTCAAGCACGTCGATCTGCGACAGCGCGACGATCTCGACCTTTTCGCCGAGTTCCTCACCATAGGCTTCGAGCTCGTGGCGGACGGTCTTGTAGGCTTTGCCGACCTTCTCTTCCTGCGCGGAAACAAGATGCAGAAGAACGCGAGTGCGCTCGACATGGCCGAGGAAGCGGTCACCGATGCCGACGCCTTCATGGGCGCCCTCGATGAGGCCCGGGATATCGGCGAGAATGAATTCCTGGCCGTCCACGGTGGCAACGCCGAGGTTCGGATGCAGCGTGGTGAAGGGATAGTTGGCGATCTTCGGGCGGGCGCGGGTGACCGAGGCCAGGAAGGTGGACTTGCCGGCATTCGGCATGCCGACGAGACCGGCGTCAGCAATCAGCTTCAGCCGCATCCAGATCGTCTTTTCCTCGCCCTCAAGGCCGGGATTCGCCCAATCGGGCGCCTGGTTCGTCGAAGACTTGAAATGCGCATTGCCGAAGCCGCCGTTGCCGCCGGCTGCAATGCGGAAGCGCTGACCTTCCTCGGTGAGATCGCAGATCAGCGTTTCGCGGTCTTCTTCGAAAATCTGCGTGCCGACCGGCACCTTGAGTGTGACGTCGCCGCCATTGGCGCCGGTCCGGTTGCGGCCCATGCCGTGCGTGCCGATCTGCGCCTTGAAGTGCTGCTGATAGCGGAAGTCGATCAGGGTGTTGAGCCCGTTGACCGCTTCGGCCCAGACATCGCCACCGCGTCCGCCATCGCCGCCATCGGGGCCGCCGAACTCAATGAACTTCTCGCGCCGGAACGAGACGCTGCCCGCGCCACCGTCTCCAGACTTGATATAGACCTTTGCTTCGTCGAGAAATTTCATTTTACTTCCAGTACCGGTGGCTATTAACGCGCCCCATTCGCCGCTTTCGATATAGGCGGTTCATGCGGAGGTCAAAGAATATCGTGAAGTTTGCGAGCTATAACATACAGTACGGCTTCGGTCTTGATGGGATTTACGACCTGGGACGCATTGCGGAGAGCCTCGAGGGTGCTGACGTCATCGCCCTGCAGGAGGTGACCCGAGGCTACGAGAAGAACGATTTTGCCGACATGCCGGCCGATCTGGCGGCCTTCTTTCCCGACTATTTCTGGGTCTATGGCGCGCCGTGCGATCTGCATGTTGCGGCCGGCGAGGGCGGCTTTCCGCCGCGTGGCACGCGCTTCCAGTTCGGCAACATGATCCTGTCGCGTTTTCCGATCCTGTCGACGCGAACGATCCTGTTGCCGCGCAGCCGCACGGTCTCCAAGCTCAACCTGCAGCGCGGCGCGACCGAGGCGTTGATCGATATTCCCGGCCGGCCGCTGCGCGTCTATTCCGTGCATCTTGACCATGTCTGGGTCGACGAGCGCATTGCCCAGATCCGCCATCTCAACGAGCGGATCAATGCGTTCCGCCTTGAAGGCGGGTCGGTCAGCGGAGCGGCGGAGATCGGTCTGGAGGAGTTGCCTCTGCCGGAGGATTACGTCGTCATGGGCGATTTCAACATGGTGCCTGAATCGCCGGAATATTGTGCTTTCGCCGGTACCAGGGACGGCTATTACGGCCGCACGCCGCGTGTTGGCACGCCGGTCGATGCGCTTGCGGCGCTCGATGGCTATCATCCGGGAAGCTATAGCTGGATGGATCCTGGGGATCACGGAAAGCGCATGCATCTCGATTATTGTTTCGTCAGCGGCGGATTGGCAGGCAGCCTGAGAGGCGCCCATATCGATACGGGGTCTGTCGGTTCCGATCATTTCCCCATCTGGGCCGAGATCGAAATCTAGAAACGCCGCGGCGCAACCGCGGCGTGTCCTTCATGTTTCAGGCGGCCCTGGCAGCCTGCAGTGCGCCGGGCTGGAGAACGGTTTCGACATGCGCCACCATGGTGTTGCGGGCGAAACTGTAGATCTCCGAGCAGCCGGTCATGCGGAAGCCGAGCTTTTCCTGCAGCCGGAGCGATGCCGGATTGTCGGCAAACACGCCCGAATGAACAGGCATGTCGGGCATCCGCCGCGAGAACCGCTCCAGAACGGCTTCGACAGCCTCGCTCATGTAGCCGCGCCGCCAGTAGTAACGGTTCAGCCAGTAGCCGAGGTGCCAGCGGCCATGACGAAGCTCGACGGAAACCATGCCGATATGGGCATCGTCACCGTTGGTGATCGCCAGGTTCCAGCCCGGCAGGGCGCCTGAAGTGACCGGAACCAGCCAGTCCAGAGCATCCTGCCGGTGATAGGGTGCCGGGACGCGCGAAAGCATGCGGGTCACGGCAAAGTCGGACAGCGTTTCCGCCATGGCATCGGCATCGCTCAGCCGGTGAGGGCGCAGCGACAGTCTTGCCGTGCCGATGACCGGGGCAGGCCCTGGCGTCATCGGCTGGACCTTCGGCCGGTCGAGCAGGGCAGCATTCATGACAGTGCTCCCCAGCTTCTCAGCGACATCCAGGTCTTCCGGTCCAGCCGGTACCATTCGACGGGCACGTTGGAACCGAGCGCCAGCGATGCGGCAAGGCCGGATCCCTGGAATTGGAAGCCGCACTTCTGGATGACCCGCCGCGAGGCGATGTTCATCACCCGGCAACGGGCATCGATCTGGTCGATGTTTTCCCGCGTGCGGAAAACCATGTCGACCAGCGCGTGGCATGCTTCCGTCGTGTAGCCCTGGCCCCAAAAGGGTTCGCCGAGCCAGTAGCCGATCTCGACGGTGCGGCCATCGGCATGCGGCTCGACACCGCAGCAACCGATAAACGCGCCGTTTTCAGCTTTGGTAATCGCATAGACGCACTTGCCGATCTCGCCATTCTTCGTGCGACGCACGAAGTCAGCGGCATCATTGGCGGTATACGGGTGCGGCATGCGCGATACCATTGTGGCGACTTTGGCGTTGTTGGCGAGATGGGAAAGGGCGTCAATGTCTTCCTCGTGCGGCGCGCGCATGACGAGCCGTTCCGATAACAAGACAGGGCAATCAGTCCTTAACCGCTCCGGCCTCAGCCGTTCCTTGGGAGACCTCTGGTCTTCCCGGGTTGACCGTGATTGGTCGACCCTGATCAGTTCGCCTTGCATGTTCAGTCCTCCTTATGGACAAAGAAAAAGGGGAGATGGCGCCCCATCTCCCCTGTTTTCTGGACTGAACCTGATACGCTCAGCCGGGTCGATGAGACGCCGGCTGTTTTAGAGCGCTACCGGCTTATTCCGCTGCTTCGGCTTTCGGCATTACAGATACGTACACGCGACCATTGGCCTTCGTTCGGTAGTCCACATTGCCTGCCGTAAGCGCAAAAATGGTGTGATCCTTGCCGAGGCCGACATTGGCGCCCGGATGCCACTGCGTACCGCGCTGACGCACGATAATGTTGCCTGCGATGACGGCTTCGCCGCCGAACTTCTTCACGCCAAGGCGCTTAGACTGAGAATCGCGACCGTTGCGCGACGAACCGCCAGCTTTTTTGTGTGCCATTGGATTTCTCCTTTAAACCTTGTTGCCCGAACCGATTACTTGGCTGCCAGGATGTCCGTGATACGGACAACCGTGTGATGCTGGCGATGACCGCGCGAGCGCTTCGAGTTCTGACGGCGGCGCTTCTTGAAGGCGATGACCTTCTTGCCACGGTTCTGCTCGACCACTTCGGCCTTTACCGATGCGCCCTTGACGAAGGGTGCGCCGATCGCCGCATCGGCGCCTTCGCCGATGACGAGTACTTCGGTGAATTCAATGGAGTCGCCAGCGGATGCTTCAAGCTTCTCGATGGTCAGCACGTCGTTTGCTGCCACACGGTACTGCTTACCGCCGGTCTTAATGACTGCGAACATTGTTTAATCCTTTCATGTTCGATCCAGCTCTCCCCGCAAGGTGCAGGTGGCCGTCTTTTTATCAGTCTGTGTTAAGCAGGGACTTCAGGGCGGATGCCCCAAATTCTGTCTGCCGGTGAAGCCCCACGCGAGCGCGGGGCGGGCAAGGCACGGACTTTTCCACGCCTATTGCGGACGCGGGATAGACGAGTGTCAAAAATCTGTCAAGGCAGAAGGATGAAAAAGCTTCGCAATTTCGTCTTGCCAGTCCGTGATTCTATCGCTATGAGACAGCCCGCGCCCAACAGCGCCAACCAAAACTGCGGAGAGGTGGCAGAGTGGTTGAATGTACCGCACTCGAAATGCGGCGTGCCTGCAAGGGTACCGTGGGTTCAAATCCCACCCTCTCCGCCATTCATCCTCCAAGCATAGTTCTTGCCGGGTTCGACATTTCGGCACAGCGCCGCCACCCGAGCTAAGCCTTCCTATACCTCTTTTGCTGCTCTGCAGCATCTCTCGGTCAGTCCCCCTTTTTCTTGCCGTTTATCTCCTCTAGGTTCCTGTCATCCGATACGGCAACAAAGGTGGTACATGGCAGGTGAAACTGTTCTCGTGGTCGGCGGAGCCGGCTATATCGGCTCGCATACGTGCCTCGATCTGGCGAACAAGGGGTATAAGCCCGTCGTTTTCGACAATTTCTCGAATGGTCATCGGGAATTCGTCAAATGGGGGCCGGCCGAGGAAGGGGATATCCGGGACCGGGCGCGGCTCGACGAGGTGCTGGCGAAGCACAAGCCTTCGGCGATCCTGCATTTCGCGGCGCTGATCGAGGTCGGCGAATCGGTCAAGGATCCCGTTGCCTTCTATGAGAACAATGTGGTGGGTACGCTGACGCTGCTGTCGGCGGCGCAGGCGGCCGGCATCAATGCCTTCGTGTTTTCCTCGACATGCGCGACCTACGGCCTGCCGCAGAGCGTACCGCTCGATGAACAGCACCGGCAGGTGCCCATCAATCCTTACGGACGGACGAAGTATATCGTCGAGCAGGCGCTGGCCGATTATGACCAGTATAAGGGCCTGCGTTCGGTGATTCTGCGCTATTTCAATGCGGCCGGGGCCGATTTCGAGGGCCGGATCGGCGAGTGGCATGATCCGGAAACGCATGCGATCCCGCTGGCGATTGATGCCGCGCTCGGCCGCCGCCAAGGCTTCAAGGTGTTCGGCAGCGACTACGAGACGCGCGACGGCACCTGCGTGCGCGACTATATTCATGTACTGGATCTTGCCGACGCCCATGTGCGCGCGGTCGAATATCTGCTGCGCGGCGGTGATTCGGTGGCGCTCAATCTCGGCACCGGTACTGGCACGACCGTGAAGGAGCTGCTCGGGGCGATCGAGGATGTGTCGCACCGGCCGTTCCCGGTCGAATATATCGGTCGCCGCGAGGGTGATTCGCATACGCTGGTTGCCAATAACGATAAGGCGCGCGATGTGCTCGGCTGGGTGCCGCAATATGATCTGTCGCAGATCATAAGCTCGGCTTGGAACTGGCATTCGCGTACCAACCAGCACTGAGGCAGCCTTGAGCAAACGCCCGAACGTTCTCCTGGTCACCGCGGATCAATGGCGCGGTGATTGCCTTTCCGCAGTCGGCCATCCCGCCGTGCGAACGCCTGGTGTCGATGCGCTTGCTCGCGAGGGCGTGCTGTTTCGTAATCATTTCGCCGGGGCGGCACCATGCTCTCCGGCGCGGGCGACGCTCTATACCGGCCTCTATCAGATGAACCATCGGGTCTGCCGGAACGGGTCGCCGCTCGACCGTCGTTTCGACAATCTGGCGCTGATGGCGCGGCGGGCGGGCTATGATCCGACGCTGTTCGGCTATACCGATACGGCGCCCGATCCGCGGGCGCTTCAGAGCGGCGATCCGCATCTGACCAGTTATGAAGGGCTGCTGCCGGGTTTCACCGCACGGCAGTTGTTGCCGGAGCATGAAAAGCAGTGGCTGTCGTGGCTTCGGTCGCGCGGGCATGCCGGAGCGGTGAACCGCGATATCCATATTCCGGCCGGGGCACAGGCGGGTGAAATATCGGCCGGCAGCCCGGCCTATTCAAAAGACGAGACGCAGACGGCTTTTCTGGCGGGTGAATTCATTCGCTGGCTCGGCGAGCAGGAGGATGCCTGGTTTGCGCATGTCTCTTTTCTCCGCCCGCATCCGCCGTTTTCGGTGCCGGAGCCCTATGGCGCGATGTTCAGGCCCGGTGACGGACCGGCCTTCGCGCGTGCCTCTTCCGCTGAGGCGGAGATGGAGGCGCATCCCTATCTCGCCTATGCGATGCCAAGGAGCGGCAAAGGTAGCTTCATCCATGGCGCCAAAGGCCTGGTCAACGATTGGGATGCCGATGATTTCGCAGCAATCCGGGCGATCTACTATGGGATGATTGCCGAGGTGGATGCGCAGCTCGGGCGGATCTGGCAGGCGCTGAAGGATGCCGGGATCTGGGATGACACGATCGTCATCTTCACCTCCGACCATGCCGAGATGATGGGCGACCACTGGATGTTGGGGAAGGGCGGCTTCTTCGACGGCAGCTATCACATCCCGCTCGTCATCCGTGATCCGCGCACAGGGCAAAAAGGCGCGACCATCAGCCAGTTCACCAGCGCTGCCGATATCTTCCCGACGCTTTGCGAAACGCTTGGCATGAGCGCTCAGAACGGGCTCGATGGCCGTTCGCTGCGCGCGCTTGTCGATGGTGCGGATGCCGGTCAGTGGCGGGATGCGGCCTTCTGGGAATTCGACTTCCGGGAGATCGCCAGCGGTGATGCCGAGGCGCATTTCGGGCTAAGGCCTAATCAGTGCAATCTCGCGGTCATCCGCGACGAACTGTTCAAATATGTGCATTTCGCGGCGCTGCCGCCGCTGCTCTTCGATCTAAAGGTTGATCCGATGGAGTTGCGGAACCTTGCCGCCGATCCCGCGCATGCGGGAACGCGGCTTGCCTATGCGGAGAAGCTGCTGTCGCTCAGGGCGCGTCACCTCGATCAGACGCTTGCCTATACCGAACTGACGGAAAAAGGGCCGGTGTCTTACCGGCCCTGAAGCGTTCAGCCGAAATTGCCGAGATAGTCCATCTTGCCGACCGGGGCGCCCTGGTTGCGCAGGATGGCGTGGGCCATGCCGATGTGGAAATAGAAGTTCGGAAGCACAAACGTGGCGAGATATTCGTCGCCGCTCAGCGTTACCGTCTTGCCGCCGATCTGGCGGGTGACTTCTGCCTTTGCAGCGCCATCGAGCATGTCAGGCGTAACCGTCGCCAGATAGGCTTCGGCCTTGGCGAGGCGTTCGCGCAGATCGGCGACCGTCGTTTCGTTATCTTCGAATTTCGGCGCGTCGGTCGAGGTCAGGCGGGTGATACCGAACTTCGCGGTATCGGTAGCGCGCTGAAACTGGCCGGCGAGCGAAAGCATGTCAGGCGCCAGTCTTGCGTTCACCAAGATGCTGGAATCGATCCCTTTTTCCTTCGCGTAAGCCTCCGCCTTGTCGAGATAGGCGGCAAGCGTTTTCAATCCGCGCTGAAAGACCGGAACGGTCAGCCGGTACATGGAAACAGACATTGAAATCTCCTTTGGGCAATGAGTTCAGCAGGCCGCTGAAGGCGCTTATCTAGGCGCGCCGCATGACGATTGCATCGTCGCACGCTGCGGCTGCCAGACTTTTTTTGGCGAGGGTCCTTTCGCCATTGCTTTAAAAAGAGTTGACGTCCCGCCCGGAAAATGGAATGAATATTCCGTCAGGCAAATTTTACGGTTTGTTTGTTCCGTTTTGACGGAGCCGCCTCACGGGAGTGGCGGTACATTGGAATTACGGCTTTTGGGCTGGGCCCGAAGTTCCGGCGTGAGGAGGGTGCTGCCGGACACCGCTTTGTGGAGGAAATAAAATGAAAAAGTTTATCCTGGGCACCGCTATGGCGCTTGTCATGTCGACGGCCGCTCACGCTGCAAATGTCGGCGTGTCGATGGCAAAGTTCGACGACAACTTCCTGACCGTTCTTCGCAACGGCATGGTTGACTACTCGAAGACGCTGAGCGGCGTGACGCTGCAGGTCGAAGACGCGCAGAACGACGTCGCCAAGCAGCAGAGCCAGATCCAGAACTTTATCGCTTCCAAGGTCGATGCGATCATCGTCAACCCTGTCGATACCGATGCGACGGCTGCCATGTCGAAGCTCGCTGCCGATGCTGGTATCCCGCTTGTTTACGTCAACCGCCAGCCGGTGAACATCGATACGCTGCCTGACAACCAGGCCTTCGTCGCTTCCAACGAACAGGAATCCGGCACGCTGGAAACCAAGGAAGTCTGCCGTCTCCTCGGTGGCAAGGGCAAGGCTGTGGTCATCATGGGCGAGCTTTCGAACCAGGCTGCCCGCATGCGCACCCAGGACGTTCATGACGTCGTGAAGACCGATGAATGCAAGGGCATTGAAATCGTCGAAGAGCAGACGGCAAACTGGGATCGTACCCAGGGCTCCGACCTCGTCAGCAACTGGCTGTCCAGCGGTCTCGAGTTCAACGCCGTCATCTCCAACAACGACGAAATGGCGATCGGCGCGATCCAGGCTCTCAAGGCCGCCGGCAAGGACATGAAGGACTACGTGATCGGTGGCGTTGATGCCACGCAGGACGCATTGGCTGCAATGCAGGCAGGCGATCTCGACGTGACCGTCTTCCAGGACGCCGCCGGTCAGGGCAAGGGCTCGCTCGACGCGGCTCTGAAGCTCGCCAAGGGCGAAAAGATCGACAAGAAGGTCTACATCCCCTTCCAGCTCGTAACTCCTGAAAACGTCAAGGACTTCGTCACCAAGAACTAAGGTGACTGTCGCGGATGCGGGCGGCTTGCCCGCATCCAACTCCTCTGCCGTATCCGGAGAAATGAAGATGGCTGTGAGCCCGTCCACCATGGCTGCCGTGCGCGCCAGCGGGGCCGTTCCGAATGCGGAATACCTGCTGAGCGCCGAAGGTGTGCGCAAGGAATTTCCAGGCGTCGTGGCGCTTGATGATGTCCAGTTCCGTCTGAAGCGCGGCTCCGTCCATGCGCTGATGGGCGAGAACGGCGCCGGCAAATCCACCCTTATGAAGATCCTCGCCGGCATCTACACGCCCGATAAGGGCGAGGTGCGGCTGAAGGGTATCGAGATCCAGCTCAAGTCGCCGCTCGACGCGCTGGAAAACGGTATCGCCATGATCCATCAGGAACTGAACCTGATGCCGTTCATGACAGTTGCCGAAAATATCTGGATCCGCCGCGAGCCGAAGAACCGGCTCGGTTTCGTCGATCATCGCGAAATGTACCGGCTGACCGAAGATCTTTTCAAGCGGCTGAATATCGACCTCGATCCCGAGATCGAAGTTCGCCACCTCTCGGTCGCCAGCCGGCAGATGGTCGAGATCGCCAAGGCGGTTTCCTACAATTCAGATGTCCTGATCATGGACGAGCCGACATCGGCGCTGACCGAGCGTGAGGTTGCACATCTCTTCCAGATCATTCGCGATCTGCGCGCCCAGGGCATCGGTATCGTCTACATCACCCACAAGATGAACGAGCTCTTCGAGATCGCCGACGAATTCTCGGTGTTCCGCGACGGCAAGTATATTGGCACGCATGCATCGACCGATGTGACGCGCGACGACATCATCCGCATGATGGTTGGTCGCGAGATTACCCAGATGTTCCCGAAGGAAGAAGTCCCGATCGGCGACGTCGTGCTTTCGGTCAAGAATCTCACTTTGAAGCGCGTCTTCCACGACGTCTCCTTCGACGTGCGCGCAGGCGAAATTCTCGGTGTTGCCGGTCTTGTCGGCTCGGGCCGTTCGAACGTCGCCGAAACGCTCTTCGGTGTTACGCCGGCGAGCTCAGGCACGATCGAGCTATTCGGCAAGAAGGTGGATATCAGTTCCCCGGCCGTGGCGATCCAGAACGGCATGGCATTCCTGACGGAAGACCGCAAGGATACGGGCTGTCTGCTCATTCTCGACGTGCTCGAGAACATGCAGATCGCCGTGCTGCACGACCAGTTCGTCAAGGGCGGTTTCGTCCAGGAACGCGCGATCGAGGCGACCTGTGAGGAGATGGCGCGCAAGCTGCGCGTGAAGACGCCCAATCTCAATGAGCGGGTCGAAAACCTTTCGGGCGGCAATCAGCAGAAGGTGCTGATCGGCCGCTGGCTGCTGACCAACCCGAAGATCCTCATTCTGGACGAACCGACGCGCGGTATCGACGTCGGCGCCAAGGCGGAAATCCACCGGCTGGTCACGGAAATGGCGCGCACCGGCGTGGCGGTGATCATGATATCATCGGAAATGCCTGAGGTGCTCGGCATGAGCGATCGCGTCATGGTCATGCATGAAGGCCGTGTGACCGGATTCCTCAATCGCGACGAAGCAACACAGGTGAAGGTGATGGAGCTTGCCGCGCAGTGATCGCGCCGCCGCTCCAACCATCAAGGGAGGTTTGACATGAACACAGAGGCAGCCGAGGGCCAGGCCCCGCTCGTGACACGGGCGCGCCGCCGCCGGATACCGCCGGAACTCAGCATCTTCCTGGTGCTGATCGGCATCGCGCTCGTCTATGAAATCCTCGGCTGGATCTTCATCGGACAGAGCTTCCTGATGAACCCGCAGCGTCTGACCATCATGATCCTGCAGGTGTCGGTCATCGGCATCATCTCGGTGGGCGTGACGCAGGTCATCATCACCGGCGGCATCGACCTCTCGTCGGGTTCGGTGGTCGGCATGACGGCGATGATTGCGGCGAGTTTTGCCCAGGCCTCCACCTGGCCGCGCGCGCTTTATCCTGGTCTGACCGACATGCCGTTCTTCGTGCCGATTGGCATCGGCCTGCTGATCGGCCTTCTGGCCGGCTATATCAACGGCCAGCTGATCGCCAAGACGAAGATCCCGCCCTTCATCGCCACGCTCGGCATGATGGTCTCGGCGCGCGGTATTTCGAAGTGGTACACCAAGGGTCAGCCGGTTTCCGGCCTGACCGACCAGTTCAATTTCATCGGCACCGGTATCTGGCCTGTCATCGTCTTCCTCGTCGTCGCGCTGATCTTCCATATCGCCCTGCGCTACACCCGCTATGGCAAGTTCACCTATGCGATCGGCGCCAACATGCAGGCGGCGCGCGTCTCGGGTATCAATATCGAGGCGCACCTCATCAAGGTTTACGCGATTGCGGGTCTGCTCGCCGGTCTCGCCGGTGTCGTCACCGCAGCCCGCGCACAGACGGCGCAGGCAGGCATGGGTGTGATGTATGAACTTGATGCGATCGCGGCGGCCGTTATCGGCGGCACGTCGCTGACGGGCGGCGTCGGACGGATCACCGGTACTGTCATCGGCACGATCATCCTTGGCGTCATGACCTCGGGCTTTACCTTCCTCAGGGTGGACGCCTACTATCAGGAGATCGTGAAAGGCGTGATCATCGTCGCTGCCGTCGTCGTCGACGTCTACAGGCAGAAGAAACGCGCCAAGCACTGAAACATGAAAAAATGACGGGGCCTCAGGGCCCCGTTTTCATGTTTGCGGCTTCTTTCGGCACTGCCGCAAATTTCTAAAAAAGGGGCTGGTCTATTTTTCCAGCCTTTCTATTGTTGTCGCTTGATATTTGCCCGGAAGGGTAGAGCAGGAAGACAGATGCAGCTCGTATTCGATGGCCACAACGACGTTCTCCTCAGGCTTTGGACACATGAAAGGGATGGCGCCGATCCGGTTGCCGAATTTCTGAACGGAACGACGCAAGGTCATATCGATGCGCCGCGCGCGCGTCAGGGCGGCCTCGCCGGCGGTCTCTGCGCCATCTACATTCCCTCCGGCGATCTCGTCTTCGCCGACCCTGACGAGAACGGCCATTACGAGACGCCGCTTGCCGCACCGCTCGACCGTCTTCCCTCGCTTGGCATCGCCACCGAGATGGCGGCGATCGCGCTTCGTCTCGATACGGCCGGCGCATGGCGGCTGTGCCGCAGCGTCAAGGATATCCGCAACGCGATGGCCGAGGGCATCTTTGCCGCCGTCATGCATATGGAAGGCTGCGAGGCGATTGGCGCCGATCTGGCGGCGCTCGAGGTTTTCCATGCTGCGGGTCTTCGCTCGCTCGGTCCCGTCTGGAGCCGCCACAATGTCTTCGGGCATGGCGTCCCCTTCGCATTCCCGAAAAATCCGGATACCGCTCCCGGCCTCACGGATGCCGGTTTCGAGCTGGTGCGCGAATGCAATCGCCTCGGCATCATGATCGACCTGTCGCACATCACCGAAAAAGGCTTCTGGGATGTCGCCAAGACCAGCGATAAGCCTCTGGTCGCCACCCATTCCAACGCCCATGCGCTGACGCCGGTGGCCCGAAACCTCACGGACAAGCAGCTCGATGCGATCAGGGAATGCAACGGGCTGGTCGGCCTGAACTATGCGACGGCGATGCTGCGCGCCGACGCCCGCTCGGATGGCGAGACGCCGCTTTCCGACATGATCCGCCACGTCAACCACCTCGTCGATCGCGTCGGCATCGATTGCGTCGCGCTCGGATCCGACTTCGACGGGGCGACGATTCCCGACGAAATCGGCGATGCTGCAGGCAACCAGAAGCTGATTGCCGCTCTCCGGGACAGTGGATATGGTGAAAGCGATCTCAAAAAACTTGCCAGCGAGAACTGGCTGAGAATCCTGGCTTCGGCGTGGAGGGAGAAGGACGTCTAAGGCCTGAAAACTGCTTTGTAATCAATCAAAAACAGGGGAACAGAACCAATGATGATTACCAAAATCAACCGTAGCTTCCGCGCACTTTCCGCCGGTGCCGCACTCTCGCTTCTCATGATGGCCGCACCCGCAGCCTTCGCTGAAACGCCGAAGGATACGCTGGTCGAAGGCTTCGCCATCGACGACATCATCACCATGGATCCGGGCGAAGCATTCGAGCTCTCGACCGCTGAAGTGACCAGCAACACCTACAGCCTGCTGGTTCGCCTCGACATGGCCGACACCTCGAAGGTGAAGGGCGATCTCGCCGAAAGCTGGACCGTTTCCGACGATGGCCTGACCTATACGTTCAAGCTGAAGCCGGGCCTGAAGTTCGCTTCCGGCAATCCTGTCACCGCCGAAGACGTTGCCTGGTCCTTCGAACGCGCCGTCAAGCTGGACAAGAGCCCGGCCTTCATTCTCACCCAGTTCGGCCTGACCGGCGACAACGTCACCGAAAAGGCAAAGGCCGCCGATCCGAACACCTTCGTCTTCACGGTCGACAAGCCCTACGCGCCGAGCTTCGTGCTGAACTGCCTGACGGCGACCGTCGCCTCGGTGGTCGACAAGAAGCTGGTCATGGACCATGTGAAGCCGGTGACCGTCGATGCGGACCACAAGTATGACAACGACTTTGGTAATGAATGGCTGAAGACCGGCTACGCCGGCTCGGGTGCCTTCAAGCTGCGCGAATGGCGCGCCAACGAAGTCGTCGTCATGGAGCGCAACGACAATTATTACGGCGACAAGCCGAAGCTGAACCGCGTCATCTACCGCTACATGAAGGAAAGCTCGGCGCAGCGTCTGGCGCTTGAGGCCGGCGATATCGATATCGCCCGCAACCTCGAGCCGGGTGATCTCGATGCCGTCTCGAAAAATGCCGATCTGGCAACGACCGACGCGCCGAAGAGCACGATCTATTACGTCAGCCTCAATCTGAAGAACGAGAACCTGAAGAAGCCTGAAGTTCAGCAGGCCTTCAAATATCTCGTCGATTACGACGCGATCGGCGCGACGCTGATCAAGGGCATCGGCGAAGTCCATCAGACCTTCCTGCCGAAGGGCCAGCTCGGCGCTCTCGACGAGAACCCCTTCAAGCTCGACGTCGCCAAGGCGAAGGAACTGCTCGCCAAGGCAGGTCTCAAGGACGGCTTCTCGGTCACTATGGATGTGCGCAACACGCAGCCGGTCACCGGTATCGCCGAATCCATGCAGCAGACGCTGGCGCAGGCCGGCGTGAAGCTGGAGATCATCCCAGGCGACGGCAAGCAGACGCTGACCAAATATCGAGCCCGCACGCACGATATGTATATCGGCCAGTGGGGCTCGGACTATTTCGACCCGAACTCCAATGCCGATACCTTCACGGCGAACCCGGATAATTCCGACGCCGGCACCAACAAGACGCTCGCCTGGCGCAACACGTTCGAGGCGCCCGAGCTCGACAAGGAAGCCAAGGCCGCCCTGCTTGAGCGTGACGGCGCCAAGCGCGCTGCCATGTACCAGGACATTCAGAAGAAGTACCTGGAAAACAGCCCCTTCGTCTTCATCTTCCAGCAGATCGAAGTGGCCGGCTATCGCAAGAGCCTGAAGGACTTCAAGCTCGGCCCGAGCTTCGACACCAACTATGTCGGTCCGATTGCCAAGGAATAGTCCGGTAGGATTGGTTCGTTGAGCATTACCGAAACCAAGACGGAGGCGCGGCCCGCGAAGGGCCGTGCCATGCCGCTTGCCAAGGCGATCGGGCGTTTCCTGATCGCCGCGGTCACCACCTATCTCGGCCTGCTGGCCGTCACCTTCTTCATCGGCCGCGTGGTGCCGATCGATCCGGTTCTCGCCATTCTCGGCGACCGGGCGCCAACCCATGTCGTCGAGCGCGTGCGCCGCGAAATGGGCTTCGATCTGCCGCTCTACGAGCAGTTCTACATCTATCTCAAGGGTATCCTGTCAGGCGATTTCGGCAACTCGGTCCTGACCACGAACCCCGTGATGACTGATATCCGTCGCGCCTTCCCGGCGACGATCGAGCTTGCGACCTGCGGCACGATCATCGGCGCCGTCATCGGTATTCCGCTCGGCGTTCTCGCCGCCGTCCGCCGCGGCAGCCTCGCCGATCAGGTGGTGCGTGTCATCGGTCTCGTCGGCTATTCGGTGCCGATCTTCTGGCTGGCGCTGATTTCGCTGGTCATCTTCTATGCGAAGCTGCGCTGGGTGGCCTTCCCGGGCCGCATCGATATCGTCTTCGAATATACGTTCACGCCGATCACTGGCTTCTATCTGCTCGATAGCGCCTGGCAGGGGCAGTGGGACGTCTTCTATGATGTCTTCCGCCACATCATCCTGCCGGCATCGCTGCTCGGATATTTCTCGCTCGCCTACATCAGCCGCATGACGCGCAGCTTCATGCTGAACGAGCTCAGCCAGGAATATATCGTCGCAGCGCGCGCCAAGGGCCTGTCGGAAACGCGGGTGATATGGGGCCATGCGCTGCGAAATGCCGCTGTGCCGCTGGTGACCGTGATCGCGCTTTCCTATGCCGGCCTGCTGGAGGGCTCGGTGCTGACGGAGACGGTGTTCTCCTGGCCCGGCATCGGCCTCTACATCACCAATTCGCTGCAAAGCGCCGATATGAACGCCGTGCTTGGCGGCACGATCGTCATCGGCACGGTCTTCATCGGCATCAACCTTCTGTCCGATCTTCTCTACCGGACACTCGATCCAAGGACGCGAAGCCGATGACGGTTCCGGTCAACCAGACACGTCCCCTGAGCCGCCGCGAATGGCTGCTGTCCGATCGTCCGCAATCGCGCATGCAGGCGCGTCTCGGGCGCGCCTATGTCACCTGGCGGCAGTTTACGGCAAACAGGCTCGCCGTCGTCGGCCTGGCGATCATCATCGCCCTGCTGTTCGTCGCTGCCTTCGCCGATCTGCTGGCAACGCATTCGCCTGTCATTGGCGATCTCAAGAATGCGCGGCTGCTGCCGCCCGGCAGCGAGGGCTATCTGCTCGGCACCGACGATCAGGGACGCGATATCTATTCGCGTCTGATCTATGGCTCGCGGCTCACGCTCTTCGTCGTCGTTCTCGTCGCCATCATCTCCGCGCCGATCGGGCTGATCGTCGGTACGGTTTCCGGCTATGCCGGCGGCTGGGTGGACGCGACGCTGATGCGCATTACCGACATCTTTCTGGCCTTCCCGAAACTGGTTCTGGCGCTCGCTTTCGTCGCCGCACTCGGTCCGGGTATTCAGAACGCCGTCATCGCGATCGCCATCACCTCCTGGCCGCCCTATGCGCGTATCGCCCGCGCTGAAACGCTGACGGTGCGGCGGTCGGACTATATCTCGGCGGTGAAGCTGATGGGCGCCTCGCCCATCCGCATCATCATCCGCCATGTCATGCCGCTCTGCATTTCGTCGCTGATCGTGCGCGTAACGCTTGATATGGCCGGCATCATCCTGACGGCTGCCGGTCTCGGCTTCCTCGGGCTCGGTGCCCAGCCGCCGCTGCCGGAATGGGGTGCGATGATCGCCTCGGGCCGCCGCTTCATTCTCGACCAGTGGTGGGTTGCCGCCATGCCGGGTATCGCCATCCTGATCGTCAGCCTCGGCTTCAATCTGCTCGGCGATGGCCTGCGCGATGCGCTCGATCCGAAGGGGAGCGGCCAATGACCGACCTTCTCGACGTCAAGAATCTGCGGGTCAGTTATCCGACCCGCACGGGGGTGATCGAGGCCGTGCGCGGCGTCTCCTTCACGCTCGGCAAGGAGCGTCTCGGCATCGTCGGCGAATCCGGTTCCGGCAAGTCGCAGACGGGCCGGGCCATTATGGGGCTGACACCGAAACATGCCATTGTCAGCGCCGATACGCTCAATTTCAACGGCATCGATCTGCTGACCGCTTCTGCCAAGCAGCGGCGCCTGCTGCGCGGCAAGCGTATTGCCATGGTTTTGCAGGATCCAAAGTATTCGCTCGACCCGGTCATGTCGATCGGAAGGCAGATCTGCGAGACGCTGCAGACACATGAGAAGGTCGGGCGCTCGGAAGCCAAGGAGCGGGCACTTGCCATGCTGGAGGCTGTGCAGATCCGAGATCCCAAACGCGTCTTCGATCTCTATCCGCACGAGGTCTCGGGTGGCATGGGGCAGCGCGCGATGATCGCCATGATGCTGATCGCCGGACCCGAACTGTTGATCGCCGACGAGCCGACCTCGGCGCTCGACGTCACCGTCCAGCTGGACGTGCTGAAGATCATGGACAAGCTCGTCTCCGAGCGTGGCATGGGACTGATCTTCGTGTCGCATGACCTGCGCCTCGTCTCGTCTTTCTGCGACCGGGTCATCGTCATGTATGCGGGCAAGATCGTCGAGGAGCTGAAGGCATCGGAATTGAAGAATGCGCAGCATCCCTACACGCAGGGCCTGTTGAGCTGCATGCCGCAGATCGGTGAGGATCGCCACCCGCTGCCGGTTCTCGACCGCAAGCCGGAGTGGGCCGCATGAATGCTGCACTTTCCGTCGAAAAGCTCGGCGTCGTCTATGACGATTTCCATGCTCTGAAGGACGTCAGCATCGAGGTGGCCACCGGCGAATCCTTCGGGCTGGTCGGTGAATCCGGATCCGGCAAGTCGACGCTGTTGCGCGCCGTTGCCGGGCTCGCGCCCGTCAGTTCCGGTACCATCCGCATTCACGGCGAGGCGCTGCAGGGCGCAAAACGCAGCAAGGCTTTCTATCGCAGCGTTCAGATGGTGTTTCAGGACCCCTACGGCTCGCTTCACCCGCGCCAGACGATCGACCGACTGCTGCTCGAGCCGCTCGCCATCCACGGCATCGGCGACAGCGAGAGGCGTATCGAGCGGGCGCTCGACGAGGTCGGCCTCGGAAACGGTTTCCGCTTCCGCTATCCGCATCAGCTTTCAGGCGGCCAGCGACAGCGCGTGGCGATCGCCCGGGCGCTTATCGTCGAACCTTCGGTGCTGCTGCTAGACGAGCCGACCTCGGCGCTCGATGCCTCGGTGCAGGCCGAAGTGCTCAATCTGCTGGAGCAGATCCGCCGCGACCGCAAGCTGACATTCGTGATGGTGAGCCACGATCTCGGCGTCGTCACTCACATGTGCGAGCGCCTCGCCGTGATGCGCGGCGGTGCCGTTGTCGAGCGGTTGAGCTCGGCTGAGCTCGCCCGGGCCGATGTCCAGGAAGAATACACCCGCAATCTGATGGTTGCGAGCAAGGGTTTCGTTAAAGCCTGAAGCGCAGCCTTTTCAAATATTTGAAAAGGCTGCCTCGACATCCCTATTAAGGTTAACGTAGCGTTAAAAGACGACCACTCGACTAGACTATTGACAGGCCCGTCCCATCTGTCATGATCCCGTTAACGATTGTTAGTTTTCGTGATCATGGAGGTAAGGGATGTTCTTTCTCGGTGGCATGACCATGGGATATCTCGAGCCGCCGGCCGCAAAAGCCGAGCGCGCCGAACCACCAGTCGTTAGCATTCCCGCCGAAAAGAACCGCCGCCTCATCGATATCTCCGCTGCTGCACAGCGCGAGGAAAACGCGATCGAACGGTCGTTGATCTGGGCCTGGCGCACTCTCTGCTGAGCTTTCTTCCGGCACCGGTGAGATTTTCTACCCGGCTGCCTCTGGAAGGAATTTTATCTCTACCTACCTGATAGAGAATATAAGAATAAAGATGCGAGGCATGACGCCTGCATCAAAGAGAACAGACGGAGGCAACACATGGCAGACCTGGGTATATCGCATACTCACGCGAACCATTATGGTTCCGTGCCGGCAAAGAAGCCGCTCTCCATGCGCGGCAAACTGCAGCTGGGCATCAACGCGGCATTGCTGACGGCAGCTTTCGCATTCGTTGCTGCACTCGTATTCGGCCTGATCGGCTGATCTGGCGCACCGGCGCTGGCCGGTGCCTTTTCCTTCGGAACAATGTGCCATTCGCGGCATTCTCCAGTAACGCATTCAGCGCAAGGAGACTGGGCGTGAAGGGCGTGTTGCTCTGGCTCATCGGCAATTCCGATCCCAGTCATCATCCTTCTCTACCTGTGCCACGCGGTCTAGCGTTCCCAGTCAGGAGTAGAGGACGATGGCAAATACATCCGTACTAAAGCCGAAATCACGCGACGTCTCGGTCAAGACCGGACTGTCCGACAAATATTGCGCTGACATGGCCAAGAGCCTGTCGGCGATCCTGGCCAGCACCTATCATCTGGTCATCAAGAGCCACATCTATCACTGGAATGTCGTCGGCCCGCTGTTCAAGCCGCTGCACGAGTTGACCGAGGAGCACTACAGCACGCTCTTCGAGGCGACTGATATCGTGGCGGAACGCATTCGCGCGCTCGGTCATCTGGCGCCCGCCCATATCGGCGATGCCGCCAAGTTTGCTCCGTCGAACCGCGATTTCAGCCAGCTGACGGCCGAAGACATGGTGCTCGATCTGATTGCCGATCACGAAGCGGCCTGCCGCGCCATGCGCGAAGCAGGCACCTCTGCCGACGAGAATGGCGACCTGGTGACGACGGATATGCTGACCGATCGCCTGACCTTCCATGAGAAAGCTCTCTGGATGCTCAAGGCGATCATCGCAAAGTAGGCGCGGGCGCGGGTTGCGCCTTACCGCCGCTGCAAGGGCGCATGGATGAAAACCATGCGCCTTTTCTTTTGCAACGCATTGATCCCAAAAGATTTTCGACAGCGGCAGGGAACCTTGGTGCTTACTGGCCGTTTCATTTGCAAGCAAACCAAAGGAGATGGGCATGCTTTATTACGCTCTCGTATTTCTCGTCGTCGCCCTGATCGCCGGCCTGCTTGGTTTCGGCGGTATTGCAGGCGCTTCGGCCTCCTTTGCGCAGGTCTTGTTCTTCCTGTTCCTGGTGCTTTTCGTCGTCTCGCTGGTCATGCGTCTGGTCAGGCGCTGACGGCCGGGATCTCCCCTCCCGATCGTGAAAATCCGGTGCCTTCGCGGCGCCGGATTTTTCATGCGATACGTGCCATTTCTTAGCTCTTGACTTGAATTATCGGGTTGGTGTCCAACTTTCCCGAGATGGCTTTGCGGGAGGGGCAGAGAAGGACGGCCAGATCGTGCGAAGCCATGCCTTGAGATAGGGCTTAAACCGTTTCGCATCGAAAAATCGGCCGCAATAACTTCTTTCGACAACACTGCATTGCCGTTCATGCGGCAGTCATATTTGCCGGTGCAAAAGGCTAGCCAAAATTACCATAACTTCGTTTGGATCCAGAACCGAACCCATGTCAATTTCCAATCCGTCTCCGAGCCCGTCGCGCGATTCCGAAGTGAAGCAGATCGATCATAACGACTCGATCCGTTCGACCTACCTCTCCATCGAAGACATCAAGGCGATGGGCGAAGCAGTCGCCCGCAGCGGGGCGGATTCGCTTCCTGCCTTCGCGCCTTTCGACTTCTTCGCGCGGCATAAGGAAAACGAGAAGGAGATCCTGCGGGTCTACCGGACGACGGCCGCGGATGTGGAATCGGGCGAGACCATCACGCCCGCCGCCGAATGGCTGCTTGATAACCACTACATCGTCGAAGAGGCGATCCAGGAAGTCCGCCGCGACTTTCCGCGCCGTTTCTACCGCGAACTGCCGACCGTCAATGTCGGCGGCACGCAGGTGCCGCGCACGCTCGTGCTCGCCTGGCTCTACGTCGCTCACACCCACAGCACGGTCTCGCAGGAAAGCCTGACGGCGCTGGTCGATGGGTTCCAGCAGGTCGAGACGCTGAAGATCGGCGAGCTCTGGGCCGTGCCGTCGCTGGTGCGCTACGTGCTGGTCGAAAACCTCCGCCGCATCTCGAGCCGCGTCGAGCGCAGCCGGCGCATGCGCCGCCGCGCCAACGAGGCTGCCGACGAGCTCGTGCGTCTCGCCGATCCGGCCAAGGCTGCCGAATATCTGAAGTCGCTGGAGACGCTCGCCGAGGACAATACGTTCTCGACGCAGTTCCTCTACCGCATGCGCGATGGCTCGCAATCCTCAAGCCTGGCGATCGCCTGGCTGGACGACCGCCTTGCCTCGCTCGGCCGCGATACCGAAGAAGCGACGATGGCGGAGCACAGCCGCCTGTCCTCCGGCAACGTGACGATGGGCAACATCATCCGCAGCCTGCGCGAGATCGACGATACCGAATGGTCCGTCTGGGTCGAGCAGGTCAGCCATGTCGACAAGCTGCTCTGGGACAAGTCGGATTACGGCATTCTCGATTCCGGCTCGCGCAACAAGTATCGCAAGCAGATCGAAAAGCTCGCCAAGCGCTCGCCGCTGACCGAAATGGAAGTGGCGCAGCTGGCTCTCGACATGACGGAGGAGGCCAAGGCTTCCGACGAGCCGCAGCCGCATGAGCCGAATGTCGGCGGGTTCCTGGCCGGCATGCACCGGCCGAAGTTCGAGGCGCGGGCCAATTACCGCCCGACGCTCGTCCAGCATTTCGTCCGCACGGTCCGCAAGTTCAACTGGCTGTCGATCGCCGTGCCCGTGGCGCTGCTGACGATCCTGGCGATGGTCATCGTCGGCAAGTTCATGGCCAATGCCGGCATGAGCCCGGCGGAGATCATCGTTCTCCTGATCATGTTCTCGCTGCCGGCTTCGGAAGGCGCGACCGGTCTTTTCAATACCGTGCTATCCTTCTTCGTGACGCCGTCGCGTCTCGTCGGCTACGAGTTCAAGGAAGGCATCCCGGAAGACGCGCGCACGCTCGTCGTCGTTCCCTGCCTGATTTCCAACCGCGACAGCGTCGATGAGCTCGTCCGCAACCTCGAGGTCCACTATCTCGCGAACCCGCGCGGTGAGATCTATTATTCGCTGCTCAGCGACTGGCCGGACAGCCAGGTCGAGGAAACAGCCAACGATCTCGAAGTGCTGGATTATGCCCGCCGCGAGATTGCGAATCTCTCGGCCCGCTACGCCTTCGATGGCAAGACACGCTTCTACCTGCTGCACCGCCGCCGACTCTACAATCCGGCCGAAGGCGCATGGATGGGCTGGGAGCGCAAGCGCGGCAAGCTGCATGAGCTGAACATGCTGCTGCGCGGCGACAGCGATACGACCTATCTGCCGGGCGCCAACATCGTTCCTGAAAACGTCCAGTATGTCATGACGCTCGATGCCGACACGCGCCTGATGCGCGATGCGGTCACCAAGCTCGTCGGCAAGCTCTACCATCCGATCAACCGTCCAGTTCTCAACCCGAAGACCGGCCGCGTCGAAAGCGGTTACGGCGTTCTGCAGCCGCGCGTCACGCCGTCGCTGACGACGGGCAAGGATGCCTCGGTCTTCCAGCGCGTCTTCTCGATCAACCGCGGTCTCGACCCCTATGTGTTCACGGTTTCCGACGTCTATCAGGACCTCGCCGGCGAAGGCACGTTTACGGGTAAGGGCCTCTATCACGTCGATGCCTTCGAGGCGTCGCTGAAGGGCCGTATCGACGAGAACTCGGTTCTCAGCCACGACCTTCTCGAAGGTTCCATGGCGCGCTGTGCGCTCGTCACCGATCTGGAACTCGTCGAAGACTTCCCGATCCGCTACGAAGTCGAAACCTCGCGCCAGCATCGCTGGGCGCGTGGCGACTGGCAGCTGCTGCCTTACATGTTCAATCCGAAATACGGCGTCACCGCGCTCGGCCGCTGGAAGATGTTCGACAACCTGCGCCGTTCGCTGACGCCGATTGCCTGGTTCTTTGCGTCGGTTCTCGGCTGGTATTTCATGGGCCCGCTCGGCGCGCTCGTCTGGCAGATCCTGCTGATCTTCTGCCTGTTCGTTGCGCCGACCCTGTCGCTCATCAACGGCATCATTCCGCGCACCAGCGATATCGTCGCGCGCGCTCATCTCTATACGGTCTGGTCGGATATCCGTGCTGCCAACGCGCAAGTGGCGCTGCGCATCGTCTTCATCGCCGATACCGCCTGCATGATGGCCGATGCGATCGGCCGTTCGCTTTACCGTCTGTTCTTCAGCCACAAGTTGATGCTGCAGTGGCGCACCGCCGCCAGCGTTCAGGCCGGCAAGCAGGGCACGATCAGCTCCTATTACAAGGCGATGTGGCATGCTCCGGTTCTGGCCGTGCTCGCCCTCGCCTTCGCCGCGCTGTCTGGCGACAAGGCTTTCCTCGTCGGCATTCCCTTTGCTGCTCTCTGGATCCTCTCGCCGCTCGTTGCCTATTATGTGAGCCAGTCGGCCGAGACCGAAGACCGGCTCGAAGTGGCCGAGAAGGACTCGATCGAGCTCCGTAAGATCGCACGCCGCACCTGGCGCTATTTCGACACGTTCACGACGGCCGAGCAGAACCACCTGCCGCCCGACAACGTGCAGGAAACGCCGCATGTGATCGTTGCGACCCGTACGTCGCCGACCAATATCGGCGTCTATCTTCTCTCCGTCGTCTCAGGCCGCCAGTTCGGCTGGTTCTCCTTTGAGGAAACGATCGACCGGCTGGAGAAGACGATCGCCACCATCGACAAGATGGAGAAGTATCGCGGTCATCTCTACAACTGGTACCACACCGACACACTTCAGACGCTTGGCCCGCGCTACGTCTCGGCCGTCGACAGCGGCAACCTTGCCGGTCACCTGATTGCGGTCTCGTCCGCCTGCCGCAACTGGGCGGAAGCACCGTCGGCACATATGCAGGGCAATCTCGATGGCGTCGGCGATACTGCCGGCATCCTCGGCGAAGTGCTGGCCGACCTGCCTGACGACCGCAAGACCGTCCGCCCGCTGCGCCGCCGCCTGGAAGAGCGCATCATCGGCTTCCAGAACGCCCTTGCTGCCGTCAAGCGCGAGCACGAGTTCGCCTCGATCCGCGTCATCAACCTTGCGGTTCTCGCGCGCGATATCCAGAAGCTCGCCGCCAACCTCGACCACGAAGTCAAGTCGTCGCTCAGCGGCGAGCTGACCCGCTGGGCCGAGCAGCTGGTGAAGGTCTGCGAAGCGCATATTTCCGACAGCACCTACGATCTGTCGAATATCGATCCGCTGCGTCCGCGCCTGATCGCTCTCCGCGACAAGGCCCGTGACCTGGCCTTCTCTATGGACTTCTCGTTCCTGTTCCGTCCGGAGCGCCGTCTTCTGTCGATCGGCTACCGCGTCGAAAGCGGCGAGCTCGACCAGGCCTGCTACGACCTTCTGGCGTCGGAATGCCGCCTGACTTCGCTCTTCGGTATCGCCAAGGGCGACCTGCCGACGGAGCACTGGTACCGCCTGGGACGCCAGGTCGTTCCCGTGGGTTCGCGCGGCGCGCTGGTCTCCTGGTCCGGCTCGATGTTCGAATATCTGATGCCGCCGCTCGTCATGCAGGAGCGCGGTGGTGGTATTCTCAACCAGACCAACAATCTCGTCATCGTCGAGCAGATGAATTACGGCCGCAAGCTGGGCGTTCCGTGGGGTATTTCGGAAGCGGCCTTCAATGCCCGCGACCATAACATGAACTACCAGTACACCAACTTCGGTGTGCCGACGCTCGGCCTGAAGCGTGGTCTCGGCCACAACGCCGTCATCGCGCCCTACGCATCGATCCTTGCCAGCCAGTACGATCCGAAGGCAGCCCTCGAAAACCTCGAGCGCCTGCGCGGTCTCGGCGCGCTCGGCAAGTACGGCTTCCATGACGCTGTCGACTTCACGCCGACCCGCGTTCCGGAAGGCAAGAAATGCGCGGTGGTCTATAACTACTATGCCCACCACCATGGCATGTCGATTGCGGCTGTCGCCAACGTCGCCTTCAACGGCCACCTGCGCGAGCTCTTCCACTCGGATCCGGTGATCGAAGCCGCCGAACTGCTGCTGCAGGAAAAGGCGCCGCGCGACATCCCGGTGATGAGCGGCAAGCACGAGTCGGATACGCCTGCCAGCATCCAGGACGACCTGCTGCGTCCGGAACTGCGCAAGATCGCCGATCCGCTGTCGCGTGACCGCGAGCTCGTGTTCCTGTCGAACGGCCACTATTCGATGATGCTGACGGCGACCGGCGCCGGCTATGCCCGCTGGAACGGCCAGTCCGTGACCCGCTGGAAGCCCGATCCGACCGAAGACCGCTGGGGCAGCTTCATCTTCCTGCGCGACACCGCCACCAACGAATGGTGGTCGGCGACCGCGGAGCCGAAGAGCGTCGAAGGCGAAAAGGTCAACGTGCTCTTCGCCGATGAAAAGGCGGAGTTCACCAAGATCGTCGGCGATCTGACGAGCGAAGTTGAATGCATCGTCGCCACTGAGCACGATGCCGAAGGCCGCCGCCTGACGCTGCTCAACATGGGCACGGAAGATCGGTACATCGAAGTCACCTCCTATATGGAGCCGGTGATCACCACCGATGATACGGACAATGCTCACCCGGCCTTTGCGCGCATGTTCGTCAAGACCGACTTCGGCAAGCGCGGCGACGTCATCCGCGCCGAGCGCAACAAGCGCGATCCGAACGAAGCGAACATGAGCATCGCGCATCTGATCGTCGACAGCGCCGGTCCACAGCGTCAGACCGAGTTCGAAACCGATCGCCGCAAGTTCCTCGGCCGTGGCCGCAGCCTTGCCGATGCGGCTGCATTCGATCCGGGTGCGACGCTGTCGGGCAGCGAAGGCTTCACGCTCGATCCGATCCTGTCGCTGCGCCGTACGGTTCGTGTGCCGGCCGGCAAGAAGGTCATCGTGATCTTCTGGACCATCGCCGCGCCGAGCCGCGACGAAGTGGACAAGGCCGTCGAGCGCTACCGTCACGCCGATGCCTTCCAGCACGAGCTGGTTCAGGCATGGACGCGCACGCAGGTACAGATGCGCCATGTCGGCGTCACCTCGCAGCAGGCTGCCGCCTTCCAGCATCTCGGCCGTCATCTCGTCTATCCGGATATGGATATGCGCTCCGACGCCTCGGTTCAGGCCGGCATGGCCTCGCAGTCGTCGCTCTGGCCGCTGGCGATTTCGGGCGACTTCCCGATCTTCATGCTGCGCATCAACGACGACATGGATCTCGATATCGTTCGCGAAGCGCTGCTGGCGCAGGAATATCTGCGCTCGCGCGGCGTCACCGCCGATCTCGTGATCATGAACGAGCGCGCCTCCTCCTATGCTCAGGACATGCAGCACGCTGTCGACCAGATGTGTGAAAACGTCCGCCGCATGGGCCAGGCCGATGGTCTGCGCCAGCATATCTTTGCCGTGCGCAAGGACCTGATGGAGGAAACGACCTATCACGCGCTGATGGCCGCTGCCCGCGTCACCTTCCATGCGAAGAACGGCAAGGTGCTCGACCAGATCAACCGCGCCATCGCGCTCCGCTCGCCCTCCAAGGAAGAGCAGGAAGAGATGCAGAAGGCTGCCGAGCGCAGCAAAATGACGGCAACGAAGCGTATCGCGCCGGTCATCAAGCCGCGGCCCGTGCCTGCTGAAATCGAAGAGCAGGGCGACCTCGACTTCTGGAACGGCTTTGGCGGCTTTGCCCGCGACGGCCGCGAATATGTCGTTCGCCTCGCCGGCGGCACGGCAACGCCGCAGCCGTGGATCAACGTGATTTCGAACGACAAGTTCGGCTTCCACGTTTCGGCCGAAGGCGCAGGCTTCACCTGGTCGGTCAACTCGCGCGACTATCAGCTGACCAGCTGGTCGAACGATGCCGTCGTCAACCGCTCGGGCGAAGCGATCTATGTCGCCGATCTCGACAACAATGACATCCTGACGCCCTATGCGGGCCTGTCGCAGCGCGCCGATGCGCGTTTCGAAACCCGCCACGGTCTCGGCTATTCGGTCTTCTCCAGCGAGCAGAACGATATCGCCATGGAGGTCACCCAGACCGTCCATCGCGAAAAGCCGGTCAAGATGCAGCGCGTTCGCCTGCGCAATAACGGCACCGGCGCCCGCAAGCTCAGGCTCTACGGCTATGTCGAGTGGGTGCTCGGCAACAATCCGCAACGCACCGTTCCCTTCATCCTGTCTTCGGCGGATGAGGAAACCGGAACGCTGTTTGCCGGCAACCAGTACAGCATCGACTTCTCTAACCGGGTGGCCTTCTTCGCCGCCAGCGAGAAGCCGTCGAGCTTCGGCACCAGCCGCCGTGAATTCATCGGCAAGGCCGGTACGATCCAGGCACCGCAGGCGCTGAAGCCTTCCATGCCGCTCTCCGGTTCGACCGAGCTCGATGGTGATCCGGCCGCTGTGCTGGCAATCGACATCACGCTGGCACCGGGTGAAGCACGCGACGTCACCTTCTTCATGGGCGATACTGCATCCAGGGATGAGGCGGCAGCGCTTGCCAAGGAGATCCGTTCGGCCAGCATCGAGGATGCCGTTCAGGCAAACCGCGACTTCTGGCAGGGCTTTACCGGCAAGGTGCAGATTACGACTCCCGACCAGGGCATGAACAATCTCATCAATGCCTGGCTGCCCTATCAGAGCCTCGGCTGCCGTATCATGGCGCGTTCGGCCTTCTATCAGGCAAGCGGTGCCTTCGGCTTCCGCGACCAGCTGCAGGATACCCTGGCATTCGTGCTGCAAGAGCCTTCGCTGGCCCGTAACCAGATCGTCAACGCCGCCTCGCGGCAGTTCCGTGAAGGTGATGTCCAGCATTGGTGGCTGCCGGGAACCGGTGCGGGCGTCCGCACGCTGATCTCGGATGACGTCGTCTGGCTTGCCTACGGTATCCACCATTATTGCAGCGTCACGGGCGACAAGACCGTGCTCGACGAGCAACTGCCATTCCTCGAGGGTCCGGCGCTGCTCGAAGGACAGCATGACTCGTTCTACAAGCCCGAGATTTCCGAGGACAAGGCTAGCATTTACGAGCATGCCGCTCTCGCCCTCGATCTCGCGATCAAGCGGACCGGCTCGAACGGCATGCCGCTGATCCTCGGCGGCGACTGGAACGACGGCATGAACCGCGTCGGCATCCATGGACAGGGCACGAGCGTCTGGCTCGGCTGGTTCCTCGCCGGTGCGCTTCGCTCCTTCACGCCTTACGCCGAAGAACGCGGCGACAAGGCACGCGTTGAGCGCTGGACCAAGCATCTCGGCGAACTCAAGACGGCTCTCGAAAGCGCTGGCTGGGATGGCGGCTACTATCGTCGGGGCACGTTCGACGACGGCAGCCTGCTGGGCTCGAAGGAAAGCCTGGAATGCCAGATCGATTCGATCGCGCAGTCGTGGAGCGTGCTCTCGGGCGAAGGCAATCCTGACCATGCCAAGACGGCGATGGATGCGGTTCTGAGCCGTCTCGTCGATCGCGACACGCGCATCATCCGGCTGTTCACTCCGCCTTTCGCGACCTCGGCCAAGGATCCGGGCTATATCAAGGCCTATCCTCCGGGCGTTCGCGAGAACGGCGGCCAGTACACGCATGCTGCGACCTGGGTGGTCATGGCGCTGGCGGAGATGAACCGCGGCGACGATGCGCTGGCCTGCTTCGATCTGCTCAACCCGATCACGCATTCGCGCGACAAGAGTTCTGCCGAGCACTATCGCGTCGAGCCTTACACGATCGCGGCTGACGTCTACGGCGAAGGCGCTCTCAAGGGACGCGGCGGCTGGACCTGGTATACGGGATCGGCCGGCTGGCTCTATCGCGCCGCCGTCGAAGGCATCCTCGGAATCCGGTTGAAGGACGGGCGACTGTTCGTTCGTCCGGCGTTTCCAAGCAGCTGGGATGGCTTCTCTGCAGAGGTCGAACATTCGGGTGTGAAATACCGCATTTCGGTCTCAAAATCGTCCCAACCCGGCGGCTACAGTCTGGCTATCAACGGCAACGACATCGCCAATCCCTCTGAGGGATATCCGGTCGGATAGCAGCATTCTTCGAGCTCACACTCCGGCGATTCGTTGCGGCCAAAAGGGAAACCTTTTGGCCGCAACTGCGTTTGCAAATCGGAACCAGGAGAGACATTCATGGCGACTACGCCGGAAAAGACGATCGGCGCTGAGCGCGTGTCACCGTCCGCGGCCCGGCCGCAACGCGATACAAGACTGGATGTATTGCGCGGGCTGGCCCTGATCACGATCTTCATCAATCACGTCCCCGGGCAGATTTTCGAATATGTGACGACGAAGAATTTCGGCTTCTCCGACGCTGCCGAAGCCTTCGTGCTCATCTCGGGTATTGCAGTCGGCCTTGCCTATGGATCGGGCTTCAAGTTCGGCCGCAGGCTGGAGATGGCGAAGAAGGCCGTGAAGCGTGCCTTTACGCTCTATCTCGCCCATATGATCACCACCTTCATCACGCTGGCGCTGTTCATCTGCGGCGCCTGGCTGTTCCATAGGCCGGGGCTGCTGGTGGAGATCAATATCCTGGCGGTGCTGACCAACCTCAAGGAAGGTATTCCGGCGCTGCTGCTGCTCGGCCATCAGATCGGCTACAACAACATCCTGCCGATGTATGGCGCGCTGATGCTGATGGTGCCGATCATCCTGCTGTTGAACTCCTGGCACCCCCTGCTGGCGCTCACTGTCTCGGGCACCGTATGGTTCGTCTCGGGCATCTACCAGATCGCGCCGCATAACATGATCATTGCCGACTACTGGTTCCTGAACCCGCTGTCGTGGCAGTTCATCTTCACGATCGGCATCGTCGGCATGATGCATGTGAAGCGTGGCGGCAGGTTGCCGCGCCATCCCGTCCTGTTCATGCTGGCGTCGGGCTATGTAGCGCTATCCTTTGCCTGGGTCGTAGGTCATCTCTGGGATCTCGGCAATGCGCTGGCGGCACTTGGTCTGCCTGCAGTCATCACCGGCTTCGACAAGACCTTCCTGTCGCTGCCGCGTCTGCTGCATGTGCTGGCGCTGACCTATCTGGTCATCAACATTCCGGCTCTGTCGCGCCTCCTGCGCCGTCCGGCTGATCATCCGCTAACGATCCTTGGCCGTCATTCGCTGAACATCTTCGTTGCTGGCACGATTCTCGCCATGGCGGGTCAGGTTCTGCTCTACGTCACCAATCGCGACCAGTTCATCGGCCCGATGTTCGTGATCGCCGGTCTCTCGGCCCAGTTTGCCTATGCCTACCATCTGGAGCGCAAGCGCCTGGATGCGAAGGTGAAGCCGGTGATAGCGCGCACCGCGGTGCCGGTCGCCATACGGGTCGGCGACCGCCGGAAATAAGCTGTAGGGATCGATTTGATGCCAATGGCCGGTGGGGTTCTCTCCACCGGCTATTTTTTATGCGCGAGAATGTTGATGAGGCGGCCAAAGGGATCGCGGACATAAAAGCGGCGGACTCCCCACGGCTCGTCGGCGGGGCCATAGACGATCTCGAAGTCTGCCTTCCGCATATCCTCAAGCACGGCATCGACATCATCCATCTCGATGGAGAGATCGGGCACATCCGTACCGGACCCGCCCTCGCTGGCGATGCTGACTTGCACCTGCATGGCAGTGGCATTGCCATAGGTTACGATCCAGCCGTGATCCATCAGCAGATCGAGCCCCAGGATGTCGCCGTAGAAACGCTGCGCCAGCGACAGGTCGCCGGCGGCGATGTTGGTGATGATGCGGCGAACGGCCAAAGCTGCTTCCTCCGGCGCCAAATGCGCGGAGCCGATGCTAGCGGCTTTCACTACTGGATTGAAGCATTGGAGTGCTTGGTATCGCTTGAGTGATCCCTGTGATCACCGGCCGGTCATGTGAAGCACCGAGCTCGCTCTTGTGCACGTCGCAAAGCATTAGATCGCGCGATCAATCCGGCGACCGCGAAGCAGCGGTATCGGAAGTGAGCCTTAGGCTAAGGAGCACACAAACCAGAGCGCAAAAGAAAAAGGCCGGAAGGTGATCCTTCCGGCCTTTGGCATTTCGTTGCGGCTGTCGCCTTATGCGGCTTCGGTGGCGTGTGCCTTGCGGACTTCGTCGTCCGTCAGGATGCCGCTGGCGCGGAGCAGGGCGGCGAAGCGGCCGTTGCTCTGGCTGAGTTCGTCGAAGCTACCCTGCTCGACGATCCGGCCATTGTCGAGGAACAGCACCTTGTCGGCCTCGCGGACCGTCGAGAGACGGTGGGCGATAATGAAGGTGGTGCGGTTCTGGCGCAGGTTGTCGATGGCGGCCTTCACGCGGTTTTCGGTTTCGACGTCGAGCGCGCTGGTCGCCTCGTCGAGCACGAGGATCGGCGCGTCTTTCAGGATGGCGCGGGCGATCGCGATACGCTGACGCTCACCACCGGAGAGACGGTTGCCGCGCTCGCCGACATGCGTGTCGTACTGGTCTTCGCGCGTCTCGATGAAGTCGGCAGCTGCAGCAGCTTCCGCTGCCTGGCGCATTTCTTCTTCGCTGGCGCCCTCGCGGCCGAGGCGGATGTTGTCGCTGATCGAACGGTTCAGCAGACCGGCATCCTGGAACACGGTTGCGATGAAGCGGCGCAGCGACTTGCGGGTCACCTTGGTGATGTCATGGCCATCGACCAAGATCTGGCCGCTGTCGGGGTCGTAGACGCGCTGCAGCAGGTTGACGAGTGTCGTCTTGCCGGCGCCGGTCGGGCCGACGATCGCGATCGTCTGGCCGGCCTTGGCCTTGAAGTTGACGTTGTGCAGACCCTGCGACGAGTTGCCGAAGCCGAAGGAGACGTCGCGGAATTCGACTTCGCCCTTGACGTCCTTGATGTCGGCATTGCCGGCAGGCTCTTCACGGTCACGAACGGAGTCTTCGAGGACATAGAAGTCCTCGAGCTTCGAGCGGGCTTCAAAGATCTGCGTGGCGAACTGGCGCATCTGGTCGAGACGCGAGATCAGCAGGTTGGCAAAGCCGATGAAGGCAATGACGTCACCGATCTTGATTTCGCCAGCCTGCACCAGCAGCGTGCCGATGACGAGGATGACCATCATGGCGATCGTGGAAGCCATGCGGTTCAGCGCGCCGGCAATAGCCCACCAGTCGAGAACCGGATACTGGGCCTGCAGAAGGCGATCAGTAAAGCCCTTCAGAGCCTTGGTTTCAGCTTCGATACGGTTGTAGCTGTGCAGCACCGAAACGTTGCTGATCGAGTCGCTGACATGCGAAAAGACAGTGTGGTAGTGGTTTTCGACCGAAGCCTGACCATCCTTCGTGCGGCTCATGACCACACGGCCGATCGCCCAGTAGGCTGCGCCGAGCACCAGCAGCACGATCGACAGGCGATAGTCCATCGAGATGGCGGTCGGGATCAGCAGGCCGATAGCGACAGCAGTCGCAAGGTGGTTGCGCATGAACTCGAGCCAGAGGCCGAACAGCGTCTCGCAGGCGCGCAGCAGCGTATGCAGCGCGTTGGACGTGCCACGCTGATGATGCCAGGAGAGCGGCATGGAAATGATGCGGCCGAAGGCTTCAGTCAGAAGCGTGGCGCGCCGGCCATGCGCCAGCCTGTCAGCCTCGCGGGCGACAAGCACGAAGGCGATGGTGTTGAAGACGGCGAAACCGGCCCACATGAACAGGATCGGCTTCACTTCGCCCTTGCCGGAGATGGCATCGATAATGCGGCCGAAGAGGATCGGTTCCGCGATGGTAATGGCCGCCAGAACAATGTTGGCAACGACCACCAGGGATACGCGGAGCTTGTAGGCGCCAAGGTAGCGCAAAGCTCTTGCATAGACCTTGAATAGCGACACAGCAGTACCTCTTTTGTGCATCTGCAAAACGGGATGCTGCGACGCTACTAAAATCTACCTGAACCGGCGATTAACACCGCGTTCACGCACCGCTTTTTCGACATTGTGACAGCAGGGTGCGACGAGATGACATCGGTTGAAAACTGTTCAATGGACAACAGTCGTGACAATTTTCGCTTGCATTTGGAAGGTCATACGTCACACCATAAAGCATACGGGTTAAAATGATTAAACCGAAGACCGTTGAGATGCCGGCTGCGTTTTTTGCCGGTCGACGGCCCTCAACCGCACGCCCTTTTCGGGCAGGGGGCATTTGTGAATATTCATTCGTTGATTCAATTGCTTGTCGTTATCGAAGAATGCAAGAAGATCGAACGTGTGGTCGAGGAGCTTGAGAATGTTCTGCATTCCTATGGCTTCGAATATTTCGTTCTTCTGCGTCACCCGAAGCGCAGCGTCGATCCCTGGGGCGCCGTGCTCGCCGGCGACTGGCCGGAGAAATGGACGCAGGTTTATGCAACCAAGAAATATTTCCTGATCGATCCGACCGTCCGCTATCTCGGACAGACGAGCCGCCCATTCCGCTGGCAGGAAGCGCTCGCCGCCTATCGTCGAGACCCGCATCAGCGCCGGATGGAGCAGATGATGAACGATGCTGCCCAGCATGGACTGAGCGATGGTTATGTGCTTCCGGTCCATGGTCGAAGCGGCCTGCTCGGCAGCCTCAGCATCGGCGGCGTGCCCGTCGATCTGTCTCCGGTGGAGCTTTCGCTGTTTTGCACCGTGACGCACAAGGCCTTCTGGCGGCTATTGGAATTGCGGGGCGAGGCGGAGGCTTTGGACAGCCCTACGCTGATGGAAACGCCGCTGACACGGCGCGAACTGGAGATCCTGCATTATCTCGCCGATGGCATGACCTCGATCGAGATCAGCAAGTTGCTGAGCATCTCCAACCACACTGTCGACTGGTATATGAACGGAATTCAGGACAAACTGAAGGCCAAAAACCGCCAGCAGGCCGTCGCTTTGGCCTTTAGATACGGCTTAATTACCTGATGGCGGAGAAATTCTATTTCGTGGCGGCAAGGGAAATTGAACTTTCTGTAACAGCACGTTAAGAATTCTCTTCGCGGGTGCAGCATTGCCCGCGTCCCGTGCTTTGAGGAGAGTGCATTGCCCATATCCAAGATTCTTGTCGCCAACCGTTCCGAAATTGCCATCCGCGTATTCCGCGCGGCCAACGAGCTTGGGATAAAAACGGTCGCGATATGGGCGGAGGAAGACAAGCTCGCATTGCACCGCTTCAAAGCGGACGAAAGCTATCAGGTCGGACGCGGGCCGCATCTTGAGCGTGATCTCGGTCCGATCGAAAGCTATCTGTCGATCGACGAAGTGATCCGTGTTGCCAAGCTTTCCGGCGCCGATGCTATTCATCCGGGCTACGGTCTGCTGTCCGAGAGCCCCGAATTCGTCGACGCCTGCAACAAGGCCGGCATCACCTTCATCGGTCCGCGGGCCGATACGATGCGCCAGCTCGGCAACAAGGTTGCAGCGCGCAATCTGGCGATCTCCGTCGGCGTTCCCGTTGTTCCGGCAACCGAGCCGCTTCCTGACGACATGAAGGAAGTTGCCCGCATGGCCGAAGAGATCGGCTATCCGGTGATGCTGAAGGCATCCTGGGGCGGTGGTGGCCGCGGCATGCGCGCGATCCGCGATCCGAAGGATCTTGCCCGCGAAGTGACCGAAGCCAAGCGCGAAGCGATGGCCGCCTTCGGCAAGGACGAAGTCTATCTCGAAAAGCTCGTCGAGCGCGCCCGCCACGTCGAAAGCCAGATCCTCGGCGATACGCATGGCAATGTCGTGCATCTCTTCGAGCGCGATTGCTCCATCCAGCGCCGTAACCAGAAGGTCGTCGAGCGCGCGCCGGCACCTTATCTCAGCGAAGCGCAGCGCCAGGAACTCGCCGCCTACTCGCTGAAGATCGCCGAGGCAACCAACTATGTCGGCGCCGGCACCGTCGAATATCTGATGGATGCCGATACCGGCAAATTCTACTTCATCGAAGTCAATCCGCGCATCCAGGTCGAGCACACCGTCACCGAAGTCGTCACCGGCATCGATATCGTCAAGGCGCAGATCCATATTCTCGACGGCTTTGCCATCGGTACGCCTGAGTCCGGCGTCCCCAAGCAGGCCGATATCCGCCTCAACGGTCATGCGCTGCAGTGCCGCATCACCACCGAGGATCCGGAGCATAACTTCATTCCGGACTATGGACGTATCACCGCCTACCGCTCGGCATCGGGCTTCGGCATCCGCCTCGATGGCGGCACGTCCTATTCGGGCGCGATCATCACCCGCTATTACGATCCGCTGCTCGTCAAGGTAACGGCCTGGGCGCCAAACCCGTCGGAAGCGATCTCGCGCATGGACCGCGCGCTGCGTGAATTCCGTATCCGCGGCGTCGCCACCAACCTGACCTTTCTGGAAGCGATCATCACGCATCCGAAGTTCCGCGATAACAGCTACACGACGCGCTTTATCGACTCGACGCCGGAGCTCTTCCAGCAGGTCAAGCGCCAGGACCGCGCCACCAAGCTCCTGACCTATCTCGCCGATGTCACCGTCAACGGTCATCCGGAAGCCAAGGACCGGCCGAAGCCGTCTGCCGATATCGCAGAGCCGGTCGTTCCCTATATCGAAGGCGGAAAGGTGCCGGATGGCACCAAGCAGCTGCTCGACAAGCTGGGCCCGAAGAAGTTCGGCGAATGGATGCGCAACGAGAAGCGCGTGCTGATGACCGACACGACGATGCGTGACGGCCACCAGTCGCTGCTGGCAACGCGCATGCGCACCTATGACATTGCCCGGATCGCCAGCACCTATGCCCAGGCGCTGCCGAACCTCTTGTCGCTGGAATGCTGGGGTGGCGCGACCTTCGACGTCTCCATGCGCTTCCTGACGGAAGATCCGTGGGAGCGTCTGTCGCAGGTGCGCGAGGCCGCGCCGAACCTGCTTCTGCAGATGCTGCTGCGCGGCGCCAACGGCGTCGGCTACAAGAATTACCCCGACAATGTCGTCAAATACTTCGTCCGTCAGGCGGCTGCCGGCGGCATTGACCTCTTCCGCGTTTTCGACTGCCTGAACTGGGTCGAGAACATGCGCGTCTCGATGGATGCGGTTGCCGAAGAGAACAAGCTTTGCGAAGCGGCGATCTGCTACACCGGCGATATCCTGAACTCGGCGCGCCCGAAATACGATCTGAAGTATTACACGGATCTCGCCGTCCAGCTGGAAAAGGCCGGCGCGCATATCATCGCGCTGAAGGACATGGCGGGTCTCCTGAAGCCGGCCGCTGCCAAGGTTCTCTTCAAAGCGCTGCGCGAGGCGACCAGCCTGCCGATCCACTTCCACACGCATGATACGTCGGGTATCGCGGCCGCGACCGTTCTTGCGGCTGTCGATGCCGGTGTCGATGCTGTCGATGCGGCGATGGACGCGCTGTCGGGCAATACCTCGCAGCCCTGCCTCGGCTCGATCGTCGAAGCGCTGCGCGGCTCCGAGCGCGATCCGGGCCTCGATCCGGAATGGATCCGCCGCATCTCCTTCTATTGGGAAGCGGTGCGCCACCAGTACGCGGCCTTCGAGAGCGATCTCAAGGGTCCGGCATCCGAAGTCTACCTGCACGAAATGCCGGGCGGCCAGTTCACCAACCTCAAGGAACAGGCCCGCTCGCTCGGTCTCGAGACCCGCTGGCACAAGGTGGCGCAGGCCTATGCCGACGCCAACCAGATGTTCGGCGATATCGTCAAGGTGACGCCGTCCTCCAAGGTGGTCGGCGACATGGCGCTGATGATGGTGAGCCAGGACCTGACGGTCGCCGATGTCATCAATCCGGACAAGGAAGTCTCCTTCCCGGAATCGGTGGTCTCGATGCTGAAGGGCGACCTCGGTCAGCCGCCGTCCGGCTGGCCGGAAGCGCTGCAGAAGAAGGCGCTGAAGGGCGATGCACCCTATACGGTGCGTCCGGGCTCGCTGCTTGAAGACGCCGATCTCGATGCCGAGCGCAAGGCGATCGAAACCAAGCTCGAGCGCGAGGTCACCGACTTCGAATTCGCGTCCTACCTGATGTATCCGAAGGTCTTCACTGACTTCGCCTTCGCATCGGATACCTACGGCCCGGTCTCGGTTCTGCCGACGCCTGCCTATTTCTACGGTCTGGCCGATGGCGAGGAGCTGTTTGCCGATATCGAGAAGGGCAAAACGCTGGTTATCGTCAATCAGGCGATGAGCGGCACCGACAGCCAGGGCATGGTCACCGTGTTCTTCGAGCTCAACGGCCAGCCACGCCGCATCAAGGTGCCGGATCGTGCCCATGGCGCATCGGGTGCCGCTGCCCGCCGCAAGGCGGAGCCCGGTAATGCCGCCCATGTCGGCGCGCCGATGCCGGGTGTCATCTCCCGCGTCTTCGTCTCGCCCGGCCAGGCGATCAATGCCGGCGACGTGCTTGTCTCGATCGAGGCCATGAAGATGGAAACGGCGATCCACGCCGAGAAGGACGGCACGATCGCCGAAGTTCTCGTCAAGGCCGGCGATCAGATCGACGCCAAGGACCTGCTGGTCACTTACGCGGGCTAAAGATTTGAGCGGCGGGCCTCAGGCCCGCCCTTTTCATTTGAAGAGTGCGGCCGCCTAGATATCGTAGGTGTGGGCGGCGTTGATCGTCGAGATGAAGCGCTTGGTGCGCTCACGCTCAGGCGCCGTGAAGATCGCCTTGGCGCTGCCGGTTTCGACGACGCTTCCGGCTTCCAGGAAAACGACGTTGTTGGCGATCTTCGAGGCAAGGCGCAGGTCGTGCGTTGCCATCACCATGGTCGTACCTTCGCTGGCGAGCTTGCCGAGGACGTCGACGACTTCGGCAGACAGTTCCGGATCGAGCGCCGATGTCGGCTCATCGCAGAGCAGGACGCGCGGCGATGGCGCAAGGGCACGGGCGATTGCCACGCGCTGCTGCTGTCCACCCGATAGCGTCGAGGGCCAAGCGTCCGTTTTGTGCGCCATTCCGACCTTCGTCATCAGCTCCAGTGCCCGCGCGCGGGCTTTCTCCTTTGGCCATTTCAGCACGGTGACGAGGCTTTCCATGACGTTCTCGATTGCCGTCTGGTGCGGAAAGAGCTGGAAATTCTGGAAGACCATGCCTGTCTGGCGGCGGATCTTCTGGATCGATTGCCAGCCGGTCTTCTTGCCGGGCGCGAAATCGAGGCGCTCATCGCCGATGCGGATTGCGCCCGCAGTCGGGATCTCAAGCAGGTTGATGCAGCGCAGCAGCGTGCTCTTGCCGCCGCCGGAAGGGCCGACGAGCGCGGTGACGCTGCCTTCGGGAATGCTGATGCTGATATCCTTGAGGATGACGGCGTCGCCGAAGCGTTTTTCGATGTTGGAAAGCTCGATCATGAATTTGCCTCCAGCGTGCCGCCATAGCGGGCGAAGCGGCGTTCAAGCCTGACCTGCAGGGCCGAAAGCACGGAGCTCAGGACGAGATAGATGAGGGCCGCCTCGATATACAGGATCAGCGGTTCATAGGTCGTGGCGACGATGCGCTGGGCGGCCTGGAAGAGCTCGGGCACGGTAATCGCCGCTGCGAGCGAGGTGTCCTTGACCAGCGAGATGAAGGTGTTTGACAGCGGCGGCACGGCGACGCGGGCGGCCTGCGGCAGGATGGTGCGGGTCATTGCCTGGCGCCAGTTCATGCCGATCGAATAGGCGGCTTCCCACTGGCCCTTCGGCACCGAGGAGATGACGGCACGGATGATTTCGGAGCTGTAGGCGCCGATATTCAGGGTGAAGCCGATCAGCGCTGCCGGGAAGGCATCCAGCAGAATGCCGATGCTCGGAAGGCCGTAGAAGATGACGAAGAGCTGCACGAGCAGCGGCGTGCCTCTGATAATCCAGACATAGAAGCGAGCGATCGCCGCAAACGGTGCCGGACCGAACAGCCGGGCAACGGCGGTCAGCAATCCGAGGGCAAGCCCGAAGACAAAGGAAAGAAGCGTCAGCGGAATGGTGAACTTGATGCCGCCCCACAGGAGCGTCGGCAGCGATTCCACCATCAATTGGAGCCAGTGCGGCACGGGTATTCCCTCTCACGGATTATGCGTTGACGTGGAATACCCCTCCCCAACCCCTCCCCACAAGAGGGAGGAGCTCGGAGGAAGCGCCGTTCCGGCATAAATCGACCCTATCCGCCTTGGCCTTCCTGCTCATTTCGTGAAACGGCCAATAAAAAGCCCCTCCTGCTTGTGGGGGAGGGGCTGGGGAAGGGTCTGCTTTAACAGCCAGACTTACTTGGAAACGTCCTGACCGAAATACTTGTCGGCGATCTTCTTGTAGGTGCCGTCGGCCTTGATGTCGACGAGGGCCTTGTTGATCGCTTCGAGCAGTTCCGGCTCGCCCTTGCGGATGATGATGCCGGAGTAGTCGGCATTTTCCTGCTGGGCTACGATCTTCACCGGAGCGTCGGGCTTGTGCTTCTTGAAGTCGAGGAAAGAAAGGCTGTCGTTGACGGTCGCGTCAGCGCGCTTGGTCAGAACGAGCTGGATCGACTGGTCGAAACCGTCGGTGCCGACGAGTTCTGCGCCGGCCTGTTCGGCGAGCTTGCCGAAGTTGCTGGTCAGCGACTGTGCGGACTTCTTGCCTTTGAGGTCGGCGAAGGACTTGATGCTGTCGTCGTCCGAACGGGCGATCAGAACGGCCTTGGAGGCGATGTAGGGCTCGGAGAAGTCGTACTTCTGCTTGCGGGCGTCGGTGATGCCGACCTGATTGATGACGGTGTCGTAGCGGTTGGCATCGAGACCGGCGATCAGGCCGTCCCACTTGCCTTCGACGAACTCGGCCTTGACGCCGAGCTTGGCGGCGACGGCTTCGCCGATTTCGACGTCGAAGCCGACGAGCTTGTTGCTGTCGTCATGGTAGGTGAAGGGCGCGTAGGTGCCTTCCGTGCCGATCTTCAGGACGCCAGCCGACTTGATGGCGGCGAGGTTTTCGCCAGCGTGAGCGGCGAAAGCGGCTGCGGAGATCAGGGCTGCGGCGGCAATGGTCTTCAGGATTTTCATTTTTCTGTTCCGTAAAGGGAGGAAATTCAATGCTGCATAGATCGCAGAAAATAGGGCGTGGCGAAGCGTAGAAAACTGCAAAGAAAATCGGCAACTGCGAATATTTTTCTCATTTGCCGCGTTTTTGGCGCGGCTTGTTTCAGAGCGTCAATAAACGTGTGCCGGCCGGGCTATTGCACGCCTGTGATTATATGTTTATGCACGTTTCTATCTGTTTGTGCCGATTATTGTCTGGAGCAAGGATGAACGTGAACGAAATGTTGCTGCGCGAGCGGCAGGGACTGATTTCCATCAAGCTGGAGACGCATGGGCGCGTGCTGGCGGCAGAACTTGCGAGCGAATTCGGCGTCTCCGAAGATACGATCCGCCGGGATTTGCGCGAGATGGCCGCGGCCGGGCTCTGCGAGCGCGTCTATGGCGGCGCTTTGCCGGTTTCGCCCGCAGGTGGCAGCCTCAAGCAGCGGATGAGCGTCGCTTTCGAGCGCAAGCAATCGCTGGCGCAGGCCGCAGTGTCGCAGATCAAAGCGGGATCGACCGTGTTCTTCGATGCCGGCAGCACCAACCTGGCGATCGCCAATGCGCTTTCGCAGGACATGGCGTTGACGGCTGCGACCAATGCCCCGGCGATTGCCGCGGCGCTGCTCGACAAGGCCGGTGTCAACGTCATCCTGATCGGCGGCCAGATCGACCGCCAGGTCGGCGGGGCGCTGGGCGCCAAGGCGCTGCGCGACATGGAGCAACTATCGCCCGATCTCTGCGTGCTCGGCGCCTGTGGCGTCGATCTGGAAGCGGGTGTCACGACCTTCGGGTTCGAGGATGCCGAATTCAAGCGGTTCGCCGCTTCGAAGAGCCGCCGGGTGCTGGTGGCCGCGACATCGGAGAAATTCGGCACCGCTGCGCCTCACAGCGTGCTGCCGGTCGCCCACTGCGAATGCCTTGTCGTCGAGCATGATGCCGACGAGACCCTGCTTGCCGCTTATCGCGAGCGAGGGTGCCGGACCGTGCAGGCGGCGGCGAACTGAATATGGAACGGCCTGCTGGCATGCAGGTGGTAATGGGATGAGACGGGATAATGGATAATCAACTACATGCGGCTGCTCAGGCGCAGCGCGGCTTCTTCCCGAAGAGCCGGATCGCGGTTTCGCTGCTGTTTCTCATGAACGGCTTCCTGGTCGGCTGCTGGGCGCCGAAGATTCCGGAATTTGCGGAGCGGCTTGCGATCACCAAGTTCGAGCTCGGGCTGATGATCCTGGTGTTCGGCCTGGGATCGCTGACGATGATGCCGGTCGCCGGTGCGAAGATCGCCAAACATGGTTCGCGCGTCGTGACGCTGGCCATGGCCGTCTGCCTGCTGCCGATCCTGCTTGCCCTGACCGTGGCGCCGAATGTCATCACCGGCGGTATCGCGCTCTTCCTGTTCGGCGGCTTCGTCGGCGCCATGGACGTCGCGATGAATGCCAATGCGGTTGCCGTCGAGAAGTCGATGCGCCGGGCGATCATGTCGTCCTGCCATGCTTTCTGGAGCCTCGGCGGCCTGATCGGCTCGGGGCTTGGCGGTCTCTTGATCTCCAAGATCGGCGTGCTCGGTCATGCGGGTCTTGCGACTGCCCTCGCTGTCGCCTTCCTGGCGATTGCCTGGCCGATGGTGCTTTCCGATCCGCCGCATCCGGATGAGAAGAAGGAAAAGGCCCGCCTGCCGATGGTGCCGCTGCCCTGGCTGCTCGGCCTGATGGCGCTGTTCTCGATGGTTCCGGAAGGTGCGGTTCTCGATTGGGGCGCGCTCTACCTGCGCCAGGAAATGGGCGCTTCCGTCGCGCTCTCCGGCTTCGGCTTTGCCGCCTTCTCGCTGACCATGGCCGCCATGCGCTTTGCCGGCGATATGGTGCGCGACCGCTTCGGCGGTGTGAAGACGCTGCGGGTCTGCACCCTGTTTGCGATCACGGGTATGCTGATTGCCGGTTTTGCGCCGAGCGCCGAGCTCGCTATTGTCGGCTTCGCCTTTTGCGGCATCGGCATCTCAAACATGGTGCCGATCGCCTTCTCGGCGGCCGGCAACGTGCCGGGGCTGAAGCCGGGGATCGGCATCTCCGTCGTCACCACGATGGGCTATTCGGGCATGCTGGTGGCGCCCTCGGCGATCGGCTTCGTTGCCGAGCATGTCGGCTTCTCGACGGTGTTCCTGGCCCTGCCGGTGCTGCTCGTCGTGGTGCTGATCTTTTCGAAACTGGCACGCTATGCCGACGGTGCTTCGGGCGGCGGCCACTGAGGCCGCCAAGCAAAAGTGAAGCGTGGGGCGGTTGACAAGGCGGCGGGCATGATCCACCTGAAAGGCACGATTTCCAAAGGGTTCAAGAGCTCTATCCATGTCTTCAGCTACGGATTTTGATCCGAAACCGCGCCGCGCCTCGGTTGCCGTCGATGTCGGCGGCGTCATTGTCGGGGGCGGCGCGCCCGTCGTCGTTCAGTCGATGACCAATACCGATACCGCCGATATCGATGCGACGGTTGCCCAGGTTGCCGCGCTCTTCAAGGCCGGTTCGGAAATGGTGCGCATCACCGTCGATCGCGACGAGAGCGCTGCCGCCGTTCCGAAGATCCGCGAACGCCTGCTGCGTCTCGGCATGGACGTGCCGCTGATCGGTGACTTCCATTATATCGGTCACAAGCTGCTTGCCGATCATCCTGCCTGCGCCGAGGCGCTGGCGAAATACCGCATCAATCCGGGCAATGTCGGCTTCAAGGACAAGAAGGACAAGCAGTTCGCCGAGATCATCGAGATGGCGATCCGCTACGACAAGCCGGTTCGCATCGGCGTCAACTGGGGTTCGCTCGATCAGGATCTGCTGACGGCGCTGATGGACCAGAATGCCGAGGCGGGTTCGCCGCTTTCTGCCCGACAGGTCACCCGCGAGGCGATCGTTCAGTCAGCGCTAATTTCGGCCAATCTCGCCGAAGAAATCGGCCTGCCGCGCAATCGCATCATCCTGTCCGCCAAGGTCAGCCAGGTTCAGGATCTGATCGCCGTCTATTCGATGCTGTCGGAGCGCTCCGACCATGCGCTGCATCTCGGCCTCACCGAGGCGGGCATGGGCTCGAAAGGCATCGTCGCCTCGTCGGCGGCCATGGGCTATGTGCTGCAGCACGGTATCGGTGACACGATCCGTGTGTCGCTGACGCCTGAGCCGAATGGCGACCGGACGCGCGAAGTGCAGGTGGCACAGGAGCTCCTGCAGGTCATGGGCTTCCGGCAGTTCATTCCCGTCGTTGCCGCCTGCCCCGGCTGCGGCCGCACGACCTCGACGGTGTTCCAGGAACTGGCGCAGAACATCCAGAACGACATCCGCAAGAACATGCCGGTCTGGCGTGAGAAATATCCGGGAGTCGAGGCGCTGAACGTTGCCGTCATGGGCTGCATCGTCAACGGCCCGGGCGAAAGCAAGCATGCCGATATCGGCATCTCGCTTCCAGGCACCGGTGAAACGCCGGCAGCCCCCGTCTTTATCGACGGTCAGAAGGCGCTGACGCTGCGCGGCCCGAACATCGCTGCCGATTTCGAGGCGCTGGTGACCGACTATATTGAGAAGCGTTTCGGCCAGAGGACGGCCGCCGAATAGCCGCTAGATGCGGCTGGTCAGCAGCTTCAGGCCCGCGAAGCAATAGAAGGCGGACATTGCGCCTTCTATCCAGCGGCGAAGGCTGTTGTAGATCCTGAGCGCGTGCGGCGTCGAAAACAGCACCGCATATCCCATGAAGATCGCAAAGCCGGTCGTCAGGCAGATGGCGACGATGAGCACGGCCACCGAGCCCGGCGCGCCCTGCGGCATGCCGAGCGCGATGATGGCGAGCCAGGCAAAGATCGCCTTCGGATTGGTGACGTGGATACCGTAACCCTTCAATAGCAGGGCACGCGTCGAAAGCGGCTGCACATCCTTCGCCTGCGCAAGTTCGTTGCCTGCACGCATCGCCTTGAACGCCTTGTAGGCAAGATAGAGCAGATAGAGCCCGCCGAAGACCTTCAGGATCTCCAGAGCGATCGCGTAAGTATGCAGCAACGTCGCGAGGCCAAGCGCTGCAGCGCAGGCCCAGGTGAACGAACCCCCGAAAATCCCCACGCCGATCGTCATGCCGGCCTTACGGCCCTGCGTCATCGACGTCGCGACAATCGCCAGGATGGCTGGGCCGGGGCTGATGACCGCGATCACATAGGCGATATAGGCGGGCATGATGGACGGGAGATAGGATAGCGTATCGTGCATGGGGGCTGCTCTTTGGCGGGAAAGCCTGAACCTGTCAGAGTTTTCGTCTGCTGTCACGCCAACTCGAGATCACTTTCATCGAGAGCCGCTTTCAGAATGGCTCTTGCCGTCCAGCGCAGGGTCTTTTCGGCCTCATCAGGCTCGAGCTCGCAGATATCCCGCATCACCACGAGGGATTCGACGCCTGTGACCAGCGACAGGGCGTGGATGAGTTTGTCCAGTTGCCTTGAGGCAATGCGTCCTTGAAGTGGCGATAGTGCTTCCTTCAGCCACGGAATGCGCCGTCCGCCGCGGCGGACCTGCGATTGGCCGGTGACGGAATTGCCGAGCAGCGCCCGGAAGACGCTCTCATTGCCGAGGATCATCCGGAAGATGTCTGAGACCAGCTTGTCCATCCGTGCTTCCGCGTCCTTGATGCCGGCGCCTTCATTTGCCGGATCGATGTTGATGATATCGGCAACGCCATCGAGCACGGCTTCGCGGATGATCTCATCCGGGGTCGAGAAGTAGCGATAGGCGGTAGCGCGTGAAATTCCTGCCAGATCAGCAACATCGGCGACCGAAGGGTGGCCGCCCTTCTCGACGATCTGCCTTGCGGCACGCAGCAATTCACTACGCGTCCGGCGCTTCTGGTTCACCCGCTCGAATCTTTTTTCTTGACTGTCCATTTTCACCTCATTATGAGACATTAATCTCATTAAGAGTTGAGTGTATCACAAACGCCTGGGGGCACAAGTCAATGAATTCCAATCCGACAAAACCAGACCAATCGGCGGGCACGCCGATGACCGTTCACTTCATCGGCAATATCCTGACCTTTCGCGCACGGTATGCCGATACGAAAGGCAGCTTCACCGTGATCGAAGTTCTCACCGCGCCGAATGCCGGCCCTCCGCCGCACACGCAGACCGACCAGGAAGCGTTTCTCATCCTTGAGGGCCGCTATGAGATCATGGTCGGCAGCGAGACGAAGGTCTGCGGACCGGGCGATTTCGTGCATGTCGCGCCGGGAACCATGCATGCGTTCCGCAACATCGACGACAAGCCATCGAAGCTGCTGCTGATCAACTTTCCCGGTGATCTCCATGAGGAGTTCTTCGTGGCGGTCGGCGAGCCGCTGCCGCCAGGCACGACACAGTTTCCGGAAATGCTGCCGCCGGATATTCCGGGGATCGTCGCGACCGCGGCCCGCTTCGGGATCGATATCCCGCTCGCACCGGCAGCCTGAGGAGCGGATCATGTTTATCGACAAACTCTTGTCGTCGCCCATCTTCGGCGTGTTCGCCCGCGTGCTCGTGACATTCGTCTTCTGGTCCAGCGGTCTGGCCAAGCTCGCCAATTTCGGCGGCGCCGTTGCCGAGATGGAGAAGTATGGCGTGCTGCCCGCTGCGCCGATGGCCGCGCTGGTCATCATGATTCAGCTCGGCGGTTCGGCGCTGGTGATCTCAGGCTGGAACGTCTGGCTCGGTGCCGGGGCGCTCGGCGTCTTCACTGCACTGACCATCCCGGTTGCCCATGCCTTCTGGAGGATGACCGGTGAGGCCGCTTTCTTCGAGATGCTGTTTGCAATCGAGCATATCAGCGTGATCGGCGGTCTGATGGTGGTCGCCATCCTGCGGCGGCCCGCTTCGGCTGCCGCGGGGCGTCTGGCAAACGCATAGGAGAGCGGCGCCGGACCTGCCCGACGCCTATTCAGCTCTTGCGGTTGGCGACGAAGCGGGCGGTGGAGGACAGCGTTGCTGCGGCGTCGCCGTAGGGCTCGAGCAGCGCCGTCGCGTCTTCGACGTGGCGGCGCAGTTCCGTTTCCGCCCATTCGATGCCGTTGAGGGCAACCAGCGTGCCCTTGCCGCGGCCGGCGTCCTTGCCTGTCGCCTTGCCCATGGTCTCGGCATCGGAGGTGATGTCGAGCAGGTCGTCGGCAAGCTGGAACGCCAGGCCGATCTTCTCGCCGAATGCTCGCAGACGCTTGCGGTCTTCCTCGCTCGCGCCGGCAACGATGGCGCCGGCCTCGCAGGCGAAGCGAATGAGCGCGCCTGTTTTCATAGTCTGCAATGTAATGATGCCTGAGGCATCAGGTGCTGCCTTTTCGGCCGCGAGATCAAGCGCCTGGCCGCCGGCCATGCCGCCCAGACCCGCGCTGCGGGCAAGCGCCAGGATCAGCGCGGTCTTTCGCGCGTCCGGCAGGGCGGTTTCGGGGGCTGCGATGATGTCGAAGGCGTAGGTCAGCAGGCTGTCGCCGGCAAGGATCGCCGTTGCCTCGTCGAAGGCGATATGGACGGTGGGCTTGCCGCGGCGCAGATCATCGTCGTCCATGGCAGGCAGGTCGTCATGGACGAGTGAATAGCAGTGCACGCATTCCAGTGCGGCGCCGACGCGCAGTGCCGCCTGGCGGTCGCCGCCGAGAAGCAATGCACTCTCGACGACCAGAAAAGGCCGCAGGCGCTTGCCGCCGTTGAGCACGGCGTAATGCATGGCCGAGCGCAGGCTTTCGGGCCTGGCGATCTCGTCGGCCAGAACCGGCTTCGCAAGCAGCGCCTCGAGCAACGCTTCGATCTCTCGGGCGTTGATCTTCAACCGTTCGTCAAATGCAGCGGGGCTCTGGCTCATGGCCGCTGTTTGGCATGAGCAAAGCCTGAGGCGCAACGGAATTGTAGATGACACGCCCAAGATTCCTTTGTGCTCTGGCCTTGGCCCTGCGCAAACGGTAAGGAGAACCAAGGGAACAGGTCTGGGCCAAACGTTGGACATCGCGCCGGAGAGAGAGGAAAGCATCGCCATGCCGGCTCATCGGCGGATGTATGCGTGGCTGCGCGGCCGCTCCTTGCTGGCGCGCATCGTGCTTGGCATCCTGGCGCTCTGCGTGCTGCCCTATGCGCTGATCTTCCTCTATCTCATCCCTTTCATCCATCCGGTCTCGACGCTGATGCTGCGCGATCTCGTGCTGTTGCGCGGCTATGATCGGCAATGGGTGTCGCTCGACGATATCTCGCCGGTGCTGGTTCAGTCGGTGATGATGTCGGAAGACGGGCAATATTGCTTTCACGGCGGCGTCGACTGGGGTGAAATGCGAATGCTGATCGAGGATACGCTCGACGGTGCCTCGACACGCGGCGGCAGCACGATCCCGATGCAGACGGCGAAGAACCTGTTTCTATGGAACAGCCGTTCTTTCGTGCGCAAGGGGCTGGAGCTTCCTCTTGCTGTCGCCTCTGATTTCGTCTGGACCAAACGGCGGCTGATGGAGATCTATCTCAACATCGCCGAATGGGGCCCGGGCATTTACGGCATCGAGGCGGCGGCGCGCTATCACTTCAAGGTTCCGGCCTCCAAGCTGTCGCGGCGCCAGGCCGCGTTGCTTGCCGTTTCGCTGCCGAACCCGATCGACCGCAATGCCGGCAAGCCGGGCCGCGGCTTGCGGCGGCTTGCGGCGGTGATCGAGCGCCGCGCGCAGGGCGCCGGCGACTACATCAAATGCATTTATGATTGAGCCCTGAACAATTCATTGGTGAGCCAAGCCCGCGGCCGGTAGAGAGAAGGCCTGACACAGCGGATGGATCGGACCATGGACAAGCTCACCCTCTATATCGGCAACAAGAACTATTCGTCCTGGTCGCTGCGGCCATGGATCGCCATGGAGGCGACCGGCATTCCCTTCGAGGAAGTCGTCGTGCCCTTCGATTTCGAGGCCGGCAATCCGCGCTTCAAGGAATTCTCGCCGACCGGCCGCGTGCCGGTGCTGCATCATGGCAATATTCGCGTCTGGGAATCGCTGTCGATCATCGAATATGTCGCGGAGCTTTATCCTGAGGCGGGCCTGTGGCCGAAGGACCGGACGAGGCGGGCCATTGCCCGCTCGGTGTCGATGGAGATGCTCTCGGGCTTCCGGGCGATCCGCAATGCCTGCCCGATGAATATCCGCCGCCCGAAGGGCAAGATCGCGCTCGCCGATGGCGTCATGGCCGACGTCGTGCGCATCGAGACGATCTTCCGCGACTTGCGGGAGCAATCCGGCGGTCCCTTCCTGTTCGGCGGCTTTTCGGCTGCCGATGCGATGTTTGCGCCCGTCATCAATCGCTTCGATGTTTATGACCTGGTGACATCCAGCGAGACGCTGAGCTATATGGCCGCGGTGAAGGCGCATCCGGCCTGGGTGAAGTGGGAGGAGGCTGCCCGCGCGAGCCTTGGATCGTCCCTCACGACGAGGTTTGAGACAGGAATCAAAGGATTCTCAAAAAATGCGTTTGGGGACTGGTCAAGGCCATCCAAGGCATGTATAAGCGCGCAAAATTTCCGAAATCGCGACATGTCCGTTTCGGCCGCCAGTCTGGCCGGGAATGTGTTGCCTGTGAAGTGGAGTACGAGAAATGGCTGTACCGAAGAGAAAAACGAGCCCGTCCAAGCGCGGTATGCGCCGTTCTGCAGACGCACTGAAGGCTCCGACCTACGTTGAAGACAAGAACTCCGGCGAACTGCGCCGTCCGCACCATATCGATCTGAAGACCGGTATGTATCGCGGCCGTCAGGTTCTGACGCCGAAGGAAAGCGCATAAGCTTTCCTGCTTCTGGTTTTCCCAGATCGAAGAGACCGGCCGCGTGCCGGTCTTTTTGCGTTTGCGCATGATTATATTCGCAAATGTCTTGAAGTGGCACGGTCATCTACGGCAGTATTCTACCGATCGAGGGAGAATAGACCGACATGCTCGCTGCAATGCCGCTGATGATCATTCCATTTATTCTTTACAATATGGCAATGCTCGGACTGATGGGAAGCGGCGGCATACCCGCGCTTCAGCATGACATTATTGTTCTCTCTATGATTTCAGGGGCGATCTGGAGCATGGCGCTCGGCGATCTCTTCATCGTCGTGGCGCTCGTCATTCTCTTCGTCGAAATATTGAAGGCGACCCGCAATGGCTCGGGCAGCCTGGTCAATCACATGCTGTCGATGCTGGTGTTCATTGCCTTCCTGGTCGAGTTTCTTCTCGTCCAGGATGCAGCTACGCAGGTCTTCTTCATTCTGATGACGGTGGCGCTGATCGATGTGATCGGCGGCTTCGCCGTGTCTATCCGGACGGCGGGCCGCGATGTTTCGATCGGTCTCTAGAGCGTTTCTGGAAACGCTCGGAGATCAGAGATTGTCGAGCTTGTTCTGAAGGGCGCGCAGCTGTTCCTTCAGCTCATCGATATCCTTGGCTTCGGCCTTCTTCGTCTCCTTGGCGGGAGGCGTCATGAAGGGCGAGAACATCTGCATTGCCTGCTGGAACATCTCGGTGTTGCGGCGAACCTGATCCTCGACCATCTGCATCGGAAGCTGCAGGTTCTTGCCGAGTGGCGTTTCGCCGAAGGCGCGTGTCACCTGCTCGCGCATCTGCGACTGCTGCTCGGTGAAGGCCTTCATCGAGTGCTCGAGAAAGCTCGGCACGACCATCTGCATCTGGTCGCCGTAGTAGGTGATCAGCTGGCGGAGGAAAGAGATCGGCAGCAGCGTGTTGCCGGTCTTCGATTCCTGCTCGAAAATAATCTGGGTCAATACCGAGTGGGTGATGTCATCGCCGGTCTTGGCATCCTGGACCGTGAAGTCCTCGCCCTTCTTCACCATCTCTGCCAGGTCTTCCAGCGTCACATAGGTGCTGGTGCCTGTATTGTAGAGTCGGCGGTTGGCGTATTTCTTGATGACTATCTGACCCTCATTCTTCGCCATATCAGTCTCCTGAACCCCGTCTGATTATGTGGAATTTCCTCCAATATCGAATGTAGACGCAAAAGAACGCCGGTGACAATCTCTTTGTGCGATGCGGCAACCCCTTTTATTAGCGGCATAATTCCGCTCTTCGTAAGTGCGGCCTAAAATTGCTCTGTGACAGTCTTGCCGTTTGACTCGGGCTAAAAGCTTTGCCAGTTTCGCCTTATATAAAGTGGTGAAAAAGCGAGGAGGCTTCCCATGAGCAACACATCCATCGTCATCGCCAGCGCGGCCCGTACAGCGGTCGGCTCGTTTAACGGCGCATTCGCCACTGTCCCCGCGCATGAACTCGGAGCGACCGCGATCAAGGGCGCGCTGGAGCGCGCCGGCGTCGATGGCGCCGAAGTCGACGAGGTCATTCTTGGCCAGGTGCTGCAGGCAGGCGAAGGGCAGAACCCGGCGCGCCAGGCAGCCATGAAGGCAGGCGTTCCCAAGGAAGCGACGGCCTGGGCGGTCAACCAACTCTGTGGCTCCGGTCTGCGCGCCGTCGCGCTCGGCATGCAGCAGATCGCGCTTGGCGACGCCAAGATCATCGTTGCTGGCGGTCAGGAATCGATGTCCATGGCGCCGCATGCCGCGCATCTGCGCGGTGGTACGAAGATGGGCGACATGAAGATGATCGACACGATGATCAAGGACGGCCTGACCGACGCTTTCTACGGCTACCACATGGGTATCACCGCCGAAAATATCGCTCGCCAGTGGCAGCTTTCGCGTGACGACCAGGACCAGTTTGCCGTGTCCTCGCAGAACAAGGCGGAAGCCGCCCAGAAGGCCGGCCGCTTCAAGGATGAGATCGTGCCCTTCACCATTCAGGGCCGTAAGGGCGATACGATCGTCGATGCCGACGAATATATCCGCCACGGCGCGACGATGGAGGCGATGGGCAAGCTGCGCCCGGCTTTCGACAAGGACGGTTCGGTAACCGCAGGCAATGCCTCGGGTCTTAACGATGGTGCAGCCGCTGCCGTGCTGATGAGCGAAGCGGAGGCTTCGCGCCGCGGCATCCAGCCGCTCGTGCGTATCGTTTCCTGGGCAACGGCCGGCGTCGATCCGCAGGTCATGGGCACAGGCCCGATCCCGGCATCGCGCAAGGCGCTGGAGAAAGCCGGCTGGTCGGTCGGCGATCTCGATCTCGTCGAGGCCAACGAGGCCTTCGCGGCGCAGGCCTGCGCCGTCAACAAGGATCTCGGCTGGGATCCGGCGATCGTCAATGTCAATGGTGGTGCGATCGCCATCGGTCATCCGATCGGCGCGTCCGGCGCGCGCGTTCTCAACACGCTGGTTTTCGAAATGAAGCGCCGCGGCGCCAAGAAAGGTCTGGCAACACTCTGCATCGGCGGCGGCATGGGCGTCGCGATGTGCCTCGAAGCACTTTAAATAGCATGCGATCCATGCCTTAATAGCTTGCGATTGAAAGTGAAAACAAAGGGGAGCGAAGCATGAGCAGAGTGGCTTTGGTCACCGGTGGCACACGTGGCATCGGTGCAGCGATTTCGATGGCGCTCAAGAACGCCGGCTACAAGGTGGCGGCGAACTATGCCGGTAACGACGAGAAGGCGCAGGCCTTCCACGGCGTGACAGGCGTTCCCGTTTTCAAGTGGGATGTTTCTGACTACGTTGCCTGCGGCGAAGGCATTGCCAAGGTGGAGGCGGAGCTCGGCCCGGTCGAGGTTCTCGTCAACAATGCTGGCATTACCCGCGACGCGATGTTTCACAAGATGACCCCGCAGCAGTGGCACGAGGTCATCAACACCAACCTCACCGGCCTCTTCAACATGACGCATCATGTCTGGGGCGGCATGCGCGACCGCAGTTTCGGCCGCGTCGTCAACATTTCCTCGATCAACGGCCAGAAGGGCCAGATGGGGCAGGCGAATTATTCGGCCGCCAAGGCTGGCGATCTCGGCTTCACCAAGGCGCTGGCTCAGGAAGGTGCTGCGAAGAACATCACCGTCAACGCCATTTGCCCCGGTTACATCGGCACGGAAATGGTGCTCGCAGTGCCGGAGAAGGTTCTGAACGAGCGGATCATTCCACAGATCCCGGTGGGCCGCCTCGGCGAGCCCGAAGAGATCGCACGCTGCGTCGTGTTCCTGGCATCTGATGATGCGGGCTTCATCACCGGCTCGACCCTGACCGCGAATGGCGGCCAGTTCTTCGTCTGACGGCTAGCTGCCGCTACGGTGATGGCCGTGGCTGCCGTAGTTGTTCGGAAAGTTGCCGGCGTCATAGGGATTGGCGCTGGCGCTGAAGGTTGCGACGGCAACGATTGCCGCAGCGATGACGATAATCTTGCGCATGGATAAATCTCTATTGTTCCCGGCCTCGTTGGGCTGGGGTGTCAGGTCTTGCGAGTTGTTGAGCTGGGATCAGCGGGACGACAGGTGACGTTTCGCCTTGACCGGGACTTTCTGCATGGCAGCGCCACGATCACGGATGGCGGCGAGCGCTGTTGCCAAAGAGAGTGCTGCGATCAGGGTGGCGGCAGCGGAAGACAGAATGAGCTGAGCCATGGGAACATTCCTTTCTGGCCGGAAAGAAGCCGGCTTGTTGATCGGAATGTGGGGAGTGTCTTGGCGGTTCGCCAGATCGGCTTTGGGAACCGAGCGTCAACGCGGCGTTGACGAGGAGCACAAATAAAAACGGGCGCCGAAGCGCCCGTTCATCAAGTGATCACTGCATTAGCAACGTACATCGCGTCTTTGGCCATTCACGATGATGTAGCAACCGTAACGGTCGCGGTAGACCCGGTGATTGTAGCGGCCATTACGCTGATCGACCGAGTTGCCGACTGCAGCGCCGACCAGGCCGCCTGCAACGGCGCCGACGGCTGCGCCGCCCCAGCTGTTGGAAACCGCACCGCCAATAAGGGCGCCAGAGCCAGCGCCGATGGCGGTGCCCTGCTCAGTTGCCGTGCACGATGCGAGCGCACCTACGAGTGCTGCAACGAGAACAACTTTCTTCATCATGACTTACAACTCCCCAGTTACATGGCCTTTAGATGCGGCCCATCAGGACAAGGATAATGATAATAACGAGAACTAGCCCTAAACCGCCAGAAGGTCCATAGCCCCAGCCGCGGCTATAACCCCAATTCGGCAGTGCGCCGATCAAAAGCAGAATAAGGATAATGAGAAGTATCGTGCTAAGCATGTTTTCCGGTCCTTCAACTCACGCCGAGTTTCGAATGGACAATAAACACGCGTCCCGGGTTTTTGTTCCCGGCTAAACTTATTTATGTACGTGAACGGATTTCGCCTTATTTGCGATTGCAGATTTTATATTGGACGAAAAGATAATAACGCGGAAGCTAGGAAAAAGTTCCGTGCCTCGCTCTGTTTTTTAACAGGCGGTAAAATTACGCCGGAAAATGTTAATGCGATCGGCCGCTACGAAAAAATATCTACGCGAGGCTTTCCGCATTTAGTCGCTTGCTGCACCCGGCATCAACATCTAGCGGCGAACAAAGCACGAAACTTCGGAGGTCGGTGATTCGTCTGTGATTCGTTCCGGCTTTGGCCTGAAGGTTAATTTTCGCGGATTTTGCAAATTTCTTTGTCGGGCAATTGACAGGCGATTCTCGGCTAATGGGCCGTGGGCCCGGGTCAAAGTGCCTCCTGAACCGCCGGATTCAGCATCTAGTGGGAAAAACTGATTCAAAACCAATACTTAGCCGTGAACAAAAGCTGAATCAGCGCGAGTCAGCGATTCGTCGCCGATTCGTTCTCAAGCTGTTCCGAATCTAAAAACAGAGGCTTAGCGGCGGTCCTTGAATCAAAATAGCAGCGCATATCGGCGGCCCGGCTCTTGCGTTTGCTGGCCCGCCTGTCCATGTGTTGTCTGCCGACTTGACCCTGAGGCTCCCCCGCCTCACTTGCATGGACCATGACACAGAATTCGCAGCCCATGATCCTGAGCGGACGCGGCGTTACCGCGGTGCTCGGACCGACCAATACAGGCAAGACGCATTATGCCATCGAGCGCATGGTCGCGCACGGTACCGGTGTGATCGGTCTGCCGCTGCGCCTACTGGCGCGCGAGGTCTATACGCGGCTGGTCGAGAAGGTCGGTGCGCATAATGTTGCGCTGGTGACAGGCGAAGAGAAGATCTCGCCGCCGAATGCGCGCTTCTCTGTCTGCACCGTCGAGGCCATGCCGCGGGAGACCAAGGCCGCCTTCGTGGCGATCGACGAAGTGCAGCTCGCCGGCGATCTCGAACGCGGGCATATCTTTACCGACCGCATCCTGCATCTGCGCGGCCGCGACGAAACCCTGCTTCTCGGCGCCGGGACGATGCGTCCGATCCTGCAGCAGCTGCTGCCGGGGATCACCGTCGTCGAGCGGCCGCGCCTGTCGCAGCTCCTCTACGCCGGTCAGAAGAAGATTACCCGGCTGCCGCAGCGCTCGGCCATCGTCGCCTTCTCGGCTGATGAGGTTTATGCGATCGCCGAACTGATCCGCCGCCAGCGCGGCGGTGCTGCAGTCGTTCTCGGGGCGCTCAGCCCGCGCACCCGCAATGCGCAGGTGGCGCTCTATCAGGCGGGCGATGTCGAATATCTGGTGGCGACCGATGCGATCGGCATGGGTCTGAACCTCGATGTCGATCATGTCGCCTTTGCGCAGGACCGGAAATTCGACGGCTACCAGTTCCGCAATCTCAATCCGGCCGAGCTCGGCCAGATCGCCGGCCGCGCCGGCCGCCATGTCCGGGATGGCACCTTCGGGGTCACCGGTCAGGTCGCGCCGTTTGACGATGAGCTGGTGCAAAGGATCGAGTCACACGAGTTCGACAACGTCAAGGTTCTGCAGTGGCGGACCAAGGAACTGGATTTCGGATCGATACAATCGCTGCGGGCAAGTCTCGAAAAGCCGCCGAGCGTCCAGGGTCTGACACGGGCGCTGCCGGCTGTCGATCAGCAGGCGTTGGAGCATCTTTCACGATATCCGGAAATTATTGACCTTGCGACAAAGCCCGAAAGGGTTGAAAAGCTCTGGGAGGCTTGTGCGCTGCCCGATTACCGGCGCATTGCACCGGCCCAGCATGCCGATCTGATCTCGACGCTCTTTTCCGATCTTGTGCGCTATGGCACGGTTAACGAGGATTTCCTCGCGGAGCAGGTGCACCGTGCGGACCGCACGGACGGTGAAATCGACACGCTTTCGGCGCGAATCGCGCAGATAAGAACCTGGACCTATGTGTCGAACCGGCCCGGCTGGCTTGCCGATCCGACACACTGGCAGGAAAAGACGCGGGAAATCGAAGATCGATTGTCCGATGCGTTACATGAAAGGTTGACGAAACGCTTTGTTGATCGCAGGACATCTGTGCTCATGAAGCGCCTGAGAGAGAATGCGATGCTGGAAGCTGAAATCAGTGTGAATGGTGATGTCTTTGTGGAGGGGCATCATGTGGGTCAGTTGAGCGGATTCCGCTTTACGCCCGTCGGTGGGACGGATGGACCGGACGCCAAGGCCGTACAGGCTGCTTCACAGAAGGCGCTTGCTCTGGAATTCGAAGCGCGCGCGGCGCGCATGCATGCCGCCGGCAATGGCGATCTGGCGATCAGCGCCGATGGCCTGATCCGTTGGCTCGGCGATCCCGTTGCCCGGCTGTCCGGTAGCGACCATGTGATGCGTCCGCGGGTGATCCTGCTTGCCGACGAGCAACTGACCGGCAATGCGCGCGATCACGTCGCCGCCCGTGTCGAGCGCTTCGTCAATCATCACATCAGCACGGTTTTGAAGCCGCTCGACGATCTGTCGCGCGCCGAAGACCTGCAGGGCCTGGCCAAGGGTCTGGCGTTCCAGCTCGTCGAGAATCTCGGTGTTCTGTTCCGCCGCGACGTTGCCGACGACGTCAAGTCGCTGGATCAGGATGGCCGTGCCTCGATGCGCCGCTATGGCGTGCGTTTCGGTGCCTATCACATCTTCGTCCCGGCACTCTTGAAGCCGGCTCCGGCCGAGCTCATCACGTTGCTCTGGGCACTCAAGAACGACGGCCTCGACAAGCCGGGTTACGGCGACCTCATTCCGGTGCTTGCCGCCGGACGCACGTCTGTCGTCACCGATCCGAGCTTCGAGCGCACTTTCTACAAGCTTGCCGGTTTCCGGTTCCTCGGAAAGCGCGCCGTCCGTATCGACATCCTCGAGCGGCTTGCTGACATCATCCGTCCGCTGCTGCAGTGGAAGCCGGGTCAGGCAAACCGTCCCGAAGGCGCTTATGACGGCCGCCGTTTCACGACGACGACTGCGATGCTGTCGATCCTCGGCGCGACGTTGGAAGACATGGAAGAGATCCTCAAGGGTCTCGGCTATCGCGCCGACGCCGTAAAGGCTGAGGAAGCGGCTGCTCACCTGGCTGTGCAGGACGCTTCGGCGGCATCTGCTGCAGCCGCCGAGCCGGCAGCAGAAGATGCGTCCGAGAAGGCCGATCACGACGACGCCGACCAGACTGACGAAGCAACGGCTGAAACGCCGGCTGCCGAAGCAGCACCGGTCGCGGTTGAGGTCGCTGCCGAGGCCGCCCCGGCCGCCGCAGACGGCGAACCCACCGAGCCGAAGCCGGTTCTCCTGTGGCGCCTTGGCGGCCGCAACGACAACCAGCGTCAGGCCCGCAATCATGGCGGCGAACGCCGTGGCGGTGGCAATAACGAGCGTCCGCAGGGCAACCGCCGTCATGGTGGTGGCGAAGGCGGCGAGAACCGTGAAGGCCGCGACAACCGCGATGGCAATCGCCAGCAGCGTGGCCGCGACGGCGGTAAGCCGCATCAGGGCCGTGGCGACCGCAACGACCAGCGTGGCGATCGTCAGGACCGTGGTGACCGCAAGGATCGCAACGACCGTAACAACAACCGCGGCGGCGCCCAGCCGCTGCGCTTCGAGGCCAAGCCGCCGCGCAAGGAAAAGCCGATGGATCCGGATTCACCTTTCGCAAAGCTCGCTGCCTTGAAGGAGCAGATGAAGAAGTAACCGATGGGCGGGGAGACACAGCCAGCAAGCGGTTCGCGTCAGCGTCTCGATAAATGGCTGTTCTTCACGCGCATGGTGAAATCCCGCTCCCTGGCGCAAAGCCATATCCAATCGGGACACGTTCGCATCAATGGCGAACGTGTTTCCCAGCCCAGCCAGACCGTGAAAATCGGCGACCGTATCGAGCTGCAGCTCGAGCGGCGTGATGTGGTCCTGGTGGTCAAGCAGCCCGGCGAGCGGCGTGGCCCGTTTGAAGAAGCGAAGCTGCTTTACGAAGACCTGACGCCGCCTGCCGATGAGACCAAACGCCTCACCCCTTACGAGCAGGCGATCCGCGCAGCGGGCGCAGGGCGGCCCACGAAGAAAGAGCGCCGTGCAATCGACAAGCTTCAGTCGGGCGAGGATTAGAAAACTCTATCCAAACCGGCCGCTTTTGAAGATCGATTATCCTTGAAATCGGCCTGTAAAGCCGGTACGTCACATCAACTCGCCGGATAGCGTTCTAGCCTCCCAAGCCAGTACACGCTGCCCCTCCGGCTCAGGGAAAGACGCGACGTTCCAGGTTGGTCTGCCCCGCTCGCGTGAAATCCTGGAGTTCTTCATGACCTATGTCGTGACCGACAATTGCATTCGCTGCAAATATACCGACTGCGTGGAAGTCTGCCCGGTCGATTGCTTCTATGAGGGCGAGAATTTCCTCGTCATCCACCCTGATGAATGCATCGATTGCGGCGTTTGCGAGCCGGAATGTCCTGCCGAGGCGATCAAGCCGGATACCGAGCCGGGTCTCGACAAGTGGCTCAAGATCAACGCCGAATATGCCAGCATCTGGCCCAACATCACCGTCAAGAAGGACTCGATGCCCGAGGCCAAGGAGATGGATGGCGAGACCGGCAAATTCGAGAAGTACTTCTCCGAAAAGCCCGGCTCAGGCGACTGAGGCCAAGCTGCTGAAATCCGCTTGAAATCGGGTTCAGATGGCGCTTAAACGTTTCAAGTGATGCTTCTCTAATATGTGAGCCATGTGTTGCCCGCATGACTCACACGCACCAAATTATTGATTTCCTCATATTTTTGTGATAGGTTCTGAACACTGACCCATTTGAGGCACGAAGCGTGCCCAAAACCATCACGAAAGCAAATAAAATCCGTACGCGGTTCCCGTGACATATCAACATCTTGAGCTGTCCGATCGTTGATCGCGCGCATGAATTTCTTTTGCTTCTGTCTGGTGGGACCAGAGTGAAGTCACCCGACGGTAATCAACCGTCTCATCCGGGCCTGACTGACCCGGCTCCGGCCGCCGCCGGAAGCGTAACAGGGAGTTTTTGATTAGAATGACGACCCAGCAGAAAAAACCTTCAGCAGCTCGCCACGGCTTCAAGACCGGTGAATCGATCGTCTACCCCGCTCATGGGGTCGGTACCATTAGCGCTATCGAAGAGCAAGAAGTTGCCGGCATGAAGCTTGAACTTTTCGTAATCGATTTCGAAAAGGACAAGATGCGCCTGAAGGTTCCGGTCGCAAAAGCGATGAGCATCGGCATGCGCAAGCTGTCGGAGACCGATTTCGTTGAGCGCGCGCTCAAGGTTGTCCAGGGCAAGGCACGCGTCAAGCGCACCATGTGGTCGCGCCGTGCGCAGGAATACGATGCCAAGATCAATTCGGGCGACCTGATTTCGATCGCGGAAGTCGTACGCGACCTGTACCGCGCCGAAAACCAGCCGGAGCAGTCCTATTCCGAGCGTCAGCTCTATGAAGCTGCCCTCGACCGCATGGCCCGCGAAATCGCCGCCGTCAACAAAATGTCGGAAACCGAAGCCGTCCGCCTCGTCGAGACCAACCTGAACAAGGGTCCGAAGCGCGGCAAGGCCATCGAAGAAGACGACTCTCAGGACGAAGCCGCATAATAGCGCTTTGTTTTTCCTTGCAAAAAACCCGGCCTTCGAGCCGGGTTTTTTATTGGAACTTTTTCCGCGCTGACGCGTTTAAACCTCGTAAGTGCGGACAAAAGCCAGGTGAACCCACCGATCGTCCGCTGTTGTAAACGTTCGATGAGGAGTGGGTCATGACTTCCACATATTGCCAGAGCGGCAACGTGAAGAAACAGATCCTGCTTTACCGTCTGACCGGTACTTGATGAAGAGATAGGGCCTCGTCCTGAAAAGTCCAGGAGCGGGGCCTTTTGCATTCGAGAGCTGAATTTGATCCGGACGGCGACGTTCCGGAAACGAACCTTCATTGTTTTGTTTTGGGCGCGAGGCCTGATTTTAGGAGACCGATATGAAGAACATGTCTGCAGACCGGCGCATGATCAAAATAGCGATGGCGGCTCCCTATCTCGCCCGCGAGGAAGAACATGAACTGGCGATCCGCTGGAAGGACAATGAAGACCGCGGCGCCCGCAACCAGATCGCCATGGCCCATATGCGCCTCGTCATCTCGATGGCCGGCAAGTTCCGCAATTTCGGTCTGCCGATGAGCGATCTCGTGCAGGAGGGCTATGTCGGTCTCCTGGAAGCCGCTGCCCGTTTCGAGCCGGAGCGTGAAGTTCGTTTCTCCACTTATGCCAGCTGGTGGATCCGTGCGTCGATCCAGGATTACATCCTGCGCAACTGGTCGATCGTCCGCGGCGGTACGAGTTCCGCGCAGAAAGCGCTTTTCTTCAATCTTCGCCGCCTTCGCGCCAAGCTTGCCCGCGGCGATACGCAGCTGACCCTGCAATCCATTCATCAGGAAATCGCCGCAGCCCTCGGCGTCAGCCTTGCCGACGTTCAGATGATGGATGCGCGGCTTTCCAGCAACGATGCGTCGCTGCAGGCGCCGTCTGTCTCCGGCGACGCCGACAGTGCCGAGAAGATGGATTTCCTCGTCAGCGACGATCCTCTGCCCGATGAGCAGGTCTCCAACATGATCGATGGCGAGCGCCGCCGCGTCTGGCTCGCCTCTGCGCTGACGCATCTCAACGAGCGCGAGATGAAGATCATCAGCGCCCGCCGCCTCGCTGAGGATGGAGCGACGCTCGAAGAGCTCGGCGCCGATCTCGGAATTTCCAAGGAGCGTGTGCGCCAGATCGAAAGCCGGGCGATGGAGAAGCTCCGCAGCGCGCTCGTGAGCGCCGACCCGCACATGGCCGCCTACGCCTGAACGTTCTTACTCCCAGCAGCACAGACTGGCCCGGTTCATCCGGGCCTTTTTTATTCGGCGATGATTTTGACGCGGTCGCCGGGGGCGACGGTGGCGCCTGTCGGCAGCGCATTGATGAGCTTGAAGAGATCGAGCTTACGGTCGGTGCCCATCATGCGGGCGGCAAGCGTCGTGATGTTGTCGCCCGGGCGGACGGTGACGACGCGGATGCGCAGCGGCTTCAGCGACGACATCTCATCCGGGGTCATGCGGCGGAAGCTGGCGCGCAGGACATCCGCCGTCTGCTGCAGGGCCGTGCTGCCCTTCGGAACGGCGGTCAGGAACCGGAAGATCTGCTGATTGTTGCGGATGACCGTGACGTCGAAATCCCAGCGGTCGGCACTGGCGCGGGCGGTTGCCGCTTCCATGCCGTTGATCGTCGTCGCCTGGATCGTCGAGGGATCGAGGCCGGTGACCCAGCCGCTCGAGATATAGTTGGTCAGGCTCTGGTTGTTGCTGTCGGCCACGCCATCGAAACGGATGGCGATATCGCCGGGGCCGGTCGCCATGACGGCTTCGACCTTGTTGTCGATGGTGAAATCGGGCGGTACGTCGAAGCGGATGCCGAGACCGCCATGCAGGAAGGTCTGGCCGCGCACATAGCCCTCTTCCGGGCTGTCGCCGTAGAGAAGGCCGTCGATGCCATCGAGATAGTAATCGCGGCCCTTGTCGCCGACCTTGCCTTCCTGGCCGAAGGCGCGGGCGTGGTCGCGGGCCAGCTCGATACGCTGCGCGGAATTCGGGTGGCTCGACAGGAAGTCCAGGCTCTGGTCGGCATCCGGATCGGCCGACATGAAGCGGCTGTATGCGGCCATGCTGTCGAGGAAGCGGCCAGCAGCATAGGGGTCGTAACCGGCTTCGCCGAGCATACGTACGCCGATGACGTCCGCCTGCAGCTCCTGCTGGCGGGAGAAGGCGGCGAGGCGCAGCTTGCCGCGGGCGAGCGCCTGCTTGCCGGCGATATCGCTCGAGAGAACTTCGGCGACAACGCGGCTGGCGATGACTTCGGCTTCTTCGCGCTTCTGGCGCTCGATGCCGTGATTGGCCGTCACATGGCCCATCTCGTGCGAGAGCACGGCGGCAACCTCGGAGGCGTCGTTGGCAAGCGCCAGCAGGCCGCGTGTGACGTAGAGATAGCCGCCCGGCAGCGCGAAGGCGTTGATCGCCGGCGAATTCAGGATGGTAATGCGGTAGGACTGGCTCGGATTTTCCGAGACGGCCGTCAGCGCGCCGGCAATGCGGGCGACGAGGCGTTCGGTCTTGGCGTCCTTGTATTCACCGCCATAGCTCGCGACGATGCGTGGGTGCTCGCGGGCGCCCATCGCGGCGCGCGGATCGTTCTTCTGCACTTCATCGACGATCTGCGGATTGGACGAGGGCGAGACGGTCGGCTGGTAGGATTGCTCGATGATCGACTGGCAGCTGTTGAGCGCGACTGCGGCAGCAGTCAGCAGCAGCGCATGCCGTCCCCGGTGGCGCAAAGCGGAAAGCATAGTCCTGGAGGGCGCGGGTCTCGTCCACGTCTTCATGCTGTCCAGTCTGGCTCTCCGAGTCATCTTGCTTTTCAGCCGGTTCGCCGCTTTATCGATCCGGCCACTTCCAACGGGGTTCAACAGGCGCCCATCCTGGCTCTCGCAGTGCACAACGGATGGATACAGGTCATTGCTGTAGCTGATTTCCGCATCGGTTGCATAGCGAGACTCTGCTTAATTGTGGCGCCGTTGTAATTTAGCAAGCTTGGCGTGGTTAAGGAGTTCTTTCGCTCGGATGAAATTGTGGCGAAAGTGCCATCGCGCCCTGCAGATTCGTCAACCGCGCAGAAATTGCCGCAATGCGGGCATATCTTTTCGCGCGAGATATTCATCGATCGGCGCGGCAAGCGCGATCGCGCCATGATCGATGAAGACCCCGTAGCTGGCAATGCGGCGGACTTCGTCCGGGTCATGCGAGACGATGATGACGGTGCTGCCGGTTTCGCGCTGCATCGTCGTCAGAAGCTCCGCCATGCCGCTGCGCAAACCGGGATCGAGAGCGGCGAAGGGTTCGTCGAGAAGCAGGATCGGGCGATTGCGGACGAGGGCGCGGGCGAAGGCGGCGCGTTGACGTTCGCCGCCTGACAGTGTCGCCGGAAGCCGCTTCTCGAAACCTGCAAGTCCGACCTGCGCCAGCGCCGCGGAGATGCGGCTGCGGTCCGCCTGCGTGAGCTTCAGGGCCGGATTGATGCCCAGCCCGATATTGGTGAAGATATCGAGATGGGCGAAGAGATTGTTGTCCTGGAAGACCAGCGAGAGTGGCCGCTCCGACGGATGGACGCCGGTGACGTCCCTGCCATCAAGCAACACCTGGCCACTCTCCGGTGTCTCGAAGCCTGCCAGCAGATTGAGGAAGGTCGATTTTCCGGCGCCCGAGGGGCCGGTCACGGCGATGATCTGGCCGCCCGGCAGTGCGAAATCGAAGTGAAAAGCATGGCTGCCGAGGGTCAGGCGGACGTTCTGCATAGCGATATCAGCGGCCGTCATCGGCACCATGTCCTCGCACCTGGCCGGATGTTCCGGCAATTGTCAGCAACAGGCATATCACGCCGAGGATCAACGCAAAGCCATCGGCATCATTAGTCCTGTAGCTTCCCATGCGGCTATAGACCAGCCACGGCAGGGTGATGAAACCATCGGACCCAAAAAGAGCAACGGCGCCGAGATCACCGAGCGACAGCGCCATAGCGAAAGACAGGGCGGTGAGGAACGGTTTCCGCAGCCCCGGCCAATCGATAAGCCGCAGCCGCGCGATGCCGGCGATCCCGAGGCTTGCCGATAGCCGCGCCGTACGGCGCTGATGGACGAGATAGGCCGGCTCGAGCACGCGCATGACGAAGGGCAGCGCCATCAGCATATTGATCAGCACCACGAGAGCAGGCGCGAAAATTGCAGCATCGCCGAACGGCCGCAGGGCCATAAACCATCCTGTGGCAAGCACGACCGGCGGGGCCAATAGAACCATCGAAGATGCGCCGCCCATCGTGGCGAAGAAGGCGCGGCTGCGACCGGAGGGCTTACTGGTGGCGATGGTCTGACGGGCGCGGATCAGGGCTGCCGATACCAGCAGCGCCAGTGTGGCGGCGGAGATGGATATACCAAAGCTCATCGCCGCGGCCTGCCAGAAGACGGGCTCGCCGAGCAGTTTCTGCAGGTCGGCTTTCAGGCCGGCGACGACGACCGAGAGCAGCGGTGACAGGAGAAAGGTTGTGACGACGATCAATAATAGGCTATCCGACAGTCTCGCTGTGAGCTTCCTGCCGTCGAAGCGCAGTGCCCGGTGCCCTGCTGTCAGCCCCTCGTCAGGGCTCGCTGGCAGGTGCGACATGGCGGCGAGGACGAGGCCGGTCAGCGCGATCTGCAGCAAGGAAAGTGCGACGGCGCGGTCGGGATCGAAATCGAAGCGAAGCGACTGGTAGATCGCGACCTCGACCGTCGTTGCCGCAGGACCGCCGCCGAGCGTCAGCACCAGCGTGAAGCTGGTGGCACAGAGCATGAAGATCAGCCCCGCGATACCGGGGATCAGGCCGCGGATGGCGGGCCATTCGATGAAACGGAAGATGGCGCGCTGACGCATGCCGAGATTGCTCGCCATCAGCCAGTATTCAGAGGGCAGCCGTTCCAGACCGGCAAGCATCAGCCGGCAGGCCAGCGGTAGGTTGAAGAAGACATGGGCAAGCAAGATGCCGGTCAGGCCGTAGATGCTGACGGGTTCGGCGAGGCCGAGTTTCGTCAGCGCGCTGTTGAGCAGGCCCTGCCTGCCCCAGATGCCGATCAAGCCGAGCGCGCCGATCAGGACGGGCAGTCCCATCGGCACCGCCATCAGCCGGATGATCCAGATGCGGCCGGGAAATTGCGGCTGGCGGGCGAGTGACCGCGCGACAGGGATCGCCAGGAAAACCGATAGCAGCGTGGAGAGGACGGCCTGCAGCAGCGTGAAGCGCAGGACGCGGAGGATATAGGGATCGGAAATGATCCCGGCAAAGGCAGCGCCCCCGCCGGAGGCGGCAAGCGAAACGGCAGCGATACCGATGAAAAGCAGGATGGCGGCGAGCGCAATTGCGCCGCCCGCCAATGCATTTCGCCGTTCCGCCGCCGTCTGCAGCATCAGTTCATGCTCATCGCCGCAAGCCACTCGTCGATCCAGGCCTTGCGGTTCTTGGCGACTTCATCCGGCGACATCAGGAAAGTCTTGGAGGGATTGACGAGCTTGCCGAAAGCATCCGGCAGGGGCGTCGAGGTCGCCGAGACCGGCATCATCCAGTTGTTGGTCGGGATCGTGTCCTGGAAGCCCGGGGTGACCATGAATTTCAGGAAGTCGCGGGCAAGATCCTTATCTGGAGCGTTCTTCAGCAGGCCGGCGACTTCGATCTGGATATAGTGGCCCTCGGAGAAGGCGGCAGCCTGATAGCGATCGGTGTTTTCAGCGACCATGTGATAGGCCGGGGACGTCGTATAGGAGAGCACCATCGGCGCCTCGCCCTTGGTGAACAGGCCATAGGCCTCCGACCAGCCGGGGGTCACCGTCAGGATGCGGTTCTTGAGCTTTGCCCATGCTTCCGGCGCCTTGTCGCCGTAAACGGACTTTACCCAGAGCAGCAGGCCGAGGCCGGGCGTAGAGGTGCGCGGATCCTCGATGACGATCTTCTGCGACGGGTCGCCGTCGACGAGCTCCTGCATGCTCTTCGGCGGGTTCTTTACCGCCTGCGTATCGTAGATGATGGCGAAGTGGCCGTAATCATAGGGAACGAAGACATCGTCCTTGAAATCGCCGGGCACCTTCAAGGCGCTGGTATCGACGCCGCTGGCGTCAAACAGGCCCGTATCCTTGGCCTCGGTGATCAGGTTGGTGTCGATGCCGAGAACGACGTCGGCCTTGGTCGAGGCACCCTCGAGCTTGAGGCGTGAGAGAAGGGCGACGCCATCGGCGACGCTGACGAAATTGACGGTGCAGGCGCAGGTCTTCTCGAAGGCTTCCTTGACCTTGGGGCCGGGGCCCCATTCGGAGGTGAAGCTTTCGTAGGTATAGACCGTCAGCGTCTTGTCTGCGGCCTGGGCCGGAGCGATGGCCGAGGTAACGGCGAGAAGCGCCGTGGTGAAAAGTGCGATCAATGGTTTGCGGCCGGGCATGGCGCGCCTCCTCCTATACAAGTTGTCTCACGGGAAAAGGGCGGTGCCTGGTGTCACGCGCGCATCTAATCCCTCCGCCGGTGTTAACCGGATCAGGTTCCGCGGGTTGGCTTACAGCCTCTCAGCCAGATGTCCTTGCGGACACGGGCACCCCGTTAGAGCGTTCGCAGATGTATAGTGGTGACGGCTTTATGACAAGGGCGAAGCTCGCCCTCGTCAGGTCACTCGGCTGCTTCAGCTGCAGCCGCAGACGTCTTCGCTTCGCCGTGGCGCGGTAGCTGTACCGGCTTCAGCAAAAACGCCGCGATCAGGCCGATCAGGGCGAAAGCGCAGGAGGTCATGAAGAGCGGCGTGAAGGCCGCCGAGTAGGCATCGGCCACCGCCTGGCGGCTGACTTCCGGCAAAGCCGCCATCATCTTCGGAGTCAGCTGCTCGATATCGGCGACGCCGGGGATGGAGACGCCGACCTTGGCAAGCTGCGAACCGATGATAGCGCCATAGATGGAGATGGCGATCGAGGCGCCGCCCATGCGCGACAGCGTCACCGAACCAGTGGCGGCGCCGACATCACGGGCGGGAGCCGCGTTCTGCACGCCGATGATCGGTACCTGCTGCGCGAGGCCGATACCGATCCCGTGCAGAGCCATCAACAGGCCGATAACTGGTAGGGGCGTTCCAGCGTGAACCTGCGTCAGCAACGCGAAAGCGATGGCGCTGCAGGAGAGGCTGGCGATGGCGAAGGGCTTGTAGCGGCCGGTGCGCGAGATGGTGCGGCCGGCAAACAACGAACCGCAGACAAGACCGCCGGTCAGCATGATGAAGAGCAGGCCGGCATGCGAGGGCGAGAGGCCGGTTGTCGTCTGCAGGAACAGCGCGAAATAGTTGGCCATGCCGATGGCGATGCCGCCGCCGGTAATCGACATGATCAGGAGAAGCGGGAAGGTCGGGTTGCGGAACAGCGACAGCGGCACGATCGGTTCGGCGGCGCGGCGCTCGACGAAAACCCAGGCGATGGCGCAGAGAATACCGATGCCGATAATGCCGAGGCTCTGCGGGGCCAGGATCGAGCCGAACAGTTCGCTGCCATCGGCCATCAGCACGATGCTGGTGGTGGTCATCGCCAAGAGCAGGGCACCGGCATAATCGATCTTCGGGCGGCGGTGCGGCTTGCGGTAGGGCAGCATCAGCGCCAGGCCGATGAGCACGACGAAACCGATGGGGACATTGACCAGAAAGATTGAGCGCCAGCCGAACAGATCGCTCATCATGCCGCCAAGAACGGGGCCGATGGCGCTGGAGGCCATCAGCACGAGGCTGGAATAGCTTTGGTAGCGGGCGCGTTCGCGCGGTTCGAAGAGATCGGCATTGACGGCGAAGATCGACACCATGATGCCGCCGCCGCCGAGGCCCTGCAGCACGCGGGCGGCAATCAGCGTGTTCATCGAGACGGCCAGACCGCAGACGGCAGAGCCGACGGTGAAGATCGCGATCGCCGTCATCATCACATATTTGCGGCCGAAGAGGTCGCCGAGCTTGCCATAGACGGGCATCACGGCGCTGAGCGACAGGAGATAGGCGGACCCGATCCAGCCGAAGCGCTCGAGATGGCCGAATTCGCCGACGATCGTCGGCAGCGCCGTCGAGACAATCTGATTGTCCAGCGTTGCCATGAACATTGCGGTCATCAGAAACAGGAAGAGAATAAGCCTGCGGCGGGGATCCGTCACGAGCGGCTGGGAGGCAAGCTGCATATCCATGAAGACAGTTCCGATCTTGATCGCCAATTTATGTGACAAAAGCACATAAATGTCAATGACACTTGAATGACGCAGGCATGTTTCCTTCCCGAAAGCCTTCTGTTATGCTTGCCACATGAACGAGAAACCCGCCCGAATTCACGAGCTCGATCCCCTGTCGCTGGAAAGCGAAAGCGTCTTGAGCATCGGCCAGAGCATGACGCGCATGAAGCTCATGACGGGCCGCAGGCTGATCGGGCGTCTTGCGATCCAGAGCGTCGCGCCGGATCTCGAACTGTCGCATCTGGATGTGCTCGATGCCGTACGCCGCGCGCAGCCGGCTGACGAAGTGACGGTCGGGACGATCGCGGAGATGCTGCGCATCGATCCGTCACGCGCCAGCCGCGTGGTTGCCGACATGGTCAGCCGCAACATTCTTCGCCGCGCGGCATCGCAGGCCGATGCGCGCCGGATCGTCGTGGTAATGACACCCATCGGGCAGCGGCTGCTTGCTGAAATCCGTGCGCAGAAGATGGCGCTGATCGGCGAAATCCTCGACGGATGGAGCGAAAAGGACGTCGATGCCTTTGCCGCACTCTATGAGCGCTTCATCGACGGCTATGAAAAAGCCTTCGAACGGCGCGACAAGGGTACGCCCGGCTGAGCGCTGCCCCTTTCCCTCGACCCCTGCTTTGCGCTATGGGCAATGCCCATGACGGAAACCACCTTTACCATCCTGCTTGGCGGCGAGCTGACGCCGACGGAACGGCTGCGCAGCGCCGTTGCTGGTAGCCGCTTCATCGCGGCCGATGGCGGCATGCGGCATGCGGCCGAGCTCGGCGTCGTGCCGGAGCTCTGGGTGGGCGATTTCGATTCCACGGCGCCTGATCTCGAAGGCGCCTTTCCCGATGTGCCGAAGCAGCCCTACCCGGCCGCCAAAGCCTCGACAGATGGCGAGATCGCCGTGTCTGAAGCCATTGCGCGTGGGGCAAAGCGCTTGATCCTAGCCGGCGCCCTGGCGGGCGAACGGTCCGACCATGCGCTTCAGCATCTGCTTTACGCCGTCAGCCTGGCAGAAGAGGGTTTCGACCTGCTGCTCACCTCCGGGGTGGAGGAAGCGGTTCCGCTTCTTGCCGGAACCATCGAGCTTGATCTGCCGAAGAACAGCCTGTTTTCCGTCCCCGGATTCAGCGAGCTGCGCGGGCTCTTCATCGAGAATGCCCGCTATCCGCTCTCGGATTTCCATTTGCCCTTCGGCTCATCGCGTACCATTTCCAATGTGGCGGAAGGCAAGGTCCGGTTCACGCTCGGCAGCGGCCGCGCGATCATCCTTGCCCGCCCTTATGATCTTTCCGGAGTCTGATTCTTGGCGCCTCCCATTCTCAAACTGGACGACATCTTCCTGAGCTTCGGCGGCACGCCGTTGCTGGCGGGCGCAAGCCTGCAGGTGGAGCCCGGCGACAAGATCTGCCTCGTCGGCCGCAATGGTTCCGGCAAGTCGACACTGCTGAAGATCGCGGCCGGCATCGCCGAAGCGCAATCCGGCGAGGTGTTCCGCCATCCGTCGTCGACGGTGCGCTATCTGGAGCAGGCGCCCGATTTCGTCGGCTTCTCGACTGTGCAGGCCTATGCCGAAGCCGGGCTCGGGCCGGGCGACGATCCCTATCGCGTCACCTATCTGCTGTCGCATCTCGGCCTGACCGGCGAGGAAGACCCGAAGAACCTTTCGGGCGGCGAAGCCCGCCGCGCGGCGCTTGCCCGCGTCATGGCGCCAGAGCCGGATATCCTGCTGCTCGACGAACCGACCAACCATCTCGACCTGCCCACCATCGAATGGCTGGAAGGCGAGCTTCAGAAGACGCGGAGCGCCCTGGTTCTGATCTCGCACGACCGCCGGTTCCTAGAGAAGGTCTCAACGGCGACCGTCTGGCTCGACCGCGGAACATCGCGGCGGCTCGATCGCGGCTTCGGGCATTTCGAAGCCTGGCGCGATCAGGTTCTCGAAGCCGAAGAGCTGGAGCAACACAAGCTCGGCAAGGCGATCGAGCGCGAAGAGCATTGGCTGCGCTACGGCGTCACCGCGCGCCGCAAGCGCAACATGCGCCGCCTCGGCGAGTTGCAGACGATGCGCTCGCAATATCGCGGCCACAAGGGTCCGCAGGGGACTGTGCAGGCCACGGTTTCGGATGCACAGGAATCCGGCAAGCTTGTCATCGAAGCCGAGAAGATCACGAAGACTTACGGCGACCGGCCGATCGTCGCGCCGTTCTCGATCCGTGTCCATCGCGGCGATTGCATCGGTCTCGTCGGTCCGAATGGCGCCGGCAAGACGACGCTCTTGAAGATGCTGACGGGGCAACTGTCGCCGGATACCGGTACGGTGAAGCTCGGCACCAATCTCGAGATCGCCACGCTCGATCAGAAGCGCGAGGATCTCAATCCCGACGATACGCTTGCCAATTATCTGACCGATGGCCGCGGCGAGAACCTGCTCGTCAATGGCGAGCAGCGGCATGTGACCGGCTATATGAAGGAGTTCCTGTTCCAGCCGGAGCAGGCCCGCACGCCGATCAAGAATCTCTCCGGCGGCGAACGTGCGCGTCTGATGCTGGCGCGGATTCTATCGCGGCCGACGAACCTCTTGATCCTAGACGAACCGACCAACGACCTGGATATCGAAACGCTCGACCTGTTGCAGGAAATCGTTGCCGGCTTTCCGGGCACGGTCATTCTCGTCAGCCACGATCGTGATTTCCTGGACCGCACCGTGACGTCAACGATCGCGCCTGCCGTTCCGGATGCGCCCGATGGCCGCTGGATCGAATATGCCGGTGGCTATTCCGACATGATGGCGCAGCGCAAAGGCGCGCTGGAGGAGCGGCGTAAGGCGGAGAAGGCTGCCGAGAAGGCAAAGGCGGAGGCTTCGCCTGCTGCCGAGGGGCCGAAAGGCAAAGGCAAGCTTTCCTTCAAGCAGAAATTCGCGCTGGAAAATCTGCCAAAAGAAATGGCAAAGGCCGAGGCCCAGATCGCCAATCGCGAAGAGAAGATGGCCGATCCCAACCTCTTCACCAAGGATCGCAAGACCTTCGACAAGCTTGCTGCCGAGATGGAAAAGCTGCGCGACAGTCTGACCAGGATGGAAGAGGAATGGCTCGAGCTCGAAATGCTGAGAGAAGAGCTCGAAGGGTGAGTTTCACGTTTCCTTGATTCGCCGGTGTCCCGGTGCGGCTCTACATTCCGCTCCGGCAGCCGGGGATATGCCTGCTATCGTGGCGACAAGGAATAGTCATATGTCTCGCAAGTCCTCTTCCGCATTTCTGACGGCGCTCGCCGCCGCAGCCATCACCTTTTCTGCCATTCAGTCCAGCCAGGCCGACGATACGCAGCGGGTTCGCATCCGCGGGGTTGTCGAGAGCCTCAATGGCGACGTGCTGACGATCAAGACGCGCGACGGCAGCGATCAGTCGATCGCCATGCAATCCGGTTTCAAGGTCGGCGGCATCCAGCGGGCATCCGTCGATGACATCAAGCCGGGCGATTTCGTCGGTGTCGGCTCGATGCCGAAGGGCAGCGGCCCGAACGACGCATTGCAGGTGATGATCTTCCCGGCCTCGATGAAGGGCACCGGCGAGGGCAATCGCCCCTGGGATGCCAAGCCGAATACCGAGATGACCAATGCGACGGTCAGCACCTCCGTCAAGGCGGTCAACGGCAAGACGATCACGCTCACCTATCAGGGCAAGGAAAAGACGATCGCCATTCCCGATGGCACGCAGATCGTCACCATCGCGTCGGCTACCAAGGATGATCTGAAGCCGGGTGCCGCCGTCATCGTCACGGCCGAGAAGGCCGCCGATGGCAGCGTTTCGTCCAAGCAGGTTTCCGTCGGCCTCAGCGGCGTCCAGCCGATGTGATGACTGCTAGAGCACCGGAGCCGCCGTCGGGCGGCCGGTGCCGGCTTTCGGCGGCGCGGGTTCTTCGGTCTTGGAAGCGATCGCTTCCAGATGCAACACCCGCGGCTTCAGCACTTCCATGTAGCTCTCGGAGCGGCCGATATAGATCATCGCCGTGTCCGGCAGCGCCGTCAGCAGGTTGGTCAGCGTCGTCTGCCATTCCGGTTCGAGACCTTCGAGCACTTCGTCGAATACGACCCAGCGCGGCCGCACCAGTAGGAGCCGGGCAAAGCCGATGGCCTTTTGCTCGTCGGAATCCAGCACCTTGTCCCAGCGCGCACGCGTATCGAGACGGCCGATGAGCTGACGCAGCCCGGCCTTCTCCATCGCAGCCTCGATATCCTCGTTCTTGTAGGACCCGGCAGGTTCGGGGAAGCAGAGCGCCTCGCGCAGCGTGCCGCCGGGGATATAGGCGACCTGCGGGATGAACAGCATGTCGTCGGATGGCGGCAGGCCCATGGTGCCGCTGCCGCAGGGCCACAGACCGGCCATCGCCTGGAACAGCAGCTTTCGATTGACGTTGTGATCGCCGTTGATCATCACCTTCTCGCCGGCCTTCAGCGTGACGTCGGGCTCGTGCACACGGAAGCCGCCGCACTGGTCGACTTCTTCGCCGAGCTTTGCGGCGATCGTCACGTTCTTCATCACAAGCCTGTCGGCAGCGGTGTCCTCGTAGGCGATGACGTTTTTCGGGTTCATCGCGTCGTCCATGTGCTGAAGCGCATGGCGGAAATCGGTGACGCGGTTCAGCGTTGCGCGCCATTCGGCGATCGGGCCGAAATTGGCGACGTACCAGCGCAGCGCAGTATTGACCTGGTTGAAGGCGCCGACCGACATCATCAGCTCACCGAAGGTCAGGCCGCCGGAGAAATAGGCGGGGGCAGCGACGATGATCGGGATGACGATGACCAGCCAGCCATAGCCGGCAGAGACCCAGGTGAGATTGGTATTCGCCATCGTCAGCCGCTTCAGGACGGCGAGAACGGTGCTGATATCGATATTGATGCGCTGGCGCTCGTTTTCCTCGCCCTTGGCAACGGTGATCGCCGGCATGTTCTCGTTGGCATGCATCAGCGAGAAACGTAGCTCGGCTTCCTTCGAGAAGCGCTCGGCATTGATCGGCACCAGCTTGCGGCCGACGATCTGGCTGAGGATCGATGCCGAGGCGGCATAGAAGACCGCGGCCCAGACCATGTAGCCGGGGATGGCGAAGGAATAGGTGCTGAAGTGGAAGACGAAGCCGCTCGACAGTTCCCAGAGAACGCCGATGAAGCTGACGAGCAGGATGGTGGACTGAATGAGCCCGAGAACGAGGCCGGTGGTGCTTTCCGCCAGGTTTCGGGCGTCTTCATGCAGGCGCTGGTCGGGATTGACGCCGATCAGGCCGCTCGAGGCCAGCCGAAGGGCTCGCTTGCGCTTCAGCCATTGATCGACGAGATCGCGTGTCAGGCCCTCGCGCATGTAGAGCGCGGTCATCTGGTTCAGCCATGCCTGGCCGACATTGAGCAGCAGGAGAGAGCCGGCGATCAGGCCGAAGACCTGCAGCTGGTGGAAGAATTCGGTGACATCGCGCCGCTGCAGCGAATCGTAGAAGGGGGCATTCCAGCGGTTCAGGACCACCTGGCCATAGGCCGTCGCCAGGATGACGGCGAGCAGAATCGCCGCGAGCGACAGGATCTTGCCGCGCACCTTGGAGGCCCAGAAAGCCTGAAACATCAATTTAAGGCGGTAGCCGAGGCTCAGGTCATATCCGACCCGGTCTTGCCGCTGACCGCCAGCCGCGCCTTTGGCGTCGTCCGTCATCACGCATTCCCGTACAGCATCGCCCCTGATTAACATGGTAGCGCCCACTGTCCATCAACAGATTCTACCAGTCATTAATGCGTGAGTTACCTTGCGCCAAGGCGCCGCATGCGAATCCTCATTGATTCGCGCCGCTGTCAGCGCTATCTAGGGGACCTCGTGGTGATTTGGCCGGCCGGCTTGCAGCCACGTTAAATAAGTCGCTAAAGGGCCGCGTGCGGACCGGTAGCGATTCTTTCGTTGCCGGTTTTTTATTTGCCGGTTGTTTTGTTCGATCGAGTGAATGCGATGCCCATCAAGATTCCTGACACGCTCCCCGCTTTCGAAACCCTCGTTCAGGAGGGGGTTCGGGTGATGACCGAAACGATGGCTATCCGCCAGGATATCCGTCCGCTGCAGATCGGGCTTCTCAATCTCATGCCGAACAAGATCAAGACCGAGGTGCAGATGGCGCGCCTCGTCGGCGCCTCGCCGCTGCAGGTCGAGTTCTCGCTGGTGCGCATCGGCAATCACAAGGCCAAGAACACCTCCGAAGACCATCTGCTCGCCTTCTACCAGACCTGGGAAGAAGTGAAGCACCGCAAATTCGACGGTTTCATCATCACCGGCGCGCCGATCGAGCTGATGCCCTATGAAGACGTCACCTATTGGAAGGAGATGCAGGACATCTTTGAATGGACGCGCACCAACGTGCATTCGACGATGAATGTCTGCTGGGGCGCCATGGCGGCGATCTATCATTTCCACGGTGTTCCGAAGCACGAGCTGACGGAAAAGGCGTTCGGCGTCTATCGCCACAAGAACCTAAAACCCTCTTCCGTCTATCTCAACGGTTTCTCCGACAATTTCGAAATCCCGGTCTCCCGCTGGACCGAGGTTCGCCGTGCCGATATCGAAAAGGCATCGGGTCTGGAAATCCTGATGGAATCGAACGAGATGGGCGTCTGCCTCGTTCAGGAAGAAGCGGCCAAGCGGCTCTATATCTTCAATCACGTCGAATATGACTCGACGTCATTGTCGGACGAGTATTTCCGCGACGTGAATGCCGGCGTGCCGATCAAGATGCCGCATAACTATTTCCCGCATAACGATCCAGCCCTTCAGCCGCAGAACCGATGGCGCAGCCACGCGCATCTGCTCTTCGGCAACTGGATCAATGAAATCTACCAGACGACGCCCTACGAGCTCAGCGAGATCGGGACGAAAATCTGAGGGCTTATCAATCTGTTGACGTTGCGCCGCTGGCCTTGATGCCGCGGCGCTTCTTTTTTGCCTTTGGCAGTTGCGGTTCGCGGAAAATGGGGGCAGGTTCGCTGCCGGAAAGCGAACAGATTTCAGGACGATGGATAGATGGCTGAACAGCTGAAGCGGGAAGTTTTCGGAACGACGAAGGATGGCGAGACCGTCTATCGCGTCGAGATCAAGGGCGGCGGTCTGACGGCCAAGATCATGACCTGGGGCGCGGTCATCCAGGATCTGCGGCTCGACGGCCATGAGGCTCCGCTGCTGCTCGGCTTCGACAATTTCGCCGACTATCCGGCCTATTCCTCCTATTTCGGTGCGACGCCCGGCCGCTGTGCCAACCGCATCGGCGGCGGCAAGTTCACGCTCGATGGCAAGGCTTATCAGCTGGAGCTCAACGAGAAGGGTGTGTCGCATCTGCACGGCGGCAGCGACAATATCGCCAAGCGCAACTGGACAATCGTCGAGCATGATGTCGATCGCGTCGTGCTGAAGATCGTCGATCCCGATGGCCGCGCCGGCTATCCCGGCAATTGCACGATCCAGGCGACCTACCGGGTCCATGGCAACGGCGAGTTCTCGATCGTCTATGAATCGACCTCGGACCAGCCGACGCTCGCCAATGTCTGCCAGCACGCCTATTTCAATCTCGATGGCCGCGACGATGCACTCGGCCACGACATCATGATCGCCGCCGACCATTATCTGCCGACCGACGAGCGGCAGATCCCGACCGGCGAGCTGCGCCCGGTCGACGGCACCACCTTCGATTTCCGCGAAATGACCTCGATGAAGCGTTTCGAGGGCTCCGAGCAGGCGCTCTACGACCATAATTTCTGCCTGTCGAAGGATCGTGTCGCCAAGCGCTCGGTCGTTCTGGCGCGCAGCGTCAATTCCGGCGTATCGCTGGAAGTACGCACAACCGAGCCCGGCGTGCAGTTCTATGCCGGCTTCAAGCTCAATGTGGCGGTGCCGGGTCTCGATGGCCGCAAGTATGGCCCGTTTGCCGGTTTCTGCCTGGAAACGCAGGTCTGGCCCGATGCGATCAATCACGAGGGCTTCCCCAATGCCGTGCTGCGGCCGGGTGAGGTGCTGCGTCAGGAAACGGACTATATCTTCAGCAAGAGCTAAGCCGCTTCACCATCGCCATTTTCGAAACCCTCGTGACCCCGTCACGAGGGTTTTGTGTTTTTGGCGTAAATTCATCTTGAAGAGTGGTTCTAAATAGGTTCTAATCAGTTTCCATGGATAGAACCAGTCTGATAGCAGAGCTGAACGCGCGCGGACTGCGCGACGAGGCGTCCACCGGCCCGCTTTATAAGCGGCTGGCACTGGCCTTGACCGGTCTCATTCAGGAAGGACTGCTGAAGCCCGGCGCGGCATTGCCGGGCGAACGTGATCTTGCCGAAGCGCTGAAGCTCGGCCGTGTCACCGTCAGGACCGCCTATCGCGACCTGATGTCGTCGGGCGCGCTGGAATCGCGACATGGCAGCGGCACATTTGTCTCGGCGCGGGTCGAACGCATGGAGCAGCCGCTCTGGTGTCTCTCTTCCTTCTCGGCCGATATGCGCTCGCGCGGCCGCTCACCTGCTGCAAAAATTCTGTCGAGACAGATCAACCAGCCCTCGCCGGAAGAATCCTTTCTCCTAGGTCTCAGTCAGGATGAGCCGGTGCTGCGGCTTGACCGACTGCGCCTGGCCGATGGCCTGCCGCTCGCGATCGAGCGCGCGGTCGTTCCGGTGAAATTCGTCGGCGAGCATGCCGGTGGCGAGGGATCGCTTTACGATGCGCTGGCTGCCAGCGGACACAAGCCGGTGCGCGCGCTGCAGCGCCTGACGGCGGTGACGCTCGACCCTTCTTCGGCCGCGATGCTGAATGTCAAGGCCGGTGCGCCTGCGCTGCTGATCGAGCGGATTTCCCGCCTCGAAGACCAGCGCGTCGTTGAATATACCCGCTCGCACTATCGTGGCGATGCATATGATTTCGTTGCAGAATTGAGAATTGGAGATGAGCTATGAGTGAGAACAAGTCGCTGATGTTGCAGGAGGCGGGTCAATCGCCGGACGTGGTGGCGACACTCCTCGAAAAGGAAAAGCCGGCATTCGCGGAGATCGCCAAGCTGTTCTCCTCGGCCCGGCCGAGCGTGGTGACGACGGCAGCGCGCGGGTCCTCCGACCATGCCGCGACCTTCTTCAAATATCTTTTCGAGATCAGCTGCGGCGTACCGGTCGCATCGGTCGGTCCGTCGATCGCTTCGGTCTATGGCGCGCCGCTGCATCTGAAGGGTGGCATTCACTTCACGGTTTCGCAGTCGGGCGCCAGCCCTGACATCGTCGCCCTGCAGGAAGCAGCCAAGAAGGGTGGCGCAACGACGATCGCCGTCGTCAACGTCACCGACAGCCCGCTCGGCAATCAGGCCGATATCGTGCTTGGCCTGAATGCCGGACCCGAGAAGAGCGTCGCCGCGACCAAGTCGTTCATCGCTTCCGTTGCCGCACTGGCTGGTGTTACCGCTGCAATCGGCGGCAAGACCGATCTTCAGGCTGCCCTGCAGAAGCTTCCGGAGGCGCTGTCTGCGACTTCCGGCATCGATACTGCCGCTGCCGAAGACGTGCTCTTCAACGCGAGCTCGCTCTATACGGCAGGCCGCGGTCCGGCTTTCGCGATTGCGCTCGAAGCCGCGCTCAAGGCCAAGGAAACCTCCGGCCTGCATGCCGAGGCTTTCTCGCTTGCCGAGTTGATGCACGGCCCTATGCGCCTCGTGCAGCCGGGCTTCCCGATCGTCGCCTTCGCGCCTGATGATGCCGCCTATGCCAATAACGTCCAGGCGCTGGAGCGCCTGCAGAAGCTCGGCGCGACGACAGTTCCGTTCTCGGCGCAGCCGCTTGCCGGCGTCAACCTGCGTGTGCCGACGACCGGCAACGGTCTGCTCGATCCGCTTGTCTCGCTGCTCGTCTACTATCGCCTGATCGAGTCTGTTACCCGCCGCAAGGGTTTTGATCCTGACAAGCCGGCAAACCTGCTCAAGGTCACGGAGACCGTCTGATGTCCCGGAAGATTTTCACCGGCGCGCGCATCTTCGATGGCGAGCGCTTTCATGACGAGCGGGCGCTCATCGTTTCCGATGGGCGCATCGAGACGATCGCTGCGCTCAACGATCTGCCCGAAGGCGAGCGGGTCGTGCTCGACGGCGGCGTTCTCTCCGCCGGTTTCATCGACGCGCAGGTGAATGGCGGCGGCGGCCGGATGCTGAATGACGAGCCGTCGGCCGGCTCGATGTATATCATCGCCGACGGTCACCGCCGTTACGGTACGACCGCCCTGCTGCCGACACTGATCACCGATACCGCCGATGCGACCAAGGCGGCGATCGAGGCGGCCAAGGAAGCCGTGAAGACCAACCGCGGTGTCGCCGGTCTGCATCTGGAAGGCCCGCATCTGGCGCCGGCGCGCAAGGGCGCGCATCTCGCCTCGCTGATGCGGCCGGTCGAAGACAGCGATGTCAAGGCGTTCATCGCGGCACGCGAGGCGATCGGTACGCTGCTGGTGACCATGGCGGCGGAGCAGGTTTCCGTGAAGCAGGTGCAGGAACTCGCCGAAGCAGGCGTCACCGTCAGCATCGGCCATTCCGACTGCACCAGCGAGCAGGCCGAAGAGCGTTTCGATGCCGGTGCCCGCGGCGTCACGCATCTCTTCAATGCCATGAGCCAGATGGGTCATCGCGCACCTGGCCTCGTCGGCGCGGCGATCGATCATCCGGCGACCTGGTGCGGCGTGATTGCCGACGGTCACCATGTCGATCCGAAGGCCCTGCGCACGGCGCTTCGCGCCAAGCGCGGCGAGGGCAAGCTTTTTCTGGTCAGCGATGCGATGTCGCTTGTCGGTTCCGACAAGGACAGCTTCACGCTGAATGGCCGCACGGTCCATCGCGAGAGCGGCAGCTTCTGCTCCAAGGTGGTTCTGGCCGACGGCACGCTGGCCGGCTCGGATGTCGATATGGCGTCCAGCATCCGCTACTGCACGACCTATCTCGACCTGACGCTGGCGGAAGCGCTGAGGATGGCGACACTCTATCCGGCCCGCTTCCTGCGTCTCGAAGGCTACGGACAGCTTCTGCCGGGATACCGCGCCGATGTGGTCCACCTGAACGGCAAGACCGAAGTGACGGCCGCCTGGATCTCCGGCGAGAGGAAATAGCGATGACGGCGATTACCGACGCCTATTTCTCCAACCTGATCGCCCGTCTCGGCAAGCTGCAGTCCGCTCTTGATGATCCGATGCAACAGGCTGCGGCGGCTATTCTGGAGGCGGCACGCCATGACCGGCGCGTTTATGTCTTCGGCACCGGCCATTCGCATATGCTGGCCGAAGAGGTCCATTACCGCGCGGGTGGTCTCGCCTTTACCGTGCCCGTTCTCGTCGGTTCGGCAATGCTACATGAGGGGGCTGTCATCAGCTCGGTCTACGAGCGGACGCAGGGTCTGGTGCGACCGGTTCTGGAGCGCTACGGCATGCAATCCGGCGACGTGATCATCATCGCGTCAAACTCGGGCGTGAATGCCGCACCGATAGAGGCGGCGGATTACGGCCATGAGATCGGCGCCAAGGTGATCGCCATAACCTCGGTCGAGTATTCGAGCGCCATCGCCAATGGCCGACGCCGCCTGGCCGACGTTGCCGATATCGTCCTCGACAATGGCTTGCCACCCGGCGATGCCGTGATCGAGATCGAAGGCAGCGGGCTGAAGGTCGGGCCGGTGTCGACGGCGATCGGTGTGACGGTTCTGAATGCGATCTTCGCCGAGGTGGCCTCGGAGCTCGCGAAAGCCGGCGATGCGCCTGTCTATCTCAGCGCCAACATGCCCGGTGCCGCCGATGTCAATCAGCGGCTGGTCAAGCGCTACCGGCCGCGCAATCCTCATCTCTGAAACGAAAAAAGCCGGCGTCTTCGCCGGCTTTTTTGTTCGGTCCCTGAGGGCCAATCAGTTCTTGGCGCGCTCGACGTAGGAATTGTCTTCCGTCGCGATGACGACGCGGGTGCCGGCATCGATATGCGGCGGAACCATCGTGCGAACGCCGTTCGAGAGCATTGCCGGCTTGTAGGAAGAAGAAGCCGTCTGGCCCTTGACGACCGGCTCGGTCTCGGTGATCTCCAGCGTGACGTGACGCGGCAGCTCGAGCGCCAGCGGGATGCCTTCGTGAATCGACAGGATGCAGGTCATGCCTTCCTGCAGATAGGCCTTCTGGTCACCCATCGTTTCGACATCGACGACGACCTGGTCATAGGTCTGCGGATTCATGAAGTGGAAGCCTTCGCCGTCTTCGTAGAGGAACTGGAAGTTGACGTCTTCGACGAAAGCGCGCTCGACCTGTTCGGTCGTGCGCCAACGCTCGGACACCTTCACGCCATCGACGATGCGGCGCATGTCAACCTGCGTGACCGGCGTGCCCTTGCCCGGGTGGAAGTTGTTGGCAGTGAGAACGACGTAGAGCTTGCCTTCCACTTCGAGAACGTTGCCCTTGCGGACGGAGGAGGCGATGACCTTGACCATAAGACTTCCTTGTAACTCAGGCTTCGGCGTCGTAGAGGACTGTCGCAATAGCCCCGGAGACGCGATTGATTTTCCTTTGGGGCGGCAACTAACGTAAAATCCGGTGAAAAGCCAGCCCTCGCGTTGGTCCTTGCAGTGAAGAAGCGGAGAATGACCCTGACGAGCGCCAAAGCCTCGCCCTGGTGGACGCCTGATGTTCATGCGGATCGCCGCCCGTTCCTGATCGGGCGCAATGCGATCCAGGCGGCTCTGCGTCTTTACTTTGCCAAGGAAGACTTCATCGAAGTCGATACATCGGCTCTACAGGTCTCCCCCGGCAACGAGGCGCATCTTCATGCCTTCGCGACGGAAGCGCTGACGACCGACGGGCAGCCCGCACCTTTCTATCTGCACACCTCGCCGGAATTTGCCTGCAAGAAGCTGCTCTCGGCCGGCGAGCAGCGCATTGCCTGTTTCGCGCATGTCTATCGCAACCGCGAGCGCGGGCCGCTGCACCACCCTGAATTCACCATGCTGGAATGGTACCGGGCGGGCGAGAGCTACGAGACGCTGATGATGGACTGCGTGCGGATGGCCGCACTCGCCGCCGAGACCGTCAAGGCATCCAAGCTCACCTATCGCGGCGCCGAGGCCGATCCCTTTGCCGGGCCGGAGCGGATTTCCGTTGCCGAGGCTTTCGAGCGTTACGCCGGCATCGATCTGCTCGCCTCCGTCGCTGCCGATGGTTCGACGGATCGCGAGCATCTGGCGGCCGAACTGCGACGCAATGGCCTGCGCGTTGCCGAAGACGATGGCTGGGCCGATCTCTTCAGCCGGGCGCTGGTCGAAAAGATCGAGCCGCATCTCGGTTTCGGCCGCATCACCATTCTCGACGAATATCCGGTTTCGGAAGCTGCCCTGGCGCGACCCTCGGCTGGCGATCCCAGAGTTGCTGAGCGCTTCGAGGTCTATGCCTGCGGAGTCGAGCTCGCCAATGGGTTCGGCGAGCTGACCAACGCCGCAGAACAGCGCCGCCGTTTCGAGATCGAGATGGCCGAGAAAGCGCGCATCTATGGTGAGCGCTATCCGCTGGACGAGGATTTTCTCGACGCGTTGCAGATCATGCCGGAAGCGAGCGGTATCGCGCTCGGCTTCGACCGACTGGTGATGCTGGCGACGGGGGCCACGCGCATCGATCAGGTGCTCTGGGCGCCTGTCGCGGAGTATGGCCGATGAATATCGTCCGGCCGATCAAGAGCGTCGATGACCTGTCGAACGCCGGCCTGATCGCCGAGGGCGACCGGTTGGCCCTCGAAGAGGTCGCGGCCCGCTATGCGATCGCGCTGACGCCTTCAGTCGCGGCGTTGATCGATCGCGATGATCCGGCCGATCCGATCGCGCGCCAGTTCGTACCTGTCGGCGACGAACTGCGGATTCTGCCGGAAGAGCGCGCCGACCCGATCGGCGATATCGCGCATAGCCCTGTCGAGGGCATCGTGCATCGCTATCCGGATCGTGTGTTGCTGAAGGCCGTGCATGTCTGCCCGGTCTATTGCCGCTTCTGCTTCCGCCGCGAGATGGTCGGCCCTCAGGGGCTGGGCACGCTGGAGCCGGAGGCGATGAAGGCCGCCTTCGATTATATCCGCCAGCACGATGAAATCTGGGAAGTCATTCTGACGGGTGGCGATCCGCTGATCCTGTCGCCGCGGCGCCTCGAAGAGATCATGCGGGAACTGGCGACGATCGATCACGTCAAGATCGTCCGTTTCCATACCCGCGTTCCGGTCGTCGAGCCGCGCAAGATCGATGCGGCGCTGATTGCGGCGCTGAAGGCGAGTGGCAAGACCGTCTATGTCGCGCTGCATGCGAACCATCCGCGTGAATTCACCGACGAGGCCCGCGCTGCCTGCGCCCGCCTCGTCGATGCCGGGATCGTCATGATCAGCCAGTCGGTGCTGCTGAAGGGTGTCAACGACGATCCGGCCGTGCTTGCCGACCTGATGAAGCGGTTCGTCGAGAACCGCATCAAGCCCTATTACCTGCATCATCCCGATCTCGCGCCGGGCACCAGCCATTTCCGGCTCTCGATCGAAGAGGGCCAAAAGATCGTCGCCGCCTTGCGCGGGCGCATCTCCGGGCTCTGCCAGCCTGCCTATATTCTCGATATCCCCGGCGGCCACGGCAAGACGGTGATCTCGGAGAGCGGGTTGCGCAAGACGGCGGACGGCTGCTTTTCGGTCTCCGATTATCGTGGCGGCGAGCACGTCTATCCGCCGGTGGGTTGACGGTTTTGCGTTTCATTTCTGCACTGCAGGCTTGAACGCCAATTTCGGGTATTTCGGCAGATCGTTGCCGCAAATTGCTGAAATCAAATATAAAACATCGATCGCTTTCGAATATCCGATAAAACTTTAAGTATGAACCTTGCTCATATTTAACCAGACCAATTAGCGGAATGTTGTTTTTTCCGGCCTAAAAGAACGCTCATGATTTAGGCGATGACTGCCTGCTCAGGATCATGACAATCTTGGAGATGCTAGGATGAACACGACAATCCGCGACCTTATAACCAAGTTCGGCAAGCTTCCGGTGGCGGTCGACCAGATCGCCGATGATGCCGATCTCTATGCGGCGGGTCTTACGTCCTTCGCCTCCGTGCAGCTGATGCTGGGCATCGAAGAAGCCTTCGACATCGAGTTCCCCGACAATCTGCTCAACCGCAAATCCTTCGCCAGCATTTCGGCGATCGAGAAGACCGTCGATCAGATCAAGGATAGCCGGAAGGTCGCCTGATGAACTTCCAGGTCAAGATTGCCGAAGAGAGTTTTGCGGCACGGGCCGCACGCGTCGCCGAGATCGCTGCCAAGCACGCCGATACGGTCGATGCGGAAGGCCGCTTCCCGCGCGAAGCTGTCGATGCGATGAAGGCTGAGCGGCTGCTCGGCATCCAGGTCCCCCGTCATCTCGGTGGCGAGGGTGCGACGACGACCGAAATCGCCGAACTCTGCTCCATTCTTGGCCAGGCCTGTGCCGCAAGCGCCATGGTCTTCGCCATGCATCACATCAAGCTTTCGAGCCTGGTGGAACACGGCACCGAAAGCGAATGGCATGCGGGCTTCATGCAGCGGCTTGCTGCCGAACAGCTGCTGATCGCCTCGGCGACGACGGAAGGCGGCATCGGCGGCAACCTGCGCAACAGTATCTGCGCCATCGAGGTCAGCGGCGGTATCTGCCGCCTCGAAAAAGACGCGACCGTCATTTCTTACGGCTCGCATGCCGATGCGATCCTGATTACCTCGCGCAGCAATCCGGAAGCCGCCTCCTCCGACCAGGTTCTGACGGCCTTCACCAAGGATCAGTACACGATCGAGCGGACTCACGTCTGGAACACGCTCGGCATGCGCGGCACCTGCTCGGACGGTTTCCTGTTCAAGGGCGAGGCGCCGGCGGTCCAGATCCTGCCGAAACCCTTCGCCGAGATCGCCGCGCAGTCGATGCTTGCCTCCTCGCACCTCCTCTGGAGCGGCGTCTGGTACGGTATCGCCGTCGATGCCGTCTCGCGCGCTCAATCCTTCGTGCGTGCTGCTGCGCGCAAATCTCCCGGCGCCCCGCCCCCAGGCGCGCTCCGGCTCGCGGAAGTCTCGAACCTTTTGCAGATGGTCAAGTCCAATGTCGTTGCGGGCCTCAAGGCCTATGAGGACGCCAAGGCCGATCCCGACAAGCTGTCGTCGATGGGCTTTGCCGTTGCCATGAACAACGTGAAGATCGCCTCGTCGGAAACGATCCTGGAGATCGTCAACCACGTCATGCTGATCTGCGGCATCATGGGCTACAAGAACGGCACGCCCTTCAGCGTCGGCCGCCATCTGCGAGACGCGCATTCCGCGCAGCTCATGATCTCGAATGACCGCATCCTCGGCAACACGTCGAGCATGCTTCTCGTCCACAAGCAGGACACTAGCCTACTGGGGTGACTCACATGGATATGCAGACCTCGTTTCTGGACCGGCTTTTCGAATCCGGCCTGCTGATCGATACCGGCGTTGATGGTCTTTATGGCCGCAGCGGCCAGTTCGAAGACGTGATCACCGCCTTCGAGCGGCTGATCGACAAGTTCGGTGGCGCCGATGGCGCGGAGGCGATGCGCTTTCCGCCGGGTATGAACCGGGCGATCTTCGAAAAGAGCGGCTACATGAAGAGCTTCCCGCAGCTGGCCGGTACCGTGCACAGCTTCTGCGGCGCCGAGCTCGACCACATGAACCTGCTGCAATGCATGGAAGTCGGCGACGACTGGACCAAGGGCCAGGAAGCCACCGAAATCGTGCTGACGCCGGCCGCCTGCTATCCGCTCTATCCGACTGTTGCCAAGCGCGGCAATCTGCCGGCGAAGGGTGGTCTCTACGATCTGCAGTCCTATTGCTTCCGCCATGAACCTTCCAAGGATCCGGCACGCCAGCAGCTGTTCCGCATGCGCGAATATGTCTGCATGGGCAACGAGCAGCACGTGACGGAATTCCGCCAGCGCTGGATGGATCGCGGCGTGGAGATGATGAAGCAGGTCGGTCTCGACGTCGTCATCGACGTTGCCAACGACCCGTTCTTCGGCCGCGCCGGCAAGATGATGGTCAACAACCAGCGTGACCAGAATCTTAAGTTCGAGCTGCTGATCCCGATCACCTCGACCGCCAATCCAACGGCCTGCATGAGCTTCAACTATCATCAGGATTCGTTTGGTCTGAAGTGGGGCCTGAACCTAGAAGACGGCAGCGTCGCGCATACGGCCTGCGTCGGCTTCGGTCTTGAACGCATCGCGCTCGCGCTCTTCCATCACCACGGTCTCGACGTGAAGGAATGGCCCGAAACGGTTCGCAAGGCGCTCTGGGGCTGAGATCTCGGATGAACGCCGTTTTTCCAGCCATCCGTCCCGATGGCTACGCCAGGCATGCGCTCCATTCCAGTGAGCGCATGTGGCCTGAAACCAATTGCTATATCGATCTCTGGATCGAAGTGCTGAACGCGCTTCGCCTGCCGCCAGAAGCCATGCTCGGCTTTACGATGACGCAGGATTTCGAGGGCGATCAGTTCACCTTCTTCAAGGTCCCGCTCGAAGATCTCGAAGCGCTGTTCGGCATCCGCGTCAGCGAGCTGGCGATTTTCGATGCGGTGGAAAGCCATATCCAGATGCAGATCGGCCGGGGCCGTCTCTGCCTGATCGAGATGGATTCCTATTTCATGCCCGATACCCAGGGCACCGCCTATCGCACCGAACACGGCAAGACGACCGTAGCGATCAACCGCCTGGACATGGCGGCAAAGCGCGTCGAATACTTCCACAATGCCGGCTTCTTCTCGCTCGAAGGCGAGGATTTCGACGGGCTGTTCCAGCTGCATCTGACGGAAGCCGATGCGCCGTTCCTGCCCTATACGGAATTTGCGAAATTTCCGGCGATGCTTCCCGGCGATGCCGATATCCGCAAGGTTTCCGGCGAGCTATTCCGCAAGCATTTTGCGCGCCGCCCTTCCACAAATCCGATACGGGCCTTCGCTTCGGTTTTCCCGCAGCAGGTCGAGGCGGTTGCCGAGCGTCCCTTCGGCTTCTTCCACAAATATGCGTTCAACACCCTGCGCCAGTTCGGTGCCAATTTCGAGCTCGCGGCCGATCATCTTGCCTGGCTGGCACCCGGCCGCTTCGCCGATGCCGAAGCTAGCGCGAGGCAAATTTCCGAGACTGCAAAATCGGTGCAGTTCCAGCTGGCACGCGCCGTCACCCGCAAGAAATTCGAGCCGTTGCAGACCGCGCTTGATCCGGCTGCCGATGCATGGGATTCCATGATGGCTTCGATTTCCGAGCGGTTGTGACACCGGAGACTTGAGCATGCGTGGGAGGTTGGCAAGCGTCGCGGCAGAGGAAGTTCTGCTTTCGGAAGGATGGAACCTCGTCCTGACCGAGCCGGATGCCTATGCGACGCCGCATGATATTCCGCCGACATCGCAGTTCATCGCCGCACCCGTGCCGGGTACGGTGGCAGCGGCACTCGAAAAGGCCGGATTGTTCGACCGCGAAAATCCGCAGCCGCTGAACACCCGCGATGCTTGGTATGTCTGCCGCCTGTTCGATGCAGAGCCGGGCGACTGGATACTTCGGCTCGAAGGGCTGGCGACGCTCTGCCATGTCTTCGTCAACGGCAAGGAGATGCTGTTTTCGGAAAGCATGTTCACCGCGCACGAAATCCCGGTGACGCTCGCTGGCGGCGATGAGCTCGCACTCTGCTTCCGCGCCCTGGCGCCGAAGCTTGCCGAACCCGGACCGCGGGCCCGCTGGCGCCCGCAGATGATCACGCCCGCCGGCCTCAAGAATATCCGCACCACCGTTCTCGGCCACATGCCCGGCTGGTGCCCTGAAATTCATGCTGTCGGCCCCTGGCGGGCGATTTCGCTGGTGCGCGGCGGCCCGGTCTCGATCGACAATGTCTCGATCCGCGCGGTTCTCGACGAGGATGGTGCCGGGCGCCTCAGCGTGTCGCTCTATTGCGATGCCGAGGAGCCGGTGCTGCAGCTGCGCTGCGGCGAGCATGAAGCGTCCTTCGAGAAGGTTGGCGACAACCATTATTCGGCGATCCTGAAGATCCCCGACGTGACGCCCTGGTGGCCGCATACGCATGGCACGCCGCATCTCTACGATCTGACGCTTCTCTCCGACGGGATCGCATATCCGCTCGACAAGACCGGTTTCCGGCGGATCGAGCTGGATCGGGGTGTCGATGGCGATGGTTTTGGTCTTGTCATCAACGGCGAGCGGGTGTTCTGCCGCGGGGCGGTCTGGACGACGGCCGATATCGTGCGGCTGCCTGGAGATCGCAGCGCCTACGAGCCTTTCCTGCGGCTTGCGGCGGAAGCTGGTATGAACATGATCCGCATCGGCGGCACGATGGCCTACGAGACGCCGGAGTTTTTCGCGCTGTGCGACGAGCTCGGCCTGCTCGTCTGGCAGGACTTCATGTTCGCCAATTTCGACTATCCGCGAAACGACAAGGCTTTTGCCGGTCATGTCCATACCGAGATGGAAGGCTTCCTGCATGGCGTCCAGGCATCGCCGTCGCTCGCCGTGCTCTGCGGCGGCAGCGAGGTCCACCAGCAGGCGGCAATGCTCGGCCTGCCGCGCGAATTCTGGGGCGGTCCCGTGACCGACGAGGTGATCCCGGCGATTGCTTCCCGCCTGCGGCCCGACGTGCCCTATGTGCCGAATTCGCCCTATGGCGGCGCGATGCCGTTTTCCCCGAATGCAGGGGTGACCCACTATTACGGTGTCGGCGCCTATATGCGCCCGCTTGAGGACGCGCGTCGGGCGGATGTGCGTTTTGCCGCCGAGAGCCTCGCTTTTGCACATGTTCCGCAGCAATCGACGCTGCAGCGGCATCTCGATGTTCCCGCCGTCCACAGCCCGCTCTGGAAGGCGCGTGTGCCCCGCGATCGCGGCGCTTCCTGGGATTTCGAGGATGTCCGTGATTTCTATCTCGGCCTTCTCTACGACACTGACCCGGCAAGCCTTCGCCGCGAGAACCCGGAGCGCTATCTCGAGCTCTCCCGCGCCGTCACGGGAGAGGTGCTGACCGAGACCTTTGCCGAATGGCGCCGCACCGGTTCGCGCTGCGACGGTGCGCTTGTCTGGACACTGCAGGACCTGCTCCCCGGCCCGGGCTGGGGCGTGATCGATTCCACCGGTGAGCCCAAGCCGGTCTGGTATGCGATGCGCCGTGCCTTCAAGCCGCTGCAGGTGCTGCTGACCGACGAAGGCACCAACGGGCTCGATATTCACGTCATCAACGAGACGGCGGCCGATCTTGCGGCCGAGCTCGAGATCATCTGCTTCCGTGACGGCCGGCAGCAGGCGGCAAGTGGTAGCCACAGCCTGGCGCTTGCTGCGCGCAGCAAACAGAAGATCGCCGCGACCGAGCTTTTCGGTGCTTTCTTCGACACGACCTACGCCTTCCGCTTTGGGCCGCCGTCGCATGACGTTACGGTCGCGCGGCTTCGCTCCGTCAATGGCGAATTGCTGGGCGAAGCGTTTCATTTCCCGCTCGGGCGCGCCAAGGCCTGCCATGACGCCACCGTTGACGTCAGGCTCGTCGAGGATGCCGGCCATTGGGCGGTCGATCTGACGACCGATCGCTTTGCGCAGTCGGTGCATGTCGAAGCTGCCGGTTACGGTCCGTCGGACGACTGGTTCCATCTCGCGCCAGGCATTCAGCGGCGCATTCGTTTGACGCCGATGACGGCAGATGCGGGCGAGCCGCAGGGCGAGGTGCTCTGCGCCGGAAACATGCGCCGGTTTGCCTTCAGTGCCGGTGGTTAAGGACAAGATGTCGATCCGATCGCTTTACCGTGCCTTTCGCTCCCATGTTCTGCAGCGGCTGATCCCGAAATCGCGTGTTGCGTTCGATCCGGCGCGCCCGGTCGAAGTCGCCGGCTATCTCTCGATGATGGCAGGTGTGGGTGAGTCGGCGCGGCTCTGTGCCGACGCCCTGGTCTCGGCGGGACGGACGATTTCGCTGCGCGATGTCAGCACTCATGCTGGCGAGGGCTCGTCGGTCGAGTGGACGGCGGTTGCGCAGTCTTCGGCGAAGCCCGGCACCCGCATCTGGCACCTCAATCCGCCGATGCTGCCGCGCGCCGTGCTCAGCACCGGTCTCGGCGAGTTCGCGCGGGCCTACAATATCGGCTATTGGGCCTGGGAACTGGAAGTCGTTCCTGCCGAATGGTGTAACGGTGCGCGCTATGTGAATGCCGTCTTCGTGCCCTCCGAATTCACCCGCAAGGCGATCGCGCCGTTGACGTCGGCGCCCGTTATCGTCGTGCCGCATCCGGTGACAGAGAAGCCCGCTGCCGACGGCATGCGCGCAAAGTTCGGGATCGACGACGATGCTTTCCTCGTCAGCTTCATCTTCAGTGCGGGATCGTCGATCAACCGGAAGAACCCGCAGGCGGTAATCGACGCCTTCAAGATCTTCCAAGCGCGCTGCCCGAAGGCATTCCTGCTGATGAAGGGCAGTGGCGATCCGGCGAAGGATGCCGGATTGGCCGCGCTTTATCGCTCCGCCGAGGGCAATAGCCGGATTCGGATCGTCACCGACAAGCTGGCAAGCAGCGAGATCAACGGACTGATCCGAGATTCGGATGCCTATATCTCGCTGCACCGTTCGGAAGGCTTCGGTCTCACCGTTGCCGAGGCGATCATCCACAATACGCCTGTCGTGAGCACGGGCTGGTCGGGCACAGTGGATTTCTGCGATCCGGACAACACCTGGAACGTCGCGCCGTCGCTGATACCGGTTGTCGATACGCATCCGGAATTTGCGGCGCTGACCGGCGCTGTCTGGGCCGATCCATCGCCTGAAATCGCCGCCGGATATCTGGAACAGATTTATGCCGATCCGGAAACCGCCAAGGCGAAAGCGGCGCGGGCAAAACGTTTCCTGATCGCCTATCTCGAGGCCAATACCTACGAGAAAGCGCTGCAAACACTGGCGAGCGCTGCCCGTTAACCGAAAACTTCGGGCCTTATTTAACGGTTTCACTTTAGGAATGGCTGAGAAAGCAACGGAACGGGACTGATGTCGAACGGGATCATAGCAAACTCGGTGATGAACGCTGCGGCCGGCATGCTGCTGCTTGCCACCGGCTTCGCCTCGTCGATCATCACCGCGCGCCTGCTCGGCCCCGAGGCGAACGGCATCGTTGCCTTCTCGTTGTGGCTCGTCGTCACCGGCGCTTCGATTGCCGAACTTGGCTCCAGCATCACGCTGCTGAAAACCCTGCCGCAGCTCAGCGCCCAGGGTTATGACAGCAGGAGGCGCATGGGCTTTGCGTCGATCCTCGTCACCTTCATGGTATTCTCGACGGTGGTGCTGCTCGGGCTCTACGCGATCTTCTTCCTGTCGTCGGAGGAGATGCATTGGGCCGAAACCGCGCCGTCAGTGGCACTCGTTACCGGCGCGCTGTTCTTCATCCAGGCGATCGGCTCCTTCGTCAAATTCTACCTGATCGGCGAAAAGCGGCTCGGAGACTTCTTCAAGCTGACGGTCGGGGTCTCGATCCTGCAGCTCGGCGGCGTTGCGATTGGTGCCGTCCTGCATGGCGTCGAGGGGGTGCTGATCGGTTATGCGCTCGGCCAGCTGGTGTTCTTCGTCGCGACCATGCCGATCCTCTTCGCCAAGCGGGACAAATGCGGCATCGCCTTCGGTGCGCTGGCTTCGTCCTCGGTGATCATCTCGACGCAGTTCCTGATCGATTCCGTCTTCATCAACCGCCTCGAACTGCTGTTCCTGCAGCAGTTCTGGTCGGTCGAGATGGTCGGCTATTATGCGATCGGCCTGTCGGTCGCCAATATCGCCCTGCAGCTGCCGATCCAGATGACCGGGAGCTTGTTGCCCTATTATTCCGAGCAGCGCCACAGCAGCAAGGATGCCACGCTTCCCGTCGAAGTCTTCGCCGCCGTCACCCGCAGCATGGCCTATATCATCCTGCCGATGAGCTTCGGGCTTGCCGCCATCTCGGGCGTGCTCGTCGTCAGCGTCTTCGGTGAGGCCTTCCGCCCGAGCGGTCCCGTCGTCATGCTGCTGGCGCTCGCCGCGCCCGCCTACACCTTCATGCAGATCCTCAGCCTCTACCTCCTGTCGATGGACCGGGTGCGCGATCGCCTGAAGACCAGTGTGATTGGTGGCCTTGTGATGGTAGGCGGTTGTTTACTCCTGGTGCCTAGTTTTGCGGCGGAAGGTGCGGCACTCGTTCGCATCGGCGTTTTTGTCGTGATGTGCGTGATCATGATCAAACAGACCGGATTTGGCAGTCAGCTGTCGACTCTCTATGTCAGCCTCGCGAAGGTGACGGCTGCCGCAGTGCTCTGCGCGCTGGCAGCGCTTGCCGTGCTTGAAGTTTTCCATAATCCGGTTGGGCTCGTCCTCGCGATAATTGCCGGTGGCATTGCCTATCTGCTGGCGCTGAAGTTCCTCAAGGTCATTCCGCGGCAGGATGCGCTGGTCATCCGCTCCATCCTCGGCAAGGTTCCCTCGGCATTGCGTAGCCGCGCGCTGAAGGCCGCACAGTTCATCGCGCCGCTGCCACCTGAAAAGGACGGCGAAGCTTCTGCCGCAATGGTTCAGGAGCCCGCGGAAGGTGCCGGCCGCAGCGCCGCATTTCCGGTTGCCTTCGACGGAACGATCGGGCTGTTTATGCCTGAAAATCCTGCCGTCACCAAGCGTTCCTCGGCTGTGCTCTTCGTCAGCCCCTGGGGCTTCGAGGAAATGTGCAGCCGCAAGTTTTATCGCGTGGCCGCCGAGCATCTTTCGGATATCGGCGTTCCCAGCCTGCGTTTCGACTATCTCGGCACCGGCGATGCGCTCGATTTCGACAGCGAGCCGGCGACGCTGGCAAGCTGGGAGAAATCGATCCGTGCAGCGGCAGAGGAGCTGAAGTCGCTCAGCGGCTGCGACCAGATCATTCTGGCGGCTCAGGGCATCGGCGCAGCACTTGTGCAGCGCATAGGCGCGACGATACCGGGTGTCAGCGGAGTCGCGCTTCTGGCTCCCGTATTGAGCGGCCGCGGGTATCTCCGCGAACTCAACATGTGGGCGAAGATCATTCACGCCGATCTCGGCCTCAGCAAGGAACATGCGCCTGCCGACCAGGTGACGATCGCCGGTCTGTTCATGCCGGAAGCGATCGCCGCCGAAATCCGCAAGCTCAATCTGACCACTCCGGAAAGCATTGCCGCGGCCAAGTATGTTCTCTTCGAGCATCCGTCGCGCGCCGGCGATTCCGCCTTTGCCGAAGCCTTGCGAGCGCTTGGCGCCAGCGTCGATGAGAAGGTGTTCGAAGGCTACGAAGAACTGGCGACCAATCCGCTGTTTGCCAAGACGCCAATGGCCGTCGTCGCGGAGCTTGCCCGCTGGATCGAAGCGAATACCGTTCCCGATGCCACTGCCGCCAACTCGGTCGTTCCAGCCGAAAACCAGATCCTGCGCGGTGACGGTTTCGAGGAGATACCGGTTCGCTTCGGCGATCATCATCATCTCGTCGGCGTTCTCAGCCGCCCGATCGGTGAGTCCCAGGGCAATTCGGTGATGTTCCTGACCACCGCCTATGACCGTCATGCCGGCTGGGGCCGGACGATCGTCGATATGGCGCGTGATCTCGCCCGCCAGGGTGTCACGTCGCTGCGCTTCGATTCAGCCAATGTCGGCGACAGCGTTCCGCGCCCGGATGCGCCCGATCAGATCCTCTATTCGACCACCCAGATCGAAGACGCCGTCTCGGCGCTCGATCTTCTGGAGGCGTATGTGCCGGGGCCGGTCATGGTCGCCGGGCGCTGCAGCGGCGGCTATGTCGCCTTCCGCGCCGGGATTGCCGACGAGCGCCTGAAGGCGGTCGTCTCGATCAATCCCTTCGTCTATTACTGGGACCCGGCGGTCCAGGTTGCCAAGGAGCACGTCGTTTCGGTGCCGCGCAGCGTCGACGACTACAGCCAGCGCCTGATGAATATCGAAACGCTGAAGCGGCTGTTCCGCGGCCAGGTTGACGTGAAGGCCGCGTTCCAGAATTTCTTCATCGCCGTCGGCCGCCGCGTGTCATACCGCTTCGCGCCGCTGATCGAGCTTCTGCCGCACAAGGGTCATGTCGCCCGCGAGGTGAAGCATGCCTTCGCCTCCTTCGGCAAGCGAAATGTGCCGCTGACGCTGATCTACAGCGAAGCCGATGTCGGCCTCGATCATATGTATTTCCACTTCGGCCCGGGTGGCCGCAAGCTGCAGCGCTATCCGAATGTGCGCCTCGTCATGCTTCAGGACGCCGACCATAACCTGACGCCGCTGGAATCGCGCCGGATCGTTCTGGAAGAGATCGCCAAGCTGGCGAAAGCTTAAGCGCTAGCTTTGAAAGCCGGGATGCCGAGCGACCGGTAGAGCTCGATATAGAGCCCGGCGACATGATCCCAGGAATAGGGGCGGGCTGCCGCTATCAGCGCTTCACGCATGGCAGATGGATTTGCAGAGATCGCATCGAATGCCGCGCCGATCGCATCGGCCGCTGTCCCGGCGTCGCTGAAATCGGTGATCGTCACCGGTGCCTGACGCTCTGCGAGGGCGCGGTAGGCGGCATTGCCGTTTAGAACGGGATAGAGCCCGGCGCTCATAGCTTCCAGGGCGACGAGGCCGAAGCCCTCGTATTCGGAGGCGGAGGCGAAGAGCGAGGCACCCGAGATCAGTGCGCGGATGGCCTCGTTATCGATGCCGACATGCAGGCCGACCGATTGGCCGAGATTGCGCGCGGCGATTTCGGCGCGAAGATCGCTGGCCTTGAGATCGGATTCCGAGCCGACGATATCGAGATGCCAGGACGCGTCGCGGCCCGTCAGCACCTTCATCGCGTCGAGGAGATGATCCAGACGCTTGTTTACCGAGAAGCGGCCGATGGTGACGATCCGGCGAAGCGGGGTGCGCGATGCGCTGTCGGCGAACTTTCCGATATCGACGCCGTTCTCGATCAGCACCGTATTCGGGGCGATCTGCGAGAACTGGGCGATATCCGAGGTGCTGCAGCCAATGACGCGGCGATAATTCATCGCCGACAGACGCGTCAGCGTCTGGAACCAGACCTTCTTCAGTGCGGCATGTTTCTGCGTATGGAAGAAGCCGCCATGGGTGGTCACCACCATCGGCTTACGATGGAGTATCCGGCCGATCGCCAGCGCATCGAAGAAGAAGTCGATGGCGTGGACATGCACGAGATCGGCATCGCCGAGATGGCTGAAGACCTGTGGGGCGATCGGGTAGCGCGTGCTGCCGGACCAGGGAATGCGGACGACCTCGATACCGTCGATGGTTTCGCGCGGTGGCAGCTTGCGGTCGCGGGCGGTGAAGAGCGTATCGAGCGTTACGACGCGGACGCGGAAGCCGCGTCTTGCGGTTTCACGCGCCAGATTGGCGACGACGTCTTCGAGGCCGCCGCGGTTCGGCAGGAACTGGCGCACGACATGGACGATCAGCGGAGCGTCTGCCCTCTGTACTTTCGTGGTCATGCCCGCCGTTGCTCCAAAACGATACTCCTGACCCCGCGCGGCCACATAGCCGGACGAAATACCCGATCGCCTTAAGGCCGGGTTTACGGTGCGGCGCGCGGCTGGAAATCTTGCGAAGACGGTTAATCGCCAGATGGCTCAGAAAGCCTTGAAAGTCAGTGTCGTCAGCGAACGGACGATGCCCGGGATATTGGCGATGTTGTCGTTGATGAACTTGCCGATATCCTGGCCTTCTTCGATATAGACCTTCAGCAGCAGATCGTAATCGCCGCTGGTCGAATAGAGCTCAGAAACACGTTCCGTCTGGTAGATGGCGTCGGCGACTTCGTAGGTCTTGCCTGGAGCGCACTGGAGCTGGACGAAAATGGGCTTCATGGTACTTTCCTGCGGATCGGATGCTGTTGGCGCGCATAATGCGCGAAAGCTCTCCCCGGATGCAAGCTCAAGACTTGGCTTCTGCCTCTATCCACTCGCGAAAGGCGGCAAGTGGCGCGTAATCGGCGCGTTCGGAGGGGTAGGCGAGATAGTAGCAGTCGCGGCTTTCGATCTCCCGGTCGATCGCGGCGACGAGATCTCCGCGCTTCAGTTCGTCCTGGATCAGGAAGGTCGGCAGCAAGGCGACGCCGAGGCCGGCGACCGCGGCCTGTGCTGCGGTGGCGAACTGGTCGAACAGCATGCCGTGAAGGCTCTGGAAGGCGACGCCGTTTTCGGCAAACCAGACCTCCCAGGCGTCCGGCCGTGTCGTCAGATGCAGCAGCGGCAGGTCCAGCAGGTGTTCGGGCTTGCTGATCGCATGCTCCCTCAGAAACTGCGGGCTGCAGGCCGGAACCGTCTTCTCCGACATCAGAAAGGTCAGCTCGGCACCCGGCCAGTGCGGGTGGCCGAAATGGATCGCGGCATCAATGGCATCGAGGCGGAAATCGAAGGAGGAGAGCCGGGTAACGAGATTGATCGTGACGCCCGGGTTGTTGCGCAGGAAGCCCCCCAGTCGCGGCGCCAGCCAGCGTGTGCCGAAGGTCGGCAGGATCGCCAGATTGAGCGTGCCGCCATGCGGGTTGGCCCGCAGGTTCAAAGAGGCGCTGGAAATGCGGCGTAGTGCTTCCCGGATTTCTCGCGCGTAGCTGTCTCCCGCCAAGGTCAGCCTGACGGTCTGGCGTTCGCGCAGGAACAGCTCGACGCCGAGCTGTTCTTCGAGCGCCTTGATCTGCCGGCTGACGGCGCTCTGGGTGAGGTCCAGCTCGCGAGCTGCAGCGGTGACACTGCCGGTGCGTGCCACCGCTTCGAAGGCGGCAAGCAGGGAGATCGATGGCAGAAAACGGCGTGATGCGAGCATATCTCATTCCATTTCAGAATGACCTGTTTCCGAAACGTCGATATTCACTCCAATAAGCGCTTTGTAAAGAATGGTTTGCCGCAATTTTGGAATGAACTGGCGCTGCAAAAGCCCTGCCGTCAGACGCTTTCGCAGGCCGTCCGGTAGCGGTAGATTAACGGCGATTTTGCCTTGGGATGGAACGACCGATGTTGAATGATCCGCGCTCGCACGGGCTCTGGGAAAAGACCGCTCCGCAACCGCCTGTAACCGCGCCGCTTCAGGGCGCAGTCGAGGCTGATGTGGTGATCGTCGGCGGCGGCTATACCGGCATCTCCTCCGGCCTGCATCTGGCGGAAGCCGGGACGAAGGTCGTTCTGCTCGAAGCCAAGGAGATCGGCTTCGGCGGCGCCGGCCGCAATGTCGGCCTGATCAATGCCGGCATGTGGGTGATGCCCGACGATCTTCCCGGCGTTCTCGGCGAGGTCTACGGCGAGCGGCTGCTCGATATGCTCGGCAATGCGCCGCGTCTGGTCATGGAGCTGATCGACAAGCATGCGATCGCCTGCGAGCTCGAAAAGAACGGCACGCTGCATTGCGCCGTCGGTGCCGAGGGCCTCAAGGAGATCGAGGACCGGGCGGAGCAATGGGGCAGGCGCGGTGCGCCGGTGACCTTGCTCGACGCGGCGGAAACCGCCCGCCGGATCGGCAGCGACGCCTATGCGGGCGCGCTGCTCGACATGCGCGCCGGCACGCTGCAGCCGCTCGCTTATGCGCGCGGGCTGGCACATGCTGCCGTCAAGGCCGGCGTCTCGCTGCACACGGCAAGTCCGGTGACCGCCACCGAGCGCAAGGGCGCCAAATGGGTGGTGAAGACGGCAAGGGGTTCGGTTACCGCCGACTGGATCATCGTCGCCACCGATGCCTACAGCACCGGCCCCTGGGAGCAGGTGCGAACCGAGCAGGTCCATCTTCCCTATTTCAATCTCGCCACCACGCCGCTCAGCGACAATCTGCGCAAGTCAATCCTGCCCGGCCGCGAAGGCGTCTGGGATACCATGGAGATCCTGTCGTCCTTCCGCATGGACCAGGCCGGCCGCCTCGTCTTCGGCAGCGTTGGTGCGCTACGCAATACCGGTATTTCGGTCCATAAGAACTGGGCGAAGCGCTCGCTGCGGAAACTCTTCCCGCAGATCGGCGAGGTCGAGTTCGAATGCGAGTGGTACGGCAAGATCGGCATGACCGACAATGCCCTGCCGCGCTTCCACAAGTTTGCCGAAAACGTCGTCGGTTTTTCCGGCTATAATGGCCGCGGCATTGCGCCGGGCACGGTCTTCGGGCGTACGCTGGCGCAGCATATTCTCGGCCGGATGAGCGAAGCCGATCTGCCGCTGCCGCTGACCGACCCGCGCGAGCCGGGGTTCCGGGCAATCAAGGAAATGTGGTACGAAGCCGGCGCCCAGCTTGCCCACTTCGCCGATGCACGTTTTTAAGAACAAGAAGGTTGGAAACACATGACCATCGCTAGCCTCGATCTCGCAGCCGAAACGAAGAAGCTGCTTTCCGAACTCGGCGTCGACGCCGCCCGCTATACCGGCGGCACGCTGCGCGTCACCTCGCCCGTCACCGGCAAGGAAATTGGTGCACTGAAGGAAGATACCGTTGCCGACGCCAAGAAGGCGATCGATGCAGCACACAAGGCCTTTGCCGAATGGCGTGCCGTTCCGGCGCCGAAGCGCGGCGAGCTCGTCCGGCTGCTCGGCGAAGAACTGCGCGCCGCCAAGGGCGCGCTTGGCCGTCTCGTCTCGATCGAAGTCGGCAAGATCACGTCCGAAGGTCTCGGCGAAGTTCAGGAAATGATCGACATCTGCGATTTCGCCGTCGGTCTTTCCCGCCAGCTTTACGGCCTGACGATCGCCACCGAGCGCTCCGAGCACCGCATGATGGAAAGCTGGCACCCGCTCGGCGTCGTCGGCATCATCTCGGCCTTCAACTTCCCGGTCGCCGTTTGGTCGTGGAATGCGGCGCTAGCTCTCGTCTGCGGCAATGCCACCGTCTGGAAGCCGTCCGAAAAGACGCCGCTGACGGCGCTTGCGACGCAGGCACTGTTCGAGCGGGCGCTGAAGCGCTTCGTCGCCGAAGGCGGCAAGGCGCCGGCAAATCTCTCGACGCTGCTGATCGGCGGCCGCGATGTCGGCGAAGCCCTCGTCGACCATCCCAAGGTGCCGCTGGTTTCGGCGACCGGTTCGACGGCGATGGGCCGCGCCGTCGGTCCGCGCCTTTCACAGCGTTTCGCCCGCGCCATCCTCGAACTCGGCGGCAACAATGCCGCGATCATCTGCCCGACGGCCGATCTCGACCTGACGCTGCGCGGCGTCGCCTTTTCCGCCATGGGCACGGCCGGTCAGCGCTGCACGACGCTGCGCCGCCTCTTCGTGCATGACAGCGTCTACGACCAGCTCGTTCCGCGCCTGCAGAAGGCCTATGGCTCGGTCACCATCGGCAATCCGCTGGAAAGCGGCACGCTGGTCGGTCCGCTGATCGACAAGGCGGCCTTCGACAAGATGCAGTCGGCACTTTCTGCAGCCAAGTCGGAGGGCGGCAAGGTCACCGGTGGCGAGCGCGTCGAAAACGGTGCCGGCGAAGCCTTCTACGTTCGCCCGGCTCTGGTCGAGATGCCGTCGCAGACGGGTCCTGTCGTTGACGAGACCTTCGCGCCGATCCTCTACGTCATGAAGTACAGCGATTTCGACGATGTGCTCGAGCTGCACAATGCCGTGCCGCAGGGCCTCTCCTCGTCGATCTTCACCAACGACATGCGTGAAGCGGAAACCTTCGTCTCCGCCCGTGGTTCGGATTGCGGCATCGCCAACGTCAATCTCGGCCCGTCCGGTGCCGAAATCGGCGGTGCTTTCGGTGGCGAGAAGGAAACCGGCGGCGGCCGTGAATCCGGTTCGGATGCGTGGAGGGCCTATATGCGCCGCGCGACCAACACCATCAACTACGGCAAGACCCTGCCGCTCGCACAGGGCGTCAAGTTCGACGTCGAATAAGGACGCTTGCATTGCAGCATCGGGGGCGATGACGTAACACCGTCGTCGCCCCTTTTGTTTATTCCAAGGTCTTTCCTATGCATCTGACGCTCGCCGCTGCCGAAACGCTCGTTCTCGATGCGTTGAAACGCAACGGCGTCGAGGAGGGGAATGCGCAGTCCGTGGCGCGGGCGCTTGTGGCGGCGGAAGCTGCCGGGCAGAGCGGGCACGGGCTTCGCCGCGCCGTGGCCTATGCCTCTCAGGCGAAATCCGGGAAGGTCGATGGCGTCGCCAAGCCGATCCTCTATCAGCCCTATCCTTCCGTGATCCAGATCGATGCCTGCCATGGATATGCCTATCCGGCGCTCGATCTCGCCGTTCCTGCCCTGACCGAAATGGCCCGGTCGCAGGGTATCGCCATGGCGGCGATCCGCCGCTCGCACCATGCCGGCGTTCTGGCGCTGACGGTCGAGCGTTTTGCTGAGGCTGGCCTCGTTGCGATCATGGTTGCTAATGCCACGGCGGCGATGGCGGCCTGGGGCGGGCGCAAGCCGCTGTTCGGCACCAACCCGATTGCCTTTGCCGCGCCCGTAACGGGCCAGGATCCTGTTGTCATAGACCTCGCGCTATCACGCGTGGCGCGCGGCAAGATCATGGCGGCGCGGCAGAAGGGCGTGCCGATCCCCGCCGACTGGGCCTTCGACCGCGATGGCCAGCCGACGACGGATGCGGTTGCGGCGCTCGACGGCACGATGGTGCCCTCGGGCGAGGCCAAGGGCGCTGCCCTTGCGATGATGGTCGAGATCCTGGCTGCGCCGCTGACGGGCGCTAACTTCTCCTATGAATCGACTTCGCTGTTCGACGACAAAGGTGCTGCTCCCGGCCTCGGTCAGATGATCATCGTCATCAATCCGGAAGCGGGTGGTGGTGCGTTTGCGGCGGCCCGGCTGACCGAGCTTGCCAATGAAATTTCCTCGGATCCGGGGGTGCGGTTACCCGGCAGGCGCGGGCTGACGGCGCGGCGCGCCGCGATCGAAAACGGCATTGATGTCGAGGATGATGTCGTCGATGCGATCCTCGCGGTATAGAATCGTTCTAAACTTGATAAATAATTTCAAGTATTTGTGATCATCCCACGGTGAAGCAAACTTGAAAATTGAAGTCAGGAAAAATATAGGGGGCGCGCATCACCCCACCCCCAGGGGAGATATTGCCATGGAGGGCATCATGAAGAATTCCATTACGCGCCGTTCCGCGCTCGCGCTGGCTGCGTCTCTTCTCGCTGCAACATCGCTCGCATCAGGCGCCAGCGCGCAGGACGAAGGCATCGTCGTCTATAACGCCCAGCACGAAAGCCTCGGCCGCGAATGGATCGATGCCTTCACCAAGGAGACCGGCATCAAGGTCACCATTCGTCAGGGCAGCGACATGCAGTTCGCCAACCAGATCATCCAGGAAGGCGACGCCTCCCCGGCAGACGTATTCCTGACGGAAAACTCCCCGGCCATGACGCTGGTCGACGGCGCAGGCCTCTTCGCACCCGTCGATAAGGAAACGCTCGATCAGGTTCCGGCCGAATACCGCCCGTCCGATGGCATGTGGACCGGCATTGCCGCCCGCTCGACTGTCTTTGCCTATGACAAGCGCAAGCTGACCGAAGACAAGCTGCCGAAGTCGATGCTCGATCTCGCTGATCCGGCCTGGAAGGGCCGTTGGGGTGCGGCTCCTGCCGGTGCCGACTTCCAGGCCATCGTCAGCGCGCTGCTGCAGTTGAAGGGCGAGGAAGCGACTGCCGCATGGCTCAAGGGCCTCAAGGACAATGCGACGCCTTACAAGGGCAACAGCGTTGCGATGAAGGCGGTCAATGCCGGTGAAGTCGAAGGCGCGATCATCTACCACTACTACTGGTTCGGCGATCAGGCGAAGACGGCGGAAAACAGCGCCAATGTCGGCCTGCACTATTTCAAGAACCAGGATCCGGGCGCATTCGTCTCGATCTCCGGCGGCGGCGTTCTGAAGTCGACGCAGCACATGAAGGAAGCGCAGGCATTCCTGAAGTTCATCGCCGGCAAGGCCGGTCAGGCGATCCTGAAGAACGGCACGTCCTATGAATATGCCGTCAGCGGCGATTCCAACGACAAGCTCGTTCCGCTCAAGGATCTGAACGCACCGAAGGTCGAAGCCTCGGAACTGAACAGCAAGAAGGTCGTCGAAATGATGACCGCTGCAGGCCTGATCTAAGCCCATCTGCCGCAGGCGGACGGAGTCAAAACTATTGCTTTTGGCTCAAGAAAACCTTACGGCATGACCAATCATGGCAACCGCTTCCTGACGAGGCGGTTGCCTTCCTTTTTCAGCGTCACAAAGGCGTCGGCCTTGCTGCAAGACAACAGATCGCTCGTGACCGGCCTTGCCGGCAATGAAGCGCCGGTCAGCACAATCGGTTCCCTGCGCGGGCGCATGCCGCACGCTTCCGTCGTCGTCTTCGCAACCATCGTCGCGTTCTTCAGCCTCGTGCCGCTCGGCTTCATCGCCTGGATCACCTACGATGTCGGCTGGGAAACCGTGAAGGCGCTCGTCTTCCGCCCGCGCGTCGGCGAGTTGATGATCAACACGGTGTTCCTGGAAGCGCTGACGGTCCCGTTGTCGATCGTGCTTGCGGTGACGCTCGCGTGGCTGACGGAACGGACCGACATTCCCTTTGCGCGGCTCTGGTCGTGGCTTGCGGTCGCGCCGCTCGCCGTTCCCGCCTTCGTGCACAGCTATGCCTGGATCAGCCTTGTGCCCGGCATGCGGGGGCTGCAGAGCGGCGTCTTCGTCTCGGTGCTGGCCTATTATCCCTTCCTCTACCTGCCTGTTGCCGCGGCACTTCGCCGTCTCGATCCAGCGATCGAGGATGCTGCCGCGTCGCTCGGGCTCGGTCCCTGGCGCGTGTTCTTCCGCACGATCCTGCCACAGCTCAGGCTGGCGATCTGCGGCGGTTCGCTGCTGATCGCGCTGCATCTGCTGTCGGAATACGGGCTCTATGTGATGATCCGCTTCGACACGTTTGCGACGGCGATCGTCGACCAGTTTCAGTCCGCCTATAACAGCCCGGCCGCCAATATGCTCGGCGGCGTGCTCGTCGCCTGCTGTCTGTTCCTGCTTGGGCTGGAAATTCTCGTTCGTGGCAACGAGCGCTATGCCCGCGTCGGCTCCGGCTCGGCTCGCCCGGCAGACCGGCGCAGGCTCGGATGGTTCGCCATTCCGGCGGTGCTGCTGCCGATCGCTGTCGCGGTTCTGACGCTTGGCGTTCCCCTCGTGACGCTCGGACGCTGGCTCTATCTCGGCGGCGCTGAGATCTGGCGGCTGGATACGGTCGGCAATGCGTTCATTCAGACCATCATCCTTGCCGTCGCAGGCGGTGTGCTGACGACGATTGCCGCGGTACCGATGGCCTGGCTCTCGGTGCGTGCCCCCGGCCGCTTCCAGCGTTTCCTTGAGGCCTGCCATTACTATGTCGGCTCGCTGCCGGGCGTCGTCGTGGCGCTGGCGCTGGTGACGATCACCGTGCGGCTGGTGCTGCCGCTCTACCAGACCTTCGCGACGCTGACCGTCGCCTATGTTCTGCTGTTCCTGCCGCGCGCCATGGTCGGCCTGCGCGCCAGCATTGCGCAGGCGCCGGTCGAGCTCGAACGTGCCGCCATGGGCCTTGGCCGCACGCCGTCGCAGGCCGTGCGCCAGATCACCATGCGGCTTGCAGCACCCGGTTTTGCCGCCAGCGTGGCGCTTGTGGCGCTCGGGATCACCAACGAGCTGACGGCAACGCTGATGCTTTCGCCGAATGGCGTCGAGACGCTGTCGACGAAATTCTGGTCGCTGACCAGCGAGATCGATTACGTGTCGGCGGCGCCTTACGCGGTGATGATGATCATCCTGTCGCTGCCGTTGACGCTGCTTCTTTATTCCCAATCGAAACGGACTGCCGGACAATGACGCTGCTCACGATTCAATCCGCAAGCAAGCGCTATGGTCCGGTCACCGCGCTGGACAACGTATCGCTGGATGTGCCTGCCGGCAGCCGCACTGCGGTCGTAGGCCCGTCGGGCTCCGGCAAGACGACGCTGCTGCGGCTGATTGCCGGTTTCGAGCGACCGGATCAGGGCAGGGTCGTGCTGAATGGCGAGATGCTCGCCGACGGCCCGGCAATCGTTCCCGCCCACAAGCGCGGCATCGGCATCGTTTCGCAGGACGGAGCACTGTTTCCGCATCTGAGTGTCGCCGAGAATATCGGCTTCGGCTTCGAGCGCGGGGCAATGGACCGCGAGAAACGGATCGTCGAGCTTCTCGATATGGTCGAGCTCGATCGCAATATGCTGACGCGCCGTCCGCATCAGCTCTCGGGCGGCCAGCAGCAGCGCGTGGCGCTTGCCCGGGCGCTTGGCCGCAAGCCGCGCCTGATGCTGCTCGACGAGCCGTTCTCGGCGCTTGACACAGGTCTTCGTGAGAACATGCGCAAGGCCGTGTCGCGCGTTCTGCAGGCAGCCGGGATCACCACGATCCTCGTGACCCACGATCAGGGCGAGGCATTGTCCTTCGCCGATCAGGTGGCGGTGTTGCGGGATGGGAAGCTGGTGCAATCAGGTTCACCGCAGAAGCTCTATCTGCAGCCCAAGGACCGCGAGACGGCGCTGTTCCTCGGCGATGCCGTGATGCTGCCTGCGGTCATCCGCAACGGTTTTGCGGATTGTGCGCTTGGCCGGGTCGCCGTCGATGGCGATCATCAGGGCAAGGCCGAGATCATGCTGCGGCCGGAACAGATCCGCGTCGTGCCTGATGACAGCAAGCCTGCCTATCACGGCCGGGTGGTCGAAGTGGAATTCGGGGGGGCGACCTGCACCGTCGCCGTTTCGCTTGAGGGTGTGCAGCTGCCGCCGATCCTGATCAAGACGTCGAGCGTCGCACTGCCGGAAACCGGCGACCGTGTCCGTCTGGACATCGCCGGCCGCGCACATGTTTTCTCGGCGCGCTAGGCCGTCCTGCGATCGGCTTCTTCGCCCTGCTCCAGCCAGCCGCCGGTGAAACCGGCGCGCTCGAGGCCAAGGCGAATGACCGGCGATTGCCGCATCAGGCTCCAGATGAAATCCGAACGGTCGTTCTCGATCGTCATCACCAGAAGGCCCTGATCGATGCCGACGCAGCGGTCGTCCACCCAGCCTTCGGGACGTCTGGTCTTCACCGTCGGATTGAAGCCGCCGGGGAAGCGTCCCTCGTAGGTGAGGTCAGGATAGGTTTCGAGCAACGCCTTCGTGCCGTCGAGCGCTGCCTGCCGGTCAAAGGGGAGCGATGCCAGGGCAGCCCAGGGCGCGATCGTTCCATCATCGGGGCCGAGCGGGGCGCCGCGGGCTGCATAGCCCAGCACCTTCGGATGGCGTCCGCCGCGCATATGGCGGCTCGGCGGCGGGCCGTCGGAGGCGGAGAGGCCCCAGACATCCTTGTTATAGCCGACGAAATGACCGGGATTGCGCAAGGCATAATCGCGCTGGACGGCGATCGAGACCTGCGTATTGCGGAAATAGTCCCAATCGCGGGCTGCCATCGGCCGGTCCTGGATGCCGCGGAAATCGATCCAGGCATGCGAGAAGAAATGGATGAAGAGCGGGCCGGCATAGAGATAGGCCTGTTCCCCAAAGAGCATCCATGAATAGCTCGAGGTAAAGGCGTCGTAGCTCGACTGCGGGATGGGGTGCGTCGGCGAGGCGAGCGCTAGCGTATAGAGCAGCACCGCCTCGTCGTAACCCTGCCAGCGCCAGTGCAGGAAGCCGCTGGCGGGCTTCCAGCCCATGCAGATGGTCTCGCCCTTGTTGAGCGCCCAGTGCCAGTCGATGCGCTCGTAAATGACCTTTACGAGGTCGCGGATCTCCTGCTCGTCGCCATCGGCGCGATCGAAATAGGCCGAAGACGTCAGCATGCCGGCGACAAGCAGCGTCGTATCGATGGTCGAGAGCTCGCTGTTCCAGGCGCGGTGGCCGGTATCCATGTGCAGGAAGTGATAATAGAAGCCGCGATAACCGCTCGCGTGGCGCTCCCGGCCCTGGTGGCTTCCGACAAAGAAGCGAAGCGTCGTCAGCGTGCGTTCGATGGCGCCCGCCCGCGTCATCCAGCCACGCTCTACGCCGACGGTATAGGATGACAGCGCAAAGCCGACGGCGGCGATGCTGCAGGGCACGCCCTCGATCGAGGTGTCGGCAACAAGCCCGTTATCGGGATTGGTATGTTTCAGGAAGTAGTTGAAGGCGGATTGTTGCAGCCTGTCGATCAGCGCAGCATCCGTGTCGTCGAGTCGTTGCAGCATACTCAAACCATTCGTTTTCGCCCCTGCTTCAACATGGCGATGCGTTGCGTGCAAATCAAACCTTTTTGAAAAGCGCGCAAATTCGATGGATGCTGCGGCCGGAAAGGCGGAAACGACAAAGCACACGCCGGAGCGTGCTGTCTGTATTCTAGATGTCAAAGGAGAAACTGGAGCGGGCGAAGGGGTTCGAACCCTCGACCCCAACCTTGGCAAGGTTGTGCTCTACCACTGAGCTACACCCGCTCATAATCCCGTCGGCCTGTGGTAGTTGTGAGGACCGTGGGCGCCACCTTGCGGCGACGGGCGCTATATCGCCCAAACGATTTTCAAATGCAACAGGGAAATGACGGAAAGTCGAAGAAAAATTCCAAGCTGTTGAAATGATTTCCGAAAACGCCGCAAATCTGCGCGAAAGCGTCGATCATGCGCATTGCCAAAGCCGCTACCCGGACTTAATCAAAGCGCCTGCCCGCAATTTTCATCAGATGGATGCCGCGATGACCGATACCAAACCGAAGACCCGCGACGAACTTTTCGCCTTTCTGGACAGCCTCGGCATCAAACATTCCACCAAGGATCACGCACCCGTCTTCACGGTCGCCGAATCGGTGTCGCTGCGTGATGAAATTCCGGGCGGGCACACGAAGAACCTTTTCGTGAAGGACAAGAAGGACCAGTTTTTCCTGCTGACTGTAGAGGAGCATGCTTCTGTTGATCTCAAGACAGTGCACACGCTGATCGGTGCGGCGAGCAAGGTTTCCTTCGGCAAGCCCGAGAAGCTGATGGAATATCTCGGCGTCATTCCCGGCTCGGTCACGGCCTTCGGCGCGATCAACGATACCGGCCACAACGTGACCTTCGTTCTCGATGCGGATCTGATGAAGGACGAGATCATCAACTGCCATCCGCTGTCGAACGACGCGACGACCTCTATATCAAGTGCCGATCTCGTCCGTTTCATGGAAGCGACGGGCCACAAGCCGCTTGTCTTGAAAGTCACGGCCTGACATACGATTTTAACGCTAGAAAAAAGGCCGGGCACGACCGGCGTGGCGGGAGATACCTATGAGCGGCAACGACAACCCCTACAGCACGTCCTACGGCACGATGTCGGCAACGGCGACCTATGGCGGCGCACAGCAGCCTGCGGCGGCTCCGGCAGCAGCCGGTAGCTATATCAAGGACACGACGACGGCGAATTTCACCAAGGATGTCATCGAGGATTCGCGCAACCAGCCGGTTCTCGTCGATTTCTGGGCGCCCTGGTGCGGTCCTTGCAAGCAGCTGACGCCGGTGCTCGAAAAGGTCGTCAACGAGGCCCAGGGCCGCGTCAAGCTCGTGAAGATGAACATCGACGATCATCCGTCGATCGCCGGCCAGCTCGGCATCCAGTCGATCCCGGCCGTCATCGCCTTCGTCGGCGGCCGTCCGGCTGACGGCTTCATGGGCGCGGTACCGGAAAGCCAGGTTCGCCAGTTCATCGACCGGCTCGCCGGTCCCGCCGGTGCCGATCAGGCAGCCGAGATTGAAGCCGTTCTCGAAGAGGCCGCCGGGCTTCTGGCGTCGAGCGACGTCAATGGCGCCGCGCAGCTCTATGGCGCCGTCATGCAGGCCGATCCGGAAAATGCCAAGGCGCTCGCCGGCATGGCCGAATGCATGATCGCCGCCAATCAGCACGAGCGTGCCCGCGAAGCGCTCACCGATCTGCCGGAAGAACTTTCGAAGGATGCCGCCATCCAGGCCGTTCTCAAGAAGCTCGACCAGATCGAAGAAGCCCGCAAGCTCGGCGATCCCTTTGCGCTGGAACAGCAGCTTTCGGGCAATCCTGACGACCACGAAGCGCGGATGAAACTTGCCAAGATCCGCAATGTCGAGGGGCGCCGCGACGAAGCTGCTGAACATCTCCTGACCATCATGCGCAAGGACCGCACCTTCGACGACGACGGCGCTCGCCGCCAGTTGCTGCAGTTCTTTGAGGTCTGGGGCTTCAAGGATCCGGCCACCGTTGCCGCACGCCGCAAGCTTTCAGCGATGCTGTTCTCGTAACTTGATGCGGGTGCCCTTGCGTTTTTGAGCGGGGGCACCACATTCAGTTGAATGGCAGGGGCTCCGATTTTTCCTGCTTGAAGAATGCGGGACGAAATTTCATGCAAGTCGGGAATGCGAGATATTTGAAACCCGGTGATCTGCCGGACACGATCGCTGTTTTCCCCCTGACCGGCGCTCTCCTCCTGCCGACCGGGCAGCTTCCCTTAAACATTTTCGAGCCGCGCTATCTGGCGATGTTCGATGCCGCCATGGCCGGAAACCGGCTGATCGGCATGGTGCAGCCGGCACTTGGCGATAGCGACGAAAAGATGCCGGATTGCAATCTGGCGCCTGTCGGCTGCCTTGGCCGCATCACCTCTTTCGCCGAAACGGGCGATGGCCGCTATATCGTATCGCTGACCGGCATCTGCCGTTTCAGGCTGATCGGCGAGAAGGTGAGCCACGACCCGTTCCGCACCTTCCGTATCGCTCCGTTCATTTCCGATCTCTCGGCACGTGACGAGGAGGATGCAGTCGATCGCGCCGCCCTGCTCTCTGCCTTCCGTGCCTATCTCGATGCCAACAAGCTGGAAGCGGATTGGGAGAGCGTCGAGCGGGCAAGCAACCTGACGCTCGTCAATTCGCTCGCCATGATGTCGCCCTTCGGCCCTGCGGAGAAGCAGGCTCTGCTGGAAGCGCCCGATCTCAAGACACGCGCTGAGACGCTGATCGCCATTACTGAAATCGTGCTGGCGCGCGTCTTCGGTGACTCCGATACGGTTTTGCAGTAAGTCCTGAGAGATGGACGAAAAACTCAGCCGCGTTGATCCAAAGCTCCTGGAACTCCTCGTCTGCCCCCTCACCAAGGGGCGGCTGACCTATGACCGCGACCACAACGAACTCGTCTCCGAGAAGGGGCGGCTCGCCTACCCGATCCGTGACGGTATTCCGATCATGCTGGTGTCTGAGGCACGCAGGCTGGACGACTAGATCGCCTCGCCCGCCAATAGCCGCGGATTATCCTTTGCCGTCGTTCCGGCGGCCTGGCCGATGAAGAAGGACTTCAGGCCCGGCAGGCGATCGACGATGCCGAGGCCGACGTCGCGGGCGATGCGGATCGGCGTCACGTCGTTCGAAAACAGACGGTTCAGCACGTCGGTCGTAACACCCATGCGGAACGTGTCGAAACGGCGCCATGTCTGGTAGCGCTCCAGGATATTGATCGAGCCGATATCGAGGCCGAGACGGTCGGCCTCGACGATGGTTTCGGCCAGCGCCGCCACGTCCTTGAAACCGAGATTGAGGCCCTGGCCCGAGATCGGGTGAATGCCGTGGGCAGCGTCGCCGGCAAGCGCAAAGCGCGGGGAGACGAAAGAGCGCGCCAAAGTCAGGCCAAGCGGGAAGGCGCGCTTGGCGCCGATCACCTTGAGGGCGCCGAGCTTGTGGCCGAAGCGGCGTTCCAGTTCCTCTTCGAAAATCAGATCGTCACCGGCAACCAGCCGGTTCGCATCGCTGGTGCGTTCGGTCCAGACGAGCGAGGAGCGGTTGTTGGTCAGCGGCAGGATGGCGAAGGGGCCGGAGGGCAGGAAATGTTCCTCGGCGCAGCCATTATGCGGCCGCTCGTGCTCGACGGTGGCGACAATGCCGGACTGGCCGTAGTCCCAGCTGACCGTCTTGATGCCTGCGAAATCGCGCAGCTTGGAGCGCACGCCGTCGCACGCGACCACGAGACGTGCTTCTATGGCACTGCCATCGGAGAGTTCGACGGTCGCGTGGTTTTCACCGCTGCTCAGCCCCGTTGCGCTCAGCCCATGGCGGATCTCGATGCCGAGCCGCTCGCAGACGCCGCGCAATTCGCGTACCATGACGGCGTTCGGGATCATGTGGGCGAAGGGGCGGCCTTCCTCGATCTCGCCGTCGAAGGTTAGGAAAACGGGGCGTACCGGATCCGATGTCTTGGAATCGGTGACGATCATCTTGGTGATCGGCTGCGCCTCGGTGCGGATATTCTCCCAGATGCCGAAGACTTCCAGCATCTTGGCCGCGGCGGCGATGATGGCCGAAGCGCGCATGTCCTTTTGCCAGACGTGCTCGGGTGCGGCCTCGACGACGGCGACATCAAGATGCGGCGCGGCCTGCTTGACCGCCACCGCCGCGGACAGGCCCACATAGCCTCCGCCAACAACCAGCATATCAAGCATCGCTTACTCCTCAGCCTTGTGAATACAATCGTGATCTATATAGATCATCGCTCCCTTACTTCCTACTGCCGGGGGCAAGCAAATGACCGCAGCTGCGGCAAAACCGACCGCCATGGAAACCCTTCTTGCGACGCTCGACCTTGAGCCGATCGAGATCGACATTTTTCGCGGCCGCAGCCCGCAGGTGGGCTGGCAGCGGGTGTTCGGCGGACAGGTGATCGGCCAGGCGCTGATGGCGGCGCAGCGGACGATCGAGGTGGGGCGGATCGTGCATTCGCTGCATGCCTATTTCATGCGTCCCGGCGATCCCTCGGTGCCGATCATCTATCAGGTCGAGCGTATCCGCGACGGCTCCAGCTTCAATACCCGCCGTGTCGTCGCCATCCAGCATGGCAAGGCTATCTTTGCGCTGTCCTGCTCATTCCAGATCGAGGAACCCGGTTTCGACCATCAAGCCGCGATGCCGGATGTGCCGCCTCCGGAGAAGCTTCTCGGCGAGCAGCAGATCAAGGACCAGTATCTGGCGCACGCACCGGCGGCGATCCGCAAGTACTGGGAGCGTGAACGGCCGATCGAAATCCGGCCTGTATCGCTGAAGCATTATTTCTCCAATGAGAAGCTGGAGCCGCGCCAGGATGTCTGGGTGCGTGCCACGGGTGCGGTTCCCGATGACCGGCTTTATCAGGCGGCGGTGCTTGCCTACCTCTCGGATATGACGTTGCTCGACACCTCGCTCTATGCGCATGGCACGTCGATTTTCGATCAGACCCTGCAGGTCGCCAGCCTCGACCATTCGATGTGGTTCCACAGGCCCGACAAACTGGACGATTGGTTGCTCTATACCCAGGATAGCCCGTCTGCTTCGGGTGCTCGCGGGCTGACGCGCGGTAGTCTGTTTACGCGTTCGGGTGTTCTGATTGCGTCGGTCGCCCAGGAGGGTTTGATTCGGAAAAAGGCAGATGAATAAATAATGTGCATATTTGTGTTTTTGCGCATTTTTTAAGCTGCAATTGCTTCGTCAGATGCCTCATAATTGGCATCCTCTAATATCGTCTTTACTTTTCAATAACTTATAACGCGCCTCGAATCTGGCACGCCCCTTGAATGTGTATCCCCGGTCGCTGGTCGTGAACGTCAGCGGCAAGGAGAGTCGGCTCCGTGCCGAGGATAACGAAGGATGGGAAACCAGATGAAAATTGTGATGGCCATTATCAAGCCGTTCAAGCTCGATGAGGTGCGCGAAGCCCTCACCGCGATCGGCATCCAGGGCCTGACCGTGACCGAAGTTAAGGGCTACGGGCGCCAAAAGGGACATACCGAAATCTATCGCGGCACTGAATATGCGGTCAGCTTCCTGCCGAAGCTCAAGATCGAGATCGCTGTTGCCACCGAGATCGTCGACAAGGCGGTCGAAGCCATCGCGTCGTCGGCCAAGACCGGCCAGATCGGCGACGGCAAGATCTTTGTCTACTCGATCGACCATGCCGTCCGCATCCGCACCGGCGAAACCGATACCGAAGCGCTCTAAGAACCGCTGAGCAAGGAGCTTTATACCAATGTCAATTTCGAAGTTTTCCTCCACTTTTGCGCGGCTCGGCGCTGCGTCGGCTGCGCTTCTCGCGCCAGTCGCCGCTTTCGCACAGGATGCGGCAACGACGGCCGCTCCGGCAGCTGCCGCTGCAGCACCGGTTGCTGACAAGGGCGATACCGCCTTCATGTTCATTTCTACGCTGCTGGTTCTCTTCATGATCCTGCCGGGTCTCGCCCTGTTCTACGGCGGTCTCGTTCGCGCCAAGAACATGCTCTCGGTTCTCATGCAGTGCACGATGGTTGCTGCAGTTCTGATGCTCATCTGGGTCATCTACGGCTATTCCTTCGCCTTCGGCGGCTCGGACAGCCCGTATTGGGGCGGTACGGCGAAGATGTTCTTTGCCGGCGTCACCAAGGATTCGACGGCTGCGACCTTCTCGCAGGGCGTTGTCATTCCTGAGTTCATCTTTGCGATGTTCCAGATGACCTTCGCAGCCATCACGCCTGCCCTGATCGTCGGCGCCTTCGCCGAACGCATCAAGTTCTCGGCAGTCGTTCTCTTCTGCGCACTTTGGGCAACCTTCGTCTACTTCCCGATCGCTCACATGGTCTGGGATGCCAACGGCATGCTCTTCAAGATGGGCGCGCTCGACTTCGCAGGCGGCACGGTCGTTCACATCAACGCCGGCGTTGCCGGTCTGATCGGCGCGATCATGGTCGGCAAGCGTACCGGCTACGGCAAGGACATGATGGCTCCGCATTCGATGACGCTGACCATGGTCGGTGCATCCATGCTCTGGTTCGGCTGGTTCGGCTTCAACGCCGGCTCCAACCTCGAAGCTTCCGGTGGCGCCATGCTCGCAACGGTCAACACTTTCGTTGCAACCGCTGCTGCCGTCATCTCCTGGGCGATCGTTGAAAGCCTGACGCGCGGCAAGGCATCCATGCTCGGCGGCGCTTCCGGTATGGTCGCTGGTCTCGTTGCCATCACGCCTGCTGCCGGCATCGTCGGCCCGATGGGTGCGATCGTCATGGGTCTGATCGTTTCGCCGCTTTGCTACTTCTTCGTCTCCGTCGTGAAGAACAAGTTCGGCTACGACGATACGGCTGACGTTTTCGGCGTTCACGGCGTCGGCGGCATGTTCGGTGCCGTTGCTACCGGCATCTTCGCCAGCGCTTCGCTCGGCGGCGTCGGTTACGCAGAAGGCGTAACGATGGGCGGTCAGGTCATGACCCAGATCACGGCTATCGCCACCACCATCGTATGGTGCGGCATCGGCTCGGCGATCCTCTACAAGGTCGTCGACCTCATCGTCGGCCTGCGTGTTGCAGTCGAAGCCGAACGCGAAGGTCTCGACCTCGCAACCCACGGCGAAGCTGCCTACCACTCGTAGTCAAGGGATTGCGGCGCCCGGAAACAAAGGGCGCCGCTGAATGGCCCGTCGCGGCCTAGCGAAACGCCTAGACCGCATTTTGGCCCGGACCTTCCAAGGTTCGGGCCCTTTTATTTTGAAGCTGCTAATCCTGCCTGTCATGGTTAACATCGCTTTAACCGTCCTCTGATTAGGTGGAGCGGACGCATTCTGCGTGGATGGCGCGAGGGCGATTCGCGCCGCAGCAAATGGACGGGTAGGTTACATGGCAAGAAGCACGTCGCCGGCGATCGATAGCCGGCCGGACCGTTTCTCCCTTTCGGGGTTCCTTTTCAGGCAGGCGCAGGCTCTTCTGGGCTTTGCGATCTTCCTGATGCTGGCGCTTGCCGTTGCAGCGCTGGCAACCTGGAATGTTGCCGATCCGAGCTATTCCTATGCCACCGGCAATGCCCCCACCAACATACTCGGCTATAGCGGCGCCGCTTTCGCCGATATCGCCATGCAGTTCTTCGGCCTCGCCAGCGTCATCGCCCTGCTGCCGGTCGTCGCCTGGGCGCTCTCCCTGATCTCCGGCCGCCATATCAGCCGCATTCCGGCCCGTGGTGGCGCATGGGCCCTCGGCTCGGTGCTGTCCTCGGCCGTTGTCGGCTGCTTCCCGCCGCCGCTCACCTGGCCGATCCCGAACGGTATCGGCGGTGTCGTCGGCGACATGATCCTGCGCTTTCCGGCCCTCTTCGTCGGCGCCTACCCGACCGGCACCTTCGCAACTGCTGTCGGCTGCGTCTTCGCCATTCCGACCGTCTGGATGATGCTGTTTGCTGCCGGTCTCGTCGGCCGTACCGAAGAGGACGAGGATTTCGCCGAAGACTACGCTGCCGCCACCCCTTCGAAGGCGCGCTCGGTCGGCGAAGCCGATGAGGACGATGGCGAAGACGAGGGTGGCTGGCTTGCCTTCGGCGCGCTGACGCATGCCTGGTACATGAGCCAGGCGCGCATGCGCCGCATCTTCGGCATGGGTCCGCGCAAGCGCCGCCAGAGCGATTTCGAATCGCCTTACGATTTCAACGACGACGAGTTCGGCAAGCTCAACGAACCGGTTCGCGCCAAGGCGCCCGCCGGCCGCGGCGAGCGCATGGACCCGTCGATGGAGATGGGTGCGGGCTCGCAGCGCCGCGTCGTTTCCGCCCCGTCGATCTCGCTCAACGATGACGATGATGACGCGCCGTTCGATACGGACATGCCGCCGCGTCCTGCCGACATCCTGCCTGATGACGATGAAGACGCCTGGATGATGCGCGCTCCGGCGCGCTCCAACGGCGGCAAGCCGGAACCGCGGGTCATTCCCGCGGCATCTCGTCCCAAGCCCGGTGCCCGCGTCGATCGTGAATCGCAGGGCAGCTTCATTCGCCCCGAAGGCTTCCAGCTGCCGCCCATGCATCTTCTGGCGGAGCCGAAGAATGTCGTGCGCGATTCCTCGCTCTCGGCCGACGCGCTGGAGCAGAATGCCCGCATGCTGGAAGGCGTTCTCGAAGATTTCGGTGTCAAGGGCGAGATCATCCATGTCCGCCCCGGCCCGGTCGTCACGCTATACGAGCTGGAGCCGGCTCCCGGCATCAAGTCGTCGCGCGTCATCGGTCTTGCGGATGATATCGCCCGCTCGATGAGCGCGATCGCCGCCCGCGTCGCCGTCGTTCCAGGCCGCAACGCGATCGGTATCGAACTGCCGAACTCGACCCGCGAAACCGTCTACCTGCGCGAACTCATCGCATCGCGCGACTTCGAGGGGTCCAAGGCGAAGCTCGCCATGGCGCTCGGCAAGACGATCGGCGGCGAAGCCGTCATCGCCGACCTCGCGAAGATGCCGCATCTGCTCGTTGCCGGTACCACCGGTTCGGGTAAGTCGGTCGCCATCAACACGATGATCCTGTCGCTGCTCTATCGGATGACTCCGGAGCAGTGCCGCCTGATCATGATCGATCCGAAGATGCTCGAACTCTCCGTCTACGACGGCATTCCGCATCTGCTCTCGCCTGTTGTGACCGATCCGAAGAAGGCCGTCGTGGCGCTCAAGTGGACCGTCCGCGAGATGGAAGAGCGCTACAAGAAGATGTCGAAGATCGGCGTACGCAACATCGACGGCTTCAACGCCCGCGTCGAGCAGGCGCTTGCCAAGGGCGAGCAGATTTCGCGCACCGTCCAGACCGGTTTCGACCGCCACACCGGCGAGGCGATGTACGAGACGGAAGAATTCGATCTGCAGCCGATGCCCTATATCGTCGTCATCATCGACGAAATGGCCGACCTGATGATGGTTGCCGGCAAGGATATCGAAGGCGCCGTTCAGCGTCTGGCGCAGATGGCGCGTGCCGCAGGTATCCACGTCATCATGGCAACGCAGCGTCCGTCGGTAGACGTCATCACCGGTACGATCAAGGCAAACTTCCCGACCCGCATCTCGTTCCAGGTCACCTCGAAGATCGACAGCCGCACGATCCTTGGCGAACAGGGCGCCGAGCAGCTGCTCGGTATGGGCGACATGCTCTACATGGCCGGTGGTGGCCGTATCCAGCGCGTCCATGGTCCGTTCGTTGCCGATATGGAAGTCGAAGAGATCGTCTCCTTCCTGAAGACCCAGGGCGCGCCGCAATATCTCGACGCGATTACTGCTGACGACGATGAAGACGACGACTACGGCGGCGGCCCGGCCGGCACCTCCAATCTTGCCGATTCCGACGATCCCTATGATCAGGCGGTGGCCGTCGTGCTTCGTGACGGCAAGGCCTCGACCTCTTATATCCAGCGCCGTCTCGGCATCGGCTATAACCGTGCCGCATCGCTGATCGAGCGTATGGAGAAGGAAGGGGTCGTCGGTCCGGCGAACCATGCCGGTAAACGCGAGATTCTCGTTCCGACCGAAGGTGATATACTCGATCGCTAGAGGCCGAAAAAAATCTTTCGAGGCAACAACTTCACGGAAACCTGATCGCCTCGAAAACGTTACCTGCGTCAGCCATGCTTCTGCGCCATGAAGACGCCGCCTTTCGGCAGCAAGCAGGTCGCATAAAGGAGACTTAGATGAACAACTCCGATTCCTTCCTCGAAGGCTTTTCGCTGACGCGCCGCCATATGCTGGGCGCGATGGCGCTGGTGGCTGCGTCTGCGGCCCTGCCGGTCAATGTCTTCGCTCAGGCTGCTGCCGGAGGTTCGGCGACGGCTCAGGCGATTGCCGACCACTTCTCGAGCGTCGGCACCATGCAGGGTGAGTTCGTGCAGTTCGGACCGCGCGGTGAACAGACCGGCGGCAAGTTCTTCATCCAGCGCCCCGGCAAGCTGCGCTTCAACTACGACGACCCATCGCCGATCCGCGTGATCGCGGATGGAAAGAACGTTGCCGTGGGCAATCTGAAGCTCAAGACCTGGAACCTCTATCCGCTGTCGAAGACGCCGCTCAGCCTGCTGCTGGCACAGAAGATCAATCTGAGCGACGGCTCGGTAAAGAGCGTCAAGGAAGAGTCCGACCTGACGACGATCGCGCTCGGCAACAACACGGTGTTCGGCAATTCGACGATCACCATGATGTTCGATCCGAAGACCTACGATCTGCGTCAGTGGACGATCACCGACAATCAGGGCAAGGACACCTCCGTCATGGTGTTCAACGTCAAGACCGGCGTGCAGTTCGACGACAAGGTCTTCAAAGTGCCCTACGAGAGCATCCCGGGCACTGCCGCCTATCGCGACTGATCCCGCCTTCCGCGGTTTCTGGAAACGCCCGGCTTCGTCCGGGCGTTTTTGTTTGCGGCCCGTTTCCTCTGGCGCCGCTTTGCTCTAAAGCCTCTGCGACCCCTGATGAAAGGCATTGGCATGAGCTTCTCGATCACGACCTGGAACATCAATTCCGTGCGGCTGCGCATGCCGATCGTCGAGAAGTTTCTGATGAAGCATCAGCCGGATATTCTCTGCCTGCAGGAAACCAAGGTTCCGAACGAGCTCTTCCCGCTCGCGCCACTGCGGGCGATGGGCTACGAGCACATCATCATCCATGGGCAGAAGGGCTATCATGGGGTGGCGATCGCCTCGCGCATTCCGCTCACCGAGGATCATAGTTTCGATTATGGCAGCGTCGGCCATGCCCGCCATATCTCGGCGATCTTCGAGCGCAGCGGCCGCCGTGTGCGCCTGCATAACTTCTACGTTCCGGCAGGCGGCGACGAGCCGGATCCGGCGATCAATCCGAAATTCGAGCACAAGCTGAACTTCATCGAGGAGATGAAGCTCCTGAAGGCGGAAGCCGAGGTGAATACTTCGGCCATCCTCGTCGGCGATCTCAACATCGCGCCGCTGGAGCACGATGTCTGGTCGCACAAGCAGCTCCTGAAGATCGTCAGCCATACGCCTGTCGAAACCGAAGGGTTGCTTGAGGTCATCAAGCGCGGCGCCTGGCTCGACCTCATGCGCCAGCACGTGCCGGCCAACGAGAAGCTCTACACGTGGTGGAGCTACCGCGCCAAGGATTGGGAGGCGGCCGACAAGGGTCGCCGCCTCGACCATATCTGGTCGTCCTCCGATCTCGGCCCGCTGCTTCAGCGCGTCGATATCCTCAAGGAAGCGCGCGGCTGGGAGAAGCCGTCGGACCACGTGCCCGTCACGGCGTACTTCAATCTCTGATCAGGAGAAGCGATGCAGCTGCGCCGTCGCCCGGGCGGCGAGCGCGGCGATGTTGTCGCGGATGCGGTTTTCGATCAGCTTTGCGGCTTCCGGATATTCCTCGATGAGGCGATGGAAGAGTGCGCGGGTGATGCGGATGATGCCGGTGTCCTCGCGGGCGACCGCCGTGTACTTGCGCTCGACGAGCGTCACCAGTGCGAGCTCCGACAAGAGCGTGCCCGGTCCGGCGACATGCTGGACGCGGTGATGTCCATCCTTGTCCATCACCGTCAGCTCCAGCGCGCCGCTGGTCACGACATAGGCGCTTTCCGCCGGCGACCCCTCTCGGAACAGCATCTGGCCGGTGGAGATGATGCGGCGGTCGGCGCCGAAGGCGATCAGCCGAAGCTGATCGTCGGACATGCCGTTGAACAAGGGTAGCTGCGAGAGCGTGTGGATGTCGTCGGTCAGCGCCATCTGCGCATCTGCCTCACGGTATGATCTTGTAGCCGCCGTTCTCGGTGACGAGGATTTCGGCGTTGGAGGGGTCGCGCTCGATCTTTTGGCGCAGGCGGTAGACGTGAGTTTCAAGTGTATGCGTCGTCACGCCGGAATTGTAGCCCCAGACCTCTTCGAGCAGCACGTCGCGGGTCACGACCTTCTGTTCGGCGCGGTAGAGATAGCGGATGATCGCCGCTTCCTTTTCGGTCAGGCGGATTTTCTGGCCGTTTTCGGCGGTCAGCAGCTTCTGGCTCGGCTTGAAGAGGTAGGGGCCGACCGTGAAGGTCGCGTCTTCGCTCTGCTCGTGCTGACGCAGCTGCACGCGGATGCGGGCGAGCAGGACGGCGAAGCGGAAGGGCTTGGTGACATAGTCGTTGGCGCCGGCCTCAAGGCCGAGGATCGTATCGGAATCCGTATCGTGACCGGTCAGCATGATGATCGGCGCCTTGAAGCCGCCCTTGCGGAGCAGCTTGACGGCCTCGCGGCCATCCATGTCGGGCAGGCCCACGTCCATGATCAGGAGGTCCACAGGCGCGCTGCGCGCCGCCTGCACACCCTTGCCGGCGGTCGATTCCTGGAGAACCGTGAACTCCTCATAGAGCGACAGCTGCTCCGTCAGGGTTTCGCGGAGGTCGTCATCGTCATCCACCAGTAGAATGGTGCGTGCGGTCATGCGGGTCTGTTCCTCAGGTTCCGTCTTACAAGTCCTACGCCAAATTCGACGATTGGCAAAGAGCACAAGACGCGCGGTTGCGGGGCTCGGATCGATATGATTTCATCGAACATCCAAGCAAAACAAAAACATGTGAGAATAATGGAAAAAACAAGGCAGAGAGCGCCGAAGCGCATCTCCACCATCCTTGTAAGGCCTCAACCGGGGAAAAAAAGCCGGGCGCTGGTGCAATGCGGGCCTATGGTCGTGCCTGCGGCGATCGGCCGGACCGGGCGCAGCATCCTGAAGCGTGAGGGCGACGGGGCAACACCCGTCGCGGCGATGAAGCTGCTTTACGGCTTCCGGCGCGGCGAGCGCCCGCAGCGGCTCACAACGCCGCTTGCTCTTTCGCGGATCCGCGCCGGGATGCTCTGGTGCGATCAGGCCGAGAACGCCAATTATAACCGGCTGGTCAAGGCACCCTTCAAGCCGAGCCACGAGGAGCTGAAGCGCAAGGACGGCCTCTACGACGTCTGCCTCGTCATGGACTGGAACGTCTCGTCGCGGGCGCGCCATCGCGGCTCGGCGATCTTCTTCCACCTGATCCGCCCGGGCTATCAGCCGACGGATGGCTGTGTCGCCGTCAAACCGCAGGACATGCGCCGGATGCTTCCCCACATGCGCAAGGGGACGGTCGTCCGGGTTCTCTGAATCTCAAGGGGTGATAATTCTTCGCCGCCGTCCTATATGGCTTTTCGACGTCGCGCTGCCCGGCGCGCCGGCTTTCAAACTGACGGAGACATATTGTGGCCAATCAACCCATTATTACTTTCCATGACGGACATTCCATCCCGCAGGTCGGCCTCGGCGTCTGGCAGACGCCGCAGGATATCGCCGCGCCGACAGTGCTGAAGGCGCTGGAAGCCGGCTACCGCCACATCGATACGGCATCCGGCTACGACAACGAGCAAGGTGTCGGCGAAGGCTTCCGTTCTTCCGGTCTCGACCGCAAGGACGTGTTCATCACCACCAAGCTGCGCAACACCGATCAGGGCTACGACAATACGCTGCGCGCCTTCGACGGCAGCCTGAAGAAGCTCGGCATGGATTATGTCGATCTCTACCTCGTGCACTGGCCCTCGCCGCATCGCGGCCTCTACCGCGAGACCTGGAAGGCTTTCGTCAAGATCAAGGAAGAGGGCCGGGCGCGCTCGATCGGCGTGTCGAACTTCTATCCCGATCATCTCGAGCACATCATCGGTGATACCGGCGTCGTGCCGGTGATCAACCAGATCGAACTGCATCCCGACTTCCAGCAGAAGGCGGCGCAGGAGGCTCACAAGAAGCTCAACATCGTCACCGAATCCTGGAGCCCGCTTGGCCAGGGTAAGTTCATCGCCAACCCGGTGATCGGCACCATCGCTAAGAAGCATGGCAAGACGCCGGCGCAGGTGATCATCCGCTGGCATATCGATACCGGCCTGGTGGTCATCCCGAAGTCGGTGACGCCGTCGCGCATCGAAGAAAACTTCAAGGTTTTCGATTTCAAGCTGGATGCGGACGATATGGCTGCGATTGCCAAGCTCGACGACAAGGGCGCGCGGATGGGGCCGGATCCTTATACGGCTACGTTCTAATATCCCGCGGTCAAGACCCCTCCCCAACCCCTCCCCACAAGGGGGAGGGGCTCGCTGCGGCGAGCCGCAAGGTTTGCGCACCGGCTCCCTATTTGATGGTCAGGTTGGGTCGCGGCGGCGCAACAAGATAAGCCCCTCCCCCTTGTGGGGAGGGGTTTGGGGCGGGGTCTTCGCAAACGAAAAAGGGCGGCTCAAGCCGCCCTTTTCATCTCTTGAACCTAAAGGCTCAGTTCCATTCGCGAATGTCGACGAAGTGGCCGGCAATCGCCGCAGCGGCGGCCATCGCAGGCGACACGAGGTGCGTGCGGCCCTTGAAGCCCTGGCGGCCCTCAAAGTTGCGGTTCGAGGTCGAGGCGCAACGCTCGCCCGGCTTCAGGCGGTCGTCGTTCATCGCGAGGCACATCGAGCAGCCCGGCTCGCGCCAGTCGAAGCCGGCAGCCTTGAAGATCTTGTCCAGGCCTTCCTTCTCGGCCTGTTCCTTCACGAGGCCGGAGCCCGGAACGATCATGGCGTTGACGGTGGAAGCAACGGTCTTGCCTTCGACGACCTTGGCGACTTCACGCAGGTCTTCGATGCGGCCGTTGGTGCAGGAGCCGATGAAGACGCGATCGATGCTGATATCGGTGATCGGCGTACCGGGCTTCAGGCCCATATAGTCGAGCGCGCGCCACTTGGAGGTACGCTTGGTCTCGTCCTGGATATCATCAGGGTTCGGAACGATACCCTGAACCGAGATGACGTCCTCGGGCGAGGAGCCCCAGGAAACGATCGGCGGCAGTTCGGCGGCGTTGAGCTTGACGATGCGGTCGTAATGCGCGCCTTCGTCGGTCTTCAGCGTCTTCCAGTAGGCGATCGCCTGTTCCAGCGCTTCGCCCTTCGGCGCGCGCGGCTTGTCCTTCAGATATTCGAAGGTGATCTCGTCAGGCGCGATCAGGCCGGCGCGGGCGCCGCCTTCGATCGACATGTTGCAGATCGTCATGCGGCCTTCCATCGACAACGCGCGGATCGCTTCGCCGGCATATTCGATGACGTAGCCGGTACCGCCTGCGGTGCCGATTTCGCCGATGATGGCGAGAACGATGTCCTTGGCGGTGACGCCTGCCGGCAGCTGGCCATCGACCTGCACCAGCATGTTCTTCGCCTTCTTCTGGATCAGCGTCTGGGTGGCGAGAACGTGCTCGACTTCAGACGTGCCGATACCATGGGCGAGCGAGCCGAAGGCGCCGTGCGTCGAGGTATGGCTGTCGCCGCAGACGATCGTCATGCCCGGCAGGGTGAAGCCCTGTTCCGGTCCGATGATGTGGACGATGCCCTGACGCTTGTCGTTCTCGGAGTAATATTCGACGCCGAATTCGGCAGCGTTGATGGCGAGCTGCTCGACCTGGATGCGGCTTTCCTCGTTCTTGATGCCGAGGTGGCGATCCGGCGAGGTCGGAACGTTGTGGTCGACCACCGCCAGAGTCTTCTCCGGCGCGCGAACCTTGCGGTTCGTCATGCGCAGGCCTTCGAAAGCCTGCGGCGAGGTGACTTCGTGGACCAGGTGGCGGTCGATGTAGAGAAGACAGGTGCCGTCAGCCTGTTCGTCAACCAGGTGATCGTCCCAGATCTTGTCGTAAAGAGTACGCGGTGCGCTCATGGCAGTTCAATCCGTGTTTGGATGCAATGGAAAAAGGGAAATGGCGGCAAGGCCCGCCGGCCGGCGTCGATCAGCGAAGTCGGCTGTTGAGCGCACCGGAAACGGACGCAAAGAAGCGTGCGGGCAGGCGGTAATGGTCCTGCAGCACGAAGATATGCGCGCCAATGCACTTGAACTTGCTTTCCATGGCGCTGGATATAGCGATTTTTCCGCGTGTCGGCAATTCGAATCGTGAGGTGGCCTAGCGGCCTCTTGTCCGGCGCATGCGCATCTCCACCCGCCGCAGCGCCAGAGACAGGCCTATCGTCAGGATCAGGTAGATGTAGGTGACGATCGAATAGGTCTCGAAGAAGCGGAAGGAGCCTGACGCATAGACCTTGCCCATCTGCGTGATGTCGGAGACGCCGAGCACAGAAACCAGCGAACTGTCCTTCACCATAGAGACGAAATCGTTGGAGAGCGGCGGGAAGATCACCTTGATTGCCTGCGGAAAGACGACCAGCCGGAAGCGGTGGTAGCGCGACAGGCCGAGCGCCTTGGCGGCCTCGATCTGGCCGTGATCGACCGACTGGATGCCTGCCCTGAAGACCTCGGCGATGAAGGACGAATAGCCGATCATCAGCGCAATGATCGCCCGCCACATCAGCGACAGGTCACGCACGAGAATAGGCTCGGCGGCACCGGCTTTGATGAGCGGCGTGATCAGGAAATTATAGGCGGCAACGATCCCAGGCGCGCCGACGAAGGCGACGTAGAAGAGCAGCACCAGCATCGGGATGCCGCGGATGACCTCGATATAAAAGCGCGAGATCTGCCTGAGGACGACGCTGTCCGACAGCCCGAGGAGGGCGATGCCGAGGCCGAGCGCCGTCGCCAGCGCGAAGGCGACGACGGTAACGAAGACCGTCACCCACACGCCGTTGACGACGGTCTGGAAGACCTGCGCATAGATGCCGTTGGTGACGATGACGATGGCGAGAATGATGCCGATAATGGCAAGGGCGACCAGCCACCAGGGATAGTCGCCCTTCTCGGATCGCGGGGATGGATGTGGCGCCATCTGCGATGATCCGGAATTACTGACCCATCTTGTAGTCGAGGAACCACTTCTTGTTCAGGGCGTCGAGCGTGCCGTCGGCCTTCAGGCTGGCAATTGCCGCATTGACGGGCGCAACGAGATCGGAACCCTTCGGGAAGATGAAGCCGAAATCCTCCGTGCCGAGCGGGCCACCGATGACCTTCAGCGTGTCGTTCGAGGCATCGACATAGCCCTTTGCAGCAACGCCATCGGTCAGGACGGTGTCGACGTCGCCGGTCTTCAGGGCCTGGACGGTGGCGCCGAAGGTTTCGAAGAGCTTGATGCGCGGGTTCTGTTCGTTGCCGTCGAGGATTTCGTAGACGGCGGTGTAGAAGGGCGAGGTGCCGGGCTGGGCGCCGACCAGGCCGTCCTTGAAGGCGCCGAAGGTCTTGCCGTCGGTGAAGCGGCTCTCATCGGCGCGAACCAGCATGAATTGCTGCGAGCGCATATAGGGGTCGGAGAAATCGACCTTCGCCTTGCGGTCGTCCTTGATGGTGATGCCGGTCATGCCGATGTTGTACTGATTGTCGGAGACGGCCTGGATCATCGCGTCCCAGCTGGTGTTCTGGTACTCGACCTTGAAGTTCAGCCGCTTGGCGATCTCGTTCATCGCATCATATTCCCAGCCGATCTGCTTGCCGGACTTCGGGTCGACGAACTGCAACGGCGGATAAGCGTTCTCGGTGACCACGACGACCGTCTTGCCGCCGAGATCGGGCAGGGTGTCGGCGACGGCCGCGAGCGGCGAGAGCGTGAGAGCGGCAAGGCCTGCGAGAATGGTGCGGCGGAAAAGCATGCTGAAAAGTCCCCGGAAAAATGTGGCTGGCGAAAACTGTCATAGAAGAGAAGGCGATGGCAAGAGCGGTGAACTTGCAGTTGCTGCCTTAAAACAGAAAAGGCGGCCCGAAGACCGCCTTTTCATGCAATGATTTTGCTTCGCAGAACTTATTCTGCTGCCGGCTCAGCGGCGGCTGCTGCTTCTGCGGCTGCCTTTGCTTCAGCGGCTTCTGCTGCTGCCTTTTCGGCGGCGAGAGCCTGTGCTGCTGCAATCTTTTCAGCTTCGATGCGTGCCTTTTCCTCGGCAACTGCAGCGCGCTCGGCTTCGTTCAGCTTGCGGGCGCGGGTACCGGTGTTCTCGACGATACGAGCCGACTTACCGCGACGATCGCGCAGGTAGTAAAGCTTGGCGCGACGGACCTTACCGCGGCGAACGATTTCAACGCTTTCGACAGCCGGGGAGTAAACCGGGAATACGCGCTCGACGCCTTCGCCGTAGGAAATCTTGCGAACCGTGAAGTTCTCCTGGAGACCGCCGCCGGAGCGAGCGATGCAAACGCCTTCGTAGGCCTGTACGCGGGTACGGTTGCCTTCCTTGACGCGGACGTTAACGCGGACGGTGTCGCCCGGGGAGAATTCCGGGAGCGTGCGCTGGGCTTCGATCTTGGCGACCTGTTCGGCCTCAAGCTGCTGGATGATGTTCATGACTCAACCTCATTGTTGGTTCAACAGCCAGAGCGCTCTGAACGATCTATCCTTGGTCGAGCCTCAGATATATGCCGGTGAAGGCAGGAGCGAATTCGTCTGTTTTTCTTTGCTTGGCTGATGGGAGTTTTCCCATTCCGGGCGTGCGCATACCCTATTACGCAGACCTTGTCACCCCTCTCCGCCGGAAAATCCGCAATGCCGGGCGGTTCGCTGCGCTTCTCCGCGCGATCATGGCTGCGACTTCAGTGATTAATTATTTGTCGAATGCCTAATTTGGGAGCAGATTCTGATTCGGGCCAAATCATGACCCGTGGGAATTTGGAGGGGAATGAATGTCGATAAGCAATCCATCGCCTTCGTTGTATAACGAGGACCTGGCGCCTGCAGAGGAGAGGAAGTGGGGCGCCTTCAGCATCTTCAATGTCTGGACGTCCGACGTCCATAGTCTTTGGGGTTATTATCTCGCCGCCAGTCTGTTCCTGCTCTGCGGCAGTTTCATCAACTTCGTGATTGCGATCGGCATCTGCTCGCTGGTCATCTTCTTCCTCATGAGCCTCGTCGGCAATGCCGGCGTCAAGACGGGCGTGCCTTTCCCGGTTCTCGCGCGCGCCTCCTTCGGCACGTTCGGCGCCAACCTCCCGGCGCTGGTGCGCGCCGTCGTCGCCTGCTTCTGGTACGGCGCGCAGACTGCGGCGGCATCCGGCGCCATCGTTGCGCTTCTCATCCGCAACGACAGCATCCTCGCCTTCCACCAGAACAGTCATATGCTCGGCCACTCGACGCTCGAGGTGATCTGCTACGTGATCATCTGGGGGCTGCAGCTGCTGATCATCCAGCGCGGCATGGAAACCGTGCGCAAGTTCCAGGATTGGGCAGGCCCTGCCGTCTGGATCATGATGCTCATTCTTGCCGTCTATCTCGTCACCAAGGCCGGCACCTTCTCCTTCGGCAGCGAAATCCCGCGCGACGTGCTGATCGAAAAGACCAAGGACGCAGGCATTTCCTATGAGCCCGGCTCCTTCCCGGCGCTTGCCGCCGTGGCTGCGACCTGGATCACCTATTTCGCAGCGCTCTACCTGAACTTCTGCGACTTCTCGCGCTATGCCAAGGACACGAAGACCTTGCGCAAGGGCAATCTCTGGGGGCTGCCGATCAACCTTCTCGCCTTCTGCCTCGTTGCCGGTGTCACGACCACGGCCGCCTTCACCGTTTACGGCGAGGTGCTGCTGCATCCGGAAGCGATCTCGGCGAAATTCGACAGCTGGTTCCTGGCGCTGCTTGCGGCTCTGACCTTTGCCGTCGCAACGCTCGGCATCAACGTCGTCGCCAACTTCGTCTCGCCGGCCTTCGATTTCTCGAATGTCTTCCCGCGGCAGATCAGCTTCAAGCGGGGCGGCTATATCGCGGCTCTGATCGCGCTGGTGCTTTATCCGTTCGCGCCGTGGGAGACCGGTGCGGCGCATTTCGTCAACTTCATCGGTTCGACGATGGGGCCGATCTTCGGGATCATGATGGTCGACTACTATCTGATCCGGAAGGGCGAGCTTGATGTCGCCGCGCTCTACCAGGAGAACGGCGAATTCCGCTTCCAGAACGGCTGGCACACGAACGCCTTCATCGCCTTCATTGTCGGTATGGTGTTCTCGTCGATCCTGCCGACCTTCACCTCGATCCTGCCGGATTGGTGGGGAACCTATGGCTGGTTCTTCGGCGTCGGCATCGGCGGCCTGGTTTATTACGTGCTGCGCATGAGCACGCGCGGCTCGGCCGTCGGCGCCGCCACCTGACATATGATGCGCCCGGTTCTGCGGGCGTCTACTCGTCCAGAAGGTCGGGCCGTCGTTTCCTGGTCAGGGCGACGGCCTGTTCATGCCGCCACTTCTCGATGGCGCCGTGATTGCCTGAGGTCAGAACCGCGGGGATTTCCCGGCCTTCCCATTCCTGCGGACGGGTATAATGCGGATGCTCCAGCAGGCCGCCCTCGAAGCTTTCATGCAGGCCGGAGAGATCGTTACCCATGACGCCGGGCAGGATTCGGACGATCGCGTCCAGGACGGTCAGCGCAGCGGGTTCGCCGCCTGATAGCACGTAATCGCCGATCGAGACCTCTTCCAGCTCACGCGCATCGATGACGCGCTGGTCGACACCTTCGAAGCGGCCGCAGACGATGATGACGCCTTCACCCCCAGCGAGTTCGCGAACGCGCTTCTGCGTCAGCGGCTTGCCGCGCGGGCTCATCAGCAGGCGGGGGCGATTGTCGTTTTCCGAGACTGTATCGATGGCGCGTGCGAGAACATCGGGCTTCAGCACCATGCCTGCGCCGCCGCCGGCCGGGGTATCGTCGACTGTGCGATGTTTGTCGGTGGTGAAATCACGGATCTGCACTGGTTCCAGCGACCACTGCCCGCGCTCCATCGCTTTGCCTGACAGCGAGAAGCCGAGATGGCCCGGAAACATCTCCGGATAGAGGGTGAGCACGGTTGCCCGGAAGGCCATGACTTACTTCTTTTTCTTCGGCTTGCCGGAGGCGAGCTTGGAGATGTCCTCGGGATCGTCGACGAGACCAGCAGCCATCGGATCGATGCGGATCGTGCCGCCCTCAAGATCGATCTCCAGCACGGAGGCCTCGGAGAACGGAATCAGCACGGGGCGCTTGCCCGGACCCTTGAGCTCCAGAAGATCGCCGGCGCCGAAATCGAAGACACCGGTGATCGTGCCATAGCTGACGCCCTTGTCGTCGAGCGCTTCCAGCCCCTCGAGATCGGCATAGAAGAATTCGTCTTCCTCGAGCTCGTCGTCGGGGAGATTGTCGCGCTCGATATAGAGTTCGAGACCGTTCAGCGCTTCGGCGGCATTGCGGTCGTTGACGCCGCGGAAGCGGACGACGACCATGTTCTTCATTTCGCGCAGTTCGAGGACCTCGAAGACGCGGCCATCGAGGCTGTGCAGGTGGCCGTAATCGCCGAGCGCGGTCGCATCAGCGGTATAGGGCTTGACGCGGACTTCGCCGCGGATGCCCTGCGCGCCGCCGATCGTGCCCATCAGCACCGGGTTTTCAAGCTTTGTCATGGTGTCCTTCGTCCGAATGCCGGCATCGATCCGAGTTCACGCTTCTCATAAACGAAGTGCACCGGATTGAAAACGAAAACGGGCGGCATGTCGCCATGCCGCCCGTCCCATAAGGAAATCCTTCTGGGATTATTCTGCGGAAGCTGCAGCTTCAGCGGCGTCAGCAGCCTTCTGAGCCTTTTCAGCAGCGCGCTCCTGAGCCTTCTTGCCCGGCTTTGCCTTTTCCGGGTTGCTCTTGGCGTCGCGCTTTGCGAGGCCGGCTTCGTTGAGGAAGCGGAGAACGCGGTCGGTCGGCTGTGCGCCCTGTTCAAGCCAATGCTTGATACGGTCGTTGTTCAGCTTGATGCGGCCGTCGTTGTCCTTGGCCAGCATCGGGTTCCAGGAACCGAGGTTCTCGAGGAAGCGGCCATCGCGCGGCGAACGGGCGTCGGCGAGAACGATGTGGTAGTACGGGCGCTTCTTGGAACCACCGCGTGCGAGACGAATTTTCAGTGCCATGTTCTTTACTCCTTAGGCTTTCTTGGACCGCTTCGTGAGGCGGTTTGTTCACTTTGCTGCGGCGTGGTCCGCAGCGATCTGCTCATGATGCCGGATGACTTCCGTGATGACGAAGTTCAGGAACTTCTCGGCGAAATCCGGATCCAGATTGGCATCCTTCGCCAGACGGCGAAGGCGTTCGATCTGGTATTCTTCGCGCGCCGGATCGGCCGGCGGCAGCTGGTACTTGGCCTTGAGCACGCCGACCTCTTTGGTGCAGCGGAAGCGTTCGGCCAGGATATGGACGAGTGCCGCGTCGATATTGTCGATCGACTGGCGGTAACCCGAAAGCTGGGCTTTGACGTCTGGATCAATCATGGGGCAGGCGATCCTCTCACTTCTTCTTCGGCAAACCGGGAAGGCCCGGGAAACCACCGCCGAGTCCCGGCAGCTTGGCGCCGCCGAGCCCGGGCAAACCACCCGGCATTCCGCCGAGACCGGGCATGCCCCCGCCCGGCTTTCCAAGACCCGCAGCTTCGGCCTGCTTCTGGAGCGCTTCCAGCTGCTTGGGGTCGATATTCGAGAGATCGGGCATGCCGCCCATTCCGCCCATACCGCCAAGACCCATCTTGCCGGCAAGGCCGCCCATCATCTGCTTCATCAGGCCGCCCTTACCCTTGCCGCCCATCATCTTCATCATGTCCGCCATCTGGCGGTGCATCTTCAGAAGCTTGTTGATGTCGGAGGCGTCGGTGCCGGAGCCGGCCGCGATGCGCTTCTTGCGGGAGTGCTTGAGCATATCAGGGTTGGCGCGCTCGGCCTTGGTCATCGAGGAGATGATCGCCAGCTGGCGGCCGAACAGGCTGTCGTTCAGACCGGCCGAAGCCATCTTGTCCTTCATGCCGGCCATGCCGGGCATCATGCTCATGATGCCGCCCATGCCGCCCATCTTCTGCATCTGGCGCAGCTGATCGGCGAGGTCGTTCAGGTCGAACTTGCCCTTGGCCATCTTGGCGGCCATGGCGGCCGCCTTTTCGGCGTCGATGTTTTCGGCGGCACGCTCGACCAGCGAAACGATGTCGCCCATGCCGAGGATGCGGTCGGCGATACGGCGGGGATGGAATTCCTCCAGCTCGCCCATGCGCTCGCCGACACCGATGAGCTTGATCGGCTTGCCGGTGACGGCGCGCATCGAGAGCGCTGCACCGCCGCGGCCATCGCCGTCCATGCGGGTCAGAACGAGGCCGGTAATGCCGACGCGCTCGTCGAAATTGCGCGCCAGATTGACGGCGTCCTGACCGGTCAGCGAATCTGCGACCAGCAGGATTTCATGCGGGTTCGACTTCTTCTTGATGTCGGCCATTTCGACCATCAAGGGCTCGTCGATATGCGTGCGGCCGGCGGTGTCGAGAATGACGACATCGTGGCCACCGAGCTTCGCAGCCTGAACGGCGCGTGCGGCGATATCGGTCGGCGACTGGCCAGCGATCACCGGCAGCGTATCGACGCCGGTCTGGACGCCGAGCTGGCGCAACTGTTCCTGGGCGGCCGGACGGCGCGTATCGAGCGACGCCATCAGCACCTTTTTCTTCTCGCGGTCGGTGAGCCGCTTGGCAATCTTTGCCGAAGTCGTCGTCTTACCGGAGCCCTGCAGACCGACCATCATGATGACGACGGGCGCTACGGCATGAAGATCGACGCCCACGCCTTCGCCGCCGAGCATCTCGATCAGCTCGTCATGGACGATCTTGACGACCATCTGGCCGGGCTTGATCGACTTCAGGATCTCGGCGCCAACGGCCTTTTCGCGAACACGGTCGGTGAAGCCACGAACGACTTCCAGCGAGACGTCGGCTTCCAGAAGCGCACGGCGAACCTCGCGCAGCGCTGCGGAAACATCGGCTTCCGAAAGCGCGCCACGGCCTGTCAGTCCATTGAGAATGGATCCAAGACGGTCCTGGAGGTTTTCAAACATCGGCTCTTCCTTGTGATTTCCGGGATGACGGAAACCTTGTGCTTTTCCTTGACGAAAACAAGACGCAAAGCCAAAAAGCACCCGAGGGCGCATCGCGCTGTCGGGTGTGGACCTCCGGGATCAGGGTCCCGGTCGGCGGCTCGGAGTCATGTCGCTCGTCGCAGAATTGAGGCGCGGTAAACAGGAAAGCGGCCGGAAAGTCAAGCCGAAGCCGCCAAATTAGCGCTTCCGGTTCTTCTCAAACCACGCTTCCGATCCCAAATGCATCATCCCGCCACGAGAGTCCATTCGCTCATGCCCGACGCTAAGATGCGCAATCCCTATTACCAGGGGCCGGTTTCAGACCATTTCGACGGCGTTCAGTTTTTCAATCCTGAAGGGATCGAGCCGCTCGGCTTTCGCGAGCTGATGCGCTGGCAGTTCGGCGGCGGTCGCTTCCGCTGGCCGAAGGCGGTCGACAGTCCGTTTCCGCCGGCGAAACCTGCTCAACGCATCGATGGCGAGGATCTGCGGGTGACGATGGTCGGCCATGCGAGCCTGCTGATACAGGTTGCCGGGCTCAATATTCTGACGGACCCCGTCTGGTCGGATCGCGCCAGCCCCTTTTCCTTCGCCGGGCCGCGGCGGGTGTCGCCGCCCGGCATCCGCTTCGAGGAACTGCCGCCGATCGATATCGTACTCGTCTCGCACAATCACTACGACCATCTCGATATCAGGACGCTGAAGAGGCTGTTCGAGGAGCATGGTCCGCATTTCATCACGCCGCTTGGCAATGACACCATCATTCATCGCGCCATTCCTGAGGCCAAGGTCTCGGACATGGACTGGGGCGACCGGCTTTCCTATTGGGATGGTGTCACCATCGATGCCGAGCCCTGCCATCACTGGTCGGCCCGTGGCACGCGCGACCGGCGCATGGCGCTCTGGGCCGCTTTCGTCATCTCGACGCCGGCGGGCAAGATCTATCATGTCGGCGATACCGGCTTTCATGAGGGCATCAATTACAAGGCGGCGCGGGAGAAGCATGGCGGCTTCCGCCTCGCCATCCTGCCCTTCGGCGCCTACGAGCCGCGCTGGTTCATGAAAGGGCAGCACCAGAACCCGGAAGAGGCGGTGGCGGGCATGGAGCTCTGCAATGCCGCCCATGTCGCCGGGCACCATTTCGCCACCTTCCAGCTGACCAACGAGGCGATCGACGCACCGGTTGCCGCACTGCAGCAGGCGCTTTCGGCCCGCGGTATCGAACCCGGCCGCTTCCGGCCGCTGCGCGCAGGCGAAGTGTTTGACGTGCCGGTTGCGTGAGCAGCCGGTAAACCACTGGTAATTCGCCCGCGTTTCCGCCATATACAGCCCGAAAGCAATGGAAGTGGCAGCAATGAGCGCAACGGTCGAATTCGCGAAGATGAACGGGCTTGGCAACAAGATCCTGGTTGTCGATATGCGCGGCCGCGGCGACAAGGTGACGCCCGATGCCGCGATCGCGCTGAATGCCGATCCGGCGACACAGTTCGACCAGATCATGGCAATCCATGATCCCAGGGCCGACGGCACCGATGCCTGGATCGATATCCTCAATTCCGATGGCTCGAAGGCGCAGGCCTGCGGCAATGGCACGCGCTGCGTCGTGCAGGCGCTGTCTGCCGAAACCGGCAAGAAGATCTTCACCTTCCAGACGGTCGCCGGCATTCTGAATGCCGTCGAGCATGAGGACGGGACGATCTCCGTCGACATGGGTAAGCCGGTCTTCGCCTGGGACAAGATCCCGCTTGCCGAAGAATTCTATGACACCAGCCGCATCGAGCTGCAGATCGGGCCGATCGACAATCCCGTGCTGCATTCGCCGTCGGCCATGTCGATGGGCAATCCGCATGCGATCTTCTGGATCGACAAGGATGTGATGTCCTTCGATCTCGGTCGTTTCGGGCCGCTGCTCGAAAACCACCCGATGTTTCCGGAACGCGCCAATATCACGCTGGCGCAGGTCACGTCGCCGTCCTCGATCACCACGCGCACCTGGGAGCGCGGCGCCGGCCTGACGCTTGCCTGCGGTTCCGCCGCCTGCGCCACCGCCGTTTCGGCGGCGCGCACCGGGCGCACCGGCCGCAAGGTCGAGATCAAGGTGGCGAGTAGCCCGAATGCCGGTTCGCTGTCGATCGAATGGCGCGAGCGCGACGATCACGTCATCATGACCGGGCCTGCCGAATGGGAATGGTCCGGCATGGTCGATCCGACGACCGGCAGCTGGTCTCGCGACGCGGAGCAGGGAGCCGAGGCGCGGTGAGCGGCGTCGAGGTCATTACCTTCGGCTGCCGTCTCAATACCTACGAATCCGAAGTGATGCGGGCGGAGGCCGAGAAGGCCGGGCTCAACAATGCCATCCTCGTCAATACCTGCGCCGTAACGGGCGAGGCCGTGCGCCAGGCGCGCCAGGCGATCCGCCGCGCGCGCCGGGAAAATCCGCATGCCCGCATCATCGTCACCGGCTGTGCGGCGCAGACCGAAAGCCAAGTCTTTGCCGAAATGGCCGAGGTCGATGCCGTGCTTGGCAACGAGGAGAAGCTGAAGAGCGCTTCTTATCGCACACTTCCCGATTTCGGTGTCTCCGCCGAAGAGAAACTGCGCGTCAACGACATCATGAGCGTCAAGGCGACGGCGCCGCAGATGGTCAAGCATATCGACGGTCATGTGCGCGCCTTCATCCAGGTGCAGAACGGTTGCGACCACCGCTGCACCTTCTGCATCATCCCCTATGGCCGCGGCAATTCGCGTTCGGTGCCGATGGGCGCCGTGGTCGACCAAGCCCGAAATCTGGTCGAGGGTGGTTACAGTGAGATCGTGCTGACAGGTGTCGATGCCACCAGCTATGGTGCAGATCTGCCGGGCCAGCCGACGCTCGGGCTGCTTGCCAAGACGCTGCTGAAGCAGATCCCCGAGATCCGGCGCCTCCGCCTTTCCTCAATCGATAGCATCGAGGCCGACCAGCATCTTTTCGACCTGATTGGCGACGAACCGCGCTTCATGCCGCATCTGCATCTGTCGCTGCAGCATGGCGATGACATGATCCTGAAGCGCATGAAGCGCCGCCATAGCCGGGCCGATGCGCTCGATTTCGTCGCGCAGGTGCGCCGGCTGCGGCCTGAAATCAGCCTCGGCGCCGATATGATCGCCGGCTTTCCGACCGAGACCGAGGAGATGTTTGCCAATGCCGTCAGCCTCGCCGAAGAGGCCGGTATCGCGCATCTGCATGTCTTCCCCTACAGCCCGCGTCCGGGCACGCCGGCGGCCCGCATGCCGCAGCTCGACCGCTCGCTGATCAAGGATCGCGCCGCCAGGCTGCGGGCCACTGGACAGACGCTCTATCAGTCCCATCTCGACAGGATGGTTGGAACGCGGCAATGGCTGCTGGTCGAAAACAACGGCCTGGCGCATACCGAAAACTTCACGCTCGTTGCCGCCCCCGGCCTTCGCCCGCGCTCCATGCTGCAGGCCGAAATCACCGGCCACAACGGCAAGCACCTCGACATGCAATTGACGGCCGCAGAGGCCGCCTGACTTTCACGGAATTCTCATGGCCCTCAGTTTCATCAAAAAGGTCTTCACCTTCGGCAAGCCGCTTGAAGAGGCAAAGCCGCAAGAGGCTGCTCCCGCCATCGAGCCGGTGAAGGAAGAGCTGCCGGTTGTCGCCGATCCGGTGCTGCCGGAAGAGGTGGAGACGGCTGGCGGGCCTGTTGCCGCCGTCGTCGAGCCTGAGGTGGTTGAGGAAGCGGAAGAGCCGGCGATCCTGCCTGATGTCGCGCAGATGAGCGATGTGGGTGTGGTGCCGTTGTCTTTGCTGGAGGCGGAAGCTGAGGCTGAGGTTGCGCTTGAGGCGCCGGCTGAAGATTCCAGCGTGATCCCTGCGGAAACACCCCCCTCTGTCCCTACGGGACATCTCCCCCACAAGGGGGGAGATCAGGTCGAGGATGCTGTTCCTGATCGCGAAGAAGGCCGCGTAGAGCCGACTGAAACTTTCCCGGAAGAAATCCTCTCGAAGGAAGACGAAAGCCTTCTCGACGCCGAAGTGGAGCAAGAGTTCCCCACTCAGCCGATCTCCCCCTCTGTGGGGGAGATGCCCGGCAGGGCAGAGGGGGGTACGTCACCCACAGACATCGAAGAAACAACGGCAGAGCAGACGCCAGATGTCGAGGAAGCGTCACCCGAACAAGCACCCATCCTCCCGAAAGGTTTCGCCACAGGCGCCGCCGCCCCGGAACCCGAACCCGCCGTCATCCAGCCGAAACTCAGCTGGTTCCAGCGTCTCCGTGCCGGTCTCGCGCGCACCTCGTCGCAGCTGACCGGCCAGATCACCGCACTCTTCACCAAACGCAAGCTCGATGACGAGACGCTGCAGGATCTGGAAGACCTGCTGATCCAGGCCGACCTCGGCGTCGAGACGGCGATGCGGGTCACCGATACGCTGGCCTCGGAGCGCTACGGCAAGGATGTGACGGGCGAAGACGTCACGCGCATCATGGCATCCGAGATCGTCAAGGTCCTGAAGCCGGTCGCCAAGCCGCTGCAGCTCGATCTCAGCCACAAGCCGCATGTCATCCTCGTCGTCGGCGTCAACGGCACCGGCAAGACGACGACGATCGGCAAGCTGGCCGCCAAGCTCTCGGGCGCCGGGCTGAAGGTGATGGTCGCAGCCGGCGATACATTCCGCGCCGCCGCGATCGAACAGCTGAAGATCTGGGCCGATCGCACCAAATCCGAATTCATCGGCACCAAGCTCGGCGCCGATGCCGCCGGTCTCGCCTATGACGCCTTCGAGCAGGCGAAGGCGAAGAAATGCGATGTACTGATCATCGATACCGCCGGGCGCCTGCAGAACAAGGCGGAGCTGATGGCCGAGCTCGAGAAGATCGTGCGCGTGCTCGGCAAGCTCGATCCTGACGCGCCCCATACCGTGCTGCAGACGCTCGATGCGACGACCGGCCAGAACGCCATGAACCAGGTGGAAATCTTCCGCAACGTCGCCGGCGTCAACGGGTTGATCATGACCAAGCTCGACGGCACGGCGCGCGGCGGCATTCTCGTCGCCATCTCCGCCAAGCACAAACTGCCGGTCTATTTCATCGGTGTCGGCGAAGGCGTGGACGATCTGGAGCCTTTCGAGGCTGAGGATTTCGCACATGCCATTGCCGGTATCGGTCAATGATGCCACAGATAAGCCGCCAAGAGCGCGCAAGCCGCGGCCGGTTGAGACAGGCCCGAAACTGACAGGTTTTACGAAAAGCATGACCACCGAAAGCGATATCACGCCCTCCGCCGCAGACCGGCACCATCCGCTGCTGAAGCTGGCGCTGGAGCTCGGACCGCTGCTGATCTTCTTTTTCGCCAACCTGCGCGGCCAGTGGCTGGTCGATCGCTTCCCGGCTCTTGCTGAGCTCGGCGGCCCGCTTTTCGTCGCTACCGGCCTGTTCATGGCCGCGACCGTGATTTCGCTTGTCGCCTCGAAGATCATCCTCGGCCATCTGCCGATCATGCCCTTCGTGTCGGGCATCGTGGTGTTGATCTTCGGGTCGCTGTCGATCTATCTGCAGAACGAGACCTTCATCAAGATGAAGCCGACGATCGTCAATGCGCTGTTCGGTGTGGCGCTGCTCGGCGGTCTCGCCTTCGGCAAGTCGTTGCTCGGCTATGTCTTCAATGCCGCCTTCCAGCTCGATGCCGAGGGATGGCGGAAGCTGACGCTGCGCTGGGGCATCTTCTTCCTGTTCCTCGCCGTGCTGAACGAGGTCATTTGGCGGAATTTCTCCGATGATTTCTGGGTCGCCTTCAAGGTCTGGGGCACGATGCCTATCACCATCCTGTTCACGATGGCGCAGATGCCGCTGATCCTGAAGCACACGATCCAGCCTGCGGGAGAAACCGAGAAGTGAGCTTCGACAGTACGGCCGAGCGCACGAAACATCAGACCTTCTGGGTTCTCGCCTGCTTTGCCGTGCTGCTTGCGCAGGTCGTCACCGAATATTTCATGGGCCGCACGATCATCTGCACCTGCGGATATGTGAAGCTCTGGGAAGGTACCGTCAATTCCAGCGGCAATTCCCAGCACCTCTCGGACTGGTACACGCCCTCGCATATCATTCACGGCTTCCTGTTTTACGGGCTGGCGCATCTCGTGCTGCGCGGCAAGCCGTTTGCGGCACGCCTGCTCCTGGCGCTGGTGATCGAATCCGGCTGGGAGCTGCTCGAAAATTCGCCCATCATCATCGACCGCTACCGCGCGGCGACGATCTCGCTCGATTATTACGGCGACAGCATCATCAATTCGGCGATGGACGCCGTGTTCATGGTGATCGGCTTCTTCTTCGCGGCCCGGGCACCGGTCGCGCTGACCGTCGCGATCGCCATCTTTTTCGAGATTTTCACGGGCTATATGATCCGGGACAATCTGACGCTCAACGTGCTGATGCTGATCTGGCCGGTCGAGGCGATCAAGACCTGGCAGGGTGCGATTTAGCGGACGTTTTGCCGTGCAGCCCCCTCATCCGCCTGCCGGCACCTTCTCCCCGCCGGGGAGAAGGGAAGATGCCGTGACGTCGCCGATCCCTTCCACCCAGCGGGGAGAAGGTGGCCCGATAGGGCCGGATGAGGGGCGCACGGCAAAGCATCAGTCATATGATGCAACGTTTTAGGACGCCGGCTTCCCCAGCACTTTCTCCATCGCCGGGAAAAGCCCTTCCTTCATGCTGATCTCATCGAAGGGGCCGACGCGCTTGTAGATGATCGTTCCATCAGGGGCGACGAGATAGCTTTCGGGAACGCCATAGACGCCCCAGTCGATCGCCGCTTTGCCGTTCGGATCGACGCCGATTGCCTTGAACGGGTTGCCGAGTTCGCTCAGGAACTGCAGCGCGTTCTCGCTCTTGTCCTTGTAGTTGATGGCAACGATGTTGAGCCTGCCGTCGGCGGCGAGCTGCTTTAGGATCGGATGTTCCTGCCGGCATGGGATGCACCAGGAGGCGAAGACGTTGACGAGCGTCAGCTTACCCTTGACCGCAGCGTCCGTCAGTGCCGGCAGGTTGGAGCCTTCGAGCGGTGCGAGGTTCAGCGAGGGCGCCTTGGTGCCGAGCAGCGCGGAGGGGATTTCCGAGATGTCCTTGCCGTGGAAGTCCTGGTCGTAGAGCATCTTGGCCGCAGTCGCAGCGATGCCGCCGAAGACGAGGAGCGGGATCAGGGCGACCGCATAGCGGCTGAGGCCACGCGCCTTGGTCTCTTGCGTCTCGGGCGCGCTCATTCGTCATCCTTCTTTCGGGCCGACCGGCGGCGGATGCCGGAGGCTTCGAGGGCAGCGAGCTCCTTCTGGCGGGCGCGGCCGTCGGCCCAGATCCAGAGTGTGACGGCAATGGTCACGAAAGCTGCGAAGCCATAGGCGCTGTAGACGTAGAAAGCATGCGTCATCGATCAGTCCTCGCGGCTTGCCATGCGGGCGGCAAGACGGCGCTGAGCGGCGACGCGGCGGCGCCAGATCTCGTTGCGCATCGCCATGATGTGCAGCGTGAAGAACAGCAGCGTGAATCCGACAGCCATGATGAGCAGCGGACGCAGGAATTCGGGATCGATCGTCGGGCCATCGAGGCGCATGACGCTTGCCGGCTGATGCAGCGTGTTCCACCACTCGACGGAGAACTTGATGATCGGGATGTTGACGAAGCCGACGAGGATCAGGACGGCGACGACGCGGGCGGCCTTGGAGGGATCGTCGATGGCGCGATTGAGGGCGATCAGGCCGAGATACATCAGGAACAGCACGAAAACCGATGTCAGGCGCGCATCCCAGACCCACCAGGTCCCCCACATCGGCTTGCCCCAGAGCGAGCCGGTGACGAGGGCCAGAAGCGTGAAGGCGGCGCCGAGCGGCGCGGCGGCCTTGGCGGACACATCGGCCAGCGGATGGCGCCAGACCAGCGTGCCGATCGCCGAGATGCTCATGACCGTGTAGCACATCATCGCCAGCCAGGCCGAGGGCACATGGATATACATGATGCGGACGGTCTCGCCCTGCTGGTAGTCGCCTTCGGTCGCGAAGCTCAGATAGAGCCCCACGGCGAGACAGAGGGCAGTGATGCCCGCCATCCAGGGAATGATACGGCTTGCAAGCGCCAGAAACCGGGTCGGGTTTGCGAGGTCGCTGAATTTGCTGATGGCCAGGCTGGTTTCGCTCATGAGCGGTTCTTTACCTTGAACGGGGTTCTCCCGCAATTGATGCCGGTCAACGGCACGATCAATCCGACGTGTTTCTGAGCGCCAGAGCCGCTGCTGCCGGGCCGATGACGGCGAAGAACAGCGTCAGCGCGATGAGGACGAGGAAGGGCGGCATGAATGGCGCCGGGTCCTCGACGGCCGCGTAGGTGGCGCTGACGCCGAAGATCAGCACCGGGATCGTCAGCGGCAGGACGAGGATCGAGACGAGCAGGCCGCCGCGCGGCAGGGCGACGGCGACCGCCGCGCCGACGGCACCGATAAAGGTGATCGCGGGCGAGCCGACCAGCAGCGTCAGCATCGTCGCGCCGATCGCCGTCTCGCTCATATTCATGAAGAGGCCGAGCAGCGGCGAGGCGATGACGAGCGGCAGGCTGGTTGCCGTCCAGTGCGCCAGGCATTTCATGAAGACCGTCAGCACCAGCGGCGTTTCCTGCATCAGCAGGATATCGAGCGATCCATCGTCGCGCTCCGCCTGGAAGAGCCTGTCGAGGCCGAGGAGGGCGGCAAGCAGCGCGCCGATCCAGACGATCGCCGGGCCGATGCGCGAGAGCAGGTTGAGATCGGGGCCGACGCCGAAGGGGATGACGGCGACGACGGTGAGGAAGAACAGGACGCCGATCAGTGCGCCGCCGCCGGAGCGGATGGAGAGCCTGAGATCGCGGAGGAAGAGGGCTTTCATGGGGTTGGGCCCTCGTTCCGTATGGTGGGTGGGTTACCCCCCTCTGTCCTGCCGGACATCTCCCCCACAAGGGGGGAGATCAAGTGTGGCGCGCTCATCGGGCCATGTTTGACGTTCGCGATTGCAGAGATGGCAGGGCGAGCGTCTGAACCCAGCCAATCTCTCCCCTTGTGGGGGAGATGCCCGGCAGGGCAGAGGGGGGTAGCCGCGGAACGAGACCTCATCCCCATACCCCCTGATCCACACCCGCAAATCCCGTCATCCGCAATTCCCGCGCATTCTCCAACCCCAGCGGCTGATGCGTCGCCGCCAGCACGATGCCGCCCTTTCTCTGATGCGCGCCGATCAACTCCGCAAACAGCTTGTCGGCGCTGGCGTCGAGCGCCGCCGTCGGCTCGTCGAGGATCCAGATCGGGCGGTAGGCGACGAGCAGCTTGGCGAAGGCGAAGCGACGCTGCTGGCCGGCCGAGAGGTAGCCGAAGGGAAGGTGGGTAATTCCGGAAAGGCCGACGGCCTCCGCCGCACCGGCGATGGACATGCCGGAGGCGCCAAGAACGTCGCCCAGGAAGTCCTGCCAGAAGGCGAGATTTTCCTCGACCGTGAGCTCGCTTTTCATCGCGTTCCGGTGGCCGAGATAGTGGCTGACTTCGCTGGCGCGATGCTCGTCCAAACCGTGCGAATCAGTGAAGCGCACGGCACCCTTTTCGGTGCGCAGCAGGCCAGCCACGACACGCAGTAAAGTGGACTTTCCTGATCCATTTTTACCAGTCAAAACCAGTGCTTCGCCGCTTTCGAGGTGGAAGGACACGTCCTCGAAAATCAGGTCTTCGCCCCGGCGCGCAGCGAGTTTCTCGGCAGTCAGGTGCACGGCATTTCCGTTGTTTAAGATTTTAGTCATTGCGTCGCAAAAAATGTCCGAAATGGGCCACGCACTATCTGGCACCCTTCTTAGAAATTATCTATAAGACCCGCAACCACGCCAGCGGTCGGCGTGAACTTCATCCTTGCGCCGAACATGGAATATTCTTTCCACGTGCGGACAGCGGAAATGGCCGTACCCGCATCCTGATGTGCATTAAGTGCATAGGCGTTCGCACGACTGTGTTGGCTATCAGAAACGGGGTATCTCGTGTCTAAATCTCTTGACAGCTTCAATTGTCGCTCCACCCTCACCGTCAACGGTAAGGACTACGTCTATTACAGCCTTCCGAAGGCTGAGGCGAATGGTCTGGCTGGCGTCTCGAAGCTTCCCTATTCGATGAAGGTCCTGCTCGAAAACCTGCTGCGCTTCGAAGATGGCCAGTCGGTTACGAAGGAGCACATCCAGGCTGTTGCCGAATGGCTCGTCAACAAGGGCTCGGTCGAAAACGAAATCGCATACCGCCCGGCTCGCGTGCTGATGCAGGACTTCACCGGCGTTCCGGCTGTCGTCGATCTGGCCGCAATGCGCGATGCGATGGTTTCGCTCGGTGGCGACCCCGAGAAGATCAACCCGCTGGTTCCCGTCGATCTGGTCATCGACCACTCGGTCATCGTCGATGAATTCGGCACGCCGCAGGCCTTCGCCAAGAACGTCGAGCTGGAATACCAGCGCAACGGCGAGCGCTACCGCTTCCTGAAGTGGGGCCAGCAGGCATTCCAGAACTTCCGCGTCGTTCCTCCGGGCACCGGCATCTGTCACCAGGTCAACCTCGAATATCTCGGCCAGACCGTTTGGACGAAGGAAGAGGACGGCGAGACGATCGCTTATCCGGATACCTGCGTCGGCACCGACTCGCATACGACGATGATCAACGGTCTCGGCGTTCTCGGCTGGGGTGTTGGCGGTATCGAGGCCGAAGCTGCCATGCTCGGCCAGCCGGTTTCCATGCTGCTGCCTGAAGTCATCGGCTTCAAGCTGACCGGCAAGCTAAAGGAAGGCGTCACCGCGACCGACCTCGTGCTCATGGTCGTTCAGATGCTGCGCAAGAAGGGCGTGGTTTCGAAGTTCGTCGAATTCTTCGGCTCGGGCCTCGACAACATGCCGCTCGCCGACCGCGCCACCATCGGCAACATGGGCCCGGAATACGGCGCGACCTGCGGCTTCTTCCCGGTCGATGGCGAAACCGTCAACTACCTCAACATGTCGGGCCGCACCAAGGAACGTATCGCGCTCGTCGAAGCCTATTCCAAGGCTCAGGGCATGTGGCGTGAAGGCGATGGTTCCGACCTCGTATTCACCGATACGCTCGAACTTGACCTCGGCGACGTCGTGCCTGCCATGGCCGGCCCGAAGCGTCCGGAAGGCCGTATCCCGCTCGAGAACATCGCTTCCGGCTTCGCCGGCTCGCTCGAAGGCGAATACAAGAAGCCCGGCCAGCTTTCGAACCGCTATGCCGTCGAAGGCACCGACTTCGATCTCGGCCATGGCGACGTTGCCATCGCTGCCATCACCTCCTGCACCAACACGTCCAACCCGTCGGTTCTGATCGCTGCCGGCCTTCTCGCCCGCAACGCCGTTGCCAAGGGCCTGAAGACCAAGCCGTGGGTCAAGACCTCGCTGGCTCCGGGATCGCAGGTTGTCGGCGAGTATCTCGCCAAGTCCGGCCTGCAGGCCGACCTCGACAAGCTCGGCTTCAACCTCGTTGGCTTCGGCTGCACGACCTGCATCGGTAACTCCGGCCCGCTGCCGGCGCCGATCTCGAAGACGATCAACGACAAGGGCCTGATTGTCTCGGGCGTTCTCTCGGGCAACCGTAACTTCGAAGGCCGCATCTCGCCGGACGTTCAGGCGAACTACCTCGCTTCCCCGCCGCTCGTCGTCGCCTACGCGCTTGCCGGTACGGTCCAGAAGGACCTGACCAAGGAGCCGATCGGCGAAGACCAGAACGGCAATCCTGTCTACCTCAAGGACATCTGGCCGACCTCGCACGAAGTGCAGGAATTCATCCAGAAGTACGTCACGCGCGAACTCTATGAGTCCAAGTATGCCGACGTCTTCAAGGGCGATGAAAACTGGCAGGCCGTTCAGGTTCCTCCGGGCCAGACCTATGCCTGGGACGACCAGTCGACCTACGTTCAGAACCCGCCTTACTTCGTTGGCATGGGCAAGACCGGTAGCGGCATTTCCGATATCAAGGGTGCCCGCGTTCTCGGTCTCTTCGGCGACAAGATCACCACCGACCACATTTCCCCGGCCGGTTCGATCAAGGCGGCTTCGCCGGCTGGTGCATATCTCACCGGTCACGGCGTCGGCGTTGCCGACTTCAACCAGTACGGCACGCGCCGCGGCAACCATGAAGTCATGATGCGCGGCACCTTCGCCAACATCCGTATCCGCAACCACATGCTGGGCGCGAACGGCAAGGAAGGCGGCTTCACGATCCACTATCCGTCGAAGGAAGAGGAATCGATCTACGACGCGGCCATGCAGTACAAGGCCGAGGGCGTTCCGCTCGTCATCTTCGCCGGTGTCGAATACGGCAACGGCTCTTCGCGTGACTGGGCTGCAAAGGGCACCAACTTGCTCGGCGTCAAGGCTGTCGTCGCGCAGAGCTTCGAGCGTATCCACCGCTCGAACCTGGTCGGCATGGGCGTCATCCCCTTCGTCTTCGAAGAGGGCACGACCTGGCAGAGCCTCGGCCTGAAGGGCGACGAAATCGTCACCATCGAAGGTCTCGAGAACATCAAGCCGCGTGAGAAGAAGATTGCCAAGATCACCTACGGCGACGGCACCGTGAAGGAAGTTCCGCTTCTGTCGCGCGTCGACACGCTGGATGAGGTCATCTACCTCAACAACGGCGGCATCCTGCAGACGGTTCTGCGTGATCTCGCTGCTTAATTCTTAAGACAAGCGCATGATAATCGCCGCCGGAGAGCAATCTCCGGCGGTTTTTCTTTGCGGGACTGGGCTCACGGCGATGTGTTCCGGCTGCGATGGCGGGTGGGCCTGTCTCACCCGTTCGTTACTTCCCGTTTTGAGCCGGAAGGATTATCTCTACGGTCGTAATCGGGGCCTGCGGTATCGGTCCGCCGCATGTTCTGGAAAAGAGGTTGCAATGTCGCCGCGTTTTTTGATTTCGATGATTGCCGGTCTGGTGCTCGCGGCACCGCTTCATGCCGAAGACGGCAAGCCGAAGGGCGTCGTCGAACTCTTTACCTCCCAGGGCTGCGGCTCCTGTCCGCCGGCTGATGCGGCGTTTCGCAAGATCGTCGGCCAGGGCGATGTCATCGCGCTCGCTTATCACGTCGATTACTGGAACTATCTCGGCTGGACCGACACGCTGAGCTCCAAGCAGAATACCGACCGGCAGTATGGCTATGCCCGCATGCTCGGCCGCAGCAACGTCTATACGCCGCAGGTGGTGGTCAACGGCCGCGACCATATGGCGGGCTCCGACATCTCGGCGATCAACGGCAAGATCAACGGCTTCTCCACGGAGGGCAAGGGCCTCTCCGTGCCCGTCGATGCGCAGATGCGTGGCGACGAGCTGGAGATCAAGATCGGCGCCGGGCAGGGCAAGGCCAGCGTCGTCATGGTCTATTTCGACAAGGAAAAGACCATCGACGTCGAAAAGGGCGAGAACAGCGGCCAGAAGATTTCCTACATCAACAGCGTCAGCGACATTGAAACCGTGGGCATGTGGGACGGAAAGGCAACAAGCCTGACCTTACCTGCAACGGTGCTGCAGAAGGCCGACCTCGAGGGCTGTGCAATTCTGTTGCAGGCTGCTACGGCTGATGGTGACCCGGCCGCGATCCTGGGCGCAACCGTCATCATGGCGGGCAAGAATATCTGAGGGTTTCATCTGCTCCGGCAGATGGAAAACGGGGCGGCCCGGCTGATCGTATTCGGGGCTGGGGTTAAGGTCGATACGCTCAGCCGGGCCCTTTGGCGCGCTGGCGCCAAATCGGTGAGCGGAACTTCCCCTGCAAATGAGGCGCTGTTTTGACTGAATTGCGGCGCTCAGGAGATTGCATAGCATATGATTAATGTGATGACTGGCCGCACTTGCAATTTGGCGCGGCTCGGGCAAACTGTCACTCTCCTGTCACAAGCGGAGGCACAGGGAGACTGATGACAGATCAGCCGGATTTGCGGCATGGCGATCACCGTTCCGCCGACAATAGTTCCTCAGTCGTCGTCGATCTTAAAGAATACAAGCAGAGCAAGGATCCGTTGCCGGTGACGTTTCACCGGCGAGAGCTGGATGCAATCCTGTGGATTTACGGCCGCATGGTCGGCGAGGGCGAGTGGAAAGACTACGCAATCGACCACATGAAGGACAAGGCGGTGTTCTCCGTCTTCAAGCGCTCCGGCGAAATGCCCCTCTTCACCATCGAGAAAGATCCCAAGCTTGCCAATAAGCAGGGCGCCTATTCCGTGGTGAATACCAACGGCATGATCCTGAAGCGTGGCCACGAGCTGCAGCAGGTCCTGAAGGTCTTCGACAAGGTTCTGAAGCTCGTCGACAAATAGGCGTTCAACCCTTGAACAGCGTGCCGGGATAGACCGACGGGTCGGGATCGCTGTTCTTTCCTTCGCCAAGCGCGCGCTGCATCAGCATCGTATCCAGCCAGCGGCCGTGCTTGTATCCGGTGCCCTTGAGCAGACCGGTTTCCTCGAAACCCGATGAACGATGCAGCGCGATCGAGGCTGGATGGGCGCCGCCGATGACGGCCACCATTTGCCGGAAGCCGAGCGCGGTGCAGCGTGATATCAGCTCCGCCAGCAGCGCCTTGCCGACGCCCTTTCCACGGGCGGCGGGGGCAAGATAGATCGAATCCTCGACCATCCATCTATAGGCCGGCCGCGTGCGGAAAGCCGTAGCGTAAGCATAGCCCAGCAACAAGCCGTTTTCGTCGGCCGCGGCGATATAAGGGTAGCCCTGGCCCGTTATGGCAGATAGCCGCGTTGCCATCTCCTGGCGCTCTGGCGGAACGATCTCGTAGCTGGCGGTGCCTGACAGAACGGCCTCGCGGTAGATCGCGGTGATGGCATCGAGGTCGGAAGCGGAGATATCGCGGAGATAGACGATCATTCGGCAGCCGATGTCCTGAAGTGTGGTTCAGGCTGAAAACCATCCGGTGCGCGATTTGGCAACAGGAAAAGCGTACAGGGGTATCGCCGGGTGGAGCGCAGTTGCTTGTCGCTATTGTCTTCGTTCCGCCGCTGACACCTGCATGGCGGCCAGCCCGGCGAGTTGACCGAAGCCGCCGGAGCTTCTAGAGAACGGCATTCGCTGAACGGGCCCGTTGCCTCAGGCGGCACAGTCGCCGCATGCGTCAGCCATGGAGAAACGCAATTATCAAGATCCTGGTTTTGCTGCATGCCGCCGTCGGCATCGATTGGCAGTCTCCTCCCGAGGGCACCAGCCTGAAGACCTTGAACGAGGCCGAGGAGAAGGGCTTTATCGAGATTCGCGGAGAATTCCAGAAGCGGCAATTCCGTCTGACGAAGCGCGGCTCCGACCATGTTGCGCTCGATCGGCGGCGTCTGGCGGCGCGCAAGCTCTGAGACAAAGGGCCGGCTTTCGTATGCCGGCTGCATGTCGATCGTCATGATGCGCCACGCGAAGCGCCGCATCCTCATTCCGCAAAATAAAACCGCCCGTAACATCTCTGCTGCAGGCGGCTTGTGTCTTTGATCCGGTCGAGGTTGCCCTCGCCGGCACTCGTTCCGTGTTACTTGCGGTTACCCATGAACTGCAGAAGGAACATGAACAGGTTGATGAAGTCGAGGTAGAGCGTCAGAGCGCCCATGATCGCCTTGCGGCCCATGACCTCAGCACCGTCTGCTTCATAGTACAGTTCCTTGATGCGCTGGGTATCGTAGGCCGTGAGGCCTGCGAAGATCAGGACGCCGATCACGGAGATCGCGAACTGGAGGGCAGAAGAGCCCAGGAAGATATTCACGATCGACGCGATGATCAGGCCGAAGAGACCCATGATCAGGAACGAGCCCATGGCCGAGAGATCACGCTTGGTCGTGTATCCGTAGAGCGATAGGGCACCAAACGAAGCGGCGGTCACGAAGAAGGTCTGCGTGATGCTCGACTGCGTGTAGACCAGGAAGATCGACGAGAGCGACAGGCCGACCAGCGCGGCATAGACCCAGAAGGTCGTCTGCGCGGCGGCAACACTCATGCGGTTAATCCGGAAGCTCAGGAAGAAGACCGCAGCCAACGGAGCAAGGATCACGACCCAGCGAAGCGGCGACTGGAAAAGCAGTACGCCGAACTGCGTCAGCTGATTGTCCTGGACCGCGAAATTGAAGCCGAGATAGGCCGCAACACCCGTGATCGCCAGACCCAGCGCCATCAGGTTGTAGACCTTGAGCATATAGGAGCGCAGCCCCTGGTCGATCATCTCGCCAGTCTGTGCCCGGCTTTGGTAGTTACGAAGGTCAGCCATTGTTTCCTCTATACAAGCTCCGATGTGAATACGGTGTCGGGCTTTACGACCCGGGCGCCGCTGCGGAGCTCCAGCATGCCTGCAGACAATATGAGGCTTTCGCCCCTAGCAAACAAGGCCCTTGCAACCAGCGGCGGGGTTAAATCGCCGTAAGGTGAAGCTATTTCGTCAAACGCTCATTCTAGAGCTCGCGCAGAACGGGTGCTGCCTTCTGGCCGAGAATGCGCCATGTGCCGATCAGGCCGATACCGACGGTCAGCACAAGTGCCGTCACCAGCGTCAGTCCGGCGACATCCGGCAGGAAGGCCGAGGGCAGCTTCATGATGCGGCTGACGACGAACCAAGCGGCCGTTCCGCCGGCAAGCAGCGCGAAGATCGCAGTGGCGACACCGAGAATGAGATATTCGTAGCTGAAGGCGCGGATCAGCATGGAGCGGGTGGCACCCAGCGTCTTCAGGACGACGGCATCATGCGTGCGTGCCCTGTTTCCGGCGGCGAGGGCGCCCGCGAGAACGAGGATCGAGGCGATCAGGGCGACGGAGGCCGCGGCGCGGATGGCGGTCGCAAGCTGGCCGACCAGCTCGTTGACGATATCGAGCGCATCCTTCACCCGCACGCTGGTGATCGTCGGATAGGTGTTGGTAACGGTCTTCAGGAGCGCCGCTTCCTCGGCCGGTGTGGCGGACGGATCGGTCAGCGTGGCGAGCCAGGCATGCGGGGCGCCGCGGAAGGTGTTGGGTGAGAAGACCATCACGAAGTTGATCGACAGCGATTCCCATTCGACCTTGCGCAGGTTGGCGATGCGCGCGGTGATGTTGCGGCCCAGCACGTTGACGGTGACGGTGTCGCCGATCTTGAGGCCGAGCTCACCCGCCTCTTCGGCAGAGAAGGAGACCTGCGGTTCGCCGCTGTAATCCTTCGGCCACCAGCTGCCTTCGGTCAGCGAGGCATTTTCCGGCATGTTTTCGGAGTAGGTGATGCCGCGGTCGCCGCGCAGCACCCATTGGCCGGCGGGCGGAACCTTGCGCTTGGTGACATCCTCGCCGTTGAAGGCAAGGATGCGGCCGCGCAGCATCGGCACTTCGACGAGCTTGCCTTCCGGCGCCTGCTCTCTGACGAGACTGCGGAAGTCTTCGACCTGGGCGCTCTGGATGTCGACGAAGAAGAAGTTCGGCGCTCCTTCGGCCATCCGTCCGGTCAGCTGCTGGCGCAGATTGCCGTCGATCAGCGTCAGGGTGACCAAGAGCGCGAGGCCGAGGCCGAGCGAGAGGACGACCGAGGGGGTCAGAGCGCCGGGGCGGTGGATATTGCCGATTGCGAGGCGCAGCGCCGGGGAATTGACGCGTGGACTGCGCTTCGCAAGCCAGGCGATGACAGCCGCGACGACGCGCAGGATGACGAAGGCGAAGATGATGGCGCCGACGAAGACGACGGCGATGAAGCGGTCATAGGCGGTGACGATCGCCAGGCCCGCAAGCGCCGCCATGAAGAGGGCGGCGAGCAGGATATAGGGCCAGGAGGGGAGCTTGCGGGCTTCGAAGCCTTGCTCGCGGAACAGCGCCGTTGCCGGAACCTCGCGGGCATGGCCGAGCGGCAGGATGGCGAAGGCGAGCGTCGTCAGGATGCCGAAGAGCGTGGCGAGCAGCAGGGCGCCCGGATAGAGCGCCGGCTCGGTGGAGACCGGCAGGAACTGTGCCAGGAACTGCGCTGCGATGACGGGCGATATGGCGCCCAGTATGAGGCCGATCAGGATGCCGGCGAAGGCGATGATGGCGATCTGGAAAAGATAGATCAGTACGACGACCGAGGCAGGTGCACCCAGGCACTTGAACGTGGCGATTGTCGTGCGCTTGGAATCGAGGAAAGCACGCACCGCATTGGCGACGCCGACACCGCCGACGATCAGCGCGGTCAGACCGACCAGCGTCAGGAACTGCGAGAAGCGGGTGATGTTTTCGGTGAGCGAGGGGGCTGCACGGTCGCTGGTGCGGATCGACCAGCCGGCGGAGGGAAACTCCTTGGCGGCGCGATCGCGGACGGTGCCGATTTCTCCGGGATCATCGAGCTTGATCTTGTAGGCATGTTCGACAAGGCTGCCGGTCTGGATCAGGCCGGATGCCTGCAGCGCCTCGCGGCTGACGATCAGGCGCGGGGCAAAGCCGAAGCCTTCGGAAAGCGCATCCGGTTCGGTCTTCACGGTACCTGTTATGTTGAGCGTGGCATTGCCGAGCAGGATTTCGTCACCGATCGATAGCCCGAGACGTTCGAGCAGCAACGGGGCGGCGACGGCGCCGTAGGTGCCGCTCTGGGTTGAGAGCAGGGCGGCGAGCGGATAGTCCGGCTCGGACTGGAAGGTGCCGTAGAGCGGATAGGCATCGTCGACGGCCTTGACCTCGACCAGCGCCTGATCGGTACCGTCGGGCTTGCGGGCCATGGAGCGCAGGCCAGTGGAGGTCGAGACCTTGCCGAAGCCGCGCAGGAAATTCATCTCGTCCTGCGTTGCCTCGCGATTGTTCAGCTCGAAGCGCACGTCGCCGGCCAGCAGTTCCTGTCCCTGCGAGGCGATCGTATCGGTGATCGAGGTCGAGACCGAATTGACGGCGGCAATGGCGCCGGTGCCGAGCGCGATACAGGCGAGGAATATGTAGAAGCCTCTGAGGCCGCCGCGCAGTTCGCGAAGGGCAAGGCGGAAGGCTAGCGAAACGCGCGGGGTGATCAGCGTCATGCGATGGCTGCCGCAGACTGGCGAACGGCACTGTCGCCTTCGATCTTGCCGGAGCGCACGCGGATCTGCCGCGAGCAGCGGTTGGCGAGCGCATTGTCGTGGGTGACGAGCAGCAGCGTCATGCCGCGCTCGGCCTGTTTGGAGAAGAGGAGGTCGGCGATCTGGCGGCCGGTATCGGTATCGAGATTGCCGGTCGGTTCGTCGGCGATCAGCAGGGCAGGCGAGGGGGCGAGAGCGCGGGCAATGGCGACACGCTGCTGCTCGCCGCCGGAGAGTTGGCCCGGATAGTGGTTGAGGCGCTCGCCGAGGCCGACGGAGCGGAGCTCGCGCTGGGCGATCTCGAAGGGGTTCGGGACATTGGCGAGCTCGAGGGGAACGGCGACGTTTTCGAGTGCCGTCATGTTGGCGATCAGATGGAAGGACTGGAAGACGATGCCGATATTGCGGCCGCGGAAATCGGCGACCTGATCCTCGCTCATGGCGTGGAGCGGCGTTTCGTTGATGTGGATCTCACCGCTATCGAGTCGTTCCAGGCCAGCCAGCACCATCAGCAGCGTCGACTTGCCGGATCCGGAGGGGCCGACGATGCCGACCGATTCGCCGGCGGCGATCGTCAGGTCGATGCCCTTCAGCACATGCACGGATGCGGCGGCATTGCCCAAGGTCAAATCCGCGTGCTTCAGCTCGATGATGGTTTTTGCCAAAGAAAATAGCCCTATATAAATCTCAAAGACTTCGACAATTTAGGGAAAGCGGAATGAGATTTAAAGTTGGCCTGCTTCACATCGCTGTCATTGCAGGCTCTCTGCTCGCAAGTTCCATGGCTCAGGCCGCGACGCTCAATCTCGTCGGCTTCGGCGACAGTCTGATGGCGGGCTACCAGCTGCCACCCGGCGACGGCTTTCCGGAAAAGCTACAGGCGGCGCTGAAGGCCAAGGGTGAAGACGTTGCGATCACCAATGCCGGGGTTTCCGGCGACACGTCGACGGGCGGACTGGCGCGAATCGACTGGTCGGTGCCCGACGGCACGAATGGTGTGATTCTCGAACTCGGCGCCAATGATGCACTGCGGGGCATTCCACCCGAAGAAACCGAGAAGAATCTCGACGCCATGATTACCCGGCTAAAGGAGCGGGGCATCCCGGTGCTGCTTGCCGGCATGATGGCGCCGCCGAACATGGGGGCTGACTATGCCGCGCGCTTCAATCCGATCTACGAGAAACTGGCGCAAAAACATCAGGTTCCGCTCTACGCCTTCTTTCTCGACGGCGTCGTCATGGATGCCAGCCTGAAGCTGGAGGACGGCATGCACCCCAATTCGAAGGGTGTAGATGTCATGGTCCAGAAGATGGAGCCGGCTGTCACAAATTTCATCCGGACGATTTCTACTGTGAAGAAATAGGGGCTTGCGCGGCTCACCAATGCGTGATTCCGTGTTAGCACCTGCAAAAGATTCGGGGAGTGCTCGTTATGCCGAGACTATTTACCGCCCTCGAAATTCCGCGCAATGCGGCGATGAGCCTCTCTTTGCTGCGCGGTGGTCTTCCCGGTGCCAGATGGATCGATGTGGAGAATTACCACATCACGCTTCGCTTCATAGGCGATGTCGATGGCCGCACGGCAGACGAGATCGTCGACCGGCTCGACCGGATCGACCGGCCCGAATTCCAGATCAGGCTTGATGGCATCGGGGCCTTTGGTTCCAAGAAGCCGCATTCGGTCTGGGCCGGCGTGACGCAGTCGCCCGAGATGTATGCGCTGCAGGCTGAGATCGAACGGATCTGCCAGCGCATCGGCCTGCCGCCGGATCCCCGCAAGTTTACCCCGCATGTCACGCTCGCCCGCCTCAAGTCGTCGCGGGTTGACGATGTGGTGCACTACCTCTCGGGCCGCGGCAATTTCCAGACCTCGGCCTTCACCGTACCCCGCTTCGTACTTCTGTCGTCGCGGGAATCGGTCGGCGGCGGTCCTTACCTGACCGAAGAAGTGTTCCCGCTCCACGAAGCGCTTTCGGCGCCGAGCATGCCTGCGAGCTTCATGCAGCCGGTGTGAAGCCTGGCATAGACCGCTTCGAAGCCTTCCGGGCCGCCGTAGTAGGGGTCCGGAATGTCCTCGCCGGTGCCAAGCGCGATGTCTCCGAACAGGTGGATGTTTCTGGCATCCGGCGCCTTGCGCCTCAGCTCCGCCACGTTGCTGCGATCCATTGCGACAATCAGGTCGAATGCTGCAAAATCCGACGAGCGGATGCGGCGCGCCCTCTGGCCGGTAATGTCGATGCCGTGGCTTCCCGCCGTTGCGATCGAGCGAGGGTCGGGCTGATCGCCTTCATGCCAGCCGCCGATGCCGGCTGAATCGATCGAGACGATTTCGGCAAGCCCGCTTTCGGCCGCGACATGGCGAAAGATACCTTCCGCAAGTGGCGACCGGCAGATATTGCCCATGCAAACAAACAGGATGCTGACGCGTTTCATGAAAAGCCTGTTCTGAAAACGATGGGAGAACCATGACATGAAGATGGAGAAACTGGAACGCCGGGCGATCGACGAGCAGCTTGCTGGTGTGAGCGGCTGGGCGCTTGCCGATGACGGACAATCGATCTCGAAGACTTTCAAGTTCGCGAGTTTCGTCGAGGCTTTCGGCTTCATGACGAAGGCGGCGCTGACGGCGGAGAAGCTCAACCACCATCCGGAATGGTTCAATGTCTATTCCAAGGTGGAGGTGAAACTGAATACGCATGATGCGGGCGGGCTTACCGAGCTCGACTTCAAGCTCGCCAGGGCGATGGACAAGGCGGCGGGTTTGAACACGAACAATTGAATCGGCGTGTTCAATCCCCATATCAGCCCATGCCTTTTGAGGAGATCGGAATGGACGACGTCAAATACGGTGAGATCCTGCTGCCCGGCGATGAGGAAACCCAGAGCCGTCGGGAGAAAACCGTGCGCAAGAAGTTCTGGCCGACCTTCAAGCGTGCCGTCCGGCAGATCCCGTTCTCGCGCGACGTCGTTGCCGCTTTCTACTGCGCGCTCGACCCGCAGACGCCGACGCGCGTGCGCGGCATCCTGCTTGCCGCGCTCGCCTATTTCGTCCTGCCCTTCGACCTGATCCCCGATGTCTTCGCGGTCATCGGCTTTTCCGACGACGTCGCCGTGTTGTCGGCGGCCTTTGCCATGGTCAGCGGCCATATGAAGCCGAAGCATTACGAGGCGGCTGATCGGGCGCTTGCGGACCAGCCCGAGGGCATGAAGACGATCTAGGCCGGTCGCTCCTAGGCCGTCTGCGCCTCCAGAACCTTCTTGAGCTTGCCGAAGGCGAGCCTGATGCGCGACTTCACCGTGCCGAGCGGAAGTCCTGTGGCCTCGGCGATCTCCGAATGCGACTGCCCCAGGAAGAAGGCTGCCTTCAGCATTTCGCGCTGTTCCTCCGGCAATTGACTGACGGCGGCGCGTACATGCGCATCGCGGTCATCGTTGGCGACGGCCTCGTCGGCGCCGATTTCGGCAGGCGGCTGCAGCGTCGGATCGTCCTCGTCGAGAACCCGCGCACGGGCGCGGCGCTGCAGATCGATGCGGCGGTTTCTGGCGATGCGGAAGAGCCAGGTCGAGAGCGACGAGCGCGCGGGATTATAGAGATCTGCCTTGTGCCAGAGCACGATCATCACTTCCTGAACCAGCTCTTCGGCTTCGGTTGCAGGCATGCGCTGACGTAGCAGCCAGGATTTCAGCCTCGGCGCGAAATAATCGAACAGGACGGAGAAGGCCTGCTGATCGCGCCGTTCTGCGACTGCTTTTGCGAGGGCAGTGAAACGCTGTTTTTCCTCAGCATCCATGTCCGGTTACGGGCCCCCTGGCTCAGGCAATTCTTCGACGGATTTCCAATACCTTAATGAGGTACAACGGATTTTCGAAAGGTCAAACTCTTGCCTGAATCTTTATGTCTTAAATTGCCCTCGAAGGGATGACGCGCCGTCATCAATGCAAGGACATCACACAGGCATCCGCACCAAGCCGAACGTTGACACTCGGGCCTAAATGACACAGGTGGAGACATATCACAGTCTCCGTTGACGCTTTGGTAACCTGAATTAAGTCAAAATAAAGCAGATCGTGACGAAAGCGCAGCCCGCTCGAACGGGCGCTGAATCGCAAGAACCGGCAGGAAATCAATGTTTGTAAAAAGTATCGCACCCGCTCTCGCTCTCGTTCTCATCACGGCCGGAGTCGCAGGAGCACAGCAGGGCGGAGCTTCGGCGCCGACCCGCATCCAGCAGTTCCAGGCTTGGGGCGCCTATTCCTACAAGCAGGGTAATAGCACCGTCTGCTACGTCTTGTCCGTTCCGACGACGAAGCAGCCGGCGAGCGTCGATCACGGCGACAACTTCTTCATCGTCTCGCAGCGCCCGGGCCAGAATATCTCCTACGAGCCGCAGGCGATGATGGGCTACACGGTCAAGGAAAACTCCAAGATCAATGTTGTCATCGACAACAAGACCTTCGTCATGTTCACCAAGGACAAGGCCGGCTGGGTCGAGAATGCCGCGCAGGAGCCGGCGCTGGTCGCCGCCATGAAGGGCGGTCATTCGATGACCGTGACCGCCGTTTCCCGCAAGGGTACCGGCACTTCCTACGCCTATTCGCTGTCGGGCATCTCCGCGGCGCTGAAGCAGATCGAAAGCTGCAAGTAAGCTTCTTCGCTTCATCATGGAATTCGAAGGCCGGCCTTGCGCCGGCCTTTGCCGTTTCCATCTATAGTGACGTGCGGGGAAAATGATGATAAAGCCCGGCGCAATAGCGGAACGAATGCGGCCTTGATCGCAGCTCCGCATTCAACTTTCTGCGAACTGCCGATGCCGCCCGCCAAGTCTTCCGGCTTTCCGGGACGCGTCCAGTTTTGATTTCGGGATCGAAGAACTATGTCCGTCATGGATGCTATGGCCGTTACCAAGCCGCAGGCGCCGCGCGCTCCGATCGGCGATGAAAAGCCCTCGCTGATCGGCCTTTCGCGCGAGCAGATGGCCGAGGCGCTGCGCGAAAAGGGCGTGCCGGAAAAGCAGATCAAGATGCGCGTCAGCCAGTTGTGGAACTGGATCTATGTGCGCGGTGTCTCCGATTTCGATCACATGGCGAATATCTCCAAGGATATGCGCGAGACGCTGAAGCAGCATTTCACCATCGCGCGTCCGGAGATCGTCGAAGAACAGGTTTCCAACGACGGCACCCGCAAGTGGCTGCTGCGCTTTCCGCCGCGCGGTGCTGGCCGCCCCGTCGAGATCGAAGCCGTCTATATTCCCGAAGAGGGGCGCGGCACGCTCTGCATTTCCAGTCAGGTCGGCTGCACGCTCACCTGTTCCTTCTGTCACACCGGCACGCAGCGCCTGGTGCGCAACCTGACGGCAGAAGAGATCCTGTCGCAGCTGCTGCTGGCGCGCGACCGGCTGGGCGACTTCCCGGACCGCGAAGCGCCGCAGGGCACGATCATGCCGGCCGAAGGCCGCAAGGTCTCCAACATCGTGATGATGGGCATGGGCGAGCCGCTCTACAATTTCGATGCCGTCAAGCAGGCGCTGCTGATCGCCACCGACGGTGACGGCCTGTCGCTCTCGAAGCGCCGCGTCACGCTGTCCACATCCGGTGTCGTGCCTGAGATCTTCCGCACCGGCGACGAGATCGGCGTCATGCTGGCGATCTCGCTGCATGCGGTCCGCGACGACCTGCGCGACATCCTCGTGCCGATCAACAAGAAGTATCCGCTGAAGGAACTGATGGACGCCTGCCGGAAATATCCGGGTCTGTCGAATGCCCGGCGCATCACCTTCGAATATGTGATGCTGAAGGATGTCAACGACAGCCTTGAGGATGCCAAGGGGCTGATCCAGCTTCTGAAGGGCGTGCCGGCCAAGATCAACCTGATCCCGTTCAATCCGTGGCCGGGTACGAACTACCAGTGTTCCGACTGGGCGCAGATCGAGAAATTCGCCGACTTCATCAATTCGGCCGGCTATGCCTCGCCGATCCGCACGCCGCGCGGCCGCGACATTCTCGCCGCCTGCGGTCAGCTGAAGTCCGAATCCGAGCGTATGCGCAAGACCGAGCGTCTCGCCTTCGAGGCGATGATGATCGCCAATCACGGCGCGGACGACTGATCAGCAAGTTTGATCCTTATAACAGTTCTTTGCGATTGATCGGGCGCCTCTCTTTTTCTAGAAGCGCCTTGATCATTTGATGGAGGACAAAATGCGTTCGATCTTGCTCGCCGTTGCGGCGACCCTTGCCCTTACCCTGCCTGCCAAGGCTGCAGACGTGACCGTTGCCGTAACGGCGATCGTCGAGCATCCGGCGCTCGATGCCGTGCGCAAGGGCGTTCAGGACACGCTGGCGGCTGCCGGCTACAAGGAAGGCGAGAACCTCAAGTTCCTCTTCGAATCCGCGCAGGGCAACCCGGCGACCGCCGCGCAGATCGCCCGGCAGTTCGCTGGTGAGGATCCGAGCGTCATCGTTCCGATCTCCACGCCGTCGGCCCAGGCCGTGGTTTCCGCAACGCGCGACATCCCGGTTGTCTTCACCGCCGTTTCCGATCCGCTCGGCGCGCAGCTGGTCAAGAACATGGACAAGCCCGGCGGCAACGTCACCGGCCTTTCCGACATGTCGCCGGTTGCCGAGCATATCGCGCTCATCAAGGAAATCCTGCCGAACGTGAAGTCGATCGGCTATCTCTACAATTCGGGCGAAGCCAATTCCGTTTCGCTGCTCGCCGTTCTGAAGACGGAAGCCGAGAAGGCCGGTCTGACGGTCGTCGAGTCGGCCGCGACCAAGTCGGCTGAAGTTCAGGGTGCCGCCCGCGCGCTCGTCGGCCGTGCCGACGTCATCTACGTGCCGACCGACAATACGATCATCTCGGCTCTCGAAGGCGCGGTTGCCGTTGCCGAAGAAGCAAAGCTACCGCTCTTCACCGCCGACACGGACTCCGTCAATCGCGGTTCGATCGCGGCCCTCGGCTTCAACTACTACGACGTCGGCAAGCAGACCGGCGATATCGTCGTTCGCATCCTGAAGGGTGAGAACCCCGGCGATATCGCGGTGAAGGTTGCTGCCGGCAGCGACCTCGTCGTCAACAAGAAGGCTGCGGAAAAGATGGGCGTGACGCTGCCGGAAAGCGTGCTGAAGCGCGCCAACCGCGTCGTCGAATAACGCTTATTCCACGCATCTGATATTGCGTTAAGCCGCCCCTGTTTCTAAACGGGGGCGGTTTGATATTTTAAGACCCGAGGAAACACGGGCACAAAGAAAGGCGGGGGCCTTGAGTCAGATTGCATTTTGGGGAGCCGTGGAGCTCGGGCTGGTCTATGCCTTCGTCGCTCTCGGCGTCTATCTCGCGTTCCGCGTTCTCGATTTCCCGGACCTGACGGTCGACGGTTCCTTTCCGCTCGGCGCTGCCGTCACGGCGGTGCTGATTACCGCCGGCGTCAATCCCTGGCTTGCCGCACTGGTCGCGATGATTGCGGGTTCGGCCGCCGGCATGGTGACGGCGCTGCTCAACGTCCGTTTCAAGATCCTCAATCTGCTGGCCTCGATCCTGACGATGATCGCGCTGTTCTCGGTCAACCTGCGCGTCATGGGCAAGCCGAATGTCGCGCTGATCAACGCCGATACGATGATCAGCCCGTTCTTCGGCCATGGACTTCGCGATTTCTACGTCCGGCCGCTCTTCGTCGGCGTGCTTGTCATCGTCGCCGTCATCGTCGTCTGGCGCTTCCTTGAGAGCGATGCGGGACTTGCAATGCGCGCGACGGGCGCCAATGCCCGCATGGCCCGCGCCCAGGGCGTCGATACCAACCGGCAAATCTATCTCGGCATGGCGATCTCCAATGCGCTGGTGGCGCTCGGTGGCGCGCTGTTTGCACAGACCAACGGCTTCGCTGATGTCACCTCCGGTGTCGGGACGATCGTTGTCGGCCTTGCGGCCGTCATCATCGGCGAGACGCTACTCGGACGGCGCGGTCTGCTGATCGCGCTGATCGGCTGCGTGCTCGGCTCGATCCTCTACCGCATCGCCATCCAGCTGGCGCTATCGACCGATTTCATCGGCCTGCAGGCCTCCGACCTCAATTTCGTGACGGCGGTTCTCGTGACCTTCGCGCTCATCCTGCCCCGTCTTCGCCGCGGAGGAGCCGCATCGTGATCAGCGTCAAGGATGTAAAGGTCGTCTTCGGGAAGGGGACGCCGCTCGAAAAGAAGGCGCTGAACGGCGTCAACCTGACGATCGAGCAGGGCTCGTTCGTCACCGTCATCGGCTCCAACGGCGCCGGCAAATCGACGCTGCTCGGCGTGCTCGCCGGCGACGTGCTGGCGAGCGAAGGCAAAGTGATGATCGGCACCACGGACGTGACGCGCAAACAGACGGCGGCGCGCGCCGGTCTCGTTGCCCGTGTCTTCCAGGATCCGCTGACTGGCAGCTGCGGCTCGCTTTCGATCGAAGAGAACCTCGCGCTTGCCGCCCGTCGCGGTGAGCGCCGCGGCCTCGTTGCGGCACTCGGTCCGCGTCGCCGCGAACATTTTCGCGAGCGCATCAGCGAGCTCAATCTCGGGCTTGAGAACCGCATGGCCGACCGCATGGATCTGCTTTCGGGCGGCCAGCGTCAGGCGGTCTCGCTCGTCATGGCGACGCTTGCCGGTTCCGAGGTGCTCTTGCTCGACGAGCATACGGCAGCGCTCGACCCCGGCATGGCGGAATTCGTCATGGGGCTGACCGACAAGATCGTCTCCGAGCGCAAGCTGACGACGCTGATGGTGACGCATTCGATGCGCCAGGCGCTCGACTACGGCCATCGCACGATCATGCTGTATGGCGGCGAGATCGTTCTGGATGTCAGCGGCGACAGCCGCAAGGATCTCCAGGTTGAGGATCTAATCGCGATGTTCCGCAAGATGCGCGGCCAGACGCTCGACGATGATGCGCTGCTGATCGGCTGATCGCGGCGCCAATCTCTTGCGAGAAATATTTCTGCAGCGATGTCGATCCGCTTGCATCGCGTTCGTTATCCGTCACCATCGCAATGGAGCGATGGAGATCTGAGGAGACGGACGATGAAATATATGGCGCTGATCTACATGGACCCGAGCACCCGCACGCCGCCGGATTCTCCGGAATTCGGCAAGATGATGAGCGGCTATGCCACGGCGACTGAGACCTACAAGCAGGATGGCATCTGGGTCGCCGGCGATGCGCTGCAGCCGGTAACGACCGCGACCACCGTCAGGGTGCGCAACGGCAGGACCGAGACCATGGACGGCCCCTTCGCCGACACCAAGGAGCAGCTCGGCGGCTTCTACATCTTCGACTGCGACAATCTCGATGACGCCATCAAATATGCGGCGATGATCCCGCATGCGGCCATGGGCTGCGTCGAGGTGCGGCCGGTTATGGTCTTCGACCGCTGATGAGCGAGGTTCCGGCCGCCGCTCCGATTGCCGAAGCGATCGACAGGATCGCCCGGTGCGACGGTGGCCGTCTCCTCTCCAGTCTGGTGGGGTCGCTGCGGGATTTCCAGCTGGCCGAGGACAGTTTCCAGGATGCGCTGGAATCGGCGCTCATCCATTGGAATCGGAACGGCCTGCCGGCCTCGCCGAATGCCTGGCTGATGCAGGTGGCGCGGCGCAAGGCGATCGACCGGCTGCGGCGCTCGGCCAATTTCCGGCAGAAGTCGGCGGAGATCGCCCATCTGATCGAGCTTGAGAATGCATCCTCTGTGGAGGATGAGGCCGATCCGATCGGCGACGAGCGATTGAAGCTGATCTTTGCCTGCTGCCATCCGGCGATCGACCGGAAGACCTGCGTGGCGCTGACATTGCGCTCCGTCTGCGGGCTGAAGACCGAAGAGATCGCCGATGCCTTTCTCGACCGGCATGATGCAATGGCGCAGCGGCTGGTGCGCGCCCGCGACAAGATCGCCAAGGCGGGCATAGCCTATGAGGTGCCGGGACCGGACGGCTGGGCGGCGCGGCTCGAAAGCGTGCTCGCCGTCGTCTACCTGATCTTCAACGAGGGCTATGCCTCCGGCAGCGGCAGTCATATCCGCGCCGATCTCTGCGACGAGGCGATCCGCCTCGGGCGGCTGCTGACGGCGCTGCGGCCGGATGAGCCGGAGATCGAGGGGCTGCTATCGCTGATGCTCCTGCATCATGCCCGCCGTGCGGCACGTATTGGCGAGGGTGGTGGGATACTCACACTCGAAATGCAGGATCGCAGCTTGTGGGATCGCGCGGTCATAGACGAAGGCATGGCGTTGATCGAGCGGGCGCTCAAGCAGGGCTGTCCGGGACCCTATCAGCTGCAGGCGGCGGTTATCGCCGTGCATGCGGAGGCGCGGAGTTTCGCAGACACGGATTGGCGGCAGATCGCCCTGCTCTATGGTGAGCTGGCCCGCACCGCCGATAACCCGGTCTATGAACTGAACCGGATCGTCGCGCTTTCCTATGTCGAGGGGGCGGGTGCCGCGCTCGGGCGCCTGAAGCCGATCGCCATGGCGCTGGTGCAATATCAGCCATTCTATGCAGTACAGGCCGACCTTCTGGCGCGCGATGGCCAGATCGATCAGGCGAGGATCGCCTATGCGAGGGCTATCGAGCTCTCGCAGTCGGGTGCGGAGAAGCTGTTCCTAAAGCAACGGCTGAGTGAGATCGCCTAGCGGCCCTGCGTCATGAAGATCTTCACGGCGAAGATCGAGAAGACGCCGGCGAAGGTATAATCCATGCCGCGCAGCACCTTCCTGTTGTTCTGCAGCCAGCTTGCCAGCCCGTCGGATGCGAGCACGACGAGCGCGTTCACCGGCATGCCGATCAGTATGAAGAAGAAGCCGAGGAAGAGCAGCTTGTGGGTGACCGTGGGATCACCGGCGGTGACGAACTGCGGCAGGAAGGTCATGAAGAAGATGATGACCTTCGGGTTCAGCAGGTTCACCCAGAAGCCGCTGGAGATGTTGGAAAGCGGCGTGCCTTTGGCTTCATCGACCTTGCCGACTGTCAGCTTCGAGCCGAAACGGATCGCCTGGACGGCAAGCCAGAGAAGGTAGGCGGCACCACCGGTCTTGAGGATGAGGAAGGCGGTCGGCGAAGCGGTGATCAGCGCCGAGATGCCGAAGGCGACGAGCATGGTGTGAACGACGATGCCGAGGCTGGTGCCGAGGACGACGTAGAGCGCCGGCTTCTTGCCCTGCGACAGCGCGCGGCTGATCGAGAGCGTCATGTCAGGCCCCGGCGTTGCCGCCAGAAGCAGGCTCGCAGCGGAAAAGGCAAGAAGCGTCGGCAGGGTCGGAAGGAAGTCCATGGCACACTCTGAAAGCCGGAAAGGGAATTGCCTTTCTCTTATCCGGCTTTCAGGAAATTACCAATCAAACCTTCTGATGCGGCGATCGCTTCGGCTTACTTGCCTTCGAGATAGGCCTTGAACTTGTCGGCATAATCCTTGTGCCAACGCGACAGCGGCGGGCGGTTCTCGATGATATCGCCGATCGCCCAGGCCATGCGGCGCTCGTCTACCGGGCGGGCAACATCGTTGTCGGGGCAGAGGATGTAGAAGTCGCCCTTCTCAAGGCTCTCGACCATGAAATCGACCGTCTGCTCCGGCGTCCAGGCCGCAGCCGGCTTTTCGGCGCGGTCGCCCTTGGTGAGGCCCGTGAAGACGAAGCCGGGGATCAGGAGGTGAGCCGAGATCTGCGAATCTTCGGTATTGCGCAGCTCGTGTTCCAGCGCTTCGGTGAAGACCTTCACGGCGGCTTTCGAGACGTTATAGGCCGGATTGCCGGGCGGCGTGGTGATGCCCTGCTTCGAGCCTGTATTGATGATCAGGCCGGGTTCTCCGTGCTTTGCCATGGCAGCGCCGAACGTGCGGGTACCGTGGATGACGCCCATCATGTTGACGCCCAGGATGTTGTCCCAGCCGGCGTCGGCGCTGAAGATCGAGGTTTCCGGCCCGATGCCGGCATTGTTCATCAGAACGTGGACACGGCCGAAGCGCTGGATGACAGTCCGCTCCAAGGCTTCGAGAGCCGCCTTGTCGGAAACGTCGGTCTCCGAGGCAAGCACATGTTCCTCACCGGCGATGGCTTCAAGCTCGGCACGCGCCTTGGCCAGTTTCTCCTGGCCGAGATCGGCGATCACGACGCTCATGCCCGCCTTGGCAAAATGCTTTGCGGCCGCCAGTCCGATACCGGAGGCGCCGCCGGTAATCACGGCGACATTCGACTTCTTGAAAATCTCTTGAATATTGGCCACGGGATAGCTCCTCCTCGGGCGGTGTCTGGACGCAGGCAGATATGGGGGTGTATTTCTTCCTGTCAAACACTATCCGCGACACGCGGGCGGCGCTGCTTGCCCTTGCGTCGTGTGACAATCTCGCTAAAAGTGCCCGCGACAACGGGCTCTGCGGGTATGCCGCCGCCCATATGCAACGGACCTCATCATCATGGCATCTAAGAAAGACGTGAAGAAAGTCGTGCTTGCCTATTCGGGCGGCCTCGACACCTCGATCATCCTGAAGTGGCTGCAGACCGAGCTCGGCGCCGAAGTCGTGACCTTCACGGCCGATCTTGGCCAGGGCGAAGAGCTGGAGCCGGCGCGCAAGAAGGCCGAGATGCTCGGCATCAAGGAAATTTACATCGAGGACGTCCGCGAAGAATTCGTGAAGGATTTCGTCTTCCCGATGTTCCGCGCCAATGCCGTCTATGAAGGCGTCTACCTGCTCGGCACGTCGATCGCCCGTCCGCTGATCTCCAAGCATCTGATCGACATCGCCCGCAAGACCGGCGCCGATGCGATCGCCCATGGCGCCACCGGCAAGGGCAATGACCAGGTTCGTTTCGAACTATCGGCTTACGCCCTGAACCCCGATATCAAGATCATCGCTCCCTGGCGCGACTGGGATTTCAAGAGCCGTACCGATCTTCTGGCTTTTGCTGAGCAGCACCAGATCCCGGTTGCCAAGGACAAGAAGGGCGAAGCGCCGTTCTCGGTCGACGCCAACCTGCTGCACTCCTCGTCCGAGGGCAAGGTTCTGGAAGATCCGGCTCAGGAAGCTCCGGAATACGTGCACATGCGCACGATCTCGCCGGAAGCCGCCCCTGACAAGGCGACCGTCATCAAGGTCGGCTTCAAGAAGGGCGATGCCGTCTCGATCAACGGCGTTGCGATGTCGCCTGCGACCCTGCTCGCCGCGCTCAACAACTATGGCCGCGACAATGGCATCGGCCGTCTCGACCTGGTCGAAAACCGCTATGTCGGCATGAAGTCGCGCGGCGTCTACGAGACGCCCGGCGGCACTATCCTGCTGGCTGCTCACCGCGCGATGGAATCGATCACGCTCGACCGCGGCGCTGCGCATCTCAAGGACGAGATCATGCCGCGCTATGCCGAGCTGATCTATTACGGCTTCTGGTTCTCGCCGGAGCGCGAAATGCTGCAGGCTCTGATCGACAAGAGCCAGGAGCATGTCGAGGGCGAAGTGACGCTGAAGCTCTACAAGGGCAATGTCATGGTCATCGGCCGCGAGAGCGACAAGTCGCTCTATTCCGACAAGCTGGTCACCTTCGAGGACGACCAGGGCGCTTATGACCAGAAGGACGCCGCCGGCTTCATCAAGCTCAACGCGCTGCGCCTGCGCACGCTTGCCAAGCGTAATCTGAAGGGCTGATTGCAGCTCGACCGCTTTTCGAAAGGCCCGCCTTGTGCGGGCCTTTTTCGTTGGTACGCCGGGACCTTGACGGCATTGCGCTTTGGCATAGTCTGCGCACACCATCCGCGGAGCATTTCATGACGCAGTCGCTACTTCTCGGCGCCTTTCTGGCAGCCCTTTTCTATGTGCTCATTCCTGGCCCGGCCTTCCTGCAGCTGCTCGGTATCGGTGCCGGGCAGGGACGCAAGGCAGGCGCGTTTTTCCTGATGGGTCATCTGGTCGGCGACACGATCTGGTCTGCCCTGGCGCTGATCGCCATTGTCGGCGCGAAGATCATCGGCACATTCGTTTTCGATCTTCTCGGCCTGCTCTGCGGCTTCTATCTCGCCTGGATCGGCTGGAGCGCCGTCAGTGCCAAGCCCAAAGCCGACGGTCAGGCGCTTGTCGTGGTCGAGCGTCCGTTCCGGCGCGGCCTGATTTTTGGCGTCACCAACCCGAAGGGTTATCCGGTCGCGCTGGCGACGTTCACCGCCCTTGTCGCGGGTTCGTCTGGCGCGCTGGATTTCGCCGCCCTGCCGCTGATGCTCTGTGTGTCCTTCGTCGGCTTTGTCACTGCCGACATCATCTTGGTGACGATCATCGGCGCCGGTGCGGTGCGCCGGTTCTATCGCGCCCATGAGCGTCTGATCGTCCGTTGCTCCGGCGTGCTGTTCATGGGCTTTGCGGTGCAGGCCCTATGGCATGCGACGCCTGGCCTGCTCGGCTGGCGGAAGGCCTGATCAATCAGCTTCCGATGAAATCGACGATCGACTGCAGCGTCTTCGCGCCATTGGAATCACCGAGCGATTTCGCGATCTGCAGCTGATTGTCGTAATAGTCGCGGAAATTGAAAGCGGTGCCGTCGGTGACGCCTGTCAGATCCAGAATATTGCCCTGTGCATCGATAGCGTGCATCGGCAAGGGCTCGGAGATGGCCGCGTAGGTCTGCTGATCGAGCGCGCCCGAATCGTAGCTCTGGCGCGCATAGCTGCGCAATTCACCCGGGCTGACCGATGTGAAGTCAGGGCTATCTGCAGGTTTGTCGTCCTCCAGCCTGAAGCCGGTTTGTGCAGACGTACCAGTATCGAATTCAATATCAGAGGTCTTCGAAGACTTTGCGTTATTATCGCTGTTTTTAAAAAGCAAACTCTGAGAAGACCGCATAGAAAATATTTCCATGACCCATGTCCCCTTACGAAAAGAGTAAGAGGAAACTAGCCTTTGGGCCGCGGCGGTGCAATCGTTAACAATTGGTTAATTTTCGTCTATCAGTTCTTGTGGATCAATTCTTTGGTGGCCGGCAAAAGACGAATTTGATCAGCAACATACCAATGCCGCGATGGGTCACCTATATTGCCTTTCACCTGTCTTGCGTAAAAGGATCTCAGCATGCCTTCCACACCAGAATTCAATCCGGCGCTCGTCAACTGGAACGGGCATCACGGCCTGCCGCGCTTCGATGCGCTCAATGACGGCGATTTCGCCGCCGCCTTCGATGCGGCGCTTGCGTCTCATGAGAAGGAGATCGATGCCATTGCCGGGAATCCGGATGCGCCGACCTTCGAGAACACCATCGTGGCGCTGGAAATTGCCGGCGATGAGCTTTCGCGGGTCTCGGCACTGTTCTGGAACCGCGCCGGTGCGCATACCAATGAGGTCATCCAGGCACTGGAGCGGGAGATCTCGCCGAAGATGTCGCGGCACTACTCGAAAATCGGCATGAATGCCGCGCTTTTCGCCCGCATCGATGCACTCTGGGAAAAGCGTGAAGAGCTCGGCCTAACGCTCGAACAGACGCGCGTGCTGGAGCGGCATTGGAAGGGCTTCGTCAAGTCCGGTGCCAAGCTGCCGAAGCCGGAGCAGGAGAAGCTCGCCGGCATCAACGAGAAGCTGGCGGGTCTCGGCACCAATTTCGGCCAGAACGTGCTCGCCGACGAGAAGAGCTGGTCGCTCCTTCTTTCCGATGGCCCGGAGCTTGATGGACTGCCTGAATTCCTCAGGGATGCGATGGCGGCTGCAGCGCGCGAGCGCGGCGAAGAGGGCAAGTTTGCCGTCACGCTGTCGCGCTCGATCATCGAACCGTTCCTGACCTTCTCTGAAAAGCGCGATCTGCGCGAGCAGGCCTTCAGGGCCTGGGTCGCCCGTGGCGAGAATGCCGGCGCCACCGATAATCGCGGCATCATCAAGGAGACGCTGGCGCTTCGCAAGGAAATGGCCGCGCTTCTCGGCTACGGCAATTTCGCCGAGCTGAAGCTCGACAACACGATGGCGAAGAAGCCTGAAGCCGTCGACGAGTTGCTGCGCGCCGTCTGGACGAAGGCTGTGGGGCGTGCCCGCGAGGAAGAGGCCGATATCGCCAAGCTGATTGCCGAAGATGGCAAGAACCATGAGGTGATGCCCTGGGACTGGCGCTTCTATGCGGAAAAGATCCGGGCCCAGAAGTTCAATTTCTCCGAGACGGAACTGAAGCCCTATCTGCAGCTCGAGAAGATCATCGAAGCCTGCTTCGATGTTGCGAACCGCCTCTTCGGCATCCGCGCCGTCGAGAAAAAGGGGATCGCCGCCTATCATCCTGACGTGCGGGTGTTCGAGATCCGCGATGCCGGCGACAAGCTCGTTGCACTGTTCCTCGGCGATTACTTTGCCCGCGGCTCGAAGCGCTCGGGCGCCTGGATGAGCTCGTTCCAGTCGCAGCACAAGCTGACGCTGAAGAACGGCAACAAGGGCGAACTGCCGATCATCTACAATGTCTGCAATTTCGCCAAGCCTGCCGAAGGCAAGCCCGCGCTGCTGTCGCTCGATGATGCCCGCACGCTGTTCCACGAATTCGGCCATGCGCTTCACGGCATGCTGTCCAACGTGACCTATCCGTCGGTCTCGGGCACTGGTGTTTCGCGCGATTTCGTCGAGCTCCCCTCGCAGCTTTACGAGCACTGGCTGACGGTGCCCGCGATCCTCAAGCAATATGCGGTGCATTTCGAAACCGGTGAGCCGATGCCGCAGGCACTGCTCGACAAGGTTCAGGCGGCGCGCACCTTCAATGCCGGCTTCAACACGGTGGAGTTCACCTCCTCGGCGATCGTCGACATGGAATTCCATACGCGCGATGCGGTCGATGATCCGATGGCGGTGCAGGCCGAGGTGCTTGCCGAGCTCGGCATGCCGAAGTCGCTGGCCATGCGCCATGCCTCGCCGCATTTCCAGCATATCTTTTCGGGCGGTTATTCGGCCGGCTACTATTCCTACATGTGGTCGGAAGTGCTCGATGCGGATGCATTTTCCGCCTTCGAGGAAACCGGCGATGCCTTCAATCGCGAGATGGCGGCGAAGCTGAAGGACAACATCTATTCGACCGGCGGCTCGATCGATCCCGAGGATGCCTACAAAGGCTTCCGCGGCAAGTTGCCGAGCCCGGATGCGATGCTGATCAAGAAGGGGCTCTCGACCTTCAAGGAATTGTCCGGCAGCGACGCGTAACAAAACTGTCGCCGAAGTTTCGGCAAACCGTCATGCGGTCTTCAAGAGACTGACATGACGGGTGCTCAAGGCTGGGGCGGGACGATTCGATCCCGCTCCTGAAGGGCCTTGGGATGATCTTGAAGGAAACGACGCGCCGCCGGTTCCTGACATCGGTGGGTGCAGTCGGCGGCTTTGCGGCGGCAAGCCTGGCAATGCCCTATTACGCCCGCGGCTCGTCGAGCCGGCCGGTCTTTACCTCGGGCGTGCAATCGGGCGATGTCGATGCGGCCTCGGGTGTCGTCTGGACGCGGGTCGACCGGCCGTCGCGGCTGTTCATCGAATATTCCACCACAGACAAGTTTGCCAACGCCGTCAGGCTCGCGCCCTTCGACGTGACGCCGGAGACCGATCTTACCGGCAAGCTGCTGGTGACCGGTCTGCCGCCGGATCAGGAAATCTTCTATCGCTTCGTCGCCGCCGATCTGCAGGACATCAACAGCCGTTCCGAGCCCATTCGTGGCGAGTTTCGCACCGCGCCGGTCTCCAGACGCAATATCCGCTTCGTGTGGTCGGGCGATACGGCGGGGCAGGGATGGGGCATCGATGACGAGGGGATGCGGACCTATCAGGCGATCGCCTATCACCGGCCGGATTTCATGATCCATTCGGGCGATACCATCTATGCCGACAACCCGATCCCCGATGAGATCGCGCTCCGCGGCGGCGGGGTCTGGAAGAACCGGATCGTCACCGAGGAAAAGCGGACGATCGCCCAGACGCTTCCTGAGTTCCGAGGCCAGTGGAAATATAATCTGCTCGACGAGCATGTGACGGCGCTCAATGCGATCTGCCCGGTCTTCCACCAGTGGGACGACCATGAGGTTCTCAACAACTGGTCGCCATCGACGGATCTCAGCGCCGATGACCGCTACAAAGAAAAGTCGGTCGCTGTGCTCGCGGCGCGCGCCAGCCGCGCCTTCCATGAAATGACGCCGATCCGCTATGTCGCCGCGGATCCCGGCCGTATCTACCGCAAGGTCTCCTATGGCCCGCTGCTCGATGTGTTCTTCGTCGATCTCCGCTCTTATCGCGGACCCAATACGCATGGTCTCGATGAAGAACTGACGCCGCAGTCGCGGATTTTCGGCGAGGCGCAGGTGGCGTGGCTGAAGTGCGAGCTGGCGCGATCGACAGCGACATGGAAGGTGATTTCCTGCGATCTGCCCATCGGGCTGGTGATCTGGGACGATTACGGCAAACGCCGCGGCAGCGAATCCATCTCGAATGGCGACAATGGCGCGCCGCTCGGCCGCGAGCTGGAGTTCGCGGATCTGCTGCGTTTCATCCGCGACGCGGCGATCGGCAATATCGTCTGGCTCACCGCGGATGTGCATTACACCGCCGCCCATTATTACGATCCGGGCAAGGCGAAGTTCCAGGATTTCCTGCCATTTTGGGAGTTCGTGTCCGGCCCGCTTCACTCCGGCACATACGGGCCTCTGGAGCTCGATGGCACGTTCGGGCCGGAAGTGCGCTTCATCAAGGCGGCACCCGGCGGCATCGAGTCGAACCTGCCGCCATCATCAGGGATGCAGTTCTTCGGCGTCGTCGATATCGACGGGGAAAGCGAGCAGATGACGGTGCGGCTGATGGACCGCGACGACAACGAATTGTGGCGGACTGTCATCGACCCGCAACGTACGAGTTAACCTTGGAATGGCGCTTCGAACCTCTTACCCCTTTCGCAATCGCGAAAAACACTGTATGAGCGCGCCAAACGTAATAGGCGCCTCCCTCCGACGTAGCGCCCCAGCCTCAGAGATTTGACACAATGGCACTTCGCAACATCGCGATTATCGCGCACGTTGACCATGGCAAGACGACACTGGTGGACGAGCTGCTCAAGCAGTCCGGCTCCTTCCGTGAGAACCAGCGCGTTGCAGAACGCGTCATGGACTCCAACGACCTCGAAAAAGAGCGTGGCATCACCATTCTCGCCAAGGCGACCTCGGTCGAGTGGAAGGGTGTCCGCATCAACATCGTCGACACCCCCGGCCACGCCGACTTCGGCGGTGAAGTCGAGCGTATTCTCTCGATGGTGGACGGCGCGATCGTTCTCGTCGACGCTTCCGAAGGCCCGATGCCGCAGACGAAGTTCGTCGTCGGCAAGGCGCTGAAGGTCGGCCTTCGCCCGATCGTCGCGATCAACAAGATCGACCGTCCGGATGGCCGCCACGAAGAAGTCATCAACGAAGTGTTCGACCTCTTTGCGAACCTCGACGCAACTGACGAGCAGCTCGACTTCCCGATCCTCTACGGTTCGGGCCGCGATGGCTGGATGAACGTCAACCCGGAAGGTCCGAAGGACCAGGGTCTCGCACCGCTTCTCGACCTGGTGCTCGAGCATGTTCCTGAGCCGACGGTTCACGAAGGCCCGTTCACGATGATCGGCACGATCCTCGAAGCCAACCCCTTCCTCGGCCGTATCATCACCGGCCGTGTCAATTCCGGCTCGATCAAGCCGAACCAGGCCGTCAAGGTTCTGCATGCCGATGGCAAGACCATCGAAACCGGTCGTATTTCCAAGATTCTCGCATTCCGCGGCATCGAGCGTCAGCCGATCGAAGAAGCGCATGCAGGTGATATCGTCGCGATCGCCGGCCTCTCCAAGGGCACCGTCGCCGACACGTTCTGCGATCCGTCCGTCAGCCAGCCGCTGCAGGCTCAGCCGATCGACCCGCCGACCGTCACCATGTCCTTCATCGTCAACGACAGCCCCTATGCAGGCACCGAAGGCGACAAGGTCACTTCGCGCGTCATCCGCGACCGTCTGTTCAAGGAAGCCGAAGGCAACGTTGCGCTGAAAATCGAAGAGTCCTCCGAAAAGGATTCGTTCTTCGTTTCCGGCCGCGGCGAACTGCAGCTGGCCGTCCTCATCGAAACCATGCGCCGTGAAGGCTTCGAGCTTGCCGTTTCGCGTCCGCGCGTCGTCATGCACAAGGACGAAGCGACCGGCCAGATGCTCGAGCCGATCGAAGAAGTCGTCATCGACGTCGATGAAGAACATTCCGGCGTCGTCGTTCAGAAGATGTCTGAGCGCAAGGCTGAAATGACCGAGCTGCGTCCGTCGGGCGGCAACCGTATCCGTCTGAAGTTCCTGGCGCCGACGCGCGGCCTGATCGGCTACCAGTCGGAACTGCTGACCGACACGCGCGGTACGGCCGTCATGAACCGCCTGTTCCACGACTATCAGCCGTACAAGGGCGAAATCGGCGGCCGCGTTAACGGCGTTCTGCTCGCCAACGAAGCCGGCGAAGCCGTTGCCTACGCCCTGTTCAACCTGGAAGATCGCGGCCCGATGATCATCGACGCCGGTGAGAAGGTCTATATGGGTATGATCATCGGCATCCACAGCCGTGACAACGACCTCGAAGTCAACGTTCTCAAGGGCAAGAAGCTGACCAACATCCGCGCCGCCGGCAAGGATGAAGCCGTCAAGCTGACGCCGCCGATCCGCATGACGCTGGACCGCGCTCTCTCCTGGATCCAGGACGACGAGCTGGTCGAAGTGACGCCGAAGTCGATCCGTCTGCGCAAGATGTATCTCGACGCCAACGACCGCAAGCGGTTCGAAAAGTCGAAGGCAGCGCTCTAAGCCCTGCTCTAACACATCAAACCCCGGCCTTGAGCCGGGGTTTTTTTATGTGTGGTCCGCCGATTCCGGCTTGTGACAATGGTTAAAAAAGCGTTAAATTTTTTCCATCGTCCACATGTTAAGTCTGTGGGCAATCAGCCAGGGCGCGTGATCGCGTATGGTTAATTGTCCGCTGAAGGACCAGAGTAGCGTTATGAAGACGTTGTCGATCGGTGTTCGGCGGGCTGAGCCGCATGATGCCCGCGCCATATCGGAGGCGCATCGCCTTGCGTGGCAGCACACATATGCCGGCATCATTCCACACCGTGCTCTGACACAAATGATCGAACGCCGCGGCGAAGGCTGGTGGCGCAAGGCCACCAGAGGCCCGGCAACGCTGCTGGTTCTCGATGTGGCCGGAACGGTCGCCGGTTACGCGACGCTCGGCCTTAACCGTGCCCGTGCTCTTCCCCAGGAAGGCGAAATCTACGAGCTTTATCTCCGCCCGGAATATCAGGGCATCGGTCTCGGCCGGATGCTGTTTGGAGAAGCGCGCCGGTTGCTGAAGTCGCTCGGCTGCAATGGCCTGGTCGTCTGGTGCCTGGAAGACAACGAGAATGCCAGCCGCTTCTATCGCGGCCATGGCGGGCTCGATTTCTGCGAAGGCATGGAAAACTTCGACCACAAGCAGCTGAAGAAGATTGGCTTCATCTGGAACTAGCGGCACTGCCGCTTATGGCAGCCTCGCTGCCTGGCCACGGATCACTCCGTCGGCATCGATCAATTGCCAAACCGTCACGTTTGCGATCGGAAAGCGCTTGCCCGTTTTGCTGATCCTGATCCCCTCGTAATTGTCGACATAGCCCTTCTCGGCAACCTGCCGCAGGAAGTTCTCCCGTGCGGCGCGTTCGGGCGCTTCGGCGGACAGTCTCGACGGCAATGCCGTCAGTTCGTCCCAGCTATATTCGAAGCGTCGCTGCGCGTTCCTGTTGCCATAGACGAAGACCGGATCGGGTGCGGTGTCATGCGCCAGCAGGCCGAACGGCGCGTCCTCGTAGAGCCAGCGGATGCCTTCCTGTCTGGTCAGTTCCGGCGGCACGAGATCCTTGCCGGTGATGCGGCGGTAGCTGCCGGTGAGGAGATCGAAAAAGTCGTCGCTTTCGTAAAGATACATGGCCATCTGCTTGCAATATGAGATCTGAAAAGCCCAACTAATCCGGACAATGCGACCGGTTTGTGGCCTCGCCGGTCATTGCCCTGGTGATCCCCGAACTTCGCTGTTGGTGGCGAACTCTATTAGCCAAAACGACGGAAGATGCGGCCTGACATGTTGCGTTGCGAAGAGATTCTGATTATCTGGCAGCCGGAAACCATCCTATATTAGGGGACACTGATGCGCATCGACGCCATTTCCATCGGCAACAACCCACCGGAAGATGTCAACGTTATCGTTGAGGTTCCGGTCGGCGGCCATCCCATCAAGTACGAAATGGACAAGGACGCCGGCACCCTCGTCGTCGACCGCTTCCTGTACACGCCGATGACCTATCCGGGTAACTACGGCTTCGTGCCGCACACACTGTCGGAGGACGGCGACCCGATCGACGTGCTGATCGCCAGCACCCGTCCGCTGGTTCCGGGCTGTGTCATCAACGTACGCCCGATCGGCGTTCTGATGATGGAAGACAATTCCGGCAAGGACGAGAAGATCATTGCCGTTCCGTCGCCGAAGCTGACGCTGCGCTACGAGAAGGTGAAGGAATATACCGATCTTCCCGACATCACGCTGAAGCAGATCGAGCACTTCTTCGAGCACTACAAGGATCTGGAGCCCGGCAAGTGGGTGAAGATCTTCGGCTGGAAGGGTTCGAAGGAAGCCGGCGAACTCATTCTCGAAGCCGTCGAGCGCGCCAAGAAGGCAAAGTAAGCTCAGGCTTTCGTAAAAGCTTTCAGCTTTTCGATCAGATCCTCCGTATCGCCTTCGATGCGGAGGATTTTTTTGCGCGATGTTTCGCGGGAAATGAAGGCGACGGCCGATTTCGGCACGCGCAGAGATTTGGCGAGAAGGGCGATCAGCGCCTTGTTCGCCTTGCCGTCTTCCGGCACCGCGCTGACGCGCACCTTCAGCTGTCCCTCGCCGTCCAATCCATCGATCGCGTCGCGGCCGCCATTCGGGGTCAGTCGCACCGTCAGCCTGAGATGACCGTCATGAACGGTCCAGGCGGAGCTCACGCCACCAGCGGGAAAATGGTGTTCCACATGAAGGAGCGCAGGAAGAAGATAATCAGCAGCAGGATGATCGGCGAGATGTCGATGCCGCCAAGATTCGGCAGCACGCGGCGGATCGGGCGCAGCACCGGTTCGGTGACATTGTAGAGGAACATCCCAACCGAGTTGACGAACTGGTTGCTGGAATTGATGACGTTGAAGGCGTAGAGCCAGGAGAAAATGGCACTCGCAATCAGCACCCAGGTGTAAAGATTCAAAGCCAAATCAATGGTTTGAAAGAGGGCAATCATCGTCGTCTCCAGTTCGTTGTTGACAGACATGTAGCTATTGGCGACTAAACGGGCAAGTGCCGTGTCTTAACGCGCGGTGAATCATGTTTAATGGGCGCGTTTGAACTGTACCGCGCGGCCCGATTTCCTTGGTTGCCCCCAATGTCTTTCTCGTTCACCGGAGACCGTTTTGCCGCGTTCCGGCATTCTTCCTACACCCGGTTCTTCTTCGCGAAGTTTCTGCTTTCCTTTTCGCAGCAGATCCTCAGCGTCGCGGTCGGCTGGCAGATGTATGACCAGACGCGGAGCGCCATCTATCTCGGCCTGATCGGCCTAGTGCAGTTCCTGCCGTCGCTGCTATTGATCCTGGTCACGGGATCGGTCGCCGACCGCTACAATCGCCGTGCCATCGCTTCGATCTGCTCGCTGGTCAGCGCTCTCTGCACGCTGGCGCTGCTGATCATGACGGTGACGGGCACCTTTTCGCCGATCCCGGTTTTCATCGTGCTGTTGGTTTTCGGCATCGAGCGCGCCTTTGCAGCACCTGCCGTGCAGTCGCTGGCGCCGAACCTGGTGCCGGAGAAGGATCTCTCCAACGCGATTGCCTGGAATTCTTCCTCCTGGCAGCTGGCGGCGATCACCGGTCCGGTGCTCGGTGGCCTGCTCTACGGCGTCGGCGCGACGACGGCCTACACGGTCTCGGTCATCTTCGCGGTGCTCGGCGCCATCCTGCTTTTCATGATCCCGAAGCCAGCACAGCACAGCGCCGGCGAAGCAAAGAGCTGGGACATGATCCTCGGCGGCTTCCGCTTCATCAAGGCGGACAAGGTGGTGCTCGGCGCGATCTCGCTCGACCTGTTTGCCGTGCTGCTCGGCGGCGCTACGGCACTGATGCCGATCTATGCGCGCGATATCCTGACGCTCGGTCCCTGGGGGCTCGGTCTTCTGCGCTCGGCGCCCGGCGTCGGCGCGATCGTGATGGCGCTGTTCCTGGCAGCCTATCCGATGAAACACCGCGCCGGCTTCTACATGTTCACCGGTGTCGGCCTGTTCGGTATCGCCACCATCGTCTTCGGCGTCTCGACCCATACCTGGACCTCGATCGCCGCGTTGGCGATCATGGGAGCCGCAGACATGATTTCGGTCTATGGGCGCGAAAGCCTCATCGCGCTGTGGACGCCGGACGAGCTGCGCGGTCGTGTCAACGCCGTCAACATGGTCTTCGTCGGTGCATCGAACGAGCTCGGCGAGTTCCGGGCAGGCACGATGGCGCATACCTTCGGCGCGGTGCCTGCCGTCGTCATCGGTGGTCTGGGGACGCTTGCCGTTTCGGTGATCTGGGCGATGAGCTTCCGCCAGCTGCGGCAGATCGATACGCTCGATGCGCCTATGCGCTCAGCGTCGCCGGCATAGAGAGCGGCGCGCCTTTCGCCGTCTTGCCCTCGAAGACGATATCGAGGAACTCGTTCAGCCACGCCTTCAGCGGCGCATCAAAGAGCATGCGTCCCTCAAGGTGCTCGCGGCCCTGCTGGGCGTTCGGTAGGATAAAGCGGTGGGCGCCGTGGACGACCCAGCGGTGCATCATCACCCGCGTCAGCTCGGCATGAAACTGCAGCGCCCAGGCGTTCTTGTTGTAGCGGAAAGCCTGGTTCGGATAGGCATCACCTTCCGCCAGCAGCTCGGCGCCACGCGGCAGATCGAAGCCTTCGCGGTGGAAGTGATAGACCATCTTCGGCCAGTGCATCAGCAGCCGGCCCTTCTCCGTCGGACGCAGCGGATACCAGCCGATCTCCGTCGAACCATCGGGGTTTGATTGCACCTTGCCGCCGAGATGGCGCACCAGCATCTGGGCGCCGAGGCAGATGCCGAGAAACGGACGGTTTTCCTTGAGCGGCACGTCGAGCCAGTTGATCTCCGCCTTGACGAAATCTTCCGGATCATTGGCGCTCATCGGGCCGCCGAAGACGACGGCGCCGGCATGTCCGTCAAGCGTCGACGGCAGCTTGTCGCCCAGCACCGGGCGGCGCATGTCGAGGCTGTAGCCCTTTTCGACCAGCAGCTGGCCGACGCGGCCGGGGCTGGATTGTTCCTGATGCAGGACGATCAGGACGGGCCGCTTGTCGCGTTTTACAGGGCGCTCAATCTGCATCGTCTTGAACCACGACCGTATCGGTCACCCGGGCGGCGGCCTCCTGGCGCTTCTGGATGCGCTCGCGGGAGGAGACGCCGAGCAGATCGGCGATCCGCCAGATGACGTGATCCTCCATCTCGCTGCGCTCGCCATCGGCATAGACGATGTCCCAGAGGATGCCGATCAGCTCGAGCCGTTGCTCGGTGTTCAGATGGCGCTTGAGATCGGAGGTGAAGCGATAGTAGTCGACGGCGCTGCTTTCGGCCTCGAGGCCGGCGGCGATCACGGCATCGAGCTGCTTGCCGTCCAGCCCGTATTGCTCCTTCAGCAGCTTGCGCAGCCGCTTCTTCTCGCTGTCCTTGATCTGGCCGTCGGCTTCCATGACCTGCATGCAGAGCGCGGCAACGGCAATGCGCGGGTCATCGGGATCGAAACCCTTCCTGCTCCCGTCTGCCGTGAGGTTGTGGAAGAATGCCTGAAAGCGTTCGAACATGCGGTTTTCGTTCCATCTCAGAAAAGGCGGAGCCGTGTCTTGGGTTCCGTATCCACCTTGGTGTCGCGAACGCCTGGATCATCAGGCATTCCATAATATGGTTTCGGTTCGGGCGGGCGTGTAGGGGAGGCCGCTTCGGCAGGCTTGGGCGCCGGAGCGGGCTTCGGAGGGGCCGCGGGTGCCGGAGCCGGGCGAACGGCTTCGGCGATCGTTGCGGCGCGTTCCAGCTCGATGATGCGGTGATCGCTCGCCGGTGCTTCCTGGCGATGTTCGCGAACCGGCGGCAATGTTTTGAGTGCCGTGTCGATCGACGTGGCCGAGCCTTCCTCGACCGGGCCTTCCAGCTGGCCGAATGGCGCCTTCCATTCGAAGGCGTCGAGACGGCCGGTGACCGGCGAGAGCGGCAGCCACTTGTCGGAAACGAAGCCATCGGCCACCCAGGCCGGATCACGCGGCGCCTTCAGCGCCTGCGCCAGCCAATGGCGCACACGGCCCTGATCGCCGGTCTCGGCTTCCTCGATATCGGCAAGCAGCAGGAAGGCGGCTTCGCGCGGCTGCATGCGGGCGGCGGCTTCCGCCTTGGCGCGGGCCTTGGCGAAGTTTTGCGCGTCGAGAGCGGCTTGCGCGACGACGAGCAGCGACTCGACATTGTTCGGGCGGATGGCTTCCAGCTTGTCAGCACGTTTCAGCCGGTCGATGACGGAATCACCGCTGCGGGCCAGCACATAGACGCGGCCGATCTCGGGATGCGGATTGGTCTTCCACGCCTGTTCAAGGATCGAGGCCGCCTTGCGCAGCTTGTCTTCGCGGAAAAGCGCCTTTGCGGCAATGATCGCGGCCGGTTCGAAATCGGCGATCAACTTCAGCGCATGCAGGGCATCGTCGCGGGCGCCTGCCGGATCGCGGTCGAGCTTGTCGCCGGCGCGCGCCGTAAGCAGCACGGCGCGCATGCGGTCGCCGTCATGCTTGTCGACGACGCGGGCGGCTTTCTGCTGGTCGAGCAGGCGGATCGCATCGTCCCAGCGTCCGGCCTGGCTGCGGGATTCCAGGGTCGCCTGCGCGGCCCAGGGGAGATAGGGCGCATTATCGGCAGCCTTCTCGGCATATTGGCGGGCAGCTTCATTGGCGCCAAGACGCTTGGCTTCGAGATAGAGGCCACGCAGGCCGAGCTCACGGGTCTCGGGATCGTTGGCCATGGCTTCGAACTTGGCGCGGGCCTCGTCGTGACGGCCTTCGATCAATGCTGCCTGTGCTTCCAGGAGATTGATAAGCGGTTCCTGATCGGCGCGGATGAGACCGCGCGAACGGGCCGCCATCTTGCGGGCGAGAAGCGCATTGCCGGCGCCGGCGGCAATCAGGCCGGTCGAGAGCGCCTGATAACCGCGGTCACGCTTCCGGGCGCGGAAGTAGCGGGTGACGGAATGCGGCGAGGTCCAGATCGTGCGGATCAGCCACCAGCCGATCATCACGAGAGCAATGAGCGCGATCAGGCCGCTGGCGGCAACGATCAGCTTGGTCTGGTAGAGCTGGCCTTCCCAGATCAGCGACAGGTCGCCGGGACGATCGGCAAGCCAGGAGAAGCCGTAGCCAAGGACGAGAACGAGCAGGGCGAAGATGACGAGCTTGATCATCGGTCAGCCCTCCTTGCCGGTGCCGGATACGGCCTTCGAGAGCGCTCCGCTGACGAGGTCTTCGACACGGATACGGGCTTCGAGCGACTGCTTGAAGGCGGCCGATGCCTGCTTGGCTGCGGGCGGCAGGTCGTTCCATTCGTTGGCGGCGCCCGGCAAGTCGCCGTTCTTCACCTTGTCTTCCATGCGGGCGGCGATCGCCTCGACGCTTTCGCCCTCGATGTTGCCGACGGGGCGGACGCTGACCAGCGACTTGGCACTCGACATCAGCCGGTCGGACCAGCTCTGATCCGGGTTCGCCTGGTTTACGGCCTCAACAGCCGACGTAGCGACATCGGGAACCTGGCGGATCAGCTCGGCACGCGAGGGAACGCCTGTCTGCGCGAAGTTGCGCAGATCCTTGACGGCGGGATCGTCAGGCGCGACGCCCGCGAATGTATCGAGTTCGGCGGTGAACGGTCCGCCACGATCGATCGCCGCTTTCAACGCTGCTGCGGCGATCGCCTGGGCGACGGCCACATCCTGGCGCGGTTCGTTGAGCTTCTTCTCGGCTTCGTCGAGACGCTTGGTGATGTCGGCGCCGTTTGACGCCTGCTGTTCGGAGGCCTGGGTGAGCGAGCTCTGCAGCTGGGACACCTGCGCCGTGAGATCGGCGATCTTCTGGTTAAGGGCCTCCGTTGCTGCCGGATCGCCGGGCTGGGCAGCCGCGGGCGTCTTGGCGGCGGCTTCCAGGGCGGCGATGCGCTTGTCGAGAGCATCGTCATCGGGATTCGGCGCGGCTGCGAGATTGGCGATCGACTGCTTCAGGCCGTCGATCTCGGCGGAGAGTTCACTGTTCTGTTCCGTCTGCGCCGGTTGCTGTGCGGAGCCGGGGAGATAGCCTGCATATTGGATGGCGCCGGCTCCCGCGAGCGCAACGAGGCCGCCGAAAATGCCGGCGGCGATCAGGCCCGAGGTGTTGCCGCCGCGCTGCTGCTGGGGCGGCGGAGACATGGTCGATTCGGTGTGGCGGGGCGCCGGTTCTTCAGCCGGAGCTTCGGGTGCCGATGGCTCTTCGGTGTGTACCGGTTCTTCTACCGCAGCTGCGGCCGATACGTCTTCCGAAGGCGTCGCTTCCAGCGTTTCCTTCAGCTCATTTGCCGCCTGCTCGTCGGTATCGGCTGCGGCATCGGCAGGGGTGGAGGCGGTATCCTCCTGCTTGGCAAATTCCTGCGCTTCCAGATCGATGGTGACCGGCTTGTCGGTTCTCTTCGAATGGCGTGGCGGGTTTCCCGATACCATGAGGCCCTCATATTTCCTGCATTGCAACGAAACTAGTCAGTGATCCCAGTTAAGGAAAGAGGTTAGATCAAATTTGGGCGGCTAACGCCTTCAAAGAAGCGACAAAAGACTTTGCTCATCCGGCATTGCCGCAATGCGAAGATTTTTCTGCAGCCCGGCCGGAACGGCGGCTGCAACGGCCTCACTGAGGCAGAGAATGCGAGCGGCGCTCAGCCACTCCGGTAAGGGATTGAAAAATCGGAACAAGGCGATTGCCGTCTCGCGGGAATAGAGGAGGATGGCATCTGGCGGCGATTGCTGCAGCGCCTCGCGGGCATCGCGGCCCGGAGCAATCTGCTCCATGCGGTAGCATTCGGCGGTGGCCAGCTCGAGGCCAAGCTCGGCGGCGCGCTTTTCGAAGGTTTCCGCCCGTGGTCTTCCAGCGAGATAGGTGACAGCGCCGGTGGTCTCGGCGGCGATCAATTCTGCGAGATCGCCGCCATCGCCGGAGGCTGCCTTGACCGTGACGAAGCCTGCTGCGATTGCCGCTTCAGCCGTGGCGTTGCCGACGGCATAGAGAGGGCGGTTGAGGTGCGGTGTCAGCGATGCGGCTTGGTCGGAGAGCGCCCGGACGGCCTCGGCGCTGGTGATGGCGATCGGGCCCGATGTCTGCGCAAGGGCGGCCATTGCCGTCGCGCCGTCATGTACCGGTTCGGAGAGCGGCATCATCATGGCGTCATGTCCGCGTTCGCGCAATCGCCGTGCCGTTCGTTCCCCCTGACGCTGCGGGCGGGTGACGAGCACGCGCATGGAAGACTAGCTCCAGTCGTCGAAGAAGGTGGTTCCGGCGCGGGCGCGGACGTCCTGCCCGGCGCGGGTGCCGAGTGCTGCGGCATCGCGGCGGTTGCCGTCGATCGAGATCGCATGCTGGTGGCGGCCATCCGGGGTGATGATCAGGCCGGAGAACTTGATCTGGTCGCCTTCGCAGATCGCGTAGCCGCCGATCGGCGTCCTACAGGAGCCGTCGAGAGCGCCGAGGAAAGCGCGCTCGCAGGAGACGGCGTCGAAGGTTGCGGGATCGTTGATCGCCGCCAGCAGATTGTCGATGCGCTCGTCACCGATGCGGCTTTCGATCGCGATTGCGCCCTGTGCGGGTGCGGGCGGGAAAGTGTCGGGGTCCAGAATGTCGGTCAGAACTTCGACCTTGCCAAGGCGCTTGAGACCGGCGAGCGCCAGCAGCGTCGCATCGACCTGACCCTCGGCGAGCTTGCGCAGGCGGGTGTCGACGAGGCCGCGGAAAGTGATGACGTTGATATCGGGCCGCATGCGGCGGATCAGCGCCTGGCGGCGCAGCGACGAGGAGCCGACGGTGGCGCCATGCGGCAGGTCGATCAGCTTTGGTGCTGTGCGGCCGACGACGGCATCGCGGATGTCTTCGCGCGGCAGATAGGCGGAGAGATAGAGGCCTTCGGGCAGAACGGTCGGCATGTCCTTGGCGGAATGAACGGCGAAATCGAGTTCGCCGAGTGCCAGCTTCTCTTCCAGTTCCTGGGTGAAAAGCCCCTTGCCGCCGATCTCGGCGAGAGAGCGGTCGGTGATGCGGTCGCCTGTCGTCGTCAGCACGACGATCTCGAACATTTCCTCCGGCAGGCCATGCGCAGCCATCAGCCGATCGCGGGCTTCATGGGCCTGGGCAAGCGCAAGCGGGCTGCCCCGCGTGCCGATCCGGAAAGGTTTTGTTTGCATCCGCTTTGATCCGTTGTTACCGGAAGTCTCGTAACCGGGTTTCTTACCCATCGCAATCAACGATCAGGTTTCATGGCTTCCTTTCTACGCATCCTCGGCATCGAAACAAGCTGCGACGAGACCGCAGCAGCGGTGGTCGAACGCGATGCGGACGGCCGCTCGAATGTGCTTTCCGACGTTGTGCTGAGCCAACTTGACGAGCATAGCGCCTATGGCGGTGTGGTGCCGGAGATCGCTGCGCGCGCCCATGTGGAGGCGCTCGACACGCTGATCGACGAAGCGCTGCAGCGCGCCAATGTGTCGCTGGCCGATGTCGATGCGATCGCCGCGACATCGGGACCAGGGCTGATCGGCGGGCTGCTGGTCGGCCTGATGACCGGCAAGGCGATCGCCAAGGCAGCGGGCAAGCCGCTCTACGCGATCAACCATCTCGAGGGTCACGCGCTGACGGCGCGGCTGACGGATGGCCTTTCCTTTCCCTATCTGATGCTGCTCGTCTCCGGCGGCCATACGCAGCTCATTCTGGTGCGTGGCATCGGCGAGTACGAGCGCTGGGGCACGACGATCGACGACGCGCTGGGTGAGGCCTTTGACAAGACCGCCAAGCTTCTCGGCCTTCCCTATCCCGGCGGGCCTGAGGTCGAGAGGGCGGCTGCGAAGGGCAATCCCGACCGCTTCAATTTTCCGCGCCCGCTGGTCGGCGAGGCCCGGCTCGACTTCTCCTTCTCCGGCCTGAAGACGGCGGTGCGTCAGGCGGCGACAGACATCGCGCCGGTTTCCCAGCAGGATATCGCCGATATCTGCGCCTCGTTCCAGAAGGCCATTTCCCGTACCTTGAAGGATCGCATCGGCCGCGGGCTGCAGCGCTTCAAGGCGGAATTCCCGGATGTAGAAGGCCCGCCGGCGCTGGTCGTGGCAGGCGGCGTTGCAGCCAACCAGGAGGTTCGCGGCACGCTGCAGGCACTCTGCGACAAGCACGGCTTCCGCTTTATCGCGCCGCCGCTGAGGCTTTGCACCGACAATGCGGTGATGATTGCCTGGGCGGGGCTGGAGCGCATGGCGCTCGGTGTCGCGCCCGATGATCTCGATGTGCAGCCACGCTCACGCTGGCCGCTGGATTCCAATGCCGAGGCGCTAATTAACTACGGAAAACGAGGAGCCAAGGCGTGAGCGAGCGGATTGCAGTCATCGGTGCCGGTGCGTTCGGAACGGCGCTTGCCGCGGTCATCGCGCTCGCCGGGCGCAGCGCCGTGACGCTGATCGGCCGCGATCCGGCTCTGATGGCCGATCTTGCTTCAGAGCGGCTTCATGACGCCGTGCTGCCGGGCATTGCCCTGCCTGAGGCGCTGGAATTCTCCGCCGAGCCCGATGCGATCCGCCGGGCAGGCATCGTGCTGTTCGCCATGCCGTCGCAGGCGCAGGCGGATGCGGCGCGACACTATGGTCCTTATCTGGCTCACGATGCTGTCGTCGTTACCTGCGCCAAGGGGATCGAACGCTCTACCGGTACGCTCTTGACGGATATGCTGGAACGCGAGCTGCCCGATCATCATGTGGCAGTGCTTTCCGGTCCAGGCTTTGCCGCAGATATCGCCAAGGGGCTACCGACGGCGATGGCGATTGCGGCTGCTGATATGGATGTCGCCGAGCGGCTGGCGCAGGCAATTTCGGGCCGCACGTTCCGGCTCTATGCCTCCGATGACCGCACCGGCGTCCAGCTGGGTGGTGCGCTGAAGAATGTTCTCGCGATTGCCTGCGGCATCGTCGAAGGTTGCGGCATAGGCGATTCCGCCCGTGCAGCGCTGATTGCCCGTGGCCTGGCCGAAATGTCCCGGCTCGTTGCGGCAAAGGGCGGGCAGGCGGATACGGTGCGGGGGCTTTCCGGCCTTGGCGATCTGGTGCTGACGGCAACCAGCCATCAGTCGCGCAATCTGCGCTTCGGCATCGCGCTCGGGCGCGGAGACAAGGCTGATCCCTCGCATGGCGAGCTGGTCGAGGGCGCTTTTGCGGCCGCCGTCGCGTCGCGGCTCGCGAGAGAGCTCGGCATCGAGATGCCGATCACCGATGCCGTCTCGGCGATCATCGAGGGCAAACTCGGTATTGCCGAGGCAATCGAACAATTGATGACACGTCCGATCACCACCGAATAGGAGACTGACATGCTTTTCGCCCTTCTCTGCAAGGACAAGCCGGGACACCTGAACGTGCGCATCGAAACGCGCCCAACGCATGTCGAGTATCTCAACAAGCTCAATGCCGAAGGCAAGCTGGCGATCGCCGGCCCGTTCCTTGACGCTGACGGCAAGCCGAATGGCAGCCTGGTGATCGTCAAGGCCGACAGCATTGAAGCCGCCAAGGCGCTCGGCGAGGCTGATCCCTATGCTAAGGCCGGCCTGTTCGAGAGCGTCGAGGTGAAGCCCTATAACTGGGTCTTCAACAATCCGGAGGCCTGAGATGGCGCATTGGCTTTACAAGTCCGAGCCTGAATCCTGGTCCTGGGAGCGGCAGAAGGCTGCCGGCGAAAAAGGCACGGAATGGACCGGTGTTCGCAACTATCTGGCGCGCAACAACATGCGGGCCATGCAGATCGGCGACAAGGGCTTCTTCTACCATTCGAATGAGGGGTTGGAGATCGTCGGTATCGTCGAAGTCTGCGCTCTCTCGCATCCCGATTCCAGCGCCAAAGGCGATCCCAAATGGGACTGCGTCGATATCCGCGCCGTGATGGACATGCCGAAGCCGGTGACGCTGAAGGATGTCAAGGCGAACGAAAAACTCTCCAAGATGTCGCTGGTCACGTCCATGCGCCTCTCCGTGCAGCCCGTGACCGATGACGAGTGGCTGGAAGTCTGCCGCATGGGCGGGCTCGACAACCCGCCGCGCTGACCGCCTTTGAAGACCGATCCCGAACTCTTCATCCGCGCCAATACCAGCCTGATGGCGCCGCCGCATGTGCCTGAGATCCGGCTGCATCTGGCGAGCGAAGCCCATGAGCTCTGGCTGAAGACGGAAGAGGAGCTTGCCGAGATCGGTCTGCCGCCGCCATTCTGGGCTTTCGCTTGGGCGGGCGGGCAGGGGCTGGCGCGTTACGTGCTCGATCATCCGGAGCATCTGCGCGGCAAGAGCGTTCTGGATTTTGCGACGGGATCCGGTCTCGTGGCGATCGCCGCCCGCATTGCAGGTGCGGTGAAGGTGCTGGCGGCCGATATCGATCCATGGACGGAAACCGCGGTCCGGCTGAACGCCGCGGCGAATGACGTTTCGATTGAATTCGAGGGTGCGGACCTGATCGGCTCGATGATCGCTGCCGACGTGCTGCTTGCCGGTGACGTCTTCTATGATCGCGGCTTTGCCGATGCGCTGCTGCCGTGGTTTCAGCGCCTGGCGGCCGGAGGCAAGGATATTCTGGTCGGCGATCCAGGCCGCGCCTATCTGCCGAAAGACAGGCTGGAATTCTGCGCTGTCTATGAAGTGCCCGTCACCCGGGCGCTCGAGGATAGCGAAGTCAAGAAGACGACCGTCTGGCGCTTCAGGGCCTGATCACGCAGACATTGGCCTCGTATTCGCAAGGGTCGTCCTGCACGGCGACGTCGATGATCTTTGCCTTGGGGGCAACGGTCGCGGTCTGCGGCGCGCCATAGATCGTATAGCCGCTGGCGCCGATATAGGTGCCGCCATCGACGTCATAGGCGTAGGAACCGGCATAGGTGCCGTTGTATGCTGGGCCTGCCACCTGCGGGGCGGCCGCATTGACGCTGCGGATGCTGTAGCCGTTGGCAACCGGGGAGAACTGGCGAAGGCGGACATAGCGGTTGTGGCCATGGCGACGATCGCGATCGCCATACCATTGATTGCCGCCCGTCCAGTGAACCATGCCGCGATCACGATGCGGGAAGCGTTCACCGGCGGCGGCCGGCAGCGCCATCAAGGCGCCGAGCATGAGCGGAAGGACTTTCGAAAAACGCGTGACCATCGGATGTCTTCCTCGCAAAATGCGATCGTTAACAAATCGTTAACGGCAGCTTGCGTCAAAACTTTCTGCATGTCCACTTGAGCGATGAAAAATCAGGATAAAATCTGAGCGGCGCGGGCCAGTTTTGCTCTGCAGCAACTTCCCGGTAACGCGAATCGATTAAATTAAAAAGCGGACAGCAATTGTGCTTGTCGTCCGGGGTTTCGGTGATTAAACGTCGCCATTGATGCAACGCACACAGACAATTTTGTCATTCCTGTGGTTGCCTTGATATGCTCCGTATTCCGGAAGCGCAGAGAAGACGCCGCGAGGTTCTGATGGCGAATGTGACAAATAACCGGCCCCTGTCGCCGCATTTGCAAATTTACAAACCAATCCCCACCATGATCATGTCGATCGTTCACCGCATTACCGGTGGCGCTCTTTATGTCGGCACGCTGCTGATCGCCTGGTGGCTGATTGCAGCCGCGACCGGCCAGTCGAATTACGACTGGGCCAACTGGGTGCTCGGCAGCATCATCGGCAAGCTGGTCCTGCTCGGCTACACCTGGGCGCTGATCCACCACATGCTCGGCGGCTTCCGCCACTTCATGTGGGACCTCGGCCACGGCTTCGGCAAGGAATTCTCCACCAAGCTCGCCATCGCCAATCTGATCGGATCGCTCTGTCTGACCGCGCTGGTCTGGGTGATCGGCTTCATCGTTCGTTAAAGGTCGCTCTCATGGATATGCGTACCCCCCTGGGTAAGGTTCGCGGCCTCGGCTCCGCCAAGGATGGCACCGATCATTTCTGGCGCCAGCGTGTGACCGCGGTCGCCAACGTGCCGCTGTTTCTGTTCTTCATCATCTTCATGCTGGTTCACGCCGGCCAGCCCTATGCGGAAGTGGTTCATGCCCTGTCGAACCCGTTCGTCGCCGTCATCATGGGCCTGATGATCATCTCGGGCGTCATTCACATGAAGCTCGGCATGCAGGTCATCATCGAGGACTATGTTCATTCCGAATGGCTGAAGATCATCAGCCTGATGCTGAACACGTTCTTCTCGATCCTGATCGCCGGCCTCTGTCTCTTCGCCATTCTGAAAATTGCATTCGTAGGATAACCGTATCATGGCACCCTCTTCACCCGCTCAGAATGGGAAGGCCTACAAGTACGTCGACCACTCTTATGATGTGATCGTCGTCGGCGCCGGTGGCGCCGGTCTGCGCGCCACGCTCGGCATGGCAGAGCAAGGCTTCCGCACCGCCTGCATCACCAAGGTATTCCCGACGCGCTCGCACACCGTTGCGGCCCAGGGCGGCATTGCCGCGTCGCTGCAGAACATGACGCCCGATAGCTGGCAGTGGCACCTCTACGACACCGTCAAGGGTTCCGACTGGCTCGGCGACGTCGATGCCATGCAGTATCTCACCATGGAAGCGCCGAAGGCGGTCTATGAACTCGAGCATTACGGCGTGCCGTTCTCGCGTAACGAGGAAGGCAAGATCTACCAGCGCCCGTTCGGCGGCCACATGCAGAATTTCGGCGAGGGACCGCCGGTACAGCGTACATGCGCCGTCGCCGACCGTACCGGCCACGCCATCCTGCACACGCTCTATGGCCAGTCGCTGCGAAACAATGCTGAATTCTTCATCGAGTATTTCGCGCTCGATCTGATCATGTCGGAAGACGGCAGCCGCTGCACCGGCGTCGTTGCCTGGAACCTCGATGACGGCACGATCCATCGCTTCGCCGCCAAGATGGTGGTGCTGGCGACCGGCGGTTACGGCCGCGCCTATTTCTCGGCGACGTCGGCCCATACCTGCACCGGCGACGGCGGCGGCATGGTTGCGCGCGCCGGCCTGCCGCTGCAGGACATGGAATTCGTCCAGTTCCACCCGACCGGCATCTACGGTTCCGGCTGTCTGATCACGGAAGGCGCACGCGGTGAAGGCGGCTACCTCGTCAACTCCGAGGGTGAGCGCTTCATGGAACGCTACGCACCGTCGGCCAAGGATCTTGCCTCGCGCGACGTCGTCTCGCGCTGCATGACGCTGGAAATCCGCGAAGGCCGCGGCGTCGGCAAGAACAAGGACCACATCTTCCTGCATCTCGACCATCTCGATCCGGCCGTTCTGCACGAGCGCCTGCCGGGCATTTCCGAGAGCGCCAAGATCTTCGCCGGCGTCGACGTGACGCGCGAGCCGATCCCGGTTCTGCCGACCGTCCACTACAACATGGGCGGCATTCCGACCAACTACTGGGGCGAAGTGCTGAATGCCGACAGCAATAACCCTGAGCGGATCATTCCGGGCCTGATGGCTGTCGGTGAAGCGGGCTGCGCCTCGGTGCACGGCGCCAACCGTCTCGGCTCCAACTCGCTGATCGACCTCGTGGTCTTCGGCCGCGCCGCCGCAATCCGCGCCGGCGAGGTTATCGACCGCGCAGCGCCCGTCCCGCATCTCAACGTCGCTGCCTGCGACAAGATCATGGACCGCTTCGACGGCCTGCGCCACGCCAGCGGCGGTACGCCGACGGCGGTGCTGCGTGAAAAGATGCAGCGCGCCATGCAGGAAGACGCCGCCGTCTTCCGCACGCAGGAATCGCTGGAATCCGGTTGCCAGCGCATTTCGGCGATCTGGGGCGAGATGAAGGACATCAAGGTCACCGACCGCTCGATGATCTGGAACTCCGACCTCGTCGAAACGCTCGAGCTGCAGAACCTGATGGCCAACGCCATCACGACGATCTACGGCGCCGAGGCCCGCAAGGAGAGCCGCGGTTCGCATGCGCGCGAAGACTATACGGAAGGCGCATTCGCCGGCCGCGACGACGTCAACTGGCGCAAGCACACGCTTGCCTGGGTCAACGAGGCAGGCGACGTCAAGCTCGACTACCGCCCGGTTCACACCGAGCTGATTGCAGACGGCATCGATCCCAAGAAGATCGCGCCGAAGGCTCGCGTGTATTAAGAGGAACTGGACATGGTTGAACTCGCTCTCCCCAAGAACTCCCAGATGCGCGAAGGCAAGGTGTGGCCGAAGCCTGCCGGTGCCAAGAACACCCGCGAATTCCGCGTCTATCGCTGGAGCCCGGATGACGGCCAGACGCCGTCGATCGATACGTTCTATATCGATATCGACGATTGCGGCCCGATGGTTCTCGACGGTCTGCTCTACATCAAGAACAAGATCGACCCGACGCTGACGCTGCGCCGCTCCTGCCGCGAAGGTATCTGCGGTTCCTGCGCCATGAATATCGACGGCACGAATACGCTGGCCTGCACCAAGGGTCTCGACGACATCAAGGGTACGGTCAAGATCTATCCGCTGCCGCATATGCCTGTCGTCAAGGACCTGGTTCCCGACCTCTCCAACTTCTATGCCCAGCACCGCTCGATCGAGCCTTGGCTGAAGACGGTGTCGCCGACGCCGGCCAAGGAATGGAAGCAGAGCCACGAGGACCGCCAGAAGCTGGACGGCCTCTACGAGTGCATTCTCTGCGCCTGCTGCTCGACCTCCTGTCCGAGCTACTGGTGGAACGGCGACCGTTATCTCGGTCCGGCTGTTCTGCTGCAGGCCTATCGCTGGCTGATCGACAGCCGCGACGAAGCAACCGGCGAGCGCCTCGACAATCTCGAGGATCCGTTCCGCCTGTACCGCTGCCACACGATCATGAACTGCGCGCAGACCTGCCCGAAGGGCCTGAACCCGGCAAAGGCGATTGCCGAGATCAAGAAGATGATGGTCGAGCGCCGCGTCTGACGGCAAATCGAACGGCGCCGCTTGCGGCGCCGTTTTTCTTCCGGTGGCCGGTCAAACCGGGGAAGAATGCGCGGTCATCACCTTGATGACAAATTCTGCCTTCAGAAGTCCTTCCGCACGGCTTGAATTGCCTCTGTTCCGGCTTAGGTCCTGTCACGGGCAATTTACGGCTGTGCCGACTTGATTAACCAAAGTGAAATACGTTAATTCGAAAATTAGTCCGATGACTATTTTTGATGCGGCAAAGCGAATATTCGGGAGCCTCAAGATGCAGTTGCGATATGCGATGACAGGTGTGGCGGTTGTTCTGTCACTCGCTGGCTGCCAGCGTACGGCCTATGACAACGCGAGTTACAGCAGCCAGCCGGCGCCGCTGACGGCGCAGCCCGTGCCGTCGGTGCAGGGCGGCCAGCTTCCCCTCCGGGCGGCGCATCGCAGTTCCCGGCCGCACCGAGCGCGGCGCCTGCCGCTCCGGCAGCCCCGGGCGCCATGGCCGCAAACGCTCTCGATGTCACCAAAGAATCGATGGTCGGCAGCTGGCGCGTCAACGGCAGCTGCGACATGTTCCTGACGCTGACCAATCTCGGCAGCGGCTCGCGCGGCGGTACGCGCGGTTGCGCCGGCGAACTGACGGCAATGGGTTCCTGGGAAGTGTCCGGCAAGCAGGTTCTGCTCAAGGACCGTAGCGGCAACCAGATCGGCAGCGTTTACAAGACCGCCGACAACAGCTTCTCCGGCCAGACCAGCGGCGGCCAGGCAATCACCCTCAGCCGGTAATTCATCCGGCGGCGGGTCCGCCGGCCACGCATAGGCGGATTTGCTCTCATGCAGCCAATGCCAGACTACGCCCTGAGCGTCAGCGAACAATTGAAGTCGCTGACGGCCAACGGTGATTTGCAGGTCGATTCCGCACAGATGGACGTGGCAAAGAACCTGGACCGGGTTCTTTCGCAGCTGAAGCAGCGCCGCCCCGCGGCCAAGTCCAGCGCTCTCGGCTGGCTGTTCGCTTCCAAGAAGAAGGCCGAGCAGGGGATCAAGGGGCTCTACATCCATGGCAGCGTCGGCCGCGGCAAGACGATGCTGATGGACATGTTCTTCGGCATGGCGCCCTGCAAAAAGAAACGCCGGGCGCATTTCCACGAATTCATGGCCGATGTGCATAACCGCATCGCGGCGCACCGCCAGAAGCTGAAGGACGGCGAAACCAAGCAGGCGGATCCAATGCCGCCGGTCGCAGCCTCCCTCTACGAAGAGGCCGAGCTTCTCTGCTTCGACGAATTCACGGTCACCGACATTGCCGATGCGATGATCCTGTCGCGGCTGTTCTCAGAGCTCTTTGCGCGTGGCTGCGTGCTGATCGCGACCTCCAATGTCGAGCCCGAAAATCTTTACAGGGATGGCCTCAATCGCGGCCTTTTCCTGCCCTTCGTCGAGCTTCTGAAGAAGAATGTCGACGTCGTGACGCTCGACTCCCCGACGGATTACCGGATGGAGAAGCTGAACAGCCAGCCCGTCTATCTGACGCCGATCGACGAACGGACGGATATGGCAATGGATGCGTCCTGGACGCAGATGCTGCATGGTCGCAAGGCGCAACCGCTTGAAATTCCGATGAAGGGCCGGTCGATCCATGTGCCGCTCGCCGTCGACCGGATGGCGCGCTTCGCCTTCAGCGATCTCTGCGACAAGCCGCTTGGCGCTGCCGACTTTCTGGCGATCACCGCGTGTTTCGACACGATTTTCATCGACCGCATTCCGCTGCTTGGTCCCGACAAGCGAAATCAGTCCAAGCGCTTCATCATTCTCGTCGATACCCTATATGACCATGGCGTGCGGCTTCATGCCTCCGCCGCGGCCATGCCCGAGGATCTGCTGACCGAACGCAGGGGCACCGAGGGGTTCGAATTCGATCGTACGGCATCGCGTCTCTTCGAGATGCGGAGCGCGGAATATCTTGCGCTGCATCATCAGAAGACCGCTGCCGAGTAACACTTTAGTGACAAATTATCTTACGTTTACGTAAGAATTTTGATATCTAAACGATTGAAAATGCTACACCAAAAATAACACGTTGCCATTTTTTGGCTTTAGGTCTATGCGATTGCGGCATTGGACGACGCCGCCGCGCGCCGCCCGACCGATTATATTCGCAAAGGAAAAGCGAAATGGCGCGTAATAAGATCGCACTCATTGGTTCTGGCATGATTGGTGGCACGCTGGCGCATCTCGCCGGTCTCAAGGAGCTCGGCGACATCGTTCTGTTCGACATTGCCGACGGCATTCCGCAGGGCAAGGGCCTCGACATCTCCCAGTCGTCTCCGGTCGAAGGCTTCGACGTCAACCTGACCGGCGCCAGCGATTACTCGGCGATCGAAGGTGCTGACGTCTGCATCGTTACCGCAGGTGTCGCCCGCAAGCCCGGCATGAGCCGCGACGATCTTCTCGGCATCAACCTGAAGGTCATGGAGCAGGTCGGCGCCGGCATCAAGAAGTATGCCCCGAACGCTTTCGTCATCTGCATCACCAATCCGCTCGACGCGATGGTCTGGGCCCTGCAGAAGTTCTCCGGCCTGCCGGCCAACAAGGTCGTCGGCATGGCCGGTGTTCTGGATAGCTCGCGCTTCCGCCTGTTCCTCTCGAAGGAATTCAACGTTTCCGTTCAGGACGTCACCGCATTCGTTCTCGGCGGCCACGGCGACACGATGGTGCCGCTCGCTCGCTACTCGACCGTCGGCGGCATCCCGCTGACCGACCTCGTCACCATGGGTTGGGTCACCAAGGAGCGCCTCGAAGAAATCATCCAGCGCACCCGTGACGGCGGCGCCGAAATCGTCGGCCTGCTGAAGACCGGCTCGGCCTATTACGCTCCGGCCGCTTCGGCGATCGAAATGGCTGAATCCTACCTCAAGGACAAGAAGCGCGTACTGCCTTGCGCAGCGCAGCTCACCGGCCAGTACGGCGTCAAGGACATGTATGTCGGCGTTCCCACCGTCATCGGTGCCGGCGGCGTCGAGCGCGTCATCGAAATCGACCTGAACAAGGCCGAAAAGGAAGCCTTCGACAAGTCGGTGGCTGCTGTCGCCGGCCTTTGCGAAGCCTGCATCAACATTGCGCCTGCGCTGAAGTAATTCCCGCGCGCCCCCACGCAATTCAAACAGGAATAGATCCATGAATATTCATGAATATCAGGCCAAGGCTCTCTTGAAGGGCTACGGCGCGCCGGTCGCAAGTGGCGTGCCGATCCTCAAGGTCGAGGAAGCCGAAGCGGCTGCAAAGTCGCTTCCGGGCCCGCTCTACGTCGTCAAGAGCCAGATCCATGCTGGTGGCCGCGGTAAGGGCAAGTTCAAGGAACTCGGCCCCGACGCCAAGGGCGGCGTTCGCCTTGCAAAGTCGATCGACGAAGTCGTCGCTCACGCCAAGGAAATGCTCGGCAACACGCTGGTCACGGCGCAGACGGGCGAAGCCGGCAAGCAGGTCAACCGCCTCTACATCGAAGACGGCGCCGACATTGCCCGCGAACTCTATTGCTCGCTGCTCGTCGATCGCTCGGTCGGCCAGGTTGCCTTCGTCGTTTCGACCGAAGGCGGCATGGACATCGAAGCCGTTGCCCACGACACGCCCGAGAAGATCCACACGATCGCCATCAACCCGGAAACCGGTGTGACGGCTGCCGACGTGGCTGCGATCTCCAAGGCCCTGCAGCTCGACGGTGCTGCCGCTGAAGATGCGAAGTCGTTGTTCCCGGCGCTCTACAAGGCCTTCAACGAAAAGGACATGGCTCTCCTCGAGGTCAACCCGCTGATCGTCATGAAGGACGGTCATCTGCGCGTTCTCGACGCCAAGATGTCCTTCGATGGCAACGCGCTGTTCCGCCATGACGACGTCAAGGCGCTGCGCGACGAGACCGAAGAAGACGCCAAGGAAATCGAAGCCTCCAAGTGGGACCTCGCCTACGTTGCCCTCGACGGCAACATCGGCTGCATGGTCAACGGCGCAGGCCTCGCCATGGCGACGATGGACATCATCAAGCTGTACGGCAAGGAGCCGGCAAACTTCTGCGACGTCGGCGGTGGCGCCGGCAAGGAGAAGGTGGCTGCAGCCTTCAAGATCATCACTGCCGACCCCAAGGTCGAAGGCATTCTCGTCAACATCTTCGGCGGCATCATGAAGTGCGATGTCATCGCTGAAGGCGTCGTCGCTGCCGTGCAGGAAGTCGGCCTGAAGGTTCCGCTCGTCGTGCGCCTCGAAGGCACCAATGTCGAGCTCGGCAAGAAGATCCTGAACGAGTCGGGTCTGGCGATCACGGCGGCTGACGATCTCGACGATGCCGCGAAGAAGATCGTCGCGGCGATCAACGACTAATTTGAGGACCTGATAGATGTCTATTCTCGTAAACAAGAATACCAAGGTTCTCGTTCAGGGCCTGACCGGCAAGACCGGTACCTTCCACACCGAACAGGCTCTCGCCTACTACGGCACGCAGATGGTCGGCGGTATCCACCCGAAGAAGGGTGGCGAAACCTGGACCGGCTCGAAGGGCGAAAGCCTGCCGATCTTCGCTTCCGTCGCCGAAGGCCGCGAGAAGACCGGCGCTGACGCGTCCGTCATCTACGTTCCGCCGGCAGGCGCTGCAGATGCGATCATCGAAGCGATCGACGCCGAGATCCCGTTCATCACCTGCATCACCGAAGGCATCCCGGTCATGGACATGGTCCGCGTCAAGGCTCGCCTCGACCGCTCCAAGTCGCGCCTGCTCGGCCCGAACTGCCCGGGTATCCTGACGCCGGAAGAATGCAAGATCGGCATCATGCCGGGCTCGATCTTCCGCAAGGGTTCGGTCGGTATCGTTTCGCGCTCCGGCACGCTGACCTATGAAGCCGTCTTCCAGACCTCGAACGAAGGCCTCGGCCAGACGACGGCTGTCGGCATCGGCGGCGACCCGGTCAAGGGCACCGAATTCATCGACGTGCTCGAGATGTTCCTGGCCGACGAAGCCACGACCTCGATCATCATGATCGGCGAAATCGGCGGCTCGGCTGAAGAAGACGCGGCGCAGTTCCTCAAGGACGAAGCCAAGAAGGGCCGCAAGAAGCCGATGGCCGGCTTCATCGCTGGCCGTACCGCTCCGAAGGGCCGCACCATGGGTCACGCCGGTGCAGTCGTTTCCGGCGGCAAGGGCGATGCGGAATCGAAGATCGCAGCCATGGAATCGGCAGGCATCAAGGTGTCGCCTTCTCCGGCCCGCCTCGGCAAGACGCTGGTTGAAGTCCTCAAGGGCTGATCCGACATAAGACCCGGGCGGCGGACTGCATCTGCCTCCTCCGCCCGGCTGACCTTTCGAATGCAGATGTGCCGCGGACAGGCGGCAAATGGAAATGCGGCAGCCGGCGAGATGGCCGGCAAACTCATCTTAGTCAGGAGGCGGGCGGAAGCGTCCGCATAACACCATGGCACGGCAAGAAGCCAACGAGCAGTTTCAGATCACTTCGTTTCTGGATGGCGCAAACGCTGCTTATATCGAGCAGCTCTACGCCCGTTATGAAGACGATCCGTCATCGGTCGACGAACAGTGGCGCACCTTCTTCAAGGCGCTCGACGACGATCCCGCTGATGTGAAGAAGGCGGCCAAGGGTGCATCCTGGCGCAAGAAGCACTGGCCGATCCCGGCCGGCGGCGATCTCGTCTCGGCGCTCGACGGCGACTGGGGCATCGTCGAGAAGGTCATCGAGACCAAGGTGAAGGCGAAGGCCGAAGCCGCGGGCAAGCCGGCCGAAGCCGCCGACGTCCTGCAGGCGACGCGCGATTCCGTCCGCGCCATCATGATGATCCGTGCCTACCGCATGCGCGGCCACCTGCATGCCAAGCTCGACCCGCTCGGTATCGCTGCACCGGTTGAAGATTACCACGAGCTGTCGCCCGAAAATTACGGCTTCACGGCCGCCGATTACGATCGCAAGATCTTCATCGACAACGTTCTCGGCCTCGAATACGCGACCATCCGCGAGATGATCGAGATCCTCGAGCGCACCTATTGCTCGACGCTCGGCGTCGAGTTCATGCACATTTCCAATCCGGAAGAGAAGGCCTGGATCCAGGAGCGTATCGAAGGTCCGGACAAGGGCGTGGCGTTCACCCCCGAGGGCAAGAAGGCGATCCTGCAGAAGGTCATCGAAGCCGAAGGCTACGAGCAGTTCCTCGACGTCAAGTTCAAGGGCACCAAGCGTTTCGGTCTCGACGGCGGTGAATCGCTGATCCCGGCTCTTGAGCAGATCCTGAAGCGCGGCGGCTCGCTCGGCCTCAAGGAAGCCGTGTTCGGCATGGCCCACCGCGGCCGTCTGAACGTGCTTTCGCAGGTCATGGGCAAGCCGCACCGTGCCATCTTCCATGAGTTCAAGGGCGGTTCCTACGCACCTGACGAAGTCGAAGGTTCCGGCGACGTGAAGTACCATCTCGGTGCTTCCTCCGACCGCGAATTCGACGGCAACAAGGTCCACGTTTCGCTGACGGCAAACCCGTCGCACCTCGAAATCGTCGACCCGGTCGTCATGGGCAAGGCCCGCGCCAAGCAGGACATGGGCGCCACCGTCTGGGACGGCGACACCATTCCGCTGTCCGAGCGCTCCAAGGTTCTGCCGCTGCTGATCCACGGTGACGCGGCCTTCGCCGGCCAGGGCGTCATCGCTGAAATCCTCGGCCTCTCCGGCCTGCGCGGTCACCGCGTTGCCGGTACGATGCACGTCATCATCAACAACCAGATCGGCTTCACCACGAACCCGGCCTTCTCGCGTTCGTCGCCCTATCCATCCGACGTCGCCAAGATGATCGAAGCGCCGATCCTGCATGTCAACGGCGACGATCCGGAAGCGGTCGTCTACGGCGCCAAGGTTGCCATGGAATTTCGCATGAAGTTCCACAAGCCTGTCGTCCTCGACATGTTCTGCTACCGCCGGTACGGCCACAACGAAGGCGACGAGCCGTCCTTCACGCAGCCGAAGATGTACAAGGTCATCCGCGGCCACAAGACCGTGCTGCAGATCTACGCCGAGCGTCTGATCGGCGAAGGCCTGCTGACCGAAGGCGAAGTCGAAAAGATGAAGGCCGACTGGCGCGCCCATCTCGAGCAGGAGTTCGAGGCTGGCCAAAGCTACAAGCCGAACAAGGCCGACTGGCTGGACGGCGAGTGGTCGGGCCTGCGCACGGCCGACAATGCCGATGAACAGCGCCGCGGCAAGACCGCCGTTCCGATGAAGCAGCTGAAGGAAATCGGCCGCAAGCTCTCCGAAATTCCGGAAGGCTTCCATGCACACCGCACCATCCAGCGCTTCATGGAAAACCGCGCCAACATGATCCAGACGGGTGAAAATCTCGACTGGGCAATGGCGGAAGCGCTGGCATTCGGCTCGCTGGTCACGGAAGGCCACAAGATCCGCCTGTCGGGCCAGGATTGCGAACGCGGCACCTTCTCGCAGCGTCACTCGGTCCTCTACGATCAGGAAACGGAAGAGCGCTACATCCCGCTCGCCAACCTGTCGCCGACCCAGGCCCGCTACGAAGTCATCAACTCGATGCTTTCGGAAGAAGCGGTTCTCGGCTTCGAATACGGCTACTCGCTGGCCCGCCCGAATGCGCTGACGCTCTGGGAAGCCCAGTTCGGCGACTTCGCCAACGGTGCACAGGTCGTGTTCGACCAGTTCATCTCGTCGGGCGAACGCAAGTGGCTGCGCATGTCCGGTCTCGTCTGCCTTCTGCCGCATGGCTATGAAGGTCAGGGTCCGGAGCACTCCTCGGCACGTCTGGAGCGCTTCCTCCAGCTCTGCGCCGAAGACAACATGCAGGTCGCCAACGTCACGACGCCGTCGAACTACTTCCACATCCTCCGCCGTCAGCTGAAGCGCGACTTCCGCAAGCCGCTCGTGCTGATGACACCGAAGTCGCTGCTGCGCCACAAGCGTGCGGTTTCGACCCTGGCTGAGATGGCCGGCGAGTCCTCCTTCCACCGTCTCCTGTGGGACGATGCCGAAGTCATCAAGGACGGTCCGATCAAGCTCCAGAAGGATGCCAAGATCCGCCGCGTCGTGCTCTGCACCGGCAAGGTCTATTACGACCTGCTCGAAGAGCGCGAAAAGCGCGGCATCGACGACATCTACCTGCTGCGCGTCGAACAGCTCTATCCGTTCCCGGCAAAGGCGCTCATCAACGAGCTCAGCCGCTTCCGGAATGCCGAGATGGTCTGGTGCCAGGAAGAGCCGAAGAACATGGGTGCATGGTCGTTCATCGACCCGTATCTGGAATGGGTTCTCGCCCATATCGATGCGAAGTATCAGCGCGTCCGTTACACGGGCCGCCCGGCCGCCGCTTCGCCGGCAACGGGCCTGATGTCCAAGCACCTGTCGCAGCTTGCCGCATTCCTTGAGGATGCGCTGGGCGGCTGACCCTCGAAACGAACAACGATCGAAACAAACTGATCAACGGAAACTAAAATCATGGCCACAGAAATCCGCGTTCCAACTCTTGGTGAGTCCGTCAGCGAGGCGACAGTCGGCACCTGGTTCAAGAAGGTCGGCGATGCCATCAAGGCAGACGAGCCGATCCTCGAGCTTGAAACCGACAAGGTGACCATCGAAGTCCCGGCTCCGGCCTCGGGCACGCTGTCTGAAATCGTTGCCCAGGCTGGCGAAACCGTCGGCCTCGGCGCGCTGCTCGGTCAGATCGCCGAAGGTGCCGCCGCTGCAGCCCCGGCCGCTGCGCCTGCTGCTGCCGCTCCGGCCAAGGTTGCCGAACCGGTTGCTGCTGCACCGGCTGCTCCGGCTGCCGCAGCGTCCTCCATGCCGCCGGCTCCGGCTGCTGCGAAGATGCTCGCTGAAAATAACATTTCGGCCGAGCAGGTCGATGGTTCTGGCAAGCGTGGCCAGGTCCTGAAGGGCGATGTCATCGCTGCCGTTGCCAAGGGCGTTTCGGCTCCGGCTGCTGCACCGGCCGCCCCAGTTGCCGCCCGCGCACCTTCGACCGTCGAAGATGCCGGCCGCGAAGAGCGCGTGAAGATGACGCGCCTGCGCCAGACGATCGCCAAGCGCCTGAAGGACGCCCAGAACACGGCAGCCATGCTGACCACCTATAACGAGGTGGACATGAAGGCGGTCATGGACCTGCGCGCCAAGTACAAGGACGTCTTCGAAAAGAAGCATGGCGTGAAGCTCGGCTTCATGGGCTTCTTCACCAAGGCCGTGACCCACGCGCTGAAGGAACTCCCGGCCGTCAACGCCGAGATCGACGGCACCGACATCATCTACAAGAACTTCTGCCACGTCGGCATGGCCGTCGGCACGGACAAGGGTCTTGTCGTTCCGGTTATCCGTGATGCCGACCAGATGTCGATCGCCGAGATCGAAAAGGAACTCGGCCGTCTTGCAAAGGCTGCCCGTGACGGTTCGCTGTCGATGGCCGACATGCAGGGTGGCACGTTCACGATCACCAACGGTGGCGTCTACGGCTCGCTGATGTCCTCGCCGATCCTGAACGCTCCGCAGTCGGGCATCCTCGGCATGCACAAGATCCAGGACCGTCCTGTGGTCGTCGGCGGCCAGATCGTCATCCGTCCGATGATGTATCTCGCGCTCTCCTACGATCACCGCATCGTCGACGGCAAGGAAGCAGTCACCTTCCTCGTCCGCGTCAAGGAAAGCCTGGAAGATCCGGAGCGTCTGGTTCTCGATCTCTAAGCGGAGCAAATCCGATGCGGAACCGGATCAAGCAGGCGGCATTGGCGCTTTTGTGCGCAGCCGCAGTGCATCTTCCGGTTCCGGCTTCCGCTGCCGCCTGGGATATCTCCAAGGCGAGCAGCAATTTCGACCTCGTCTCGCTGGATGATGCAGCACTTGCCGAGCGCAAGATCACCACGGTGAAGATGGGCGATGTGCAGCTGACATCGGGCCGTATCATCGCCGCCGATCCGCTGGCCCAGCCTGACCGTCCTGCCTTTGTCAGGACCGTGCCTCCGGGCAATTATCCCGTGACCCTTTATCAGGCCTTCGGCCGCGTTGCCGCCGCCAGCATGCGCTTTGGCGAAGGCAAGCCGGTTCGCTGGGAGATGGCGGCGATCCCCGGGCAGGATCCGGCGACGCTGAAGGACGATGAGATCTTCGGCTATCCTGTCGATGCCGGCCTCGGCGCTTACATGGATGCCGATACGCTGAAGCTGCTCGAAGAGCGCGCAGAGACTGCGCAGGCCGCAAAGCCGGACGAGGATGTGAACTACTACGACATCATCGCCCCGGAACTCGATGCCAATGGCGGGCGCTATGCGCTGCATTCACCGGTATCGGGAAAGCCCGGCAATGTCGCGATCTTCTGGAGCGGCTGGGGCGACGGCTTCTATCCGGTTTTCTGGGGACTGGCCGAAGACGGTCATCCGCTGGTGATGCTGACGGACTTTTATGTGATCGAAAATTCCGACGGGCGGAAGGAGCCGGTGGCGCAATGAGCAAGAGATCTAGCCTTGCGGCCCTGTTCGCGGCCTCCATCCTGATCCTGCCCAGCATGGCATCGGCGGCGGATTGCCTGCAGTCGCATGCCGTCTATGCCGATCGCGATGGCATCTACCAGCTGAAATTTCAGCCGCTGAATTCCGACGCAGCCGCCGCCAACAACCAGTTCAAGATGACCGTGAAAGACAGCGACGCCGTGCTCGACGGCTATGTCATGCCTTCGGAAGACCCGACGCGGACGATCGGCATGGTGATGTTCCATTGCCCTGACGGCGATGCGACGGGCGCTGATCTCGACGCCTGCACGATCTGGCAGGGACCGGTCTATGGCGTCGATGCCAAGGGCGTGATCGATAATCTGCCAGCCGAAAAGGCCAATGCCGTCGACAGCATCGTGCTTCCGGCCATCGGCCCGGCGCTTCGCGATTCCACCATCCTCGGCGAAGGCAAGCAGGTTGCTGCGCCCTGGGATGTCTTTGCCTTCAAGGAATGCACGAAATGAGCGGCGCACCTGTTCTCCTCGTCACCGGCGGAAGCCGGGGCATCGGTGCCGCGGTCTGCAGGCTTGCCGCAAGCCAGGGATGGCGTGTGGCCGTCAACTACGCATCCAACAAGGATGCCGCCGATGCTGTCGTCAGTGACATCGTCAGCCAGGGTGGCGAAGCCTTTGCCGTCAAGGGCGATGTCGGCAATGCGGCTGATATCACCGCAATGTTCGCAGCCGTCGACAAGCAGTTCGGCCGGCTCGACGGTCTCGTCAACAATGCCGGTATCGTCGATCAGCCGCAGCGGGTCGATGAAATGAGCGTCGAGCGCATCGAGCGGATGATGCGCATCAATATCACTGGTTCGGTTCTCTGCGCTGCAGAGGCTGTGCGCCGCATGTCGACCCGTCACGGCGGCAAGGGTGGCTCGATCGTCAACATCTCCTCGATGGCGGCGATCATCGGTTCGCCGTCGCAATATGTCGACTACGCGGCCTCGAAGGCAGCGATCGACACGTTCACGATCGGCCTGGCGCGCGAAGTCGCGATGGAAGGCGTGCGCGTGAATGCTATCCGGCCGGGTATCATCGACACCGATATTCATGCATCCGGCGGCCTGCCGGATCGCGCGAAGGACATGGCACCGTCCATTCCGATGCAGCGGCCGGGGACGGCCAGTGAGGTCGCGGATGCGGTGCTTTATCTTCTTTCTTCCAATTCTTCCTATGTGACCGGCGCCATCATGAATGTGAGCGGCGGGCGCTAGGCATTTCCATTTCCTGACCAACGGACAAACAAAAGGAAAAGAACAATGGCTTACGATGTGATCGTTATCGGAACCGGCCCTGGCGGTTATGTCGCGGCAATCAAGGCTGCGCAGCTCGGCCTGAAGGTTGCGGTCGTTGAAAAGCGCGCGACCTACGGCGGCACCTGCCTCAATGTCGGCTGCATCCCGTCCAAGGCGCTATTGCATGCCTCCGAGATGTTCCATCAGGCCGCGCACGGAATGGATGCGCTCGGTATCGAGGTCGCGGCTCCGAAGCTCAATCTCGAAAAGATGCTGGCGCACAAGGACGCGACCGTGAAGTCGAACGTCGATGGCGTCGCCTTCCTGTTCAAGAAGAACAAGATCGATGCCTTCCAGGGCACCGGCAAGATTGTCTCCGCCGGCAAGGTTTCCGTCACCGCCGAAGACGGCAAGGTGCAGGAACTCGAGGGCAAGAACATCGTCATCGCCACCGGCTCCGACGTCGCCGGCATTCCGGGCGTCAAGGTCGATATCGACGAGAAGATCATCGTTTCCTCGACCGGCGCGATCGCGCTTGAGAAGGTGCCGGAGACGATGATCGTCGTCGGCGGCGGTGTCATCGGCCTCGAGCTCGGCTCGGTCTGGTCGCGCCTCGGCGCCAAGGTCACCGTCATCGAGTATCTCGACAAGATCCTCGGCGCGATGGATGGCGACGTCTCCAAGCAGTTCCAGCGCATGCTCGGCAAGCAGGGCATCGAGATCAATCTCAGCGCCAAGGTTACTGGCGTCGAGAAGGGCGGCAAGGGCGCGAAGGTTACCTTCGAACCGGTCAAGGGCGGCGACGCACAGACGGTTGAAGCCGATGTCGTGCTGATCTCCACCGGCCGCGTGCCCTACACCGCCGGCCTCGGCCTCGAGGAAGCCGGCGTCAAGCTCGACAACCGCGGCCGCGTCGAAATCGATGGTCACTTCAAGACCAACGTCGATGGCATCTATGCGATCGGCGACGTCGTGAAGGGTCCGATGCTGGCGCACAAGGCTGAAGACGAAGGCGTGGCGCTTGCCGAAATCCTCGCCGGCCAGCACGGCCATGTGAACTACGACGTCATCCCGAGCGTCGTCTATACCCAGCCGGAAGTCGCTTCGGTCGGCAAGACCGAGGAAGAACTGAAGGCTGCAGGCATCGCCTACAAGATCGGCAAGTTCCCGTTCACCGCCAACGGCCGCGCCCGCGCCATGCTGGCGACCGACGGTTTCGTAAAGATCCTGTCGGATAAGGAAACCGACCGCGTGCTGGGCGGCCACATCGTCGGCTTCGGCGCCGGCGAGATGATCCACGAGATCGCCGTTCTGATGGAATTCGGCGGCTCCGCCGAAGACCTCGGCCGCACCTGCCATGCGCATCCGACGATGTCGGAAGCCGTGAAGGAAGCTGCACTGGCGGCGTTCTTCAAGCCGATCCATATGTGAGATCGGTAGCTGGTTAGTATGAAGCCGCGGTTCGAGAGGGCCGCGGCTTTTTTGTGCCTGGTGTTATGGAGAGCTCGAGCCCGGAGCCCCCTCACCCTGCCCTCTCCCCGCTGGGGAGAGGGGGCGTTGGCGCTGGCGGCATCCTCGACTTCCCTTCTCCCCAGCGGGGAGAAGGTGGCCCGAAGGGCCGGATGAGGGGGCCGCGGGCATAACATCGCCCTCATCTCTGTGCTTGTCACAGAGATCCAGCCAGCCCAAGTCCTTGGGCTGGGAAGATTCTCTTCGCCGCGCAGACGCGCGGCGGCTGGATTCCTGTGACGAGAACAGGAATGAGGATGAGTTTGGGATTTGAGACCTGTAGCCTTCCGGCTCAGTTCACCGCAGTGACCGTAAAGCCCTGCTGACGCAGCAGCTCGATGACGCCCTTGTCGCCCGGCAGGTGCAGGGCGCCGACGGCCATGAAGACGTTGCCGGCGGCGAGGATGGGGGCGGCGCGGTCGGCCATGACCTTGTTGCGGTCGAGGATGATGCGCTGCTCGAAGGCGGCATAGTCGCCGTCACCGCCTTCTTCGGGCGAGACGGTCTTCAGCATCGGGATGGTCATGCCGACGTCGCCCGAGAGGTAGAGGTCGGTCATGGTCTCGACGACGTCGTTCATCTTCGGGCCGAGTTCCAGCGTTTCGATCAGCGACTTCAGATGAAATTCCATCGGCAGCTCGGCCATGGCCTGCAGCTGCTCGGCAAGGGTTTCCAGACCCTTGACCTGCTTGCCTTCCTTGACGGCGTCGGCAGCGATCTTCTGGTCGAGGAACTGGACGCCCTTGGCCTTGCGGGCGATTTCGCAGGCGGGGAGGGCCACGGCGCTGGCGATCATCCAGGGGCGCATGCGGGAGACGGCTGCGAGCGGAATGCCGCGCTGCTTCAGGCCGGCGTCGAGGCGGGCGTAATCTTCCGGCGACAGGAGCTTCTGGATCGTCGTGCCGTCGGTGAACATCGTCAGATCGGGGCGGGCGAGCAGGGCGGCGGCGGCCTTCTTCTCGTCGAGTATTTCGTCGGATTCGATGACGATCGTATCGGCGTTGTCGTGGGCGGTTTGGGCGTAGGCAGGCAGGTTCAGGACGCGCGGGTCGGTGACATGCATGCTGCCGAGTAGCCAGGAGGGCTTCAGGCCGGGCTTCTCGATTTTCCAGAAGATGCCCTTGCCGTTAGGCACGGCCTCGGCTTCTTTCACGACCTCGGCATAGCGGGCGGGATCGGATTGTTTCAGTTCGGCCATCAGGTCCTTGCCGGAGCAGCTGTCATCGGCGGCCGCGGCAGGTGTCACCGAAAAGATCACGGCGAGCAGCGACGCGGCGAGCAGCATGTGGAAGACCGCGATCAGCCAGAGCAGGATGTTGCCCGGCTGCGCAATCTCAAATCTGCGGTGGCCGATGGAAATCGTCATGATTGGTTCCGCTCGCTATGCTTAATCAGATCCATGCTCTACGCCGCCTTCGCGCATATTCCTTTAAGGGAAAGCGTTAACGAATGATTACGCCCTTGGATGGGCACGATCGTAGACCTCGAGCAACCTTGCTGAATCGACGCCGGTATAGACCTGCGTGGTCGACAGGCTGGCGTGGCCGAGAAGTTCCTGGATGGTGCGAAGGTCGCCGCCACCGGCAAGCAGATGCGTTGCGAAGGAGTGGCGCAGCGCATGCGGCGTTGCCGTCTCCGGCAGGCCGAAGGCGCTGCGCATCTTCTGCATGGTACGCTGGATGATCGCCGGCTGCAGCTTGCCGCCGCGGGCGCCGCGGAAGAGAGGTTCGGCTGCTTCAAGATGAAACGGGCAGAGCGCGCGGTACTTGCCGATGGCCTCGCTGACGATGGCGAGAAGCGGCACGAGCCGGGTCTTGTTGCCCTTGCCGGTGATACGCAGCGAGGTCGCAGCGTCGTGGAAATCGCGGGGGGTCAGGTCGAGCGCTTCGGAGATACGCAGCCCGCAGCCATAGAGGAGCGTCATGACGGCAGCATCGCGCGCCGCGATCCAGGGCTCGTCATGCATCTGCGCATCGTCACCGACGACGGTGACGGCCTGCCGGTCGGAGAGCGGCTTCGGCAGCGATTTCGGCTGCTTCGGCGAGCGGACGGCGCTGGCGCCTGCGGCATTGACCAATCCCTTCTTCTCGAGATAGCGCAGCAGCGAGCGCAGGCCAGCGAGATTGCGGCCGAGCGAACGGGCGCCGGATCCCTCCTTGCGGCGAGCCGCAAGGAAGGCGCGGAAATCGGCGGGGCGGAGCGCCTCGATATCCTTCAGCGTCGTTGGGCCGCCGAGATGACCGGTGAGGAAGGTCAGGAACTGGCGGCTGTCGCGCTCGTAGGCGTCGAGCGTGTGCCCGGAAAGGCGGCGTTCGCTCTCCAGGCTCTGGAGCCAGGCGCTGCGCTCGGACATCAGGCGCGGATCGGCAATAATCAAAAGTTCGTTCACGGCTCGGGCCTTGATTTCGGGGCAATCGCCGCCAATTTTCACCGAGGGACGGTTATGGAATTGCTAATATCGGCCAAGCGCTTGCCATGCTTCGATCATAATAGGTTGCGATAGCTGGTTCCCGGAACGAGGCAGGACTCTTGTATGGCGCGGCGCCACTCCACGACGGCTTTCGGACAGCTCGCGGAAGCAATCGCCCTGGTTTCTCACGGCAACCCCGGCCATATCGTCGATACGCTGATTGCCGAGCGCGGACAGCGGATCGTCAACAACCCGCTCTGGCCGGTGATGCGGCCCTTCCTCTACACGCTCTTGCGCTACAACAAGGCGCTGCAATTCGCCAATGATGTGGCGAATATGCCGGGTTTCCAGTGCTTCGAATATATGAGCAATTTGCTGAAGCTGGATATCCAAGTGCGGCATGCCGAGCGCATTCCGGAAACGGGCGGCTTCATTCTGGTCAGCAACCACCCGACGGGGATCGCCGATGGCGTTGCCGTGTTCGATCTCCTGAAGACGCGCCGGCCGGATATGATGTTCTTTGCCAATCGCGATGCGGTTCGCGTCAATCCGCGTTTTGCGGAGATGGTCATCCCGGTCGAGTGGCGCGAGGAATACAAGACCAAGCTCAAGACCCGCGAGACGCTGCAGCTGACCAACCATGCGGTCAAGGAAGGCAAGGCGACGATTCTTTTTCCATCCGGCCGTATCGCCTATTGGGCGAACGGCAAGCTCAACGAACGGCCATGGAAGAGCTCTGCAGTGGGGCTGGCGCGCAAATACAATCTGCCGATCCTGCCGGTGCATATGACCGCCCGCAATTCCGGGCTGTTCTACTGGTTTGCCAAGTGGTCGACGGAGCTGCGCGACATGACGGTTTTCCATGAGCTTCTCAACAAGCGCGGCGACCGGTTCGACTTCACGATCGGCGATCTCATTCCGGTCAAGCAACTGGATGGCGATATCAACGATGTGACAAAGGCGCTTGAGCAGCACACGGTTTTCGGATTGGCCGCTGATGACAGCGCCCGCTTCTCGCCGGTCGCCGGCGAGCCGCAACCTGAGCCGCTGCTCGCCCATTCTTTTTGACGCTGGTTTGCGCTAAAGCGGTCTCATGCGTCTTCGCTCGATGTTTGCCCAGAATTACCGCTCGCTGCGCTCGATCCGCATGGATCTGGCGGATACGACGCTGTTTCTCGGCGAGAACGGCGTCGGCAAATCCAATCTTTATCGCGCGCTGCAGCTGGTGCAGGCGGCCGTGCGCGGGCGGCTGGCACATGAGTTGGCGGCTGAGGGCGGCATGTTTTCGGTGCTCTGGTCCGGTACCCGGCGCAAATCCGATGGACCGGCGCGAATCCGGCTTGAAGTCGAGATCGTCGACGAGGAGCGGGCGGTTACTTTCCGCTATCACGTCGAAGCCGGATTGCGGCCGCCGACGGCCGCCGCTGGTTTTCCGCTCGAGCCGCAGGTCAAGGCCGAGGAGCTGACGGTCGAGACCGGCCGCCGGGCTGTGACGATGATGAAGCGGTCGGGTCCCGGCATTTTTGTGCGCGACGGCGACGGGCGGATGCAGGAGCATCCCGACGAGGCGCTGACATCGGAGACGGCGATCGCGCTGCTCGGCGATGCCGGCAATTTCCCCGAGGTCGCCGCCTTCAGGCGCATCGTCAACAACTGGCGCTTCTTCCATGGCTTTCGGACCGACCGCGCCTCGCCGCTGCGCCATCCCTGCCTTGCCGTGACAGGCCCGATGCTGGACGAAGATGGGGCCAATCTGGCCGCAGTCTTCGCGACGCTTGTGCATACCAGGCAGGATACGGTCGAGCTCGATCGCATCTTGGGCTCCGCTCTCGGCGGCGCGCAGCTGGTCGTACCGGAGCCCGGCGAGACGGCGGAGTTCGGGTTGAAGCTGCCAGACTTTCCGCATCGGATCTTCCAGCCGCGGGAACTCTCGGATGGGCAGATCCGGTTTCTCGGCCTGGCCGCCGCACTTCTCTCCTACCGGCTGCCGCCGCTGATCGCGCTCAACGAGCCGGAAGCCAGCCTGCATCCGGATATGCTGGGACCGCTGGCGGATATGATCGCCGAGGCCTCGAAGACCAGCCAGGTGTGGATCGTCACGCATTCGGCGCAGCTCGCCGAAGCCGTCCGTGGGCGCTGCGGCGTGCGTCCGCGCAAGGTGATCCGCGAGAGCGGCGCGACCTGGATCGAGGGCATGCGGCTGACGGGCGTGATCTCGGGTGAAGAGGACGATGACGACTAGCATGCGGCGGGTTTCATTTTCACGCCGTAGCGGGCATGGTCTGGCGCGATGAGCACAGATTCGTCCGATCTCTTTGGCGCATTGTTCGAGACACCACCGGCAACCCGCACGGTTCCGGTGCTCGTACCGTTGCCTGCGCCGCGGCCCTATTCCTACGCCGTGCCGGAGGGCATGGCCGTCGAGGTCGGCTCGGTGGTGCAGGTGCCGCTTGGGCCGCGCCAAGTGATCGGCGTCGTCTGGGACGGCGGCGAGGATGGCGTCGACCCGAAGAAGCTGCGGCCGATCAGCCATGTCTTCGATTGCCCGCCGCTGAACAAGGAAATGCGCGATTTCATCGACTGGGTATCGGCCTATACGCTCTCGCCGCCCGGTCTCGTGGCGCGCATGGCGCTGAGGGCTCCGAATGCGTTCGAGCCGGAGCCGATGGTCGAAGGCCTGCGCTTCATCGGCGGCGAGCCCGAGCGGATGACGCCGGCGCGGGCCCGCGTGCTCGAGCGGGCCTCCGATGGCGTTTCCTGGACGCGCACGGGGCTTGCCCATGCGGCCGGGGTCTCGACAAGCGTCGTCGATGGTCTGATCAGCCAGGGGATTTTCGAAACGATCTTCCTGCCGCCGCCACCGGTCGTCGCTAAGCCGGATCCTGATTTTGCCGCCTCGCGATTGGCCGGCCCGCAGAAGGATGCGGCGGAGGATATTCTCGGCGAGGTGCGCAATGGCGCCTTCGCCGTGTCGCTGATCGACGGTGTCACCGGTTCGGGCAAGACCGAGGTCTATTTCGAGGCGATCGCCGAGACGCTCAGGCGTGGAAAGCAGGTGCTGATTCTGCTGCCCGAGATTGCGCTGACGGCGAGCTTCCTTGAGCGTTTTCAGGATCGCTTTGGTGCCAAGCCTGCCGAATGGCATTCCGATCTGGCGCCGCGTATCCGCGAGAAGGTCTGGCGGCAGGCCGTTACCGGCGAGGTGCGTGTCGTCGCCGGTGCGCGTTCGGCGCTCTTCCTGCCGTTCGAAGATCTCGGCCTGATCATCGTCGATGAAGAGCATGACCCTGCCTACAAGCAGGAGGATCGCGTCTATTACAATGCCCGCGACATGGCCGTCGTGCGGGCGCGGATCGGTGATTTTCCGATCGTGCTGGTATCTGCAACGCCGTCGGTCGAGAGCCAGGTCAACGGCCAGAGCGGTCGCTATACGACGATCCATCTGCCGACGCGCTTTGGCGACGCGGCGCTGCCGGATCTGCATCTCGTCGATATGCGCCGTCATGCGCCGGAGCGCGGCGGCTTCCTGTCACCGGTGCTGATCCGGGCGATCGGCAAGACGATCGAGAAGAAGGAGCAGGCACTGCTCTTTCTCAACCGGCGTGGTTATGCGCCGCTGACGCTTTGCCGCGTCTGCGGGCATCGATTCCAATGCCCGCAATGTTCGAGCTGGCTGGTCGAGCATCGCTTCCGCAGCCAGCTGCAATGCCATCAGTGCGGCCATACCGAGCGGACGCCGGAAGCTTGCCCGGAATGCGGCACGCTCGATCATCTGGTTGCCTGCGGCCCTGGCGTCGAGCGCATCGCCGAAGAGGTCGAGCGGCATTTCCCGGATGCGCGGACGATCGTGCTGTCATCTGATATCACCGGCGGCGTGAAGCGGCTTCGCCTTGAGCTCGATGCCATCGCCAAGGGCGAGGCTGATATCGTCATCGGCACGCAGCTCGTTGCCAAGGGACATAACTTCCCACTGATGACGCTGGTTGGCATCGTCGACGCCGATCTCGGGCTGGCGAATGGCGATCCGCGCGCCGCGGAACGCACCTTCCAGCTGCTCTCGCAGGTGACCGGCCGCGCCGGGCGAACCGGTTTGAAGAGCCATGGTCTATTGCAGACCTACCAGCCGCAGCATCCTGTGATGCAGGCGATCGTCTCGGGCGATGCCGGAGCCTTCTATGAGCGGGAGATCACCGAGCGCGAGCGGGCGATCCTGCCGCCCTTCGGCCGGCTGGCCTCGATCATCGTCTCGGCCGAGACCCGCCAGGACGCGGAAAGCCATGCGCGCGGCATTCGCAGTTCGGCGCCGCAGGTGTCGGGCATTTCGGTGCTGGGTCCGGCTGAAGCGCCGCTGGCGATCGTGCGCGGCCGCCACCGTTTCCGCCTGCTGGTCCACGGCCGGCGCAATTCCGATATGCAGGCGTTCCTGAAAACCATGCTGGCGCAAGCGCCGAAGGAGCGGGGTTCGGTTCAGGTTCAGCTCGACATCGATCCGCAGAGCTTCCTTTAAAAACAGCTGATCGTGGCCGTTTCCGGCAGCAGACAATCATGCCATAAGGTCAAAAAACATGGGCATGATTTGGGGCTGATTCATGGAGTTCTATTTTCCGGAAACCTTCGGCGAGCAGCTGGCATTCTGCTGCGCGGCATTCACGGCGGCTGCGGGCTTCGTCATCATGTTCGCGCCCGGTTACGCCATGAAGCTCTTCGGTCTCGCGCCGCGCGGCGAGCGGCGGGATGGTTATGCGGAGCAGCGCTCGGTCGGCGGCTTCTATCTCGGCTTCGGTCTGGCGGCGATCATGCTCGCCCAGGACTTCATCTACATGGCGCTCGGCGCCGCCTTCGCGATGGCATTTTTTGCCCGCGTCATCTCCCTTCTTTCTGATAAGGGGAGCACAATTATCAACTATTTACTTCTGGTTGTGCAGGCGGTTCTCGCAGCGGTTCCGCTGGCCTATTCTTTTGGGTTCTTTGCAACCTGAATTACAGGGCTGACGGGCGCCCGCTCGCCTGCTCGAATGCCATTTCACGATTTTGCCGACAGAAAATCATTCGAAAGGCATATTCGGGCATTACGCGTGTTGCGAGTCCCTGCGTCCTATGTTAGACGGACCCCGAATTTCGGAAGAAGCAAGAGGCTTCTCTTGCGATTTCTGGGGGAAATCAAAACGAATTCAAGAGCATAGGTCAGGCGCCCGCCGACGGCCGGATTCTTGAATTGAAATCAGGGAAATTTGTGCCCGTGGCAGACACGTCCCAGCTTACTTCTGGTGTTGCAGAACGATATGCGTCCTCGCTATTCGATCTGGCGCTCGAAGAAGGTGCCGTCGAGAGCGTCACCGCAGATCTCGACCGTTTCCAGGCGATGCTGGATGAGAGCGACGACCTCAAGCGTTTCGTCGCTAGCCCGGTATTCTCGGCTGACGATCAGCTGAAGGCTATTGTTGCCATCAGCGAAAAGGCCGGTATTTCCGGTTTCGTCGGCAACTTCCTGAAGGTCGTGGCGCGCAACCGCCGCCTGTTTGCCCTCCCGGGCATGATCAAGGCCTTCCGTGTCATCGCTGCCCGTCAGCGTGGCGAAATTTCTGCCGAGGTTACCTCGGCCCATGCGCTCACCGCAGCGCAGGAAACCGAATTGAAGGCGGCGCTGAAGGGCGTCACCGGCAAAGACGTGGCGATTGCCGTCACGGTTGATCCGTCAATTCTTGGTGGTCTGATCGTCAAGGTCGGGTCCCGTCAGATTGATACGTCGCTTCGCACCAAACTTTCTACTCTCAAGCTTGCATTGAAAGAGGTTGGCTGATGGATATCCGCGCCGCGGAAATTTCCGCAATTCTCAAAGATCAAATCAAAAACTTCGGCAAAGAGGCTGAGGTTTCGGAAGTCGGCCAGGTTCTTTCTGTCGGCGACGGTATTGCTCGCGTTTACGGTCTGGACAACGTTCAGGCCGGTGAAATGGTCGAGTTCCCAGGCGGCACCCGTGGTATGGCTCTGAACCTCGAATCCGACAACGTCGGCGTCGTTATCTTCGGTTCGGACCGCGACATCAAGGAAGGCGACACCGTCAAGCGTACGGGCGCCATCGTTGACGTTCCGGTTGGTCCGGAACTCCTCGGCCGCGTCGTTGACGCTCTCGGCAACCCGATCGACGGCAAGGGCCCGATCAATGCCAAGCAGCGCGCACGCGTTGACGTCAAGGCTCCGGGCATCATCCCGCGCAAGTCGGTTCATGAGCCGATGTCGACCGGCCTCAAGGCTATCGACGCCCTCATCCCGGTTGGCCGCGGCCAGCGCGAGCTCGTCATCGGCGACCGCCAGACCGGCAAGACCGCGATCATTCTCGACGCGATCCTGAACCAGAAGGCCATTCACGACTCCGGTCCGGAAGGCGAAAAGCTGTTCTGCGTCTACGTCGCTGTCGGCCAGAAGCGTTCGACCGTTGCTCAGTTCGTCAAGGTTCTCGAAGAACGCGGCGCTCTGAAATACTCGATCATCATCGCTGCCACGGCTTCCGATCCGGCTCCGATGCAGTTCCTCGCACCGTTCGCCGGTTGCGCCATGGGCGAATATTTCCGTGACAACGGCCAGCACGCCCTGATCGGTTACGACGACCTGTCCAAGCAGGCTGTTTCCTACCGTCAGATGTCGCTGCTGCTGCGCCGCCCGCCGGGCCGCGAAGCTTACCCGGGCGACGTTTTCTACCTGCACTCGCGTCTCCTCGAGCGCGCTGCAAAGATGAGCGACGAAAAGGGCGCCGGTTCGCTGACCGCTCTGCCGGTCATCGAAACGCAGGGCAACGACGTTTCGGCCTTCATTCCGACCAACGTGATCTCGATCACCGACGGCCAGATCTTCCTCGAAACCGACCTGTTCTACCAGGGTATCCGCCCGGCCGTTAACGTCGGTCTGTCGGTTTCGCGCGTCGGTTCTGCCGCGCAGATCAAGGCGATGAAGCAGGTTGCAGGCTCGATCAAGGGCGAACTCGCCCAGTACCGCGAAATGGCGGCATTCGCTCAGTTCGGCTCGGACCTCGACGCCGCAACCCAGCGCCTCCTGAACCGCGGTGCACGTCTGACCGAACTCCTGAAGCAGCCGCAGTTCTCGCCGCTGAAGACGGAAGAACAGGTCGCTGTGATCTTCGCTGGCGTCAACGGCTACCTCGACAAGCTGCCGGTTGCATCGGTCGGCAAGTTCGAACAGGCTCTGCTCTCCTACCTCCGCTCGGAAGGCAAGGCGATCCTCGACACGATCCGCACGGAAAAGGCTATCAGCGACGATACGAAGGGCAAGCTCACCGCTGCTCTCGAAGCGTTCTCCAAGTCTTTTGCCTGATCGGACCCAGTTAGGACGGATAACGGATGCCTTCACTTAAGGATCTGAAAAACCGGATCGCCTCCGTCAAGGCGACGCAGAAGATTACCAAGGCGATGAAAATGGTCGCCGCGGCTAAGCTTCGGCGTGCGCAGGAGGCGGCCGAGGCCGCCCGGCCTTACTCGGAACGCATGGCGGCTGTTCTTTCGAACATCGCCAATGCGGTTACCGATGCCGACGGCGCACCGCTGCTCATGACCGGTACCGGCAAGGATCAGGTTCACCTGCTCGTTGTCTGCACCGCAGAACGCGGCCTTTGCGGCGGCTTCAACTCGCAGATCTCGCGCTTTGCCCGTGATCATGCGCGCAAGCTGATCGCCGAAGGCAAGACCGTGAAGATCTTCACGGTCGGCAAGAAGGGCTTTGACAGCCTGCGCCGCGAATTCGCATCGCTGATCGTCGAGCGCAAGGAATTGCGCGAGGTCAAGCGCGTCGGATTCGACAACGCGGACCAGATCGGCAAGCGCATCATCGAGATGTTCGAAGCCGGCGAGTTCGACGTTTGCACGCTGTTCTATTCCGAGTTCAAGTCGGTCATCAGCCAGATCCCGACGGCCCAGCAGATCATCCCGGCACAGGCGCCTGAAGGCGTTGTCGAAGATGCTGCCCATGCCGGCGCGGTCTACGAATATGAGCCGGATCCGGCTGCGATCCTTGAGGATCTGATCCCGCGCAACATCTCTGTCCAGATCTTCCGTGCACTGCTTGAAAACGCAGCCGGTGAAATGGGCGCCAAGATGAGCGCAATGGACAACGCGACGCGTAACGCAGGTGAGATGATCAACAAGCTGACGCTCAACTACAACCGTCAGCGTCAGGCGCAGATCACCAAGGAACTGATTGAAATCATTTCGGGCGCGGAAGCGCTCTGAGGTTAGAGAAAGAGGGTATTAAAATGGCTAGGGCAGCTACCCCGAAGGCGGCAGCGAAGACCGCCGCTAAGAAGACCGCCACAGGCTCTGTCGGCAAGGTCACACAGGTTATCGGCGCCGTCGTCGACGTTGCTTTCGAAGGCGAACTGCCGGCGATTTTGAACGCGCTCGAAACCACGAACATGGGCAACCGCCTTGTTCTCGAAGTCGCGCAGCACCTCGGCGAAAACTCCGTTCGCACGATCGCCATGGACTCGACCGAAGGTCTGGTTCGCGGTCAGGAAGTCACCGACACCGGCGCTCCGATCTCGGTTCCGGTTGGTGACGAAACGCTCGGCCGTATCATGAACGTCATCGGCGAACCGGTTGACGAAGCTGGTCCGCTGGTTACCGCTTCCAAGCGCGCCATCCACCAGGACGCTCCGGCTTACGTCGAGCAGTCCACGGAAGCGCAGATCCTCGTCACCGGCATCAAGGTCGTCGACCTTCTCGCTCCTTACGCAAAGGGCGGCAAGATCGGCCTGTTCGGCGGCGCAGGCGTCGGCAAGACCGTTCTCATCATGGAACTGATCAACAACGTCGCCAAGGCGCACGGTGGTTACTCGGTGTTCGCAGGCGTGGGTGAACGTACTCGCGAAGGCAACGACCTTTACCACGAAATGATCGAGTCCGGCGTTAACAAGCACGGCGGTGGCGAAGGCTCCAAGGCTGCGCTGGTTTACGGCCAGATGAACGAACCGCCGGGCGCACGCGCTCGTGTTGCTCTGACCGGTCTGACGGTTGCTGAACACTTCCGCGACCAGGGCCAGGACGTTCTGTTCTTTGTCGACAACATCTTCCGCTTCACGCAGGCTGGCTCGGAAGTGTCGGCTCTGCTCGGCCGTATTCCTTCGGCCGTTGGTTATCAGCCGACGCTTGCAACCGACATGGGTCAGATGCAGGAACGCATCACCACGACCACGACCGGTTCGATCACCTCGGTTCAGGCCATTTACGTCCCCGCCGACGACTTGACCGACCCGGCGCCGGCAACTTCGTTCGCCCACCTGGACGCAACGACCGTTCTGTCGCGTTCGATCGCTGAAAAGGGTATCTACCCGGCCGTTGACCCGCTCGACTCCACGTCGCGCATGCTCGACCCGATGGTTGTCGGCGAAGAGCACTACGAAGTGGCTCGTAAGGTTCAGTCGACGCTGCAGCGCTACAAGGCCCTGCAGGACATCATCGCCATCCTGGGTATGGACGAACTGTCTGAAGAAGACCGTCTGGCCGTTGCCCGCGCCCGCAAGATCGAGCGCTTCCTGTCCCAGCCGTTCTTCGTCGCCGAAGTCTTCACCGGTTCGCCGGGCAAGCTCGTTGCGCTCGAAGACACGATCAAGGGCTTCAAGGGCCTAGTCAACGGCGAATACGACCACCTGCCGGAAGCAGCCTTCTACATGGTCGGCTCGATGGAAGAAGCCATCGAAAAGGCCAAGAAGCTCTCCGCAGCTGCTTGATGAGCGACGCTCATGACGAGATCTTCTGCTGCGACTCCCTTCGGGAAGTCGTGGCAGATCTTCCGGCCCCTGCAGCCCCGACCGTCTATAGGGCGGATAACGGCCAGCTGATGATGGTGGTGGGACTGGTCCAGACCGAAGAGGGTCTCGGCTATCTCGATCAGGCGATACAGCACTGCCCGTTCTGCGGGACCAAACTGCAAGATGCAAAGGCCGAGAAGGTAAGTCACTGATGGCTGACAATTTCAATTTTGAACTCGTATCTCCGGAGCGTCTGCTTCTGTCGGAGATGGTGACGGAAGTTGTCATTCCGGCCACCGAGGGCGAGATGACGGTCATGGCCCACCATGCGCCGACGATGACGACCATCAAGCCCGGCATCGTCAGCGTTCGTTCGGCCTCCGGCAGCAAGCAGGACTATGTCGTGTTCGGCGGTTTCGCCGATATCCTGCCGACCGGCTGCACGCTGCTTGCCGAGTCTGCTGTTCCGGTTGAGGAAATCAACAAGGACGAGCTGACCCGCCGCATCGAGGCTGCGCAGAAGGACCTCGAGGATGCCGAGCATCACGAGCACAAGTCCAAGCTTGAGCAGTTCATCCTCGAACTCACGCATCTGCGTGGCGTCGTCGAGCAGGATTGATCTGGACTTTTCCCAAACGATCGAAAGCGGCCTTCAGGGCCGCTTTTTTGTTTTCAGGCTACCGGATCGATCAGCGCACCCGGGCGGTGGCCTTGCCCGGGTGCGCATCGCGGCCGCGTACCTGCCAGAGCCGCGGCCGTGATCTCTAGGCCGCCGCCTGATAGGGCTGCTCGCTGCGGACGGCGCGAAGGGCGCGCGCCCACCATTGCAGCCTGCCCATCATCCGGCTGAGATGCCGCAGCGCCTCTTCCGGGCGGTCGAAGTGCCCGTCCTTGTCGAGCCGGTCCCAGGGGGAGACGATGCTGACCGTATCGCGGATCGCGACTGCGTGGAGCTCGGCGAAGACCAGGCGCAGATGTTCCACCGCTCGCAGGCCGCCTGAAATGCCGCCATAGGCGACGAAGGCGATCGGCTTGACGTGCCAGGGCTCGTAGAAGGCGTCGATGAAGAATTTTAGCGAGGCGGGGAAGCTGTGATTGTATTCCGGCGTGACGATGATGAAGGCGTCGGCGCGCTGCAGCCTCGCGGCGATCTCGCCGGTTTCGTCGCCGCTATTGGGGACCAGGCCGAAATCGAGCGGGTCGATGATATCCAGTTCGATCAGCGGGTAGTGGCCGAGCTGGCTGACGAGCCATTTGACGACGCGGTCGCACATGCGGCCGGGCCGCGTGCTGCCGTAGATGACGGCCAATCTGATCGTGGTCTGCATGCATTGCTCCTTCTTTACGATCATCGGGAGCTCGGGTTATAAAACCTCAACTAATATTGAGGTCAACAGCCCATGCAGAAAAATTCGGATGGCATGATGAGCCGGCTGCTCAGCGTCGGCGAGGTAGCGGCACGCAGTGGTCTTGCGGTGTCGGCGCTGCATTTCTACGAGAGCAAGGGGTTGATTGCGAGCATTCGTTCGCGCGGCAACCAGCGCCGTTATGGCCGCGATGTGCTGCGCCGTCTCGGGATCATCAAGGTGGCGCAGCGGGTTGGAATTCCGCTTGCCGAGATCGAGGCGGCCTTCGCGACCCTGCCGCAGGGCCGCACGCCGACGGTCGCCGACTGGCAGACGTTGTCGCAGCTCTGGAAGAACGATCTGGACGACCGCATCAAGCGGCTGACACTGTTGCGCGACCACCTGACGGGATGCATCGGCTGCGGCTGCCTGTCGATCGAAAGCTGTCCGCTGCGCAACCCGCATGACAGGCTGGGCAGCGAGGGTACCGGTGCGCGGTTGCTCGAAGATATCTAGGCGGCGATGCGCTCGGCCTGCAGGAAGCTCTCCAGAGCCGCTGCCTCGTCCTTGCTGAGGTAGAGACCCTTCTTGCTCCGCCTCCAGAGGACATCCTCAGCGGTGAAGGCCCATTCATGCTGCATGAGATAGCGCACTTCGGCCTCGTAGAGATCCGACCCGAAATGCCGGCCGAGATCGGCGGTCGAGGCTGCCTTGCCGAGCAGGATGGTGGCCTTGGTGCCGTAGCGGCGCGTCAGCCGCCGCGCATGGGCCGGCGCCAGGAACGGATAGGCCGCCTGCAGCCTGGCCACTTCCGCCTCAAACCCCTGCGCTGGAAAATCCCCGCCCGGCAGATGGCTCTTCGCCGTCCAAGGGCTGCCCCTCATGCCGATCGCCTCGCCGATCTTCTCCAGCGCATGTTCCGACAGACGCCGGTAGGTGGTGAGCTTGCCGCCGAAGACATTGAGAAGCGGCGCCGCATTCGCCTCGCTGCCGTCTTTGCCTTCAAGCTTCAGCACGTAATCGCGCGTCGCCTCCTGCGCCTTCGAGGCGCCGTCGTCGAAGAGCGGGCGGACGGCGGAATAGGTCCAGACGATATCGTCGGCCGTGACCGGCTCCTTGAAGTATTCGCTGGCCGCCTTGCAGAGATAATCCGTCTCTTCAGCGGATATCCTGACATCCTTGGGATCGCCGCCATAATCCCGGTCGGTGGTGCCGATCAGGGTGAAGTCGTCCTCATAGGGAATGGCGAAGATGATGCGGTTATCAGGGTTCTGGAAGAAATAGGCCTTGGGACCGTCGAACTTCTTCCTGACGACGATATGGCTGCCCTGCACGAGGCGGACATGGCGGGCCTCGTTCTGGCCGAAGGCGGCGCGGATGACGTGATCGACCCAGGGACCGGCGGCATTGACCAGCATGCGGGCCTGATGCGTCTCGCTGCGGCCCGAGAGCGTATCCACCGTCTCGACGACCCACAGGCCGTTCTCGCGCCGCGCCGACACCACTTTCGTGCGCGGCATGATCAGCGCGCCCTTGTCGGCTGCATCCCGGGCGTTCAGCACCACCATGCGGGCATCGTCGACCCAGCCGTCGGAATATTCGAAGGCTTTCGTAAACAGCGCCTTCAAGGGCTTGCCGGCGGCGTCGCGGCGCATGTCGAGCACTGATGTCGGCGGCAAGAGCTTGCGGCCGCCGAGGTGATCGTAGAGGAACAGTCCCAGCCGGATCAGCCAGGCCGGGCGGATGCCGCCCTTGTGATAGGGCAGGACGAAACGCATCGGCCAGATGATATGCGGCGCCATCGCCCAGAGCACTTCGCGCTCCATCAGCGATTCCCGGACAAGGCGGAACTCGTAATGTTCGAGATAGCGCAGGCCGCCATGGATCAGCTTGGTGGCGCCCGACGAGGTGCCGGAGGCGAAGTCGTTCATCTCCGCCAGCGCCACCGAATAGCCGCGCCCCGCCGCATCACGCGCGATCCCGCAGCCGTTGATGCCTCCGCCGATCACGAATAGGTCGAAAGTCTGGCTGCCCACGCGGTTCTCCAACGATTTAGTGCTTAAAATGAAATCCATTAAGCGCTAAAACGAAAGAAAGCGAATGTCAAACGAACCTTTTGCGACAGCGAAAGATTTAATCTTTGGTGCTGCCCGCCCGGTTGGTTTCCACCAGATTGATGCCGCCCTCGGAACAGATGCGGCGGAGCGAATCCAGCGTGCATTCGTCGGTGACGAAGGTATGGACCTGTGACAGGTGGCCGATGCGAACCGGCGCGGTGCGCTCGAATTTGGTGGAATCGGCGACCAGGACGACATGGCGGGCATTGGCCATGATCGCCTGCGCGACCTTCACTTCGCGGTAATCGAAATCGAGAAGCGCGCCATCGGGATCGATCGCCGAGGCGCCGATCACCGCATAATCGACCTTGAACTGGCGGATGAAATCGACGGCGGCTTCACCGACGATGCCGCCGTCCGAATGGCGCACGACGCCGCCGGCGATCACGACCTCGATCGACGGGAATAGTCGCAAGCGGCTGGCGACATTGATGTTATTGGTGATGACCATCAATTCGTGATGCTCGATCAGGGCTTCGCCGACTGCTTCCGTCGTCGTGCCGATATTGATGAAGAGGGAAGCATTGTTCGGGATCAGCGCGGCCGAGGCACGGCCGATCGCCGTCTTCTCGTTGGCCGCGATCGAGCGGCGCGCCTCGTATTTGACGTTCTCGGTACCGCCAGGGAAAATCGCGCCGCCATGGATGCGCGTTAGTACCCGGCTGTCGCAGAGGTCGTTGAGGTCCTTGCGGATGGTCTGCGGGGTGACCGAGAAGCGGGCCGCCAGGTCTTCCACCAGCACGCGGCCCTCTGACTTTGCTATGTCGAGGATCTCGGTCTGCCGTCCGGACAGAAACATGCTGCGCCTCCCTTTCTTTCGTTTCTTGCGATCATATGTTAAAGCGAAAATTGCGCAATCGGCGACTGCCAGCCGGAGTGGGGAGGGCCTCAGCGTGTTTCATCCAAAGCTTTTCGAAAACCGCAATGTCGTCGTCACGGGTGCCGGGCGCGGCATTGGCCTCGAGGTCGCACGCCAGTTTCTCGATTGCGGCGCACGCGTCGCCGTTCATACCGGCCGCAGCAAGAGCCGCGACCTTCCGGACTTCCTGCTGACGGCCGAAGCCGATCGTCGCGCCGTGCTGATCTCAGGCGATTTCAGCGAGCCAGGCGGCACCGCCACTTTCGCCTGGAAGGTGCTGGATGCCTTCGGCACCATTCATGTGCTGGTCAATAATGCCGGGACGATGGTCGGCCGGTTTCCGGCGGGTGAGCTGACGGATCAGGATTATGAGGCGGTTACCCGGCTCAACCAGACCTCCGTCGTCGAGGTGACGCGCGCGCTGCTGCCGGCGTTGCGGGCCGCCAAGGGTGCGGCGATCGTCAACACCGTATCGATATCGGCGCTGACCGGCGGCAGTCCGGGATCGGCGATCTATTCGGCCTCGAAAGCCTTCGTTTCCACCTATTCGAAGGCGCTGGCGCGCGAGCTTGCCCCTGACATGATCCGGGTCAATTGCGTTTCGCCGGGCACGATCGAAACCGACTTCCATGAGCGCTATTCGTCGCGCGAAAAGCTTGAGGCGACACGCAAGACCATACCCTTGCAACGGCTCGGAACCTCCGAGGATTGCGCCCCCGCCTACCTGTTTCTGGCCGCGCCTTCCTTAGCGGGCTACATCACCGGGCAAGTTCTGGAGATCAATGGTGGCCAGCTTATCTGCTGATTTACTTGGACTATTTTTGGTATTTTAGTAAAATTGCGCAGTATATCGGTCTGAATATGGTATCGCTTGGGCCCGTCCCAACCCGTCCATCAGAGAATCCGAATGCGCTTGCCTACAACTGCGCCGGGAACAGCCGGTCAGGAACTGCAGAAGCTTGCCGAAAAAGCTCACGAAGCGAGCAGCCTCCTGAAGGCAATGGCACATCAGACGCGCCTTCTTATTCTCTGCATTCTCGCCGAGCAGGAAAAGACCGTCAGCGAGATCGAGGAACTGCTTGGCGTGCAGCAGGCCATGGTATCGCAGCAGCTGGCGCGGCTGCGCATGGAAGGACTGGTCAATACCCGCCGCGAAGGGCGTCTCGTCTATTACAGCCTCGGCAATGACAGCGTCGCATCCTTCTTGGATTCGCTTTTCGCCATGTTTCCGGCGCCCGCTGCCCGTTGAGGCAGGTCTTGCTAAGCTTATGATGTCCCGCCAAAGATGCCCGGACGCACAGTTCGGCAGGAGGCCGGATGATCGACAAGCTGGAATTCTTCATAGCTCTTGCCAATGAAAAGCATTTCGGCCGCGCCGCCGAAGAATGCGGTGTTTCGCAGCCGACGCTATCAGCCGCGATCCGGCAGCTGGAAGACCAGCTCGGCGTGATGCTGGTGCAGCGCGGCTCGCGTTTTCAGGGGCTGACGCCGGAGGGGCAGCGCGTGCTCGAATGGGCACGCCGCATCGTCGGCGATACGCGCACCATGCGCGAGGAGATGCGCACAGCCCGCAAGGGTCTTTCCGGACACCTGCGGATCGCCTCTATTCCAACGGCTCTGGCGATGCTGCCGCGGATCACCACGCCATTTCAGGAACGCCATCCTGATGTGACTTTCTCGATCGTCTCGCGCAATTCGCTTCAGGTGCTGAGCATGCTCGAAAATCTCGAGATCGATGCCGGTGTCACCTATCTGGAGAACGAACCGCTGGGGCGGGTGACGGCCGTGCCGCTTTATGCCGAGCGCTACAATCTGATCACCGCGGCCGGCAGCCCGCTTTCGGATCGCGAAACTGTGACCTGGCGTGAGGTTGGCAATCTTCGGCTTTGTCTATTGACCGCAGACATGCAGAACCGCCGTATCATCAACCGGCATCTGGCCGAAGCTGGGGCCACAGCGCATCCGACGCTCGAATCAGGATCGATGATCGTGCTGTTTTCCCACGTTCGAACGGGGCGCTGGGCGAGCATCATGCCGCGAAATGTCGCGGAATCATTCGGTTTTCCTGCCGAAATCCGGATGATCCCGATTGTCGAGCCCGAGGCCGATCATCTTGTTGGCCTGGTTGCGACGCATCGCGAGCCGTTCACGCCACTCGTCTCTGCGCTGTTGCATGAAGCAAGGATTCTCGCGGAGAGCGAAGATCTTTGATAGGAAAATCCTATCAACTGACGGAACAGCTTTATTGATCGGTTGCATGTTCCCTGAGACACTTCCTGTCACAATGTCATACCAAGCTGGGGGAGCATGGTGTGACGGCTGATAACGGGAAGCCTCGGGAGGCCTGCCACAATGAATGCTCACGTCGCCAATGGCGATATTGCCGAGCGCACCCGCGCGATCGTCTCGCACCTTCGTTCCCTCGAAGGCCCGCTCCTTCCAATCTTGCATGAAGTCCAGGATGAGTTCGGTTATGTGCCGCAGGAAGCGCTTCCTGTCATTGCGCATGAGCTGAACCTGTCGCGCGCCGAAGTGCATGGCGTGGTGACCTTCTATCACGACTATCGCGACCATCCTGCAGGCCGCCACGTCCTGAAGCTCTGTCGGGCCGAGGCCTGTCAGTCGATGGGCGGCGACGCCGTGGCTGAGCGGGTCAAGAAGCTTCTCGGCATCGATTTTCACCAGACGACGCTCGATGGCAGCGTGACGCTGGAGCCGGTCTACTGTCTCGGGCTTTGCGCCTGCGCCCCGGCGGCAATGCTCGATGGCGAGCTCTATGGCCGCATCGATGACGAGACCATTGCCGAATTCGCAGCGGAGGTGCGGCAATGACCATCAGGATTTTCGTTCCGCGCGATGCGGCTGCACTTTCGCTCGGCGCCGACAAGGTTGCCAAGGCGATCGCTTCGGAAGTCGCAGCACGCGGTCTCGATGTGAAGCTGGTGCGCAACGGCTCGCGCGGCATGCTGTGGCTTGAGCCTCTCGTCGAGGTCGAGATCGATGGCAAGCGTATCGGCTATGGTCCGGTGAAGGCCAGGGACGTGGCTGGGTTGTTCGAAGCTGGACTGATTTCCGGCGGGGATCACGCGCTCTGTCTTGGGGAGGTCGAAAACCTCCCATTCCTCAAGGAACAAACCCGCCTGACTTTCGCCCGCTGCGGCATCACCGATCCGCTGTCGCTCGAAGATTACGAGGCGCATGGCGGTCTTGCCGGGCTGAGGCGCGCTGCCGCCATGGCGCCTGCCGATATCGTCAAGGAAGTCACCGATTCCGGTCTGCGCGGCCGTGGCGGCGCGGGCTTCCCGACCGGCATCAAGTGGAAGACGGTTCTCGACGCCCAGGGTCCGCGCAAATACATCGTCTGCAACGCCGACGAGGGCGATAGCGGCACCTTTGCCGACCGGATGATCATGGAAGGCGATCCCTTCGTGCTGATCGAGGGAATGGCGATTGCGGGTCTGGCGACCGGCGCCACCAAGGGCTTCGTGTATACGCGCTCTGAATATCCGCATGCGATCGCCGCGATGACGGAGGCGGTCGAAATCGCCCGCAAGGCCGGGGTGCTCGGTCCTTCGGTCATGGGCTCGGGCAAGGCCTTTGATATCGAAGTGCGCACGGGCGCCGGCGCCTATGTCTGCGGTGAGGAAACGGCACTGCTGAACAGCTTGGAAGGCAAGCGCGGCATCGTGCGTGCCAAGCCGCCGCTGCCGGCGCACAAGGGCCTGTTCGCGTCGCCGACCGTCATCAACAACGTCATCTCGCTGGCCTCGGTGCCCGTCATCCTCGACAAGGGCGCTGCCTTCTATCGCGATTTCGGCATGGGCCGTTCGCGCGGCACGATCCCGCTGCAGATCGCCGGAAACGTCAAGCATGGCGGTCTCTATGAGACGGCTTTCGGCCTGTCGCTCGGCGATATCGTCGACAAGATCGGCGGCGGAACGGCGACCGGGCGGCCGGTCAAGGCTGTTCAAGTCGGCGGCCCGCTCGGCGCTTATTTCCCACGCGCGCTGTTCGATACGCCGTTCGACTATGAGGCCTTTGCTGCCAAGGACGGCCTGATCGGCCATGCAGGCATCGTCGTCTTCGACGACACGGCCGACATGCTGAAGCAGGCGCGGTTCGCCATGGAATTCTGCGCCGTCGAAAGCTGCGGCAAGTGCACGCCCTGCCGCATCGGCTCGACACGAGGAGTCGAGTCGGCGGACAAGATTGCCCAGGGGATCGAACCCGAGAAGAACCGGGCGCTGCTCACCGATCTCTGCAACACGATGAAATTCGGCTCGCTCTGTGCTTTGGGCGGCTTCACCCCATATCCGGTGATGAGTGCGATGACGCACTTTCCGGACGATTTCGCTCCCACACCCCTTATCGAAGCGGCGGAGTAAAGACCCATGTCTCTCGTTCACGAAATTGACTACGGAACGCCGGCTTCGAAATCCGAAGCCATGGTCACGCTGACCATCGATGGCCGCGAAATCACCGTGCCGGAGGGCACGTCGATCATGCGTGCTTCCATGGAAGCCGGGATACAGGTGCCGAAGCTCTGCGCCACCGATATGGTCGATGCCTTTGGCTCCTGCCGCCTCTGTCTCGTCGAGATCGAAGGCCGCAACGGAACGCCTGCGTCCTGCACCACGCCGGTTGCCGCTGGTCTCGTGGTTCATACGCAAACGGGCCGCCTGAAGGATATCCGCCGCGGTGTGATGGAGCTCTATATCTCCGACCACCCGCTCGACTGTCTGACCTGCGCTGCCAACGGCGATTGCGAATTGCAGGATATGGCGGGCGCGGTTGGCCTGCGTGACGTTCGCTACGGCTATGAGGGCGACAATCACGTCAAGGCGCGCAGCAACGGCGAGATCAATCTGAAATGGATGCCGAAGGACGAGTCGAACCCGTACTTCACCTATGATCCGTCGAAATGCATCGTCTGCTCGCGCTGTGTTCGTGCCTGCGAGGAAGTGCAGGGCACATTCGCGCTGACGATCGAGGGGCGTGGCTTCGGCTCACGTGTTTCGCCCGGCATGCACGAGCATTTCCTCGATTCCGAATGCGTTTCCTGCGGCGCCTGTGTGCAGGCCTGCCCGACGGCGACGCTGACGGAAAAATCCGTCATCGCCATCGGCCAGCCGGAACATTCGGCGGTCACGACCTGCGCCTATTGCGGCGTCGGCTGCTCCTTCAAGGCGGAAATGCGCGGCGAAGAGCTGGTGCGCATGGTGCCCTGGAAGGATGGCCAGGCGAACCGCGGCCACTCCTGCGTCAAGGGCCGCTTCGCTTACGGCTATTCCACGCACAAGGACCGTATCCTCAACCCGATGATCCGCGAGAAGGTCAGCGATCCCTGGCGCGAAGTGACCTGGGACGAGGCCTATGCGCATGTCGCCTCCGAGTTCAAGCGCATCCAGTATCAGTATGGCCGCGAAGCGGTCGGCGGCATTACCTCGTCGCGCTGCACCAACGAGGAGACCTTCCTCGTTCAGAAGCTGATCCGCGCCGGCTTCGGCAATAACAATGTCGATACCTGCGCCCGCGTCTGCCATTCGCCGACCGGCTACGGTCTTGGCCAGGCTTTCGGTACTTCAGCCGGCACGCAGAATTTCGACAGTGTCGAGCATTCCGATGTGGTGGTCGTCATCGGTGCCAATCCGACGGATGGTCATCCGGTCTTCGGTTCGCGTCTGAAGAAGCGGCTGCGTCAGGGCGCCAAGCTGATCGTCATCGACCCGCGCCGCATCGATCTGGTGCGCACGCCGCATGTCGAGGCGGCCTATCACCTGCCGCTGAAGCCCGGCACCAACGTTGCGGTCATGACGGCGCTGGCGCATGTCATCGTCACCGAAGGCCTGTTCAACGAGAAATTCATCCGCGAGCGCTGCGACTGGTCGGAATTCGAGGATTGGGCGGCCTTCGTTTCCGAACCGCAGCATAGCCCCGAGCAGACCGAGAAGTTCACCGGCGTTCCGGCTGCCGATCTGCGCGGTGCGGCACGGCTCTATGCGCTCGGCGGCAATGGCGCGATCTATTACGGCCTCGGCGTCACCGAGCACAGCCAGGGCTCGACGACGGTCATGGCGATCGCCAACCTTGCCATGGTGACCGGCAATATCGGCCGCGAAGGCGTGGGCGTGAATCCGCTGCGTGGCCAGAACAACGTGCAGGGCTCCTGCGATATGGGCTCGTTCCCGCACGAGTTGCCGGGCTACCGCCATATCTCTGATGACGCGACCCGCGATGTCTTCGAGAAGCTCTGGGGCGTGAAGCTCAACAATGAGCCTGGCCTGCGTATTCCGAACATGCTGGACGCGGCTGTCGATGGCACGTTCAAGGGCCTCTATATCCAGGGCGAGGATATTCTGCAGTCCGACCCCGACACCAAGCATGTGGCGGCTGGCCTCGCCGCGATGGAATGCGTCGTCGTTCAGGATCTCTTCCTCAACGAGACCGCCAACTACGCGCATGTCTTCCTGCCCGGTTCGACCTTCCTGGAGAAGGACGGCACCTTCACCAATGCCGAGCGCCGCATCAACCGCGTGCGCAAGGTGATGACGCCGAAGAACGGCTACGCCGACTGGGAAGTGACGCAGAAGCTCGCCCAGGCGATGGGCCTCAACTGGAACTACAAACATCCGTCCGAGATCATGGACGAGATTGCCGCGACAACGCCGAGCTTTGCGTTGGTCTCCTACGACTATCTTGAAAAGATGGGCTCGGTTCAGTGGCCGTGCAACGAGACGCATCCCGAGGGGTCGCCGATCATGCATGTCGACGGTTTCGTTCGCGGCAAGGGCAAGTTCATCCGCACGGAATATGTCGCGACCGACGAACGGACCGGCCCGCGCTTCCCGCTGCTGCTTACCACCGGCCGCATTCTCAGCCAGTACAATGTCGGAGCGCAGACGCGCCGTACCGATAACGTCGCCTGGCATCCGGAAGACCGGCTGGAAATCCATCCGCATGACGCCGAGCAGCGCGGCATTCGCGATGGCGACTGGATCAAGCTGCAGAGCCGCTCCGGCGATACGACGCTGCGGTCGCTGATCACCGAGCGCGTGGCGCCGGGCGTCGTCTACACGACCTTCCACCACCCGACGACACAGGCGAACGTCATCACCACCGACTTCTCCGACTGGGCGACAAACTGCCCGGAATACAAGGTGACGGCGGTGCAGGTTTCGCCTTCCAACGGGCCGACGGAATGGCAGCTCGAATATGACGAGCAGGCCCGCCAGAGCCGCCGTATCTCCGGCAAGATGGAGGCCGCGGAGTAATGTCCGACCGGCACACGCGCATCTCCGTCAGCCGCATCGCCCGCAAGGGCGGTGTGGTCGTGCCGGGTGAGCGGATCGTGCCGGAAGAGGTGCCGATCGCCTTCTCCTATGGCGGCAGCTCGCATGCCGTGATGATGGCGACGCCGGATGATCTCGAGGATTTCGCCGTCGGTTTCAGCCTGACGGAAGGCATCATCAGCTCGATGGAGCAGATCTCCTCGGTCGAGGCCGTCGATAGCGAGATCGGCATCGACGTGCAGATCATGCTTGCCGATGACGTCGAGGACGCCCTGCGCGCCCGGCGCCGCAGCATGGCCGGGCCGGTCGGCTGCGGGCTCTGCGGCATCGAGTCGATCGAGCAGGCGGTACGCAAGGTGCCGGATGTGTCTGCTGCCGGTGTGACGTTGACGCATGCCGATATCGTCCGGGCGGCCTCGCTGCTGAACGAGGCGCAGCCGCTACATCGCGAAACGCGGGCCGTCCATGGCGCAGGATTCTATCTGCCCGGCGAAGGGCTTCTTGCCGTCCGCGAGGATGTCGGCCGTCACAATGCACTCGACAAGCTCTGCGGTGCGGTGATCCGTTCGGGGCGAACCGGCGCCGGTGGTGCCGTCGTCGTTACCAGCCGTATTTCGGTCGAGATGGTGCAGAAGACGGCGATCCTGGGCGCATCGATCCTGATCGCCATCTCGGCGCCGACAGCGCTGGCGATCCGCACGGCCGAAGAAGCCGGAATGACGCTTGTTGCGCTGGTGCGCGGCGAAGACTTCGAGATTTTCACCCATCCAGACCGCATCTCGCCCGAAAGTATCGCCGATGTCGCATGATACCCGTTCCAAGCTGGTCTACATGGCCAATCAGATTGCCACTTTTTTCAAGACCCAGCCGGCCAGCGAGGCGGCTCAGGGAGTTGCCACGCATATCAATAAATTCTGGGAGCCGCGCATGCGGCGCCAATTTTTCGAGATTCTGGAGCAGGAGAATAACGGTTTCGATCCCTTGGTGATCGAGGCGTCTTCCCTGATCCGCAAGCCCGAGCCGGCGGAGCCTATCCGGCAGTAAACATCGTTTCGCGCAAGGGGGGACGCAGGTTGTCATTGCCTGTTCGAGCGCGATTCATGTCAGCAAGGTCAGATCCAGGAGGAACTTATTCATGACCGCAGCGGATACATCAGGAGCAGGGGTAGTAGCGGGCGCTGGCCTGCTTGATCGTGAGCGAATAATTGCGCAACCGGGGTTCAACCGCTGGCTCGTACCGCCGGCCGCACTCGCCATTCATCTGTGCATCGGCATGGCATACGGCTTCAGCGTGTTCTGGCTGCCGCTGTCGAAATCTCTCGGCATCAGCGCTTCGACGGCCTGCCCGGATCTGACACTGGCTTCGGCCCTGTTCACCACCAGCTGCGACTGGCGCGTTGCCGATCTCGGCTGGATCTATACGCTGTTCTTCGTGCTCCTCGGCTGCTCGGCAGCGATCTGGGGCGGCTGGCTTGAGCGGGTCGGTCCGCGCAAGGCCGGTTTCGTTTCCGCCTGCTGCTGGTGCGGTGGCATTCTCGTCGCCGCTGTCGGCGTCATGACCCACCAGCTGTGGCTGATGTGGCTGGGCGCGGGCGTGATCGGCGGTATCGGCCTCGGTCTCGGCTATATCTCGCCGGTCTCGACGCTGATCAAGTGGTTCCCGGACCGCCGCGGCATGGCGACCGGCATGGCGATCATGGGCTTCGGCGGTGGCGCGATGATCGGCGCTCCGCTCGCGAACCTGCTGATGAACTATTTCAAGACCGATACGTCGGTCGGCGTCTGGCAGACTTTCGTGGTCATGGCCGTCATCTACTTCGTCTTCATGATGGGCGGTGCCTTCGGCTACCGCATCCCGCCGGCCGGCTGGCGTCCGGAAGGCTGGACGGCGCCCGCCGCCAAAAGCAGCATGATCACCACCAAGCATGTGCATCTGCGCGATGCGCACAAGACCAAGCAGTTCTGGCTGATCTGGGCGGTGCTCTGCCTCAACGTTTCCGCCGGTATCGGCGTTCTCGGCATGGCATCGCCGATGCTGCAGGAAATCTTCGCCGGTTCGCTGATCGGCCTGCCGGATGTCGGCTTCGCGCAGCTCGATGCAGGGCAGAAGGCATCGATCGCAACGATTGCGGCGGGCTTCGCCGGTCTGTTGTCGCTCTTCAATATCGGCGGGCGCTTCTTCTGGGCGTCGCTCTCCGACAAGATCGGCCGCAAGAACACCTACTTCACGTTCTTCATCCTCGGCATCGTTCTCTATGCGGCGGCACCGACGCTTGCCGACATGGGCAACAAGGCGCTCTTCGTTCTCGCCTTCGGCATCATCCTGTCGATGTATGGCGGTGGCTTTGCAACGATCCCGGCCTATCTCGCCGATATCTTCGGCACGCAGTTCGTTGGCGCCATCCATGGCCGTCTGCTGACGGCATGGGCGACCGCCGGTATCGTCGGCCCCGTCGTCGTCAACTATATCCGCGAGGCGCAGATCTCGGCCGGAGTCGCACCCGGACCGGCGCTCTATACCGGCACGATGTATATCCTCGCCGGCATGCTGGCGCTTGGATTGATCGCCAACCTCTTCGTGCGGCCGCTTGCCGACAAGTGGTTCATGTCGGACGCAGAAGTGGCATCGCTGCAGGCGAAATCGGCGGCCGCAAGCGCCGGGCCGAGCGGCTCGTTCGGCATCGGCCGCGGTGGCTTCGACGCCAAGGCGGCTCTTGCCTGGGCCGTCGTCGGCATTCCGTTGCTGTGGGGTGTCTGGGTGACGCTGAAGGCGACGCTTGCGCTGTTCGGCTGATCGGAACTTATGATTTGAGAGAAGGGCATGCGCTTTGCGCGTGCCCTTTTTCGCATAAAAAAAGCGCCTCCGGGGCGAGGCGCGAAAATTCTGGAGTTGAGATGTTGTCCAGGAATACCCGGCGCCGAGGCGCCGGGTACTGCCGGGGGAGGCGGTCACCGCATTGCGATGACCATGCGGCAGAGCTTGACGAGGCTCGCCTCGTAGCCGCCGGAGCCGAGGATGTCGCGGCAGCGCAGCTTGACCTTGGCCTTTTCTGCAGCCGACATGTCATTATAGGAGTAGGTCGGGCCGTTGGGGCCGCGCGGACCATTCGGACCATCAGGACCGCCGGGGCCATCCGGATCGTTCGGGTCGATGCCCGGCAGGCCGAGAGCGATATCGACGAGCGTGTTGCCGCCGAGACCAGCCTTGGCCTTGGCGCTGACGAGGCCCGGACCGCCGACAGTGGCGTTCACATCCGCATTGAGCCCCTTCGTGCCGCCGACGCTGGCCGTGGTGCCGACGCCGAGGCCCTTGGTTGCGCCGCCGAGCGTCGTCTTGCTGTTGATGCCGTTGGTGCCGCCGACCGATGCGTTGACGCCGAGGCCGCCCTTGGAGGTGCCGCCGACGCTGGCGTTGATGCCGCTGGAGCCGCCGATCGAGGCGCTTAGCCCACGGCCGCCATTGTTGCCGACGCTGACGCCGTTGCTGCCGCCAATGCTGAGGCCGCCACCGCTCTTGCTGCCGCCGCTGCTGCTGCTGCTCTTGGAGCCGCCGCCAAGGGCGCTCCCCAGGCCGCCGAGCAGGCCTTCAGCAGAAGCCTGTGCCGGAATGATGAGCGATGCACAGCTGATTGCGACTATGGCGATCGCCGATTTATGATACTGCATTTCCAACCTCCAAAACGATTCTGCCAGGACCCCATGCCCAGGCTTGGAAATCAAAGTTGGAAGCGCGCGCTTTCCGTCTCGGGATGTCAGCAACCAAGAGTGGCTGTCTGGTCTCCCGTTGATACAATATAAGAATATACGTAAGTTCTAATGTTGTGTAGCTGTTTCGCGCTAAAGTTGGTTTTGCTTATTTGTACAGCTAAAGAGATCTAAACGAAAAAGATCGCAGTCTGTATAGATCATTTTCCATTGCGCAATAATTGGAAAGCTCTGGAATTTATAACGATTGTTTTTATTGGGATTTCCGGAAATTAGCTGCGGGCAAGCATTGTTGGCATTGTCGTATTGCAAAATCGCGCTTGTGCCGTTCCTAATTGGATTGGGTCAATCGTAATATTCTAATTCAATCAAGGATTACGCATCTGATGACTGTTGATCAGCACGTTTTGCTTGCAATGAGGGACTGAAAAAGGCCCCGCAGAGCGGGGCCGGAGTAACAGTCGTGCTTGCCTGGAGCTTAGAATTCTTCCCAGCTATCGGCCGCCGGAGCGGCTGCGCCATGCGCCTTGGCAACGCGGGCGACCAGATGCAGGGCCGGGGAATTGTGCATCTGCCGTGCGGTGGTGCGCTGTTGCATTTCATTGCCGAGACGGAACTGGCTGAGAAGCGATCTCAGGATCTCGGCTTCGGCCGCAAGCTTATGGCTTGCCGCCGTGCTCTCCTCTACCATGGCGGCGTTCTGCTGCGTCGCCTGGTCCATGGTGTTGATGGCTTGGTTGATTTCCTTCAGACCCGTTGCCTGTTCGCGTGAGCCTTCGACGATCGCCGAGACGTTGGTATTGATCGCGGCGACCTGCCCGAGAATTTCCTCGAGCGCCTCGCCGGTGCGGCCGACGAGGCTGACGCCGTTCTTCACCAGCTCGCTCGACTGGTTGATCAGCGCCTTGATCTCCTTTGCAGCACTCGCGGAGCGCTGCGCCAGTTCGCGGACTTCCTGTGCGACGACCGCGAACCCCTTGCCGGCCTCGCCGGCGCGGGCGGCTTCGACGCCGGCATTCAGCGCCAGAAGATTGGTCTGGAAGGCGATGTCGTCGATAACGCCGATGATGTTGGTGATCTCGCGCGAGGATTGCTCGATCTGGCCCATGGCGGCGACCGCGTTGCGCACGACGACGCCGGACTGTTCGGCGCCCTGCTTGGTCTTGGCGACGAGCGAACCGGCCTCGGCGGCGCGGTGGCTGGAGTCGTTGACGGTCGTGGTGATCTCTTCCAGGGCCGCTGCCGTTTGTTCGACCGAGGCGGCCTGCTGCTCGGTGCGCTTGGAGAAGGAGTCCGCTGCGCCGCCGATCTCCTGCGAGCCTGCCGCGATCGCCACGGTATTCTCGCCGATCGTCGTCAAGGTATCGCGCAGCTTTTCGATTGCGGCGTTGAAATCATGGCGCAATTGCTCCATCGACGGCACGAAGGCGGTATCGACGGTTTGTGTGAGATCGCCCTCCGAGAGCAGCTTCAGCGCGGCGCCGAGGCGGCTGATGGCGCTCATGCGTTCGGTGACATCGGTGGCGAATTTCACCACCTTATAGACGCGGCCATCGGCATCGATGATCGGGTTATAGGCGGCCTGGATCCAGATCTCCTTGCCGCCCTTGCCGTAGCGGACGAATTCATTGGCGATGAACTCACCGCCCGCGAGGCGGCGCCAGAAGTTGGCGTATTCCTCGGTGCGCGCATAGGCCGGGTCGCAGAACATGCTGTGATGCTTGCCGGTGATTTCGGAGAGGCTGTAGCCGAGGCCTTTGCAGAAATTCTCGTTGGCCGTCAGGATCTCACCGTTGGGCTTGAACTCGATAACGGCCTGCGAACGCGAGATGGCGTTCAGCTTGCCGGCGTCGTCGATCGACTGGCGCTTGGTCTCGGTGATGTCGGAGGCGAACTTGACGACCTTGTAGGGCTTGCCGTTCTTGAAGACGGGATTGTAGGTCGCCTGGATCCAGATTTCGCGCCCGCCCTTTGCGAGGCGCTTGTAGGCGCCGCTGTCATACTCGCCGCGGCCGAGCCGCGCCCAGAATTCGCGATACTCGGCGGTTGCCGCGTAGGCGGGGTCGCAGAACATGCTGTGGTGCTTGCCGGTGATCTCATCCAGACCGTAGCCAATGGCCCGGCAGAAGTTGTCGTTGGCCTTGAGGACATTGCCCTTCAGGTCGAATTCGATGACGGCCTGCGATTTCGAAATGGCATCAAGAATGTATTTTGCATCGGAAGATAAACCAAGCATCCCCGTTCCCCATTTGTGGCCGGCGCGCCCTGCGCCACGGCAGAAAATGCCCAAATGCAATCTATGGATTTTGACGGAGGCTATTCTCGCTAAACGGGATAACTTCAACTATCGGAAAACATAGGCTGCTTTTGTCACAACCAATGATGCTAACGGGAAGGTTAATTTAGCGTATAAAAGATATTGCTAATAAGATTTGTTTTGGCCACAAGTTTTCATCGGTGATTTCTGCTGGGCATGAAATTTTACCGGGCACGAAAAAGGCCGCCTCAGAGGGCGGCCTTTTTATTTGAGCTTCGTTGTGGCGCGCAGTGATCAGGCGGCCAGCTCTTCGGCTTCGTTTTCCTTGAACATCTTGGCGAGGTTCAGGAAGCAGATCATGCCGTTTTCCGAAGCGATAATGCCTTCGCAATAAGCGCGGTCGAAGGAGGCGGTCACTTCCGGCACCGGCTGAACCTGGCCGGAAGAGATCGTCAGGATGTCGGAGACGCGGTCGACCAGCATGCCGATGACCATGCTGTGAACTTCAGCGACGACGATGGCGCTGCGTTCGTTGGCGACGGTGCTCTTCATGCCGAGCTTGTAGGCGAGGTCGATGATCGGGATGACCGAGCCGCGCAGGTTCATGACGCCGATGACATCGGTCGGAGCATGCGGGATCGGCGTCGAAGGGGCCCAGCCACGGATTTCGCGGATGGTCGTCGTCTTCACGCAGAATTCCTGATCGTGCAGCCGGAAGGCAATGATCTCGAGCGTGTCGCCACTGAAACTATTGGAATTAATGGTGCTCATTAGAAATCTTCCCAGTTCTCGTAAGCCAGAGCGGCTGCGCCGCCATTGGCGCGGACAGTACTTACCCGTTGACCACGCGGCGTTCCGTAGGCGGCTGGCGCGTTTGTGGCTTTGTTGTTGAGCTTAGCCAAAGAGTGTTGCGCAAATCTAAACTGTGACAGCAGAACTCTGAGGTTTTCGGCCTCTTTGGAGAGCTTGCCGCTCGCCGCAGTGGTCTCCTCGACCATCGAGGCATTGTCCTGTGTCACCTGATCCATGGCGTTGACCGCCTTGTTGATCTCGTTCAGCCCGGTCGACTGTTCGCGGGCGGCGGTAACGATGGCGACGACGTTGCTGTCGATCTCGGTCACCTGCGAGACGATCTCTTCCAGCGCATTGCCGGTTTCGCCGACCAGGGTGACGCCGCTCTTCACATGCTCGGTCGATGCGGTAATCAGCGTCTTGATTTCCTTGGCCGCGTTGGCGGAGCGCTGGGCGAGTTCGCGGACTTCCTGGGCAACGACGGCGAAGCCCTTGCCGGCCTCTCCGGCGCGGGCAGCCTCGACACCGGCGTTGAGAGCCAGAAGATTGGTCTGGAAGGCGATCTCGTCGATGACGCTGATGATGTTGCTGATCTCGCGCGACGAGTTGGCGATCTGATCCATGGCGCCGATAGCCTTGCGGACGATGCTGCCGGAGTGCCCAGCGCCTAGCTTGGTCTTGGCCACCAGTTCGCCAGCCTCGCCGGCGCGCTTGGCGCTGTCGGCGACCGTCTGGGTGATCTCCTCGAGAGCAGCCGCAGTCTCCTCGACGGTCGCGGCCTGGCGCTCGGTGCGGCGGGAGAGCTCATCGGCTGCGATGCTCATCTCGCGGGAGCCGTGGGCGATCGCGTCGGTATTTTCGGCAACGGTGCGCATGGCATCGCCCAGCCGCTCGACGGCGCTGTTGAAGTCGAGGCGGACCTTGTCGAGGGCGGGGAGGAAGGGCGTGTCGATCAAGCCGGTAAGATCGCCGGCGGCGAGTTTCGTCAGGCCCTGGCCGAGCTCGTCGACGGCGTGGACACGGCTGGTGATGTCGGTCGCGAACTTGACGACCTTGAAGACGCGGCCGTTCATGTCGAAGATCGGGTTGTAGGATGCCTGGATCCAGACGACCTTGCCGCCCTTGCCGATGCGCTTGAACTCTTCGGCGACGAACTGGCCGGACGCGAGCTTGGCCCAGAATTCGCGGTAGGCGGGCGAGCCGGTATAGGCCGGTTCGCAGAACATGCTGTGGTGCTTGCCGCGGATCTCGTCGAGCCTGTAGCCCACGACGTCAAGGAAGTTGCCGTTGGCGGTGAGAATCTCGCCGGCCGGGGTGAATTCGATCACGGCCTGGGCGCGGGAGATCGCTTCGATCTTGCCGATGGCATTCGCCGACTCGAGCTTGGTCGCAGTGACATCGGTCGCAAACTTGACGACCTTGTAGGGCTTGCCGTTGGACAGAAGCGGGTTGTAGGTCGCCTGGATCCAGACTTCGCGGCCGCCCTTGCCGATGCGACGGTATTCGCCAGCGTCGAACTCGCCGCGGCCGAGCTTTGCCCAGAAATCCTTATAGGCCTGCGAGGCGACGTATTCCGGCTCGCAGAAGATGCGGTGGTGCTTGCCGACAATTTCGGAAAGCTCGTAGCCGACCGTGCGGCAGAAGTTTTCGTTGGCGGTGAGGATATTGCCCTGCAGGTCGAATTCAATGACGGCCTGCGATCTGTTGAGCGCCGAGAACATCGCCTTGGCGTCGGTTCCTGAAACTATTGAAAATAACGGCATCGTCGTCCCTTATGGAGACTGCGCCTCAGGCGATACGGGGGCGGCTCTCTTGCCGGAACAGGGCAACAGGTGTCCGCACCTGCATCGCATCCGGTGCGGCAGGTCTGAGCTCAAATAAATCCTGAAAACCCGGCTCCTGCCCCCGCAAATACGCCCTGGTGTTTCTACTAAAGTAATATAATTATTTAGATTAAGAATGAGTAACTGCGGCATTTTACTGCCGCATATTAGTAATGTTTTCCTGAGGATGGCCGAAAATACTTCCCCGGAGTTGCGGCCGGGGAAGTGGCTGCAGACTTCAGGTAATCGTCTTTTCGATCTGCTCGACAGCCCACTCGACCTGTTCCTTGGTGACAACAAGCGGAGGGGCGAGGCGAATCGTGTTCTCGTGGGTATCCTTGGCGAGCAGACCACGCTCCTTGAGACCGTAGCAATACTGGCGGGCGCCACCTGCTTCCGGCTCCAGCTCGACGGCCAGCATCAGGCCGCGGCCGCGAACATCCTTGACGATGTTGGAGCGGATCGAGCGCAGGCCTTCGAGGAAGTAGTCACCCATCTTCTCGGCATTCTCGATCATGCCTTCTTCGGTCAAGACCTTGAGCGCGGTGCGGGCGACGGCGCAGGCGAGCGGGTTGCCACCGAAGGTTGAGCCGTGCTGGCCGGGCTTCAGGACGCCGAGGACTTCGCTGTTCGAGAGAACGGCGGAAACCGGATAGAAGCCGCCGGAGAGCGCCTTGCCGATCAGCGTCACGTCGGCTTCGATGCCTTCATGCTCTTCGGCAAGCAGCTTGCCGGTGCGGCCGAGGCCGGTCTGGATCTCGTCGAGGATCAGCGTGACGTTATGCTGGGTGCAGAGCTCGCGGACGCGCTTGAAATAGCCCGCCGGCGGGATCTTGACGCCGGCTTCGCCCTGGATCGGCTCGATAAGGGCGGCAACGGTGTTCTCGTTGATGGCGGCGGCAAAGGCGTCGGCATCGCCGAAGGCAATGGTGCGGAAGCCCGGGGTGAAGGGTCCAAAGCCGGTGCGCGCATCGGGATCGGTCGAGAAGCTGATGATGCTCAGCGTGCGGCCGTGGAAGTTGTCCGAGCAGACGATGATCTCGGCCTTGCCCTCCGGCACGCCCTTCACTTCGTAGCCCCATTTGCGGACCGCCTTGATGGCAGTTTCGACGGCTTCGGCACCGGAGTTCATCGGCAGGATCTTGTGCGAGCCGGTGAGGGCTGCAAGCTCTTCGTAGAGATAGGCCAGCTGGTCGTTGCGGAAGGCACGCGACGTCAGCGTCAGGCGCCCGGCCTGCTCGACCATGGCGGCGAGGATCTTCGGATGGCAGTGGCCCTGGTTGACCGCCGAGTATGCCGAGAGGCAGTCGAGATAGCGCTTGCCGTCGGTATCCCAGACGTAGACGCCTTCGCCGCGTGTCAGGACGACGTCGAGCGGCTTGTAGTTATGGGCGCCGAGCCGCTGTTCGGTGGCGATCAGGCTTTCAGATGCGTTCATGGCCGTGTTCCCTCAGATTATGCGGCGCGTGTCGGACGGTCGAAGATACGGCGGCCGAAGAGGCTTGCGGTCAGCTCGACGAGGACGCGGGCACTCTTGCCGCGATCGTCGAGGAATGGATTGAGCTCGACGAGGTCGAGCGAGGAGACGAGGCCGCTGTCGGAGAGCATCTCCATGACCAGGTGGGCTTCGCGGAAGGTCGCGCCGCCCGGCACCGTCGTGCCGACGCCGGGCGCGATATCGGGATCGAGGAAGTCGACGTCGAGGCTGACATGGAGAAGGCCGTTCGCCGCTTCGACCGCGGCCAGGATCTGCTTCATGATCGCGGCAATGCCCTGCTCGTCGATAGAGCGCATGTCGAAGACGTTGACGCCGTGCTGCTTGATCAGCACGCGCTCAGGCGCGTCGACGGAGCGGATGCCGACCTGGAAGACATGGCGGGGATCGACGAAGGGGCGGTTCTTCGGCAGGATTTCGGCAAATTCTGCGTTGCCGCTGAAGAAAGCCACAGGCATGCCGTGGATGTTGCCGGAGGGCGAGGTTTCCGGTGTGTTGAAATCGGAATGGGCATCGAGCCAGATGACGAAGAGCGGACGGCCCTTTTCGGCGGCATAGCGCGCCATGCCGGAAACGCTGCCCATGGACAGAGCATGGTCGCCGCCCAGGATCAGCGGGAAGCGGCCGGCGGCTGCGGCCTCGTAGGTGCTTGCTTCCAGAGCGCGGGTGAAGGCGCCGACGATGCGCAGGTTATGGGCGTTCGGATGGTTCGGCAGATCGCGGGCGGGGACGATCTGCAGGTCGCCCTCATCCTTCACGTCGTGGCCAAGCTCGATCAGCGTCTGGTCGATACCGGCGATGCGCAGCGCTGCCGGACCCATGGCCGCGCCTCTGCGGCCGGAGCCTTCTTCGAGGGGAACACCAATGAGGGTGACTGCGCGCGACTGAACGTCCATTCCGGGCTCCGTTTCCGAGTTTCGAGTTGCATATTCGGCTATCGGCGCGGCGGCAAAAAGATGGAAAATTGCCAAAAGAAAAGCGCCATTGTACAGATTGATCACATCGTTTGAGCAAAGTGAACATCATGGATGATCTGGATCAGGAACTACTGAGCGCGCTGCGCCACAATGCGCGCACGCCAGTATCGTCGCTTGCGGCAATGACCGGGGCGTCACGCGCCACCGTGGCGGCACGTATCGACCGGCTGGTGGCGAATGGCACGATTGCCGCCTTCACCATCCGTACCGGTCATGAAGTGCGCTCGGCCGGTGTCCGGGCCATCATTCTCATCGAGGTTCTCGGCAAGCTCGCCGACAAGGTGGCCGATCAACTGCGCGGTCTTCCGCAGGTGCGCGCGCTTCACAGCACCAACGGCAAATGGGACTTCATCGCCGAACTGGAAGACCGCGACCTGGTTTCCTTCGACGAGACCCTCCGGCGCATTCGCCTGATCGACGGCATCAACGTTACCGAGACCAACATCCTGCTGAAGACCAGCAAGACGGTGTTCTGATCAGTATTCGTGCTCGTAGACGACGCCTGCTTCGCCAGAGCCGTTGCCGCCGGCCGCACCACGCAGCTTCACGCCGCGGCCGACATCGAGATTGATGACCGCCTTGGCGCCGGCTTCGCCACCCTGCTGCAGCTCGAAATAGGTGCGCTCGTTGAGATAGCGGCCGACGCTGACGCTGGTCTGGCCCTTTTCGTCGGTACTGATGTCGAGATCGTCGACGCCGAGCTGATTGCGCAGGCCTTCGAAGAGCGAGGTTGAACGGCCGCCCGCCAGCTGGCTGACGGCATCGGCAAGCTGGGCGATCTGCACCGGCGAGAGCTTCGACATCGACTGACCGAAGATCAGCTGCGCCAGCACTTCGTCCTGCGGAAGGGCGGGGGAGGAGGAGAAGGTAATGGCGGGATCGGTCGCGAGACCCGCGACATCGACGGTCAGCGTCGTCGTGCCCGATGTCGAGCTTGCTTCCATGTCGAGCGCCGGTGTCAGGTCGCCGGCGAAGGTGATGCGGCTCTTGTCGGTGAAGTTCATGCGCCGATTGAGGATCGTCAGGCGGCCGCGCCGCATGGTGAAGCCGCCGGAGACGACGGGCGAGGCTGCCGTTCCCTTGATCGTGACGCTGCCGCCGAGCTCGGAATCGATGCCGCGGCCGCGGACGAAGATCTGCGAGGGCGCATCGAGCCGCAGGTCGAGGGCGATGGTCGAGGATTTCTGGCTGGCGCCCTGGTTGCCTTCGTCGCGCAGCTGGGCGCGAACGGCGGCAGGCGCATGGATATGCTTGATGTTGATCTCGCGCAGCGATGTCGGCAGCTTTTCCGGTACCGTGATCGATGCCTTTTCGAGATTAAGGCGGCCGCTCAGCGTCGGATTGGACAAAAGCGGGCCGCGCATGCCGAGCGTGCCGTCCACCGTGGCGACAACCAGCGTGCCGTCGACATAGACGGCCTTGTCGAGCTTCACCTCGATATTGACGGGGTAGCCGCTGTTCGGCTGGATGCCGACCGTGCCGCTGGCGGAGATGGCACCGCCGCTGGCGAGATTGGCGCTGAAGCGGGAAATAGTCGCCTGCTGACCATTCATGGTGATGTTGGCGGTCAGGTTGTTGAGCGCAAGATTGCGGCGCACGTCGACCAGCTTGGCGCCACTGGTGTTGATCGTGCCGTTGATCACCGGGCCACCGGCGTTGCCGGTGATGCGCAGATCGATATCGGCGGCACCATCGGCGACGAGGCCCTGCTGGGCGAGTTGCGCGCCGAGAATGGCGAAAGGAAGATTGCCCTTGAACTGCAGGTTCAGGGCGCGCTGGCCTGCTATGCCGACGCTGCCGCCACCCTTCATCGACAGGCCGCCTTCGCCGTTGAGACCGGTATCGATCGTTAGGGTTTGACCTGCGAGCTTGCCATCGGCGGTGATGCCGAGCGGCGCGAGCCCGGCGCTCTTCGTCTGGCTGGTCGCGGCATTCTTCCAGTTCAGCTTGAAATCGACATTCGGGATCGGCAGCTTTCCGGCGGCGCTTGCACTGCCCGAGATCGCGCCCTCGGCGCCGAGCCCGGGAACGAAAGCGTTGGCGATGCCGGCCGGCAGATTGGCGATGTCGGCATTGGCCTTCAGCGAATTGGCATCTGGACCGGCGACCGTGAAGCTGCCCTTGCCCTTCAGGGACAGGGCGCCGCTGCCGCTGGCATTGACGTTGAAGTTCAGCGTGTTGCCCGACAGCGTGCCATCGGCCGAGACGCCAAGGCCGGTGACGTTGGCGGCTTTCGTATGGCTCGTGGCCGCATTCTTCCAGGTCACCTTGAAGTCTGCAGCCGGGTTCGGAAGCTTGCCGGATGCCTTGGCGGTGCCGGAGATTAGGCCCTCGGCGCCGAGGCCGGGAACGAAGGGATTGGCGAGACCAGCCGGGACGTTGCTGATATCGGCATTGACGTCAAGCATGTTCGCATCCGGGCCGGAGACGATGAAGTTGCCGTTCGCCTTCAGCGAGAGGCTGTTGGTGCCGCTCGCCGTGGCATCGAAATCGAGCTTGTCGTCGGCGAACTTGCCCTTGGCCGAGACATCGAAGCTTGCAAGCTTTGCCTTCTTCGTCTGGTCGGTCGCCGCATCGCTCCAGGTTAGATTGAAGTCCGCAGTCGGCCGCGGCAGTTTGCCGGATGCCTTGGCGGTGCCGGAGATCAGGCCTTCGGCGCCGAGGCCGGGAACGAAGGGATTGGCGAGGCCGGCAGGCAGATTGCTGACGGTCGCATCGACCGAGATCGCGTTGGCATCGGGGCCTGCGACCGTGAAATTGCCGAGCGCCTTCAGCGACAGGCTGTTCTTGCCGCTGGCGGCCGCATCGAAGTCCAGCCTGTTATCGGCGAACTTGCCCTTGGCCGTCACATCGAAGCTGGCGAGCTTTGCTTTCTTCGTCTGATCGGTTGCGGCGTTGGCCCAGGTCAGGTCGAAATCGGCGGTCGGCGTCGGAAGCTTGCCCGTTGCCTTGGCGGTGCCCGAGATCAGGCCCTCGGCGCCGAGGCCGGGCACGAACGGGTTTGCGAGACCCGCGGGGACGTTGCTGAGCGTCGCGTCGACGGAGAGCGTGTTGGCATCCGGTCCGGCGACGGTGAAATTGCCGACAGCCTTGAGAGACAGGCTGTTGGCGCCGTCGGCGCTGGCATCGAAATCGAGCTTGTTGTCGGCAAACTTGCCCTTGGCGGAGACGTCGAAGCTGGCGAGACCGGCCTTTTTCGTCTGGCCGGTTGCCGCGTCGGTCCAGGCAAGATCGAAGTCGGCGGCCGGGCGTGGCAATCTGCCGGTCGCCTTCGCCGTTCCGGAGATCATGCCTTCGGCCGCCAGATCCGGAACGAAGCCGTTGGCGAGCGATGCGGGAACGTTGCTGACGGTCGCATCGACGGAGAGGGTGTTGGCCTGAAGGCCGGAGACAATGAAATTGCCGGTCGCCTTGAGGCTCAAATCCTTGGCGCCCGCCGCATCGACGGTGAAATCGAGCGTGTCTCCGGCGAAGGTGCCGTTTGCCGTTATGCCAAGCTTGGCGAGCCCGGCTTTGACGGTCTGGCTCGTTGCAGCGTCCTTCCAGGTCACCTTGAAATCGGCGGTCGGTTGCGGAAGCTTGCCCGATGCCTTTGCCGTTCCGGAGATGATGCCCTCGGCGCCGAGATCGGGAACGAAGGCATTGGCGAGAGCAGCCGGCACATTGGCGATCTCGGCATCGACGGATAGCGCCTGCCCATCAGCGCCCGCCACCGTGTAATTGCCCGAAGCCTTCAGCGACAGCTTCCTGTCGCCCGCCGCGGTGGTCTCGAACTCCAGGCGGTTGTTGGCAAACTTGCCGCCCGCCTCGATCGCGAAGCCGGAAAGGCCGGCCGCCTTGGTGTGGCTGGTCGCGGCATCCTTCCAGTCGAGCTTGAAATTGGCGAGCGGTGCCGCGGGTGTGCCGGTGACCGTGACCGTGCCCGAGATGGTTCCGGCCGCTTCGAGCTTGGGCACGAAGGTGTTGGCGAGGCTTGCCGGCAGATCCTTGATCGTGGCGTTGATATCGAGCGTTTCCCCGGCCGAGCCGGAAACGCTGACCGAGCCGTCGCCGGTGCGGATCGTCAGGCCGTCGAGTTTGGCTGCGCCACCCGAGATGGTGACTGCCGTCGGTGCAGCCAGGTCGACTGCAATGTTGCGCGGCTTGGCGGAGAGCTGGTTCAGCTCGATCTTCATGTCGCCGCCGTTGGTCTCGACGGCACCGGCCGCGACCAGCGGATTAGCGTCATAGGTCGACGACAGATCGAAATTCGTCCGGTTCTGCTGCTGGGTGAAATTCAGCGCCAGACTGCTGATCACATTGGCGCCCGACGAAATCTCGTCGGCCTTGACGACGCCGCTGGCGGCGAAGGCCTTGAGGTCGCTGATCGTCACGTCGATATCGGGCCGGACGAGCGAGAGGCCGTCACGGCGGATGCCGCTGCCGCTTGCCTTGGCGGAGATCGAAATCTTGCCGCCGTCATTGGCGATGTCGAAGCCGCCCTTGAGGTCGCCCTCGGCCCGCTGCCCGGCGAGTGCCGCAAGCAGACCGACATCGGGGAAATCGAAGCTCAGTTTGCCGCTCGGCAGGAAGGAGGGCGTCAGCTCGATATTGCCGTTCAGCTTGTTGGCGCCGGCCTCGACGGAGATCGACGGGATGCTGGTGATGCCGTCCTTCGACAGGGCATTGGCATTGATCGTCAGCGGCTGGCCGTCGATAGCGCCCTTCGCCTCGATCGTTGCCTGCGGTGCGGCTGGGTCGGCGGTGCCGGTGATGTTGACGTCAAGGTTCGAAAGCGTGCGGTCGACCGTATGCAGCGTCGCCGACTTGAGATTGGCCTTGATCGCGAGGGCCGAGAGCGCGCCGCTGATATTGACCGTGTAGCCGACTTCACCGCTGGCGTTCTCGGCGAGCTTGGCGATATCGGGCAAGCGCCCGCTGAGATCCGCAGCCAGCGTGTCGCCGTCGAGCGTCACGTTGCCGGCTGTTTCGATCGTGCCGGATTTCACGATCAGGTTCGACAGGTTGATCTTCGACGGGATCGTGCCGGCGACCTGGGTTTCGATCGAGATCGGCGTGTCGAAGCGTGGAGCGACGGCGGGCGGGAGGGCGGCCGGCTCGATGGTCAGCTTGGCATTGCCCGTCAGCGCCTGACTTGCCAGCCGGTAGGTGCCGTTGACGCCGCCGCTCGCATTGGCGCTTTCGAGCGTCGTGCCGTTGAAGCCGATGCTGTCAGGGGCAATCTGGATCGGGGCAGCGAGCGTGACCGGGCCTTGAATCGCGCGGTTGAGGTACGGATCGAGGAAGGCCGTATCGCCGGCCACCAGCCGGATCTGTACGCCGCCGCTGCGCTTTGCGATGTTGAAAGCGTCGCTCTTGGCTGTGAGCTTGACGTTGCTTGCCGTTGCCTGCGGCAAGGTGACGGCGTCGAGCGAGGCGCTCGCGTTCAGGCGGGCTGCCTGGGCATCGCCCGTCAGCGCCAGATTGAGGCCGCTGATCAGGAAGCGCGCCTCGCCCTTTTCGAGAGGCCAGCGGAAATCGACCGGACCCGACGTGCCGAGCACATTGGCGTTGAGGCTGTTGTTGCCGGCCGGATCGAGCGTGCCCGACGCGGCGATGACCACCGAGCCGGTTGCGAGATTGCCGGTCTGGATGTCGATCTTGCCCTTGTTATCGAAAGTGGCGGCGAGATCGATATTCGTCTGGCCGGCAAAGAGCGGACGGAAGGGCGGGGGAAGCAGCGAGCTCAGGTCGCCGCCACCCTTGAGGTTCAGCTGGTGAAGCCCCTCGGGCGTGAGCACATGCTGGCCCTCGATCGAGGCGCGTGGCTGGCCGTCCAGCGAGGCCTGCAGCTTGGCTTTCCAGTTGGAGATCGGTCCGTCGCCGTCGATGGCGACATTGACGGCAGGTTCGCCCGGCAAAGACAGCAGCGTTGCCAGAAGCCCGCCCTTGGGCTCGGCCACCTGCGCCTTCAGCCGCAGCTGATTTTCTCCAGGGATGAAGGCGACGTCGGCGCTGAGCTTGGCGTCCGGCACGGACTGGCGGTTGACGTTGATGACGGCATGGCCGCCGTCCTGGTCGGCCTGCACATTGCCGTTCGCGGTCAGCGTGAAGGCGCGTCCCGCCAGCTGTTCGCTGAGATTGATCTGCGGCAGGGCGATGCTATCGATGGCGATCTTGATCGGCAGTTTGAAGCCGCCTTCCTCGCCGGTATCGGGCGGGGAGGGCAGGGTGCGGATCGGCTTACGCACGACGGTCACCGACTGGATGCCGATCTGCTTGGCGTGGAAGGTGCCGGTCAGAAGTGCCAGCGGGTTCCAGTTGATCGAGATGCCGCGGGCTTCGGCAAAGACACCGCGCGTATCGGAAATCGTCACCTGCGCCGCATCGAGACCGCCGGTCAGCAGACTGCCCGGCTCGCGGATCGCGATGTTCATGTCGCGGTTGGAGATGATCTCGGCGACCTTCTCCGTCACGATGCGCGAACCGAAGGTGGTGAAGCCGAAGATGGCAATGGCGATCGCCGCGGCAACAAGCACGACGCCCAGCCCGTAGCCGAGCAGCCTTACGATCCAGTTGATGAGCTTCGTCAGTGCTTGCATGAAGGCGGACACTATCCCGTTCGTGAGGTGCTGCAGCGGCCAAGCAGCTGCTTGTCACACCGTTAGAATGATTGGCCTATGCCGGCATAGATGCCATAGGCCGTGCCATTTTCGTACTTGTTCAGCGGTACGGCAAAATCAAGCCGCAATGGGCCGAAAGGCGTTGCATAGCGGATGCCGACGCCCGCACCGGCCCGGAAATCCCCGAAATCCGGGAAGGTCTCGGCGGAGACCGTGCCGACATCGAGGAAGGGCACGATGCCGATCGTATCGGTGATCCTCACGCGCGCTTCCAAGGATGCCGTGACATAGGACTTGCCACCCGTCGCCTCGTTGTCGGCGTCGTAGGGCGAGATTTCCTGATAGCCATAGCCGCGCACCGATCCGCCGCCGCCTGCGAAGAAGCGGCGGGTCGCCGGGATGTCTTGCAGCTCTCCGCCGACCATGAAGCCGGCCGCGAGCTTGCCTGCAAAGACGACATTGTCCTCAGCGCCGATTGCCTGATAGCCCGAGATCGAGCCCTCGAAGGAGGAGAAGATCGTGCCGTTGAAAGCTTCGTAGCTCGGGGTTGCCGCGAGCGTTGCGCGGTAGCCTTCGGTCGGGTTGAACTTGTTGTCGCGGGCATCGCGCTCATAGGTCAGCGGCAGAGCGAAGGTCAGGTATTCGTTCTGGCCGAAGGCGTCGTCGTCCTTTTCGTAGCTGATCTCGCCCGCCGCCGAGACGGTGTCCTGATCGCTGAGCTCATAGGCATAGCCGAGCGAACCGGTGAGCAGCGAGGCATTGTAGGCGTCCGGGTTTTCGGTCTTGGCGAGGATCGATGCCTTCAGCGTTCCGGCGGGCAGGAAGGCGCCGGGCTTGGTGAAGGAGATGCCGGCCGAGTAATCGAGATTGCTGATGTCGTTTTCGCCGAGACGGCCGACCGCGCCTTCGATGCGCAGCGATTCCGCCTCGCCGAAAAGGTTGCGGTGGCCCCAGTAACCTTGAACGCCGAAGCCGTCGATCGTCGAATAATTAGCGCCGAAGCCGAAGTAGCGCTGCTTGCCTTCGGAGACCTCGATGGTCATCGGCAGTGTGCCATCGGCAGCAAGTTCGTTGGCTTCGTGAATGGTGACGCTGGAGAAGACGCCGAGCGCCCGCAGCCGGTCACCGGCCTTTTTCAACGCTTCGGGCGAATAGGCATCGCCGCGGTTGAGGCGGGAATAGCGCTGGATGAAGTCCGGTTTCACACCCTTTTCGCCGGTGACGCCGACGGAGCCAACAGGTGCGACCGGGCCGCCTTCCGTGGTGATGATGATGTCGACGGTGTTGCTGCGGTGGTCCGCGACCACTTCGCGCTTGGTGAGCTTGGCAAGTGGGCGCCCCTCGCTCTTCAGCTGCTCGACGATCTTGTCGCCGGCCTTGATGATGACGAGGGATCCGGCTTCCTGGCCGGGCGCGAGGTCGTAGTCGGCCGGATTGCGCATCGCCGCATCGCCGCCGAACTGGACATCGCGGACATGGAAGACCGGGCCGGGATCAACGGAGACGTTGACTGGGACGGGCTTAGAGCGGTCGAAGACCGGATTGGGCGGCAGGTCATCGATATTCTTGCCGCCGATGGTGATGGTCACCACACCGCCGTAGCGGGCCTTTTCGTAAAGCGTGGCGATCAGCCGGTCGCGGTCGTCGCGCGCCTTGACGACGACGCCGAGATCGCCGGAAACGGGCTTGTCCTTGTCGCCGACCAGGCGAGAGCTGTTCTGCAGCGCTTCCGTGAGATCGGGGTCGGCCGTGCCTGCCGTCAGGTCGACGTTGTAGCGCACTGGATCAGGAACCTGCTCCGCGTCGCTATCGTCCTTGCCGAATATCGTTATGCCAAACAGCTTGAAGGCGTATGCCTCATCGACCAGAATCGGTGATAGCGCGGCTGTTGCCGCGATCACCATCATGGTGCCTGTCCGCCGAGACGCGAAACCCGCTTTCGGTGTCTTCCCTCTGATCTGCATCCGCCGCTTTTTGTTACATGAAAATGAAGCTTCGCGTTGCCCAGCCGCGGGCACCTTAGCGGCAAAAATGCGAAACGTGTACCAATTTAAGTTGTTGCTGGGCTAATTTAGTACAAAAAATGAAAAATCCCGGCGCTGGCCGGGATTTCTGCATCGTTGAATTTAAGTCTTAGTAGCCGCCGCGCGGGCAGTCGTCGATATAGCGGTTGCCGTTCCGGTCGCGATAGTAGCACTGGCCAGGCTGCTCGGCGACACGGCCGATCAGGGCACCGGCGACACCGCCGATTGCTGCGCCAACAGCGGCGCCACGAACATTACCGGTTGCAACGCCGCCGATCACCGCGCCGGATGCTGCGCCAATGCCGGCACCCTGCTGGGTTGGCGTACAGCTCGCGATCGAGAGGCCGACGAGTACGAATGCAATAATCTTCTTCATTTTCATCTCCTGGGTTGGCTGCCCCCCGGGCAGCAGCTGTCCCTCACGTGTTTTTCTTTTTGTCACGCTGCCTGCAAACTATGGCGTAAAGAAATCGTGTCCAGCAAGTGCCACGAAAAATCCGGTCACGCTTCATTTCAGAACGTTGCAAGAGGGCTCGTGGCTTTTCCTCCCGCATAGTGAAGCAAAATTGATACAACTCCCTAAAGTAGCGGTTGATAGTGCAGGGAAAAAGTCAAATGATGCCGCTTGTGCCTGGAGGAGGCACGAGGAGGACATCATGGCGAAAGTCAAACTGACGGTGAATGGCCGCGCGGTGAGCGGCGACTGTGAAGAAAGAACGCTTCTCGTCCATTTCATTCGCGAAAAGCTCGGCCTGACCGGCACCCATGTCGGGTGCGACACGACCCAATGCGGTGCCTGCGTCGTTCACATGGACGGCAAGTCGGTGAAGAGCTGCACGATCCTTGCCGTCCAGGCATCCGGCTCGTCGGTGACGACGATCGAAGGTCTTGCCGCAAACGGCGAACTGCACCCGGTCCAGGCTGCCTTCAAGGAGCATCACGGCCTGCAATGCGGCTTCTGCACGCCCGGCATGGTGATGGCCTCGGTCGATATGATCAACCGGCATGGCGGCCAGCTGGACGAAGAGACCGTCCGCCACGAGCTCGAGGGCAACATCTGTCGTTGCACCGGCTATCACAACATCGTCAAGGCCGTGCTGTCTGCCAATGCCGAAATGCATGGCGGCGCCAAGCAGGCTGCCGAATAGCATCTCCCTGAATTCGTCTGGCAGCTGCCGAACACGACACTCTTTGGCGGAATGCCAGGCCCGAAACCCCATTGGAGGACATCATGGGTGTTGAAGGAATTGGTGCACGCGTCGCACGCAAGGAAGACAAGCGGTTCCTGACCGGCAAGGGCCGTTATACCGACGACATGGTCGTCCCAGGCATGAAATACGGCTATTTCATTCGCAGCCCGCATGCACATGCAAAGATCAGGAATATCGACGTTTCTGCCGCCAAGGCGATGCCCGGCGTGATCGACGTGCTCGACGGCAAGCAGCTGCTCGCCGATGGCATCGGCAACCTGATCTGCGGCTGGATGATCCATTCGCGTGACGGTTCGCCGATGAAGATGGGCGCCTGGCGGCCGCTGGCGGTCGATACCGTCCGCTATGTCGGTGATGCCGTGGCGATCGTCGTTGCGGATTCGCTCGGCGAAGCACGGGATGCCGCCGAGGCCGTCAGCATTGATTATGAAGAGCTTCCTGTTGTCACGGAGGCCGTCGAGGCACTGAAGCCCGGGGCACCGCAGATCCATCCGGAATCATCCGACAATCTGATTTTCGACTGGGTGATCGGCGATGAAGGCGCGACCGATAAGGCGATTTCGGAGGCCGCCCATGTCACCGAAATCGAGCTGACCAACAACCGTCTGTCGCCCAATCCGATGGAGCCGCGCGCGGCGCTCGGGATCTACGATTCCGCTGAGGATCACTACACCTGCTACACGACCAGCCAGAACCCGCATGTGGCCCGTCTGGTCATGAGCGCCTTCTACAATGTCGCGCCGGAAAACAAGCTGAGGGTGATCGCGCCCGATGTCGGCGGCGGCTTCGGATCGAAGATCTATATCTATCCGGAAGAGATCGTCTGTCTCTGGGCCTCGAAGAAAACCGGCGTTCCCGTGAAGTGGAATTCCGATCGTACCGAGGCGTTCCTGACGGATGCGCATGGGCGCGACCATGTCTCCAAGGTGAAGATGGCCTTCGACAAGGATCATCGTATCATCGGGCTGAAAGTCGATACGGTCGCCAATCTCGGCGCTTATATGTCGCTATTCTCCTCCGCGGTGCCGACCTATCTCTACGCGACGCTGCTTTCCGGCCAGTACGACATCCCGGCGATTCACGCCAATGTCCGTAGCGTCTATACCAACACCGCGCCTGTCGATGCCTATCGCGGTGCCGGGCGACCGGAGGCGACCTATCTGCTTGAGCGGACGATGGAGACGGCGGCGCGCGAGCTCGGCATTTCGCCCGCGGAACTCCGGCGCAAGAATTTTATCCGCTCCTTCCCGCATCAGACGCCCGTGATCATGATGTATGACGCCGGCGACTACGACGCGTCGCTGGACGCGGCGATGCAGGCTGCCGACTGGAGCGGTTTCGAAAGCCGCCGGGCGGAGGCTGCGAACCGCGGCATGAAGCGCGGTATCGGCATGAGCTGCTATATCGAAGCCTGCGGCATCGCGCCGTCTCAGGCAGTCGGCTCGCTCGGTGCTGGTGTCGGCCTGTGGGAATCGGCGGAAGTGCGGGTCAATGCGGTCGGTACGATCGAGGTTCTGACCGGCTCGCACAGCCATGGCCAGGGCCACGAGACGACCTTCGCGCAGCTGGTAGCGGACCGTCTCGGTGTTCCGATCGACAGCGTCTCGATTGTCCATGGCGACACCGACAAGGTGCAGATGGGCATGGGCACCTACGGCTCGCGCTCCGGCGCCGTCGGCATGTCCGCCGTCGTCAAGGCGCTCGACAAGGTGGAGGCGAAGGCGAAGAAGATCGCCGCGCATCTGATGGAAGCCGACGAGAGCGATATCGTCGTCGAGAACGGCGAGCTGAAGGTCGCCGGTACCGACAAGGCGCTGCCGTGGTTCCAGGTGGCGCTCGCCTCCTATACCGCGCACAACCTTCCGGCGGGCATGGAGCCCGGTCTGAAGGAGACGGCGTTCTACGATCCGTCGAACTTCACTTTTCCGGCGGGTTGCTACATCTGCGAAGTCGAGGTCGATCCGGAAACGGGCAATACCAAGATCGTGCAGTTCGTCGCGGCCGACGACTTCGGCAATATCATCAACCCGATGATCGTCGAGGGGCAGGTGCATGGCGGTATCGCCCAGGGCATCGGCCAGGCGCTGCTCGAAGGCGTCCATTACGACGAGAACGGCCAGCTGCTGACGGCGAGTTACATGGATTACGCCATGCCACGCGCCGACGATCTGCCGTCGTTCAAGATTTCGCACCAGAACACGCCCTGCCCCAGCAATCCGCTGGGCATCAAGGGCTGCGGCGAGGCGGGTGCGATCGGTTCTCCGCCGGCGCTGATGAACGCCATCACCGACGCGATCGGCAACAATATGCTGACCATGCCCGCCACGCCGCAGAAGGTGTGGATGGCAGCACGCGCAACGAACTGAGGAGGACGGGCCATGTATGAACTCAATTATCACCGCGCTTCTTCGGTCGATGAAGCCGTCAAGCTGATATCGGGCAAGCCGGAAGGCAAGTTCGTCTCTGGCGGCATGACGCTGATCGCGACGATGAAGCAGCGGCTCGCCGCACCAAGCGATCTCGTCGATCTGCGCCACATCGATGCGATGAAGGGCATCAAGGTCGATGGCCGCAAGGTGACGATCGGCGGGGCAACGACGCATGCCGAAGTGGCGGCCTCGTCCGCCATCCGCGGCGTGTGTCCGGCTCTCTGTGAGCTCGCCGGGCTGATCGGCGATCCGCATGTCCGGCACATGGGAACGATCGGCGGCTCGATCGCCAACAACGATCCGGCGGCGGATTATCCGGCGGCTATGCTGGCGCTCGGCGCGACCATCATCACCAGCAAGCGGCAGCTTGCGGCAGACCAGTTCTTCACCGGTCTGTTCGAGACGGCGCTCGGGGATGGCGAGATCGTCACCGGGGTCAGCTTCGATGCGCCGGACAAGGCCGGCTACGCCAAGTTCCGCAACCCGGCCTCGCGCTATGCGATGACCAGCGTTCTCGTGACCAAATCAGGGGGTACGGTTCGGGTCGGTATCGCAGGGGCGGGCAGCAACGGCGCCTTCCGGCACGGCGGCCTTGAGGCGGCTCTTGCTGCCAACTGGTCGCCGGATGCGGCGATGGGTGTTCAGGTCGATGCAAGCGGCCTGCTCTCTGATCTGCATGCCAGCGCGGAATATCGCGCCAATTTGATAAAAGTCATGACGAAGCGCGCGGTTGCCGCTGTAGGTTAGAACTACAGGGCAATTGACGGCATTCCCGATATGTCAACCCAGCCGCTTTATCGGCTGGGTTGAAGCTTTTTCGTCTGGAATGATTCAAAAATATGCGCCTTTTGCCGCAGTTGATGCTAAAGCAGGGGCCATGGGTTGACGCGCGTCGGTGCGCCCAGCAAAACGGTCGCGCGATACTGGAGCATATGCATGGATTTCGAAGCGTTTTTCAAAAGCGAGCTGGAAGGTCTTCACACCGAAGGCCGCTATCGCGTTTTTGCCGACCTTGAGCGCCACCGCGGAAGTTTCCCGCGCGCGACGCGCCACACGGCCGACGGCCCGAAAGACGTAACAGTCTGGTGCTCCAACGACTATCTCGGCATGGGCCAGCATCCCAAGGTGATCGAGGCGATGAAAGCCGCCATCGAGCACTGTGGCGCGGGTGCGGGAGGCACCCGGAATATCTCTGGCACCAACCACTACCACGTTCTGCTCGAGCGCGAGCTCGCCGATCTGCACGGCAAGGAATCCGCGCTGACCTTCACGTCGGGTTATGTCTCGAACTGGGCCGCACTCGGCACGCTCGGCGGCAAGATCCCCGGCATGATCATCTTTTCCGACGCACTGAACCATGCCTCGATGATCGAAGGCATTCGCTATGCGAAGTGCGAGAAGGTGATCTGGAAGCATAACGACATCCACGATCTCGAAGCCAAGCTGGCGGCCGCCGATCCGAAGGCGCCGAAGCTGATTGCTTTCGAAAGCGTCTACTCGATGGACGGCGATATCGCGCCGATCAAGGAAATCTGTGATCTCGCCGACAAGTATGGCGCGATGACCTATCTCGACGAAGTCCATGCCGTCGGCATGTACGGCCCGCGCGGCGGCGGCATTGCCGAGCGCGAAGGCCTGATGGACCGGATCACGGTCATCGAAGGCACGCTTGCCAAGGCTTTCGGCGTCATGGGCGGCTATATCGCGGCCTCGACTGCGCTGTGCGATTTCATTCGCTCGTTTGCATCGGGCTTCATCTTCACGACCTCGCTGCCTCCGGCTCTTGCCGCCGGTGCGGTTGCTTCGATCCAGCATCTGAAGTCGAGCCCGTTCGAGCGTGCCCGTCATCAGGATCGCGTGCGCAAGCTGCGCGTGCTGCTCGATCAGCAGGGTATTCCGCATATGCCGAACCCGAGCCATATCGTGCCGGTCATGGTCGGCGATGCGGCCAAGTGCAAGTGGATCTCGGATCTGCTGCTCGACAATTTCGGCGTCTACGTGCAGCCGATCAATTACCCAACCGTGCCGAAGAAGACCGAGCGCCTGCGCTTCACGCCGACGCCGCAGCATACGGATGCCGATATCGAGCATTTGGTCGGCGCGCTGCATTCGCTCTGGTCGCGCTGCGCATTGGCGCGGCACGTTGCCTGAGCGGAAAAGAAAAACAGCTTGATAAACAAATGGCCGCTTAAGCGGCCATTTCCTTTTGAGCGATGATTTCGCCCGCTCGGCGTCTCGCCTCGCCATCGGCGGCAAAGACGTCTTCCATCGTTGCTGCCGCCTTGTAGCCGGTCATGTCGTCCATGACGCGCTCGGCGATATCTGCCATTTCAAGGAAGCCGATCCGTCCATCGCAGAAGGCGTGGAACGCGATCTCTTCGGCGGCATTCATGACGGCGCCCTGCAGGCCGCCGCGCTCCAACGCGGTACGGGCGAGGCGCAGGGCCGGGAAGCGCACTTCGTCGGGTGCTTCGAAATCGAGCCGGGCGAGCTTTGCGAAATCCAGCCGTTCGACATCGAGCTTCGAGCGGTTCGGATAGGTCAGCGCATAGCCGATCGCCGTGCGCATGTCTGGGCAGCCGAGCTGCGCCAGCACCGAGCCGTCGACATAGCCGACCATGGAGTGGATCACCGACTGCGGATGGACGATCACTTCCACCTGATCCGGACGGAGGTTGAAGAGATGCTTCGCCTCGATCATCTCCAGCGCCTTGTTGAACATCGAGGCGCTGCCGATCGAGATCTTCAGGCCCATCGACCAGTTCGGGTGGGCGCGGGCGACATCGGCGGTAACACCGGCCATCTGCTCACGCGTCCAGGTGCGGAACGGACCGCCGGAGGCCGTGAGAACGATGCGCTCGATCGCATGGTGCTGGCCGTCTTCGAGCGACTGGAAGATGGCGCTGTGTTCGCTGTCGACAGGGATAAGCTGCCCGCCGCCTTCGGCCACGGCCTTGACGAAGAGCTCGCCGGCGGACACCAGGCATTCCTTGTTGGCGAGCGCGATGTCGGCGCCGCGTCTTGCGGCTGCCAACGTCGGTTCCAAACCGGCCGTTCCCACGATCGCCGCCATGACGACATCCGCGTCACGGGCGCCGGCCTCGATCAGGGCCTCGCGGCCTGCGGCGACCTCGATGCCGGTGCCGGATAGTGCATCCTTCAGGGCGCCGTAGCTTGCCTCATCGGCGGTGACGGCGAGCTCGGCGCCGCAAGCTTTTGCCTGCTCCGCCAGCAACGCAACATTAGCGTTGCCTGATATGGCGACGACCTCAAAGGCTTCGCGGCCACCAAGCTGGGTGACCACATCGAGCGTGTTGACGCCGATCGAGCCGGTTGAGCCGAAAATGCTGAGGCGCCGCGGCGCGTTAGGGCCGGTCTTCATGCGCGTGTCTTATCCAGAGCCGTCATTTGTCTTCGGCTCTAGCGCGCTTTCCGGGGTGCGGCAAGTGTGCAACGCAGCAGTTTTCTCTTCCAGCGGGGTTTACAGAGCGGCATCGGGATGGGATTCTTATAACATCCGTGGAGGATGACGGGATGCGCGGCTGCTTGCGGCCATCGGTGTATCCCAGCGCTCCGGCGCATCGGGTAGAGGGCATCGCGATGCCTCTGCCATTTCAAAAATCGGGAGGATCGACAGAGGTGCCGCAAGGCGCATCTGCATGACTGTTGCGCGCTTCAGGCGCCAAGGAACCGGCTTGCTGACGATGCTGAAAATGACCTTTCTCTTCGCCGTAGGGGCTCTGGCCGCGTTTCCCGCGCGGGCGGATAATCTGCTCATCTGGAATCCGGTGCAGGTCTCCGATCAATCCTACAAGGCGACGATGGGTTTCCGCCTGCCATTCGAATGGGAAACCAGCGCAGGCGCCGATCTCGGCCTCGCCGCAACCGATGGCGATGCGATCCTGCCTGGATCGGGGCAGGCGACCCTCTGGGGCAAGATCACCCGCGTCCGGGTGACGCCGGCCGGCAATGCGCAGCAATCGGCGGGCGTGCGGGTCGATACGCTGCGGGGCAGCGGGTCGCTGATGCTCAGCCGCGCGAAGAGCTTCATCCTGTCCGACTCTCTCGACCTGCAGACCAGCCGCTTCGTCAATGTCGGCTATGACCCGCTTGCGGTGCGCCAGACCTCGGTGACGGCGACGCAGGCCGTCAAGCTCATCTATCCCTGGACGGGAACATCGCTGACGGCGAATGGCAGTGTCACCGATTTCGGGCAGGATTTTTCGAGCACCGTCGGCGTCAGCCAGAACATCCTGCCGAACCTCAATCTCAACGCTGCCGTCAACGATCCGCTCTCCGCCGGGCGGGCGGCCAGCGTCAACGTCAACTACCGCGTCACCTGGTGATCTGAAACCAAGCCAGACCTCCGGCGTTTCCCTGAGATCACCAGAAGGAGGACGAGTGATGGTTTTCAAGGAAGCCACATTTCATGGCAAGCAGCCGGAGATCGAGGTGGAGTTCGTCAATCACGCGGCGCTGGAAATCGCCGCTGCCGAGGCGCTGGCGACCGCCGGAGATATCGATGCCTCGGATGTTCAGGTGACGTCCGATGCCGACGATATCGTGCTGACGGGCACGGTTGCGACCGTCGGCGAAATCGAGCGGGCGACCGCGATCGTCCGGGCTGTGCAGGGGGTCCACGACGTCCGCAACCAGATCCTGCTCGGGTAAAATTGCGCGCGTTAACCATTAACGAAAGATTAACGTTCTGTAATTGGACCCCACCTTCCTTGCGGCCTAGGTCTAGAGCCATGCAACTGGCTTAACCGGAGGTGCCGCAATGCATCGCATGGAAGAGATCAACCGCAGGACCTGGCGCAATCCGATCGCCCGGCGCGATTACCGGGCGAGCACCGGCTTCATCAACGAAGGCGAACGGCTGGTGTTCGAGATCGCGAGAAAGCGCACGAGCGGCGGGCGGATCCTGGATATCGGCATTGGCGGCGGACGGACGACCGGGCTTTTTTGCGATATCGCCGCAGACTATGTCGGCATCGACTATACGCCAGAAATGGTGGAGCTTGCCCAGCGCAACTATCCGCAGGCGCAGCTGGCGCATATGGATGCGCGCGATCTCTCTGCTTTCGGCAATGCCAGCTTCGATCTCGTGCTCTTCAGCTACAACGGCATCGATTCTGTCGATGCGGAGGGGCGCCGGGCCGTTCTGTCCGAGGTGTCACGCGTGCTCAGGGCGGGCGGGACCTTCGTCTTCTCCACCTTCAATCGCAATTGGCATGGGTTCGGAGAGAAGCGGGCGCGCTCATCTATCGTCTGGTCGAACGATCCGCTGAAGCTTGGTTTCCGGCTCATGAAGCATGCGGTAGGACTGGTGCGTGAACGCCGGTTTGCACCGCTTGAGCAGCGTGAAGGCGAGCACGCGATCTTGCTGCACCGCGCCCATGATTTCGGAATCATGGTCTATGCCACGACGCCGCAGCAGCTGCGGGCGCAACTGGGCGCCAGCGGTTTCGACGGCGATCCGATGCTGTTCTCCGTCGAGGGCCACCTTCTCAGCGGCGGGACCCTTCCCGACGAAGAGTATTTCCACGTCGTCGCCTACAAGCCGGCGCTCAGCTGATCAGCCGGCGAAGCGCTCGACCAGGAAATGCGAGCCGGTGCTGGCGCCGGCGACGCGGTCGGTCTTCTGCGTGGTGATCGGACCCTGCGGATGATAGGCGAGCACCAGCAGGATGGCGCTGATCGCGACATAGGCGACGGTGAGCAAAGCAAGTTTCTGACGCATGACAAAACTCCTGTTTTGCCAGCTTAACGTCCGCCTTTTCTCAAAGTTCCAGCTGCGGCGATTGGCGTCTGCCCAACAAAAAACCGGCCGCGTGGCGGCCGGTTTCAATCATGCTGAGCTATCTGTTAGCGGCAGACGCGGGTCTTCCTGACGACCCAGTGGCCGTGTTCGTGAATGCGGGCCGTCTTGGTGTAGCAATGCGTCATGACGTGCATCGGCTTGTGCCAATGATGGTCCGGACCGCGCTCGGTGGTGGTGACCGTCATGCTGGCCGCCTGGGACGGGGCGGTGGTGGAGACAATGGCGGCTGCGGCAAGCATGGAAGCAAGAATAAGAGATTTCATGGTTTTGGCCTTTCAATTAACCGGACGATGAACTCGCCAGACGGTGGGCCGGTTCCAACCTTACGAAATATTTAGGTTTTTCGCCCGAAGGCGGCTATGATCAGCCACCGCTCAATTTCTGCGTGGGGTTGCCCAAGCGGGCATTCGGACATCGAGTGCGGCCAATAAGCAACGGTCCTGCCTTCGAATTGTCCCCTTTGCGATCAGAACGTTAAGGACGTTCTTCATTGCGCATGGAAACAATGAAGGCTGTTTGGATCGTTCTGCGATCCCATACGTTATTTGTGGCTGGGTTTGCTTGCCGGTGCGTCTTCGATGTGAAGCTGCCGGTGCCATTTTGAGAAGGAGACCATGATGAAAAAGACCATTGCGATGGTAGTTGCAGCAGCTTCGCTTGCCCAGGCTTGCGTTACGGCGGCCAGTGCAGCCGATATGGTCCGGACCTACGAGGAACCGGATACGCGCGGCGGCGTCAAGATCGGCATGCTCACCTGCGATATCGGCGGCGGTCTCGGCTATGTGCTGGGCTCTGCCAAGGAAGCCGATTGCGTCTTTAGCTCGACGATCGGCAACGAAGTCACCGACCACTATACCGGCGATATCCGCAAGCTCGGCATCGACCTCGGCTTCACCACCCGCAGCCGTCTCGTCTGGGCCGTCTTCGCACCGACCGCCGGCTATCACCGCGGCTCGCTCGGCGGCCTCTATGTCGGCGCATCGGCCGAAGCCACCGTTGGTGCTGGCGTCGGCGCCAACGTCCTGATCGGCGGCACCTCCGGCTCGATCCACCTCCAGGCCCTCAGCGTCACCGGCCAGCTCGGCCTCAACGTCGCTGCCGGCAGCGCTTCGATGACGCTGACCCCGGGCTGATTTTAGGGCTATTCGCGCCCCTTCCGCGCGAGCGGGAGGGGTGTGCTATTTGTCAGGGGTATTGGCATTGGCCGACGCTAGATGGGTCGTTCCCTGATATGCTCGGGAACGCCGAGAGAACGTCCCGCGATAAACTATGCCTATTCATCTGAAATAATGGTGATTCCGACGCGATTCGAACGCGTGACCCTCAGATTAGGAATCTGATGCTCTATCCTGCTGAGCTACGGAACCACTTGGGGCTCATGCATACAAAAGGCTTGGCGGGAAGCCAAGCCTTTTTCAGGTTTCGCTGCAAGTATCGGATCAGGCGCCGAGACGCTGTTCGGTAAGGCGGACCCAGTAGGAAATGCCGTGGGCGATGGCCTCGTCGTTGAAATCGTAGGCCGGGTTGTGCAGGCCTGCGGTGTCGCCGTTGCCGATGAAGATGAAGGCGCCGGGGCGGGCGTTCAGCATGTAGGAAAAATCCTCGCCGCCCATCATCGGATCGATCTCGGGATTGACGTTTGCCGCACCGGCGATGTCGGTTGCCGTCGCGATCGCGTGACCGGTCTCGTCGGCGTGGTTGACGGTCACCGGGTAATTGCGATGGAAGGCGATTTCGGCTTCGGCGCCGTGGGTGGTGGCAACGCCGTTCACCACCTGCTTGAAGCGGCTTTCGGCGAGGTCGCGAACCTCACCATCGAGTGTTCGGATCGTGCCGGCGATCTGGGCGTCGTTGGGAATGACGTTATGGGCGAAGCCGGCGTTGAACTTGGTAACGGAGATGACGACCGAACGCAGCGGATCGACGGTTCGGGCGGCAATCATCTGCAGGTTGGAAACGATCTGCGCGCCGATGGCGATCGGGTCGATCGTCCGGTGTGGCTGGGCGGCGTGGCCGCCGCGGCCCTTGATGGTGACGGTGAATTCGTCGGTCGCTGCCATGATCGGGCCCTTGCGGATCGCGAACTGACCGACGGGTAGGCCCGGCAGGTTGTGCATGCCATAGACCTCTTCGATGCCGAAGCGCTCCATCATGCCGTCCTTGACCATCAGGTTTCCGCCGCCGCCGCCTTCTTCGGCGGGCTGGAAGATGACGGCGACATTGCCGGTGAAGTTGCGCGTCTCGGCCAGATATTTCGCGGCGCCGAGCAACATGGCCGTGTGACCGTCATGGCCGCAGGCATGCATCTTGCCGGCTGTCGTCGAAGCCCAGGGCTTGCCGGTGATTTCGGTGAGCGGCAAGGCGTCCATATCGGCGCGCAGGCCGATGGTGCGGCCTTCGCCCTTGCCCTTGATCAGGCCGACGACTCCAGTGCGGCCGATGCCGGTCACGATTTCGTCAACGCCGAACTCCTTGAGCTTTTCGGCGACGAAAGCGGCAGTGTTTTCGACGGCGAACAGCAGCTCGGGCCGGGCGTGAATATGGCGGCGCCACTCGGTCACTTCATCCTGCAATTCAGCGGCTCTGTTCAAAATCGGCATGCGAAAATTCCTATAGCGACAACGGGTTTTCCACGGCACCCAAGACATGGTGCCGCGAAAAGAACTTATTCAATGGCCTTTGCCATGTCATGGCCATATACGTTAAATAGGTGAAGGTTTCGAGATTTCCGGACAATTTAAGGACTAGACGTGTCGACGCGCCAGAATCGTTTGTTCGCTGCTTTGCGGCCGGTATCATTCGCGGTCACTGCCGCCGCAGCTCTGCTTTCCTCGGTTCCGCTGGCGCAGGCCAATCCGCATATTCTCGTCGATGTCCAGAGCGGCCGCGTGATCGAGCATGAGGAAGCCTTCCGCAAATGGTATCCGGCATCGCTGACCAAGCTGATGACCGTCTATACGACCTTCGATGCCATCCGCTCCGGCCAGATCAGCCTCGACACCCCGATCGTCATGAGCAAGCAGGCTGCCGCCCAGCCGGCCGCCAAGATGTATTACAAGCCCGGCCAGAAGCTGACGCTTGATAGCGCGCTGAAGATCCTGATGGTCAAGTCGGCCAATGATATCGCGGTTGCTGTCGCGGAAGCCGTTGCAGGCACGCAGGATGCCTTCGTGCTGCGGATGAATGCCGAGGCCGTCAAACTCGGCATGACGGATTCGCATTTCGTCAATCCGAACGGCCTGCCCGGCAAGGGGCAATATACGACGGCGCGCGATCTGGCGATCCTGACGGTCGCGCTGCGCCGCGACTTCCCGCAATATGCCGGCTATTTCGCGCTCGAAGGTTTCACCAACGGCAAGACGAATACGCCGAGTATCAACCTGCTGATCGGGCGCTTTGCCGGTGCTGACGGCATGAAGACGGGCTTCATCTGCGCTTCGGGCTTCAACCAGATCGGCTCGGCAACCCGCAACGGACGCACGGTGGTTTCCGTCGTGCTCGGCACGGACAGCCTTGCGGCGCGCGCCGATGCGACGGCCAACCTGCTGGAAAAGGCATTCTCCTCGCCGACGTCTTCGGGCGATACGCTCCGCTCGCTCAAGCCCTATGGGCCGGGGCAGGATGCGGTGACCGACATCAGCGCCGACATCTGCAGCGCCAAGGGCGCCAAGGTGCGCAGCGAAACGCGCGATGAAGTGGGCCGCATGAAGGTACAGTCGCCCTATATCCATGAAATGGACCACGAGCCGAACTTCGTCTTCGCCGGTCTGATCCCCGGCCAGGACCCGCAGCCCGACAAGACCGCCAAGGCGGATGCGATCGGCGATGCTGCCAATGTTCCGGTGCCGCTGCCGCGTCCCACGTCCTTCTAAAGGCAAGTCCCATGAGCCTGCATGCAGACCGGATCCCGGTCACCATCCTCACCGGCTTTCTCGGTGCAGGAAAGTCGACGCTTCTGAACCGGATCCTCAAGGATCCCGCGATGAAGGAAGCGGCCGTGATCATCAATGAGTTCGGCGATGTCGGTATCGATCACCTGCTGGTCGAAAGCTCCGGCGATGCGATCATCGAGCTTTCGGACGGATGCCTTTGCTGCACCGTGCGCGGCGAACTCGTCGATACGCTGGCCAATCTGATGGATGCGATCCAGACTGGCCGCGTGAAGGCTGTGAAGCGCATCGTCATCGAGACGACGGGGCTTGCCGATCCGGCACCGGTGATGCAGGCGATCATGGGCAATCCGATCATTGCCACGAATTTCCAGCTGGATGGCGTGGTTACCGTCGTCGATGCGGTCAACGGGTTGCAGACGCTCGACAATCACGAGGAGGCCCGCAAGCAGGTGGCAGTTGCCGACCGGCTGATCGTCTCCAAGCGGCCTATGGCCGATGCAGGGCAGCTACAGGCCCTGGAAGCGCGGCTGCGCGATCTCAATCCGCGGGCGGCGCTGATGGATGCCGATGGCGGCGGGGCCGGCACGGCTGCGGTTCTCGTCAACGGGCTCTACGATCCGGACACGAAGATTGCCGATGTCGGCCGCTGGCTGCGCGATGAAGATGCTCATGATGCGCATCATCATCACCACCTTGACCATGATCACGATCATCATCACGGGCATCACCACCATCATCACGGCCACGACGACCAGGATCCGCATGACGTGAACCGTCACGATGCATCGATCCGGTCCTTCTCGATCGTCGAGGAGAAGCCGATCGATCCGATGGCGCTGGAGATGTTCATCGATCTGCTGCGCTCGGCACACGGCGAGAAGCTGCTGCGGATGAAGGCGATCGTCGCGGTATCGGACAGGCCGGACAAGCCGCTGGTGCTGCACGGCGTGCAGAATATCTTCCATCCGCCGGTGCGGCTGCCTGCATGGCCTGACGCCAGCGACCGGCGCACGCGCATGGTGCTGATCACCAAGGATTTGCCGGAGGATTTCGTGAAGACGCTGTTCGATGCGTTTCTCGGCAAGCCGCGTATCGATACGCCGGATCGTGCCGCACTGCACGACAATCCGCTCGCCATTCCCGGCATGAAGATCTGACGCTTATTTCCTGCGGATCAGGAAGCGGTGACCGGTCTCGGTCTTTTCCGTTTCGAGCAACTGATGACCGTCTTCGTTACAGAAGTGTGGGATGTCGATGCCTGCCAGCGGGTCGGTGGTTTCGACGCGGATCAGCGCGCCGCTTGCCATGGATGACATCTTGCGGCGCGTCTTCAGAACGGGCAGGGGGCACTTCAGACCGCGAAGGTCATAAGTGACGGCGTCAGTACCGCTCAATTCTTGGACCAGAATTTCCAGAACGGCTTCTTGGAGGCGTCGGCAGTTTCCTGCGGCGGCTCGGGTGCGAAGGCGAGCGGGTTCTGCTGCGGAACCGGAACGTTTGGAGGCGTTGCTGCTGCCACGGCCGTGGCGTTGGCTGCGGCCTGAGCGGCGGCGGGCGCTGCCGTAGCCGGCGCTGCTGCCGGGGCAGCCGATGCGATCGCGGCTTCCGGGACCGTCGCGGGGACAGCCGGCTTCGACATCATGCCTTCGAGTTCGGCGACCTTGACCATGCGGCCAGCTTCCAGCGAGGTGCCGGTCGGGGCGTAGGCAAGCTCGCGGCCCTTGCGGGTCTTGGCGACGACTGCCTTGCGCTCGGCTTCTGTCGGATCGTACCAGGCGAGGCCATCGAACTTCTTCTCGGCCTTGGCATAGTCCATCGCATAGGTCTTGTCGTAGGACGACAGCGCGGATGCGAGTGCCGGAGGCGTCGACATGGCCGGGCACTTGCCGGCCGGATTGAAGGCGCCGCCATCGGTGGTCTGCTGGTTGAAGACGTATTTCTTCTCGCAGACATTGACGTCAGGCGGACGCTTGGTGACTTCGAAATTGTCGTAGCCGACCTTCAGCATCTTCCAGAAGTCGTAGCTCGGATCGAGCCGGTGCTTGTACATGTTTTCCGCGGTCATGCGGAACGGAAAGGCTTGCAGCTGCACCGAGGTCTGGCCGCCCTTGAAGGCGTCGCGCGCAAAGGCGTAGATCTCGAGGACCTGTTCGTCGGTCATCGAGTAGCAGCCGGATGACGAGCAAGCGCCGTGGATCATCAGATCGGAACCCGTACGGCCGTTGACGGCGTCATATTTGTTCGGGAAGCCGGTATTGATCGCGAGGTAATATTTCGAATTCGGGTTCAGGTTGGCACGGGTGAGGTTGTAGAAACCTTCCGGGGCCTGACGGTCGCCGGTCTTCACCTTCGGGCCGAGACGGCCGGACCAGGCGCAAATCTTGTAGTCGGCGATCTTGTCGAAACGGTTGTCGGTCTTCGCCTTCCAGATCTCGAGCGCGCCTTCCTCTTTGAAGATGCGGATCAGGATCGGCGAATTGCGATCCATGCTCTTGGCGCTCATCTGCGCCAGGATGCGCGGCGGCAGCGGTTGCTCCACCTTGTTCTTGACGGTGGAGAGGTCGATCTTGCTGGCGGATTCGAGAGTGTCGTTGCAGCCCGCAAGTGCGAGCGCCATCAGCGACACGTAGGCGAAATGACGAATGCGCATTCAACTAGCCCAACTAAGGATTCAGCCCACTCCGCACGCAGAGTTCCGGGCATTACCAGGAATCATAGGCGGCTTATACTTTACAAATCCTTACCAGCCTATGACCTGCCTGCGGCGCCCCCGCAAGCACGAAGTTCGGTAGATAACATTATTGTGGCCAAGATTTGGCCCCAATCGGGCCATTTTCACTGGCTTTGCCTTAGAGGTTACGACCCATCGACAGGAATTTCTGTCGGCGATCGTTGCGCAGCTGCTCGCCGGTGCGCGGCGAAAGCTCGGCCAGAGCGTTGGCGATGACATCGCCGGTCGCGGCAATCACGTTGTCCGGATCGCGGTGCGCGCCACCGAGCGGCTCGGGAATGATGCCGTCGATGATGCCCAGCGATTTCAGGTCTTCGGCGGTGATCTTCATGTTGGTCGCCGCTTCCTTGGCGCGGGTGGAATCGCGCCAGAGGATCGAAGCTGCGCCTTCCGGCGAGATCACGCTGTAGATCGAATGTTCGAGCATGAAGACCTTGTTGCCGGTGGCGATGGCGATCGCGCCGCCCGAACCGCCTTCGCCGATGACGACGGAGATGATCGGAACCTTGACGCCAAGGCACATTTCCGTGGAGCGGGCGATGGCTTCCGCCTGGCCGCGCTCTTCGGCGCCAACGCCCGGGTAGGCGCCTGCGGTGTCGACGAGGGTCACGACCGGGAGGCCGAAGCGGTCGGCCATTTCGAGAACGCGGATCGCCTTGCGATAGCCTTCAGGACGGGCGCTGCCGAAATTGTGCTTCAGGCGGCTCTTGGTGTCGTTGCCCTTTTCCTGGCCGATGACGGCGACAGGCTGGCCACGGAAACGGGCGAGGCCGGCCTGGATGGCGGCGTCCTCGGAAAACTTGCGGTCGCCGGCGAGCGGCGTAAATTCCTGGAACAGCACCTTGGCATAATCGACGAAATGCGGACGCTGCGGATGGCGCGCGACCTGCGTCTTCTGCCAGGCATTGAGCTTGGAATAGATATCGACCATCGCTTCGCGAACGCGAACCTCGAGGCGGCCGACTTCATCCGACGTGTCGATGCTCTCGCCCTCGGACGCGAGCTTCTTCAGTTCGATGATCTTAGCTTCGAGGTCGGAGATCGGCTTTTCGAAGTCGAGATAGTTGTGCATGAGGTGCGTTTCCGTTCCTTGTGCCCAGGGCAAATTGCTGGCGTCGCCCCTTGTCGCCGGTCCTATTCGTGCTTTTTCGCCTGTTTTGCAAGAGGGTGATGCGTTTGCACCAGTTGTTGCAGGCGTTCTTCGAGGACATGGGTGTAGATCTGCGTGGTCGAAATGTCCGAATGTCCCAAGAGTTCCTGCACGACGCGAAGGTCTGCGCCATTGGCCAGCAGATGGCTGGCAAAGGCGTGGCGCATCACGTGCGGCGAGATCATCGACGGCGTCAGCCCGGCCCGGATCGACAGGTTCTTGAGATCGCGGGCAAAGACCTGACGGGGAAGATAACCTTCCTTCGAGGCAGCCGGAAAGAGCCAGGGGCTTTCCACAGGCTGTTTGCTATTGGCGTTTTCCACTGCCATCGAGCGGCCATAGACCTTCAGCGCGGCGATTGCCGATTGGGAAAGCGGAACGAGGCGTTCCTTGTTGCCCTTGCCGCGGATGATCAGGAAGCGGCCTTCCTGATCGAGGACGCGGGCGGGGAGCGAGACGAGCTCGCTGACGCGCATGCCGGTCGCGTAGAGCAGCTCCAGCAGGGCGAGCATGCGCTGGCGCTGCAGCTGGCCGGGGGCTGTGTCGGACGCTTCCTGTTCGGCCTGCGTCAGCAGTTTGGTCACTTCCGCGACACCCATGGTCTTCGGCAGGGCGCGGCCTTTCTTCGGTGCGTCGAGGATGCCGGTCGGATCGTCGGTGCGGATGCCTTCGGCATAGAGAAACTTGTAGAATTGCCGCATGGCGGCGAGGCGGCGTGCCTGAGAGGAGGGTTTGAAGCCCTGGCTTGCAAGCGAGGAGAGATAGGCGGTCAGGTCGGCGGAAGCGGCCTCGGTCAGGCGCACGCTCTTGCCACTCAGGAAGCCGTGCAGGTCGTCGAGGTCGCGCTCATAGGAGAGCAGCGTGTTTTGAGCTGCGCCACGTTCGGCGCTCATCATCTCGAGAAAGGCTTCCACATGGGCGCGTCCGAGATCCGGCATCGGCTCACTTCTTTGCAGGGGCAATCGTTCCCGTCGCCGGCGGATTGACACGCTCGGAGGGGATGCGGATCGTCACGTCACGGGGCTGCGGCTCGACGAAGGTCACGAGTGCGACCATGCCGCCATAGATGATCCCGGCTATGATAGCCAAGACAGCCAGAAAGCGGAAGAGGGTCGGCATTCCAGAACTCCATGGGCTCGGCTTCTTTTTAGGAAGAAGCGTGATTGCGTGCAAGAAGCGGCATTTGGATCATGTTTCCCTTGCCCGCGACTTGACGCTGTACCTGCATTTGTCGATACCGTTTGCAAACAAAGTGTGAATGGACCAATGAGTGATCCCGTTCTGACAGTTGCAGACAGTCTGAAAGACAGAGCTCGCGCCGCGCTCGGGTCCCGCAATCTTATCCTTGTCGGCCTCATGGGAGCCGGGAAATCCTCCGTCGGCCGCCTCGTCGCGAGCCAGCTCGGCATTCCCTTCGTCGATAGCGATGTCGAGATCGAGCGCGTGTCGCGCATGACGATTACCGAGCTGTTTGCCGCCTATGGGGAAGAAGAGTTCCGGGCGCTGGAAACGCGGGTGATGAAGCGGCTTTTAAAGAACGGCCCGCGCGTGGTTTCCACCGGCGGCGGTGCGTTCATCAACGATCGCACCCGTAAGCATATCAAGAAGGGCGGCCTGTCGCTCTGGCTGAAAGCCGATCTCGACGTGCTCTGGGAGCGCGTCAACAAGCGCGATACGCGGCCGTTGCTGAAGACCGAGAACCCGAAGCAGACGCTCGAAAACCTGATGAATGCGCGATACCCGGTCTATGCGCAGGCTGACGTCACCGTTCTGTCGCGCGATGTGCGCAAGGAACTGATGGCCGACGAAGTCTTGAAGGCCGTGATCGAATACCAAACCGAAAGTGCAGTGCCATGAATGCGATCGCTTCCGTTGCAACCGAAAAGAAGGTGCATGTGCCGCTCGGCGAGCGCGCCTACGACATCCTGATCGGTCCAGGGCTGATTGCGCGCGCCGGTGCGGAGATCGCCTCGCGCCTGAAGGGCCGCAAGGCTGCCGTGATTACCGATGCGAACGTCGCGCCGCTTTATCTCGATGCGCTGGTTTCGAGCCTCGAAGCCGCTGGCATTACCGCTTCTTCGCTTGTCCTGCCGGCGGGCGAGAAGACCAAGAGCTTCGAGCATCTGATGACTGTCTGCGACAAGGTGCTGGAAGCCCGTGTCGAGCGGAACGACTATGTCGTCGCGCTCGGCGGCGGTGTGATCGGCGATCTTGCGGGCTTTGCAGCCGGGATCGTGCGCCGCGGTGTGCGCTTCGTGCAGGTGCCGACCTCGCTGCTGTCGCAGGTGGATTCTTCCGTCGGCGGTAAGACAGGCATCAATAGCCGCCATGGCAAGAACCTCATCGGCGTCTTTCATCAGCCGGATCTGGTTCTCGCCGATACCGACGTGCTGAACACGCTGACGGAGCGCGAATTCCGTGCCGGTTATGCCGAAGTCGCGAAATATGGCTTGATCGACAAGCCGGATTTCTTTTCCTGGCTGGAGAAGAACTGGCAGGCGGTCTTTGCCGGTGGCGATGCCCGGATCGAGGCGATCGCCACGAGCTGCCAGGCGAAATCCGATGTCGTCGTCGCCGATGAGCGGGAGAACGGTCCTCGTGCGCTTCTTAACCTTGGCCACACGTTCGGCCACGCTCTGGAAGCCGTCACGGCCTATGACAGCGCCCGGCTCGTGCATGGCGAAGGCGTTTCGATCGGCATGGTGCTGGCGCATGAGTTTTCGGCGCGCATGAACCTTGCGAGCCCTGACGATGGCAAGCGCGTCGAGAAGCATCTGAAAGAAGTTGGCCTGCCGACGCGCATGTCCGATATTCCGGGCGAGCTGCCGCCGGCAGAGCGGCTGATGGAGGCGATGGCGCAGGACAAGAAGGTCAAGAACGGCAAGTTCACCTTCATCCTGACGCGCGGCATCGGACAATCCTTTATCGCCGACGACGTACCGCAATCCGAAGTGTTGAGTTTCCTGAAGGAAAAGCACCCTCAATGAGCATCGAAGGCACGCTGGCATTTCTTTCCGTCTACTGGCCAGAAATAGTCTCCATCGTGGCCCTCGTCCTCATGTCTGCCTTCTTCTCCGGCTCGGAAACGGCGCTGACGGCCGTTTCGCGCAGCCGCATCCATACGCTTGAGGCCAATGGAGAGGAGCGCGCCGGCGTCGTGCGCGAGCTCATCGAACGGCGTGACCGGCTGATCGGCGCCATGCTGATCGGCAATAATCTCGCAAACATTCTCTCCTCGTCGCTGGCAACCAGCCTGTTCCTCGGGCTTTTCGGCAATTCGGGCGTGGCGTTGGCGACACTGGCGATGACCGTCATTCTCGTCATCTTTGCCGAAGTGCTCCCGAAGAGCTGGGCGATCTCGACGCCTGACCGCTTTGCGCTGGGCGTCTCGCGTCCGGTCAAGATGTTCGTCGCCGTCGTCGGCCCGGTCTCGTCCTTCATCAATGGAATCGTTCGCAGGATCCTCGGCATTTTCGGGATCATGCTTTCACGCGAAACGTCGATGCTGACGGCGCATGAGGAACTGCGTGGCGCGGTCGATCTGCTGCATCGCGAGGGATCGGTGGTCAAGGCCGACCGCGACCGTCTCGGGGGGGTGCTCGATCTCAGCCAGCTCGAGCTTTCCGACATCATGGTCCACCGCATGGCGATGCGGGCGATCAATGCCGACGATGCGCCGGAGGCGATCGTTCGCATCATTCTTGAAAGTCCCTATACACGCATGCCGCTGTGGCGTGGCACGATCGATAACATCATCGGCGTCGTCCATGCCAAGGACCTGTTGCGAGCGCTGGCGGAGCCGAATGTCGAGCCCGAAAATCTCGACATCGTGAAGATTGCCCAGAAGCCGTGGTTCGTGCCTGACAGCACCAATCTCGAAGACCAGCTCAACGCCTTCCTGCGCCGCAAGCAGCATTTCGCCGTCGTCGTCGACGAGTATGGCGAGGTGCAGGGCATCGTGACGCTCGAGGATATTCTCGAAGAGATCGTCGGCGATATTTCCGACGAGCATGATATCGACATGCAGGGCGTGCGGCAGGAGGCGGATGGGTCGATCGTCGTCGATGGCGGCGTGCCGATCCGCGATCTCAACCGCGCCCTCGATTGGCAGCTGCCAGACGAGGAGGCGACGACGATCGCCGGTCTGGTCATCCACGAGTCGATGACTATTCCCGAAGAGCGCCAGGCTTTCACCTTCTATGGCAAGCGGTTCATCGTCATGAAGCGCGAGAAGAACCGCATCACCAAGCTGCGCATCCGCCCGGCGGAAGAAGAAGCGACCAAGGCGCTCTGAGCGGTTTTCGGTTGGATTGCCGGGCGGGAATGCCTATATGGAGGCTGTCTCCGCTACCAGCGGGTGGCTTCACCGGGTGCTGCCGGTTCGACGGCAAGGGCGTGCAGTCCGGCGTCGAGCTCCGGCTTCAACAGCTCGGTGATGGCACGGTGGCGGGCGAGCCTCGTCATTCCTGAAAATTTTTCAGAGACGATGCGAACGCGCATATGCGTTTCGCCTGTTCCTGTTATGTCAGGCTGGTGCCCGGCGTGGAGATGGCTTTCGTTGATGACGCTCAAACGTTCGGGCGCGAAAGCCTCGGTGAGTTTTTCTTCAATGCGGGCCTGCAGGGTCACGTTTTCGTCTCGTTGCTTGTGAAAAAAGGGTTCCCAAGAAGCCAGCAACATTCCCGTTTGTCAATTCTTGTTGTCGCTTCGCGGCAGCCCCATAATTAGCGCCGTCATGAGACTTGATTCCAAATATTTCGATCGCATCCGGACCCGCCGCAAACGCGAGCAGGAGCCCGAAAAGGCTCCACCGGTCTGTCAGTGGGATGGTTGCGATCAAAAAGGCGTGCATCGCGCTCCCGTCGGGCGCAATGCCGAGGGGCAGTTCTTTCTGTTCTGTTTCGAGCACGTCAAGGAATACAACAAGGGCTACAACTATTTCTCCGGCCTGTCGGACGGCGAGATCGCGCGCTATCAGAAAGAGGCGATCACCGGCCACCGGCCGACCTGGACGGTCGGCGTCAACAAGGATGCCAAGAACAGCCCGCTGCATTCGGACGTCCGTTCCGGCTCCTACAATCGCGTCCGCGACCCGTTCGGCTTCGTCAGCGGCACCAAGGGCGCCGGTCCGCGTTTTCCCGAGCAGCAGCGCAAGCTGAAGAGCCTGGAAGCGAAGGCTTTCGACACGATGGGGCTGGAGGCGAATGCGACATCGGCCGAGATCAAGACGCGCTACAAGGAACTCGTCAAGAAGCATCACCCGGATGCCAATGGCGGCGACCGTGGCTCCGAAGAGCGTTTCCGTGCCGTCATCCAGGCCTATCAATTGTTGAAGCAGAACGGTTTTTGTTAATTCCCGTCCTTGCTCTCCGTCTTCAATCGGGTATGGTCCAAATCGGCTAGGGCCGCAGGCCAACGCGGCATGCATTATTGCGTTTTGCTTCTGGCGCCTTTGCCTTCCTTCCGGACGCGGCGTTTCTTGTCCGGGACTTTGTTCTAAAATGCTCGGGCGTCATCATCCCGCCGAGGTTTCATTTCAGTCCCGGAGAAGCATCGCCGACGTTCTCACCACGGACGGCGCGGAATAGAACTGCGGCGTCGTGGTCGCGAAATGGCCTGAGAGATATGGCCGGGTGTTTTGCCCGCCTTGGAGACGTGATGAGCAAGATTGACTTAGATATTCCCGCTCTGCCGGATACCACCGTTTCGGTCCGGGAGGTTTTCGGCATCGATTCCGATATTCGCGTTCCCGCCTACAGCAAGGGCGACGCCTATGTTCCGGATCTCGATCCCGACTATCTCTTCGATCGCGAGACGACGCTCGCCATTCTTGCAGGCTTTGCGCATAACCGCCGCGTCATGATCTCCGGTTACCACGGCACGGGTAAGTCCTCGCATATCGAGCAGGTCGCTGCGCGCCTCAACTGGCCGTGCGTACGTATCAACCTCGACAGCCATGTCAGCCGTATCGATCTCATCGGCAAGGACGCGATCGTCGTCAAGGACGGCCTGCAGGTCACCGAATTCAAGGACGGTATCCTGCCGTGGGCCTACCAGCACAACGTCGCGCTGGTCTTCGACGAATACGACGCCGGCCGCCCTGACGTCATGTTCGTTATCCAGCGCGTTCTGGAATCCGCCGGCCGCCTGACGCTGCTCGACCAGAGCCGCGTTATCCGTCCGCACCCGGCTTTCCGTCTGTTCGCGACCGCCAACACCGTTGGTCTCGGCGATACGACCGGCCTCTATCACGGCACGCAGCAGATCAACCAGGCACAGATGGACCGCTGGTCGATCGTGACGACGCTGAACTATCTGCCGCACGACCACGAAGTGAACATCATCGCCGCCAAGGTGAAAACCTTCGGCAAGGACAAGGAAGGCCGCGACACCGTTTCGAAGATGGTGCGCGTTGCCGACCTGACGCGCGCTTCCTTCATGAACGGCGACCTGTCGACCGTCATGAGCCCGCGTACCGTCATCACCTGGGCCGAGAATGCGGAGATCTTCGGCGATCTCGCCTTCGCGTTCCGCGTCACCTTCCTCAACAAGTGCGATGAGCTCGAGCGTGCGCTCGTGGCCGAGCATTATCAGCGTGCCTTTGGCGTCGAGCTGAAGGAAAGCGCTGCCAATATCGTGCTGGAGGCCTAAGGCCGGTCGATCATGGCATCTCGTGGTGACAATTCGAAAGCCAAGCCCAACGGCCCCGTCGATGTGGAGCCGTTGCGGCGTGCGATAACCGGCTGCGTTCGCGCAATCGCCGGTGACGACGAAGTCGAAGTGACCTTCGCCAACGAACGTCCGGGAATGACGGCCGAGCGTATCCGGCTGCCCGAGCTTTCCAAGCGCCCGACGGCGCATGAGCTGGCGGTGACCCGCGGTCTCGGCGATTCCATGGCGCTCCGGCTTGCCTGCCACGACGAAAAGGTTCACACGACGATGGCGCCGCAGGGCTCGGATGCCCGCGCGGTCTTCGATGCCGTCGAGCAGGCGCGCGTCGAGTCGATCGGTGCGCTGCGCATGGAGGGCATGGCTGCAAACCTGCGCTCCATGACCGAGGAAAAATACGCCAAGGCCAATTTCTCCGGCATCGAACGCCAGGAAGATGCGCCGATCGGCGAAGCCGTCGCCATGATGGTCCGCGAGAAGCTGACCGGTCAGAAGCCGCCAGCGTCCGCAGGCAAGGTGCTCAATCTCTGGCGGCCCTTCATCGAAGACAAGGCCGGTGCCGAGCTCGATAACCTCTCGAACGTTATCAACGACCAGCAGGCCTTTTCGAAGGTGATCCGCAACATGCTGTCGGCCATGGAAATGGCCGAGGAGTATGGCGACGACGACAGTGAGCCGGAGACCGACGAGGATTCGGATCAGGACGATCAGCCGAGCGGCGACGAGCAGGATCAGGACGAAGTCGACGAAGATGCCGGCTCGGATGCAGCGCCTGTCGAAGACAGCGAAGTTGCCGACGAGCAGATGGAGGACGGCGAGACCGAAGGCGCCGAGATCTCCGACGACGACATGATGGAAGAGGGCGAGGACGATTCCGAGACGCCGGGTGAAACCCGCCGTCCGAACACGCCTTTCGCCGATTTCAACGAGAAGGTCGACTACCACGTCTTTACCGAGGAATTCGACGAGATCATCACGGCCGAAGAGCTGTGCGACGCTGCCGAGCTGGAGCGCCTGCGCGCCTTCCTCGACAAGCAGCTGGCGCATCTGCAGGGTGCCGTCGGGCGTCTCGCGAACCGCCTGCAGCGCCGCCTGATGGCGCAGCAGAACCGCTCCTGGGATTTCGACCTCGAAGAGGGTTACCTCGATCCGGCGCGCCTGACGCGTATGATCATCGACCCGATGCAGGCTCTATCCTTCAAGATGGAGCGCGATACGCAGTTCCGCGATACTGTCGTGACGCTGCTGATCGACAATTCCGGCTCCATGCGTGGCCGTCCGATCACGGTTGCCGCGACCTGCGCCGATATTCTGGCCCGCACGCTGGAGCGTTGCGGCGTCAAGGTCGAGATCCTCGGCTTCACGACCAAGGCCTGGAAGGGCGGACAGGCGCGCGAGAGCTGGCTTGCCGGCGGCAAGCCGCAGACGCCGGGCCGTCTCAACGACCTGCGTCATATCATCTACAAGTCCGCCGATGCTCCGTGGCGCCGCGCCCGCAGCAATCTCGGCCTGATGATGCGCGAAGGTCTGCTGAAGGAAAATATCGACGGCGAGGCGCTGATCTGGGCGCATAACCGCCTTCTCGCCCGCCGTGAGCAGCGCCGTATCCTGATGATGATTTCGGATGGTGCGCCGGTCGATGACTCGACGCTGTCGGTCAATCCGGGCAACTACCTGGAGCGGCACCTGCGCGCCGTCATCGAGCAGATCGAGACGCGCTCGCCGGTCGAGCTGCTGGCCATCGGTATCGGCCATGACGTGACGCGCTATTATCGCCGTGCCGTCACCATCGTCGATGCGGACGAGCTTGCAGGCGCGATGACCGAGCAGCTGGCTTCGCTCTTCGAGGATCACGCCGCCGCCCCGCGTGGCGGGCGCCTCCGCCGCGCCAGCTGACCCGTATGATCGCTCTTTCCCGCGTGGCCATGCTTGCCGCCTGCCTCGCGGGATTGCCGTCTGCGGTCTTCGCAGAAAGCGCTCCGATCGAGAGCCGCGTCATCACCACCTTCAAGATCGGCTCTGACGAAACAAGGTTCGGCCCGCTGGAATTTATCGGCGGTCTGGAGATGGTTTCGAGCAACCGGATCTTCGGCTCGTGGTCGTCGATCAAGGTCGATCCGGACCGCAAGCATGTGGCGGGCGTTCTCGACACGGGCCACTGGCTGACGGGTTCGCTGATGCGCGATGCGCAGGGCCGCCTCTCCGGTCTTGCCGATGTCGATATCACGCCGATGCAGGATCGCACCGGCCGCAGTTTCGAAGGCAAGGGCCGTATGGATGCCGAGGGGCTGGCGCTCGACAGGGACCGGGCGCTGGTCTCCTTCGAGGGCAATCACCGCGTCGATATCTATCCGCGCCAAGGCTTCGCGACATCAGCTGCCGTTGGCACGCTGCCGATCCTCATTCCGCGGGATGAGCTCAGGGGCAACCGCGGCCTCGAGACGGTGGCAATCGCGCCCGCAGACAGCGCCCTGAAGGGCGCTGCAGTCATCGTTTCGGAAGAGAGCCTTGATGATGACGGAAACGTCTATGCGGCGATCCTGGAGGGGCCGCTGAAGGGCCGGTTTACCGTCAGCCGCACAGATGATTTCGACCCGACCGACGGGGCGTTCCTGCCGGATGGCGACTTGCTGCTTCTGGAGCGGCGCTTCAACATGGCAAACGGTATCGGCATGCGCATCCGGCGGATCGCTGCTGCCGAAATCCGGCCCGGTGCGGTTGCAACGGGCAAGGTACTGATGACGGCCGATTTCGGCTATCAGATCGACAATATGGAAGGGCTCGATGCCTTCCAGGCCGAGGATGGCTCGACCCACATCATCCTTGTCTCGGACGACAACCATTCGATCCTGCAGCGCAACATGATGCTGGAATTCCGGCTCCTCGACTGAGCGCGCCGCCGAACAACTGTCACAACTCTCCGCTATCTGCTCCCTCCCTTCACCCGTTTCGAGAGAGCCATGCTGAACATCCATGTCATGGGAGCCTCAGGCTCCGGCACCACCACGCTCGGTCAGGCGCTCGCCGAAAAGCTCGGGATCCGTCATCTCGATACCGATCACTTCTTCTGGATGCCGACCGATCCGCCGTTCACGACGCAGCGGCCGGTCGAGGCACGCGTAGAAATGCTGCGCGAGGCGATCGGGGCTGCCGATGGCTGGGTGCTCTCGGGCTCGGCGCTGAAATGGGCGGCCGAGTTCGAGCCGCTCTACGATCTCATCGTCTTCCTCAAGATCGATCCTGTAATGCGCATGGCGCGTATCCGGCGGCGTGAGGAAACGCGCTATGGCGACCGGATCAAGCCGGGCGGCGATATGGCGGAGAAGAGCCGGGAGTTTCTGGAATGGGCCGAGAGCTACGATACGGCGGGGCCGGAGCGGCGGAGCGCTGCTTCGCATGAGGAATGGCTGAAGGAGAGGGCCACGCCGTTGCTGAGGCTCGACTCGTCTCGGCTGGTCGACGATCTCGTCGAGCAGGTTCTGGGCCATGCAGCCGTCATGGCGAAAAGGCCGCAGGCTTAGCGCCGGCGGCCCTTGCTGCAATCAGCGGGCAGGCGTTGCCTGCATCGGGCGCAGGGTGTTCATCAGCGCGCCATAGGGCAGCAGCATGATGAGGCCGACCAGCATCTTCACGGTGAAGTCGCCGAGCGCCCAGGAAATCCAGCGCGGGGCTTCGATCGAGAGCACGCCAAGGATCGGTGCCGTTTCGAGCGCGAAGGGTTCGTTCGGGCCGAAGAAGACAAAGAAGGCGGCGAAGGCGAACGAGAAGAAGATGATCGTATCGAGCGCCGAACCGATCAGCGAACCGACCAGCGGCGCGCGCCACCAGGCCTGACGGCGAAGGCGGTTGAAGACCGAGATGTCGAGCAGCTGGCCTGCGAGATAGGCGGAACCGGAAGCGATCGCGATGCGCGGGACGGCCGTGTAGAAGGACAGGCCGACGCCGACGACGAAGCCCGCAAAGACAACCTTGCGGGCGGTCTGCGGGCCGAACTGGCGGTTCGTCAGGTCGGTGATCAGGAAGGCGATCGGATAGGTGAAGGCGCCCCAGGTCAGGATGTCGGCAAGATTGATGCCGGCAACCGTGGCGTTCAGCGGAAACTGAACGAGGAAGTTGGAGGCGACGACGACGAGCGTCATCAGGGCCACATAGATAAGCAGATAGCGTGTCTTCAGCATTTTTTTATCCTGGGTGATGCCACCAGTTGGAGTGAACAAATTTTGGCCGGCACCATGCCGGCAAAGCAAAAGGCTTGTCCGGTATCAACCGTGCAAGCCTTTTGAAACTTTCGAGAAGAAAGCTGGCCGATGCTTAAGCAGCGGCAGCGGCTTCTGCAGTCTTCTTGACGATCTGGCGGCGCAGCAGACGAGCGCGCATCGACAGTTCGTTTTCGCTTGCCTTGATCAGGAACGCATCGAGACCACCGCGGTGTTCAACCGAACGCAGAGCGTGAGCCGAAACACGGAGACGGTAACGCTGGCCGAGAGCGTCGGAGATCAGCGTAACCTGGCACAGGTTCGGCAGGAAACGACGCTTGGTCTTGTTGTTGGCATGGCTGACATTGTTGCCAACGAGGACGGCCTTGCCGGTCAATTCGCACACGCGAGACATTTGACACCTATTCTTGTTTTTCTCAGCCATCAAATTGCGACGCACGGCAAAACCGGGCTTGCAATCCAAGGCCATGATTGGAAAGTTGCGGTTCTATAGTCAGAGCGGCCGCCCGCGTCAAGCCAAACCTTGGCCTTTCCCGCAATTCTGTCAAAAAGCTCGTGTTTGCTTCGCGGGGCGGGCAGAGTATAGACCGCTTAACAGGGCGGATTTCGCCCGTCAAACAAGGCTTGCTTCATGGCTCTTTCGGGCAGACGAATTTTGATCGCGGCAATCGCGGCGCTGATGGCCGTTCCGGCAGGTGCGGAAGAAATCCGCCATCGCACGGAATATCGCGTCGCCCTCGGCATCCTGCCGATCGCGCGTGCGGCCTTCGTCACCAAGATCGAGGATGACAAGAGCTACAAGGTTTCCGGCGATATCAGTTCGGCGGGCCTCGCCGATCTGGTGACGACGATCTCGGCCAAGACCAGTGTCGACGGCGTCATCCGCGACGACCGGCTGCAGGCGCAGCGCTATTATCTCTATTACAAGAGCGGCAAGCGGGCGCGCACCTATGAGGTTCGCTATGCCAACGGCAATATCGTCTCGACGACGGTGAAGCCGGAGCGGAAGCTGCCGAACAACTGGGTCAATCTCAAGCCGGGCGACATGCGCGCCGTGCTTGACCCGATCTCCGGGCTGATCTTCCCCGGCGATACGAAGCTCTGCTCGCAACGGCTGCCGATCTATGACGGCGAGATGCGCATGGATCTGGTGCTGTCGCCGAAGGGATCGAAAGATTTCGAAACGGATGGCTTTGCCGGCCAGGCAACGGTCTGCAGCGTGCGCTTCGTGCCGAAGGCTGGATACAAGAAGGGCCGCAAGGATATCGATTACCTGAGCAAGAGCGGCCAGATGGAAATCTGGTTTGCCAAGGCCGATGCCGCGAATGTATATGCTCCTGTCTACGTCAGTATTCCGACGCAGTATGGAACAGTGACGATCAAGGCGGTGAAATACAGCGCAAGCTGACGGAGCCTGTCTCCGGTTTCGGGGGACATGATGAAGCTTCGGGCGACTTTGATCGGGTTCACGGCCATTCTGATGTGGTCGTTTCTGGCGCTCTTTACTGCCGCCTCCGGCAAGATGCCGCCGTTTCAGCTTTCGGCGATCTGCTTTGCCATCGGCAGTATTCCCGGCATTGCCGTGCTCGTTCTCAATCCCTCGCGGCTCGCATTGCTGAAGCAGCCGGCGAAGGTGTGGATCATCGGGATCGCCGGTCTTTTTGGCTACCACTTTCTCTATTTCACGGCGCTCAGGAATGCGCCGGCTGTCGAGGCCGGGCTGATCGCCTATCTCTGGCCGCTGCTGATCGTCGTCGGTTCGGCGCTGCTACCGGGCGAGAGGCTGCGCTGGTATCACGTTGCCGGCGCGCTCGCCGGGCTCTGCGGCACTTTCCTGATCGTCGGCCGCAACGGCATCAATTTCGACGGCGCCTATGCCGTCGGCTATGGTGCGGCTTTCCTCTGCGCTTTCACCTGGTCCGGCTATTCGCTGCTGACGCGCCGTTTCGATGCTGTATCGACGGATGTGGTGACCGGCTTCTGCCTTGCGACCTCCGTGCTCTCGCTGATCTGCCATATCGGCCTGGAGACGACGGTCTGGCCGGAAACGTCCTTTGAATGGCTGGCTGTGGTCGGCCTCGGGCTCTTCCCGGTCGGGGCAGCCTTCTATGCCTGGGATTACGGCGTGAAGAACGGCGACATCCAGATCCTCGGTGCCGCCAGCTATGCGGCGCCGCTGCTTTCGACGCTGATTCTGACGCTGTTCGGCTTTGCCGAGCCGAGCCTGCGGATTGCCTTCGCCTGCCTGCTGGTGACCGGCGGTGCGGTGCTGGCGGCGCAGGAAATGTTCCGGCGGAAGTCGGCCGCAGCGGAAGCTGCCGCGGCCGAGTAATCAGGCTTCCGGCTTCCAGTCCGGCGGCGCCATTTCGAATTTCGAGAATTCGAAACCGGGGGCCACGGTGCATCCGACCAGCGTGAATTCGCCGAGCGTTTCGGCTGATTGCCACCAGTTCGCCGGGATGATCGCCTGCGGGCGTTCACCCTTGGCGAAATCGGTGCCGAGTTTCAGCGTCTCGCTGCTGCTGCCATCTTCCGAGCGGTGCAGGGCGAGCGGCGCTCCGGCATAATAGTGCCAGACCTCGGCGGCATCGTGGACGCGATGCCAATGCGACCGCTGCCCGGCTTTCAGGAGATAGTAGATCGCCGTCGAATGGCCGCGCTCGCCGCCATTGGTGTCGCGGAAGGTCTGGACGTACCAGCCGCCTTCCGGGTGCGGCTGCATCGAAAGCGTCTCGATGATCTCGTCTGGAGACATCAGAAATTGTCCTTGCGTTTGCGGATTTCCGCAAAGACCTCTTCGTTCGTCTTGGTTTCCATCAGCAGGTTGCGGCGGATCGCCGGGTCGGCGGCGCGTAGGAAGGGGTTGGTTTCCTTTTCCAGCGCCAAGGTCGTCGGGATTGTGAAGCGTCCCTCGGCGCGCAGCGCCTCGATCTCGGCCGCACGGGACTTCAGCCGCTCGTTGTCAGGGTCGATCGTCAGGGCGAAGCGGGCGTTCGACAGCGTGTATTCATGGCCGAAATAGACGGCGGTCTCATCCGGCAGCACCGCGAGCTTCTGCAACGAATGCCACATGTCGGCAGCCGGGCGCTCGAACAGGCGGCCGCAGCCGAGCGCGAAGAGCGTGTCGGCGGCAAAGAGCAACTTGTCGTCCACGAAGTGGTAGCAGATGTGACCCGCGGTGTGGCCGGGTGTCTCGATGACGTTGACCGTATGGTCGCCGAAGGTGAAGCTGTCGCCGTCGGCCATCGTCTTGTCGAGGCCGGGAATGGCAACGGCTTCGTTGACCGGGCCGATGATCTCGCAGCCGAACTGTTCCTTCAGCGCCAGATTGCCTTCGACATGGTCGGTATGGTGATGGGTGGTGAAGATATGCGAGATGCGCCAGCCGCGGCGCTTGGCAGCCGCCTCGACGGCAGCCGCATCCGGCGCGTCGATCGTTGCCGTCAGGCCGGTTTCCGGATCATGCACGAGAACGCCAAAATTATCGGATCGGCAGAGAAAAACTTCTAATTCCAAAGGTTTCATAGTCTAAGCGGCCTCTTTCCCACGGACATGTCCGGAATGTAGAGGCTCCGGCCTTGAAGTCCAACCGCCCACTGATAACATTTAGTGCAATGCACGCGGATATTGTCGATCTACGCCAGTTTTATCATTCCGAGCTTGGCCGTCTGGCGGAGCAGTCGATTGCCATGGCGCTGTCGTCGCTCTGGGTCCGGTTGCCGCAGGAGCGATTGATCGGTCTCGGCTATGCCGTGCCTTTCCTCGACCGTTTCAGCGCCGATACCGAGCGCACCTTCGCCTTCATGCCGGCGGGGCAGGGCGCGGTGAATTGGCCGATGGGCTCGCTGTCGTCGACGGCCCTGATCTTCGACGAAGAACTGCCGCTGCCCGACTCGTCCATCGATCGGGTGCTTATGGTGCATTCGCTGGAATTTGCCGAAAGTCCGCGGGAGACGCTGAAGGAGCTCTGGCGCGTGCTGGCGCCGGGCGGGCGGCTCGTCATCGTCGTGCCGAACCGCCGCGGCGTCTGGGCGCGGATGGAGCACACGCCCTTCGGCTCCGGCCGGCCCTATTCGCGTGGCCAGCTGACCCATCTGCTGCGCGAGACCAATTTTACGCCGGGCGCCACGGCCGAGGCGCTGTTCTTCCCGCCGTCCAAGCTGCGCACGGTGCTCAGCCTGCGGCGCGGCTTCGAGCGGATCGGGCGCACGCTCTGGCCGGCCTTTTCCGGCGTCATCATCGTCGAGGCGCAGAAGCGTCTCTATCAGGGCCTGCCGGTGGCTGCTCGCGCTTCGCGGCGGGTTTTTGTGCCGGTTCTGGCGCCGCACGGCGTTCCGACGACCCGCAACCGCTAAGTCCTGCTCGACAAAAGCCGCTTTCCCCTTTATTGCCACATGGCAATTTTGAGCCGGATTTCCCGGCATTTTTCCAAGGTCGAAGCTATGAGCGTTGAGAAGAGCAAGCCCGTTCCGCGTCCCGGTATCCTGGATATCGCAGCCTATGTGCCGGGCAAGGAACATGCGCCGGGTGTTGCCCGCGTCTACAAGCTCTCCTCCAACGAGACGCCGCTCGGTGCCAGCCCGAAGGCGATCGAGGCATTCAAGAGCGCTGCCGGCAATCTCGAGCGCTATCCCGACGGCCAGGCTCATGAGTTGCGCGAAGCGATCGCTGCGGTTCATGGTCTGAATCCGGCTAACATCATGTGCGGCAACGGCTCGGACGAGCTGCTCGGCCTGCTTTGCCACGTCTATCTCGGCGCCGGCGACGAGGCGATCATCACCGAGCACGGCTTCCTCGTCTACAAGATCCAGATCATGGGCGCGGGTGCGACGCCCGTCACCGTCAAGGAAAAGGATCACGCGGTCGATGTCGACGCGATCCTCGCCGCCGTGACGCCGAAGACCAAGATGGTGTTCATCGCCAACCCGGGCAATCCGACCGGAACCTATGTGCCGGTCAGCGAGATCCGCCGCCTGCAGGCAGCGCTGCCGAAGGATGTCGTGCTGGTGCTCGATGCGGCCTATGCCGAGTATGTCCGCCGCAACGATTACGAATCCGGCATCGAGATCGTCTCGTCCAACGCAAACGTCGTCATGACCCGCACCTTCTCGAAGGTCTATGGTCTGGCAGCGCTCCGCGTCGGTTGGATGTATGCGCCGGCCGAGATCATCGATGCCGTCAACCGCATCCGCGGCCCGTTCAACATGAATGCGCCGGCAATCTCCGCAGGTGCTGCCGCTGTTCGCGACCAGGCGCATGTTCAGGACGCCGTCGCCTTCAACCTGATGTGGATCGAGAAGCTCAAGGGTGCCTTCGAGGCCATTGGCCTGACGGTTACGCCGTCGGTTACCAATTTTATTCTCATCCACTTCCCGGATGCCGACGGCAAGCGCGCTGCCGATGCCGACGAGTTCCTGACCAGCCGCGGCTACGTGCTGCGCGCCGTCAAGGGCTACGGCTTCCCGAACTCGCTGCGCATGAGCGTCGGTCCGGAAGAAGCAAACCGCGGCGTTATCGAGTCGCTCGGCGAGTTTATGGGGCGTAAGGTATGACGATCCAGTTCGACCGCATCGCGCTTATCGGTATCGGCCTCATCGGCTCCTCGATCGCCTATGACGTCAAGCGGCTGGGGATTGCCAAGGAAGTGGTGGTCTCGACCCGCAGCGCCGAAACGCTGAAGCGGGCACAAGAGCTCGGGCTCGGCGATCGCTACGTGCCGTCGGCGGCGGAAGCCGTGAAGGGTGCGGATTTGGTGATTGTGTCGGTACCGGTTGGTGCCTCGGGCAGCGTCGCGAAGGAAATTGCCGGCACGCTGATGCCGGGCGCGATCGTCACCGATGTTGGCTCCACCAAGGCGTCGGTTATCGCGCAGATGCAGCCGCATATGCCGGAGAACGTCCATTTCATCCCGGGCCACCCGCTCGCCGGTACCGAAAAGTCCGGTCCGGACGCAGGTTTTCCGGGGCTCTTCGAGCAGCGCTGGTGCATCTTCACGCCGGTTCCCGACACGGACCCGGCTGCGATTGCCAAGCTCAGGGCATTCTGGGAAGCGCTCGGCGCCCGCGTCGACGAGATGGATCCGGAACATCACGACAAGGTGCTGGCGATCGTCTCGCATCTGCCGCACATCATCGCCTACAACATCGTCGGCACCGCCGATGATCTGGAGACGGTGACGGAATCGGAAGTCATCAAGTATTCGGCATCCGGCTTCCGCGACTTTACGCGTCTGGCGGCATCCGACCCGACGATGTGGCGCGACGTCTGCCTGCACAACAAGGATGCGATCCTTGAGATGCTGGCGCGCTTCTCGGAAGATCTCGCCTATCTGCAGCGCGCGATCCGCTGGGGCGAGGGCGACAAGCTGTTCGAGCTCTTCACCCGCACCCGCACCATCCGCCGCTCGATCATCCAGGCCGGCCAGGATGTCGATGCGCCGGATTTTGGCCGCCCGCATGGGCAGGACCAGAAGAAGAGCTGATCCGGGGGCGTTTCTCAAGAAACGCTTTAGATCGGCGGGATCGAGCCGAGAGGAATGAAGCCGCTGATGGTCGCCTCGCCGCGATTGACGACCAGATCCACCGAAGCGCGCTCGCCGCCACCGGCCAGCGCCTTCAGGAGCTTGGCGGCGGTATCGACCGTCTTAGCGACCTGCGGGAAGGCCTGCTTGATGCTGTCGCGCCAGGGGCCGAGCTGCTCGATCTCCAGCTTGAACTTGCCTGACAGGAAGCCCTGCTCGTCGAAGGAGAAGGGGCCGGTCAACGTCATCACCTTGCCGTCACCAATGTCGACCACAACCTTGCGCAGCTCGCCGCTCGCGCCGTAGAGCCCCTGCCTGTCACTGCCGTCGATCATGCCGGCCTTGCCTGCGAGGGTGATGTCGGCGCTGGCTGAGAATTTCGGGAAGACCTGCGGCCAATCCTTGATGACGGTATTGGCGTCCTGCAGCGAGATCGCGCCGTCGAGATCGCCTTCGTTCTGGCGCAGATGGATTTCCGTGCGGCCGGCATCGACGTTGATCGTCTGCCCGTCATAGGAGGAAATCGCGGTTGCTTTCAGGCCCTCGATGACGGTCGAGGTGCGGTCGATGCCGCGCAGCTTGGTGATTAGGCTCGATTGCAGGTTCGCCCACTGGGCGTTGATCGTCAGGCCGTTGGCCGTGCGGATTTCGGCGGGCGAATCCAGTTCCCAGACGATATGGCCGGGCGCATAGACCTGTGCGGCAGAGCGCAGGGCGCCGAAGCTTGCCGATACGCCGTTCTTGTTGTCGTCGACATCCACTTTCGAGCAATAGAGGCCGATTCGGAAGGGATAGCCGCGGAAATCGATATCCGTGCACTCGCCGCTGACGCCAGCGGTATTGCGCGGCGCGATCGCCTTCAGCACCGTGTCCTTGAGCTGCGAGGCGGCATAGAACCAGCCGCCGGTATAGATCGCGATAACCAGAACGATGCCCAATCCAAGCCACCAGAATTTTCTGCTGCTACCGGATTGGCTTGACGCTGCCATGATGTTCTCCAATGGTGAATCGCGAATGGGAATCTCGGTCTGGCTTGCGATATGGACGAATTTTGGGTGTTTGGCTACGGATCCCTGATGTGGAATCCGGGCTTTGAGTTTGCCGAACGGTCGCAGGCTCTGATTTATGGCTACAGGCGTTCGCTCTGCGTCCGCTCCTGGGTTCATCGCGGTACCGAGCAGAATCCGGGACTCGTGCTCGGGCTCGATCGCGGCGGTTCATGCCGCGGCATGGCGTTTTCGGTAGCGCCTGAGAATTGGGAAGAGGTGGTCGAGTATCTCCGCGCACGCGAACTCGTCACCAATGTCTATTTGGAGCGGAAGGTGCCGCTTCTCCTGGCTGATGGACGCGCCGTGAAGGCGGTGACCTATGTCGTCGATCGCGCGCACAGGCAATATGCCGGCGCGCTCGATGCGCTTGAGGCGGCTCGCGTGGTCGATCGGGCCGAGGGCCAGTCGGGGCCGAACGACGCCTATGTCTTCAATACGCTTGCCCATCTGAAGGAGATGGGCATTCGCGATCATTGGCTGGAGCAGGTGGTCGGCGAAGTCGAGCGGTTGCGCGCGGCCTAGATTACGCTGACGCAGCCTTTGTCTGGCGCAGGACCGCCAGACGATCGATCGCCGTCTGCGGCAGCGGCAGGTCCGGATTGCGGGCGACGGTATCGAGCAGCAGCTCGTCGCTCGCCTTTTCCGTCACATCGATCAGATGCGCAAAGAATGCATCGGGATCCATGCCCGGCTGGATCGGGGCGAGGATGCGGACCTTGAAATGGCCGGGATAGCGCATGGTGCTGCGGCGCGGCCAGAACAGGCCGGGATGCATGGCTATGGGCACGACGGGGATGTTGAGGTCGCGGTACATGCGGGCGATGCCGTATTTGTAGACCGGCTCGGCGCCCGGCGGACGGCGCGTACCCTCGGGATAGATGATCAGCTGGCGGCCGGTCGAAAGCTCTTCCTTGGTGCGCTTCAGCACCTCGACCATGACCTTGCCGCGTGCGCCGCGATCGACCGGGATCATCCGCTGCTTCTTGGCATACCAGCCGAAGAGCGGGATCCACATCAGTTCGCGCTTCAGAATATAGACCGGATCTTTCAGCCAGGGCAGGATCGCGTAGGTGTCCCAGAAGGACTGATGCTTGGGCGCCAGGATGTAGCTGCCATCGGGCAGGTTCTCCAGGCCTTCGATCTCGAAGGTGGTGCCAACGATTTTTTCCATCAGCCAGTGATTGGAAAGCGCCCAGTTCTTCGGGATGCGGTAGGCGGTCTCGCGCGACACGATGAAGTAATAGGGCGAGAGCACGATCATCCGGATGATCAGGTTGGCGTAGAAGATCGTGTTGAAGAGAACGGAACGCAGGGCGAGCATAAGGATTCCCGAAAAGCCTATATCCGCGGGCAGGGCGGTTGCGATCTGCCTACACGATTATCGCTTCCATAAAAAGACGGTTTGGCTCAGCCTTCGCCGCCCATCTCCGCCGAGCGCAGGCCCGGATGGCGGCCGAAGCCGGTGATATTGCGGGCGCCGGCGAGCAGCACCTTGCCATATTCCGCCAGCATGACGCGCAGCGCATTCGGATCCATGAACCAGGCGCGGGTCTTCAGGTCGGAATTGACGACCGGGTAGGGAATGAACTGCGTGTCGCTATCGACATAGGCAAGTTCGGCGAGGCTCCGTGGCATGTGGTAATTATTGGTGACCACGAGAACGCTTTTATAGCCCTTCGCGTGGATCCAGTTCGAGGCTTCCTCGGCATTGCCGATCGTGTCGATCGCGTCATAACCGATATCGACGCAGCAATCGAAGAGATCGGCGGAACCCGTCGTCGTCTTGCGGATCTGTGCGGGTGTCGTAGAGGGATGGACGCCGGAGATCAGCAGGCGCTTGCCGGCACCCTTCTGCAGAAGCTCGACGGCCTGGTCGATACGCTGGTAGCCGCCCGTCAGGACGACGATCGCGTCGGCCTTCGGGTCTGCCGGCGGCTTCATCGTGGTGATCGAATCGGCAAAACGCAGGAAGCCGCCGAAGATCAGGGCAATGGCGAGAATGCAGGCAAATCCGCTCCAGCGCAGCATCCGGCGCAGCGGGCCGCGGCGCGGCGTCTCGACCCGGTAGCTTGCAAGCGCCGGATCGGGCCGTATCGGATTGCGTCGCGTATAGCCCATGGTCATGAGTCGTGCATATATCGAGATTGCGGCGGGGAACAGGCAAAGGCGGCGGTAAATGTGATCGCTGTCATCAGCTCGCTATCCCGTCTGTTCGTGTCGGATCGGAGCGGAGTGTATCGATCTCGTATATCGTGCGGACGACCGTAACGCGCGCCGTCAGGGTCGTCAGCAGGGCGATGATGATCATCGTCGCGAAGATGCCGGCATAGCCGAGCGCGCCAACGGAGAAGGTGCCGAACAGGGCGGTTGCCTGATCGGTCTGCGGCGTGGCGATGGTCTTGCTCTGCAGGAAGCCGGCGCTGGCGAAGAAGAGGGCGGCAAGCGCGCTACCGATCGCCGAGCCCTTGAGGCTGATCTTCAGGAAGTGCTTCTGGAATTCGGTAGCGACGAATGAGCTTTCTGCGCCAACGAAATGCAACACCTCGACGATATGGCGGTTGCCGGACAGGGCGCCGCGTGTCGCGAAGACGACGGTCAGCACCATGGCAGTGAAAACCAGGAGCAGGATGCCGGTGCCGATCATCACGGTCGTATGCGCCATCGAGACCAGCCGGTCGACCCAGGTTCTGTGGTCGTCCAGCGTCGCCTGCGGGATACTGTCCTTGAGCAGCGAGCGCATTGCATCGAAATCCGGCGGATTGTTTTCATCGATCGTGACGATAACGAGCCTGGGAACCGGGAGTTCCTTGAGATCGAGCCCGCTGCCGAGCCAGGGCTCGAGCAGGCGTGCCGTTGCCGCCTCATCGACGATCTGGCCGCTCTTGGTGCCGACGAAGGTCATGGCGATATCACGGGCCTGGTTCAGCGCCTTTTCCATGTCGAGGCCGTCGTCCGGCTTGATCTGGATGGTGATCTCGCGGGAGATCTGGCTTTCCCAGCTGGCAGCCGTCGACCGCACCATGCTGACGCCGCCGAGCGTCAGGCAGGCGAGGAAAGCCATGATGGCGATCACCACCATCAGCGCGTTGCCCTGAATATTCGAGGGCGGCAGGATCGGGGCCGTCGGGCGCACGCGCATTTCCGGGCGCTTCTGCTGCTGCGCTGCGGGTTCAGCCGCCGGTTTCTTGGAGGATCGCTCAGTCATAGACGTCGAGATGCCCCCCGGAAAGAATCATGCGGCGCGCCTCGACCTGGTCCATCAGGGCCAGATCGTGGGTGGCGATGACGACGGCGGTGCCGAGCCGGTTGAGCTCGAGGAAGAGATTGAGCAGGCGGCGCGCCATCGGCGGGTCGACGTTGCCGGTCGGCTCGTCGGCCAGCAGGATTTCGGGGCGATCGATCAGCGCGCGGGCAATCGCGGCGCGCTGTTTCTCGCCGCCCGAAAGCACCGGCGGCAGCACGTTGATGCGCTCGCCGAGGCCGACCCATTTCAGGAGTTCCAGCACATCGGTCTTGTAGGTGCTCTCGTCCTTGCCGCGCACGCGCAGCGGAAGCGCGACGTTTTCATAGGTTGTCAGGTGATCGAGAAGGCGGAAGTCCTGGAAGACGATGCCGACACGGCGGCGCAGCAGCGGCAGCTCGGGCCGCGGAATATCGGAGATATCGCGGCCGAACATGCGGATCAGACCGCGGGTCGGCTGCAGCGACATGAACAGAAGGCGCAGCAGCGTGGTCTTGCCGGCGCCGGAGGGACCCGTCAGAAACTGGAAGGACTTTTTCGGAATGTCAAAGGTCAGGTCCCGGAGGATCTCCGGTCCCATACCATAGCGCAAACCGACATTCTCGAAGTGGATCAACGGGCAACTCAGATTGTTCGTGGTTTCACACCATCGACTTGTTAACCAACTCGATTAACAACCGGTAAATTTCGGCGGAAAGATGCCCGGCCGATGCCAGATTTAGCGAAGCATTAACCATTAAAATTTACGACTGGGCGGGATTCGTTTCAATGCCTGGGATCGTCCATGCACTGAAACCATGTGAAGAGCTGAAAGGCCGTCATCATGGAAGCATCTTCGTTCAGCCGCCGTTCGCCCGGCCACGCTTATGATTTCCTGCCGCCAGACCGGGCGGCGCGCCAGCCGCGGGCGAGCGCTCGCCCTGCCGATATCTCGGATGCCGAATTCGTCGTCATCGGCGGCCGGCAGTCGCAGGCGTTCAACGCCAAAAGCTTCAACGACAATCGCAAGCAACAGGCCGCAGCCGTCAGGAAGGCGGAGCCCCCCAAGGCGTTTTCGGCTGCAGCGGGCATTGCCCGCGGTGTCGAGGAGCATCTGCAGCAGGCGTCGTTCAAAAGCTTCACGGCGCTGGTTTTCCTGCTGTTCCTGCTGGTTTTCGGCCTCTCCGGCGGTTTCTCCGGGCTGCAGGCAGAGGATCAGGCTACCGCGGGATCGCCGCTGCATTTCACCCATGTGACGCTGACGCCGCGTGATGCCAACGGCATGCGCATCCTGATGATCAACGGCATTCTCGAAAACGAGAGCGGCACGACGCAGACAGTGCGGCCGATCCGCGCCGATCTCGTCAGCGACGGCAGGCTGACCGCAAGCATCGTCATCAACCCACCCGCTGACGTCATCTATGGCGGCGAGAGCCGCGGATTTTCGGCGCGTGTCCAGCACTCCGGTGGAAAAATGCCGGAAGTCCGGCTGTCATTCATGCCCTAAGGGTGTTTCTCCGCGTCTAATGTGCTAACGGCTTACCCTTCATTTTCACGGAGCAAGCCGTATGCCTGTCGTGCGCGGAAAAAATATCGAACCTCTTTTCACTGCCGAGCAGATTGCCGAGCGCAATGATGCGATGGCAAAGCAGATCGCCGAAGGCCCCACAAAGGACCTTCTGGTCATTGCCGTTCTGAAGGGGTCGTTCATTTTTGCCGCCGACCTGATCCGGGCGCTGCACAACAACGGTCTCGCCCCCGAGGTCGAGTTCATCACGCTGTCGAGCTATGGCACGGGCACGGTTTCGCAGGGCGTTCGCATCGTCAAGGATATCGACAGCGACGTGAAGGACCGCGACGTCCTCCTGATCGACGACATCCTCGAATCCGGCCGCACGCTGCTGTTTGCCAAGGAACTGCTGTTCGAACGCGGCGCCCGCAACGTGACGATCGCCGTGCTGCTCGACAAGAGCGTCAAGCGCAAGGAAAAGCTCGAAGCTGATTATGTCGGCTTCGAATGCCCCGACTATTTCGTCGTCGGCTACGGCATGGACGTCGCCTATGCCTTCCGTGAACTGCCCTTCGTCGGCGTCGTCACCGGCGACGCCTGAGCTGTCCCGGATGCAGACGGGTTGTTAACCATCCCGTCCATCGCCCGCCGCTGTTTACCGATCGCAAAGGAGCGGCGTGCGATCTCCGTCTTGGGGCATGAAGACGGAGCGATGCACATCATGGCAAAAATTCTGATCACGGAAGACGAAGATTCCCTCCGTTCTTTCGTCGCCCGGGCACTGCGGCTCGACGGTCATGAGACCGAAGAAGCGGCCGATGGTGCCGAGGGACTGGAGAAGCTGAAGGACGGCGTTTACGACCTGCTGCTCTCCGATATTCGTATGCCCGTCATGGACGGTATCGAATTGGCACACCAGGCAAAGTCGGCGTTTCCGGCGCTGAAGATCCTGCTGATGACCGGCTATGCCGAACAGCGCGAGCGCGCTGATGATCTCGCAGAAAAGATCGTTGATGTGGTCTCGAAGCCATTTGCGCTTCCCGATATCCGCAAGGCGGTTGCCCGCGCTCTGGCTGCCTGATTTCGGGCAGCCTCAGTTATCGTCCGGGACGAACTTGCCTTCGTAGCGCACCCGGAAATTCCGCCTGTGAAAATCCTGCTCGAAGCAGACGAACACCAGTTCGATGTCATTGTCGCTGTCCCGCTTTCCGAGCAGGCTGAGCGTGATGACGATGACGCCGCTATAGCCGCGGGTGATGCGGAAGGCCGCGTTGCGGATATCGGTCGCTTCGGGATCCCGCCTGTCTTCACGGCGCTCGTAGATGATCCAGAAGCGGGCCGCATCCCATGTCTTCCTGAGGATCTCGCTGACCTCGGCCTTGAACTCTTCGGCATGCATTGCCGGGCCCCAGGACAAAGCCGTCTCGCCGGCATCGCTGACGACGTTGAGATAGCCGTCATACTGGTAGGCGCCGGACAGTGCCCGTTCGATCATCTCGAATGCCGAGTTTTCGCTGATTGCGGTCTTGAAGAGAATTGCCATCGAATCGCTGTCGTTCGTCAATCGTCAAGATTGACATTACGAAGCTGACCGAAAAACGCGAGCCCTTCGGCCGCTCGATTACTGAATATCGAGCAGCCGCTCCAGATAACGCCGCTCCATTTCCTGCGGCGGGTTGTTGCCGAGCTTCTCGCGGATGGCATCGAGGATCTCGCGGGCGCGCTGGACGTCGATCTCGTCAGGAACCTTGACGGTGTCGCCGAAATCGGGGCCATCCGCGCGGCGCGGACGGCCGAGCGGATCGCGGCCGTTCTGGTCACCCTGGCCAACCTGGCCGTTCGGTCCCTGTTGACCCTGCTGACCCTGTTGTGCCTGCATCATCTGGCTCATCATGTCGCGGGCGCCCTGGCGCAGGGCTTCCAGCGCGCGGCCCTGGCCCTGGACGGCGGTATCGCCGCGGCCCTGGCCGAGTTCGCGTCCGGCGCCTTCCATCTCGCGCTGTGCCTGGCCGAAGCCCGGGCCGGGCTTCATGCCCATGTCGCCGAGGCCCTTCTGCAGCTCGCCGAGCTGCTTGCCGAGCGCATCCTGTTGCTCGCGCAGCTTCTTCAGCGCATCACGCAGCTGCTGCTCGGTCATTTCGTTCGACTGCTGGTCGCCCTGCTGACCGTTCTGGCCCTGCTGTTGCTGCTGGCCCTGATCCTGCCGCTCGCCGTCCTGGCCGGGCATCATGTTGTCCAGCAGCGGATCGTTCATGCCCATGTCGGGATCGCCGCGCTGCATGCGGTCGCGCAGTTGCTGGTCCAGCTTGAAGGTCTGTTCCATCAGCTGCTGCTGGTCGCGCAAGATCTTGCCGAGCTTGTCCATCTGCTGGCGCATCTGGCTGTTGTCGCCCTGCTGCTGCTGGCCCTGCTGCGGCCTGCCTGCCTGCAGGTTATTCATCATCCGCTGCAGTTCGGACAGCATCTGCTGGGCCGCATCGCGGTTGCCGGAGCGGGCGAGGTTTTCGATCTGGTCCATCATGCGCTCCAGATCCTGCTGCCGCAGCATCTGCGCATTCTGGTTGGGCTGCGTCATCGGCGCATTCTGCATGCGCTGAGCGAGCTCCTTCATGTAGTCGTTCATCGCCTTGCGAAGCTCGTCCATCAGCTTCTTGATCTCGGCGTCGGGCGCATTGCGCTGCAGGGCGTCGGCGAGGTTCTGCTGGGCGTTGCGCAGGTTACGCTCGGCCTGAGACAGGTCGCCATCCTCGATGCCGAGGGCGATGTCCCAGAGATAGTCGGCGGTGTCCTTCAGCTGTTCGTCGGTCCTGGCGAGCTTCATACGCGCCAATGCGGATTCGATCAGCAGATAGTTGGTGAGCTTCGGGATCGTCTCTTCGGGGCGGATCGTCAGCGCCTCGTTGAGGGCGATCGCCTCGGGCATCTTGCGGGTATCGAGCGCGAAGACCTGGCGCTCCTCGGCAACGGCTGCGGCCAGCGGCTCGTTGAACGGGCGGGCAGGCAGTGTCATCTCGTGCGGCGGGCTGCGGCCGATCTGGCCGGCGCCATCCTTGGCAACGAGCGTAACGCGGACTCGCTTGCCGGCAAGAGGATGCTCGGTCAGGTTCTTGCTGCTGACGCCCTTGGAGTCGCGCGCGTTGCGGCGCGGAATCTCGAGGCGGAAATCGGGAAGCGGGTAGAGCGGCTTGGCTGACGGATCGGTCTCCACCGGCAGGATTTCGGCATGGGCTTCCTGGATGCCGTAATCGTCCTTAGCGGTGAACTTGATCTCCAGCGCGCCGTTGACGGTTGCCTTCGGGATGCCGTCGAAGGCGATTTGGGGCGCCTTGTCGGGGATGACGTTGAAGGTCCAGCTTCGGCCATTCACCTGCAGCGCGCCGTTTTCCTCAAGCTTCATCAGGTGCGTCTGCGCTGCGGGAACAGGTGTTTCGCCGGCTGCCGCCTGCTGTGGCTGCGGCTGTTGGGGTTGCTGCGGCGCGCCAAGCGGCTGCTGGCTTGCCTGCTTTTCAGCGGCAATCTCTTTCGCCTCGCCGTTCTCCTTCTTGAAGACGACCTTCTCGTCGGCCTGGCCGCCGCTGACGCGCACCGTCAGGTTGGAGAATTGCGGGACGTTGATGGGCGCCTGTTCGGTGCCTGTTGCCGTGAGGTAGACGGGCGCACGGCCGGTATAGGAGGGTGGCGTGACCCAGGCGTCGATGCGCACGGCCGGATTGCTTTCCCCCTGCTCGACCGGTGGCTGGAAGGCGTCGGCGATCGAGCCGCCATTGGTCGACAGCGAATAGCCGAAGCCCATGACGACGAGCAGCGCCGGAATGGCGCGAAGGGCAAAGCGGTCGTGCTTGGCGATATCAGGGCGGGGGAAACCGGCATCGAGTGCCGCGATCTTCTCGGCCATGCGCGTCTGGTGTTCGCGCCAGAGGGCACGGGCGAAGGGTGTGTCGAAGGCCGGTTCGTCTTCCTGCACGGTGACCGGCTGGTGCGGCAGGCCGTTGCGCTCTTCGAGAAGGCGGTCGGCTTCCGCCGTATCCGGCCAGCGCAGGCGGCGGAACGGGATCAGCGCGGCAACCAGCGCTCCAGCGAAGGCGATCAGCAGCAGAATGCGGGCGATATCGGGGACGCTGCGGAAAAGGCCGAACCAGGAGGCAGCCAGATAAAGCGCGATGACCGAAAGAACCGGCACCAGCGGCGGCAAGATTTGCTCGGAAAGGAGGACGACACGCGCGAAGAGCCGCTTTACCGCAACCAGCCTCGCAAGAGATGGCCTGATGGCAAATGCACCATGTCCCTGCCTGCCTGGGCTCTTCTTCAATCCGGTCTCCGCCATGGCGTGTTAGAGTAACAGTGGGCGCTTCCGGCGATTGCTCAGCAATTCGCTCGCATGCTGAAAGGATAACACTCTTTGTGGCGAAGGCGAGGGCGGCCGGCTGTTAATGCCGGTTTTTCACGCCCAGTCGCCAAAAAGTGATGCTTCCGTCAGTCGAGCCAGGCCGGGACGGAATCGAGGCCGATCAGCTCCTCGTAGGTCCGGCGCGGCCGGATGACATGGAACTCGGAGCCCTTGACGAGGACTTCGGGCACCAGCAGGCGGCTGTTATACGTGCCGGCCTGCACCGCGCCATAGGCGCCGCCGGACATCACGGCGAAGAGGTCGCCGGGCTTCGGCATCGCCATCTCGCGATCGAGCGCCAGATAGTCGCCGGTTTCGCAGACCGGGCCGACGATATCGGCCTTGATGCGCGGCGCGTTGGCGGCCGAAATCACCACCGGCTTGATCTCGTGATAGGCTTCGTAAAGCGTCGGGCGGATCAGGTCGTTCATCGCGCCATCGACGATGACGAAGGTCTTCTCGCCGCCATCCTTCACATAGAGGACTTCGGTCACCAGGATACCGGCATTGCCGACGATGAGGCGGCCGGGCTCGGTCACGATCTTGCAGTTGAGGCTGCGCAGCTGGTTCTTGACGATCGCCGCATAGGCGTCGGGAAGCGGCGGCGGGTTGTTGTCGTCCTTGTAGGGGATTCCGAGGCCACCGCCGATATCGACGTGATGGATGTCGTGGCCATCGCCGCGCAGCGTATCGACGAGATCGCGCAACAGCTTGAAGGCGTCGTCGAAAGGCTGCAGCTCGGTGATCTGGCTGCCGATATGCATGTCGATGCCGGTAACCTCGATGCCCGGCAGGGTGGCGGCGCGCGCATAGACGGCGCGGGCGCGTTCCCATGAAATGCCGAACTTGTTTTCCTTCTTGCCGGTCGAAATCTTCGAATGCGTCTTGGCATCGACATCCGGATTGATGCGGAAGGAAACGGGAGCCTTTTTGCCTGCCTTGACGGCGCGCTGGTTGAGGATCTCGAGTTCCGGTTCGGACTCGACGTTAAAGCAGTAGATCCCGGCTTCGAGCCCAAAATCCATTTCGTGCGGCGTCTTGCCGACGCCGGAGAACATGATGCGGCTTGCCGGGATGCCGGCGGCCAGCGCGCGGCGCAGCTCGCCTTCGGAAACGACGTCAATACCGGCGCCGAGCTTGCCCAGGGTTTTCAGCACCGCCTGGTTCGAGTTCGCCTTCATGGCGTAGCAGACCATGGAGTCGACGTCGTTGAAGGCTTCCGCGAAGACGCGGTAGTGGCGCTCCAGCGTCGCGGTGGAATAGCAGTAGAAGGGGGTGCCAACGGCCTTGGCGATGTCGGGAACGGGAACGTTCTCGGCGTAGAGGATGCCGTCGCGGTACTCGAAATGGTTCACGGCTTTAGCCTATCAGAGCAGGGGATCGAGAAGGAAAGGCTTGTCTGCGACACCCGGCTGTTTCGTCGGCTTGGAGGAATCGCCACCCTTCGTTGCCATCGCGCTCGGCGGATCGAGATCACCTTTGCGACCGCATCCGGCAACGGCAAGGCCGATGACGGCGAAAACGACCGTCAGGCGGATGAGGTGCGGCAAGCTGGTCTGCATGGGATTCCTCTTGGAGCGGCGCTGTTGGACACCTTCATAGCGAAGTTTGTCCAGCTTGTGCACCCTGATTGTTGCGCTGATAGCGGCGGCCGGAACTCAGTTGCGGCCGCGCCAGTAGGCGATCTGCTTGCGCACTTCCGAGGGCGCCGTGCCGCCGAAGCTCTTGCGGCTTGCAACCGATGCTTCCACCGTCAGGACGCTGTAGACGGCGTCGGTGATGGCGGAGTTGATCGCCTGCAGGTCGGCGAGCGGAAGCTCCGCCAGATCGCAGCCCTTGCTTTCGGCAAGCGCGACAGCGCGGCCGGTAACGTGGTGGGCGTCGCGGAAGGGAAGGCCGGCTTCGCGCACCAGCCAGTCGGCCAGATCGGTGGCGGTCGAGTAACCGGAACCGGCCGCCGCCTTCATGCGCGCGGTGTTGATGGTCATGTCGCGGACCATGCCGGTCATCGCGGCAATTGCCAGTTCCAGGCTTTCGGCGGCGTCGAAGACCTGTTCCTTGTCTTCCTGCATGTCCTTCGAATAAGCGAGCGGCAGGCCCTTCATGATCGTCAGCAGCGCGACCAGCGAGCCGTTGATGCGGCCGGTCTTGGCGCGCACGAGCTCGGCAGCGTCAGGGTTCTTCTTCTGCGGCATGATCGAGGAGCCGGTCGAGAAGGCGTCCGACAGGCGCACGAAGCCGAACTGCGGCGTCGACCAGATGACGATCTCTTCGGCGAGACGCGACAGGTGCATGCCGCAGATCGCGGCGATCGACAGGAATTCGATGGCGAAGTCACGGTCAGAGACGGTGTCGATCGAGTTGCGGGTCGGCTCGCGGAAGCCGAGGGCCTTCGCGGTCATGTGGCGGTCGATCGGGTAGCCGGTGCCAGCAAGGGCAGCGGCACCGATCGGGCTCTCGTCGAGATGCTCGATGGCGTGGCGCACGCGCGAGCGGTCGCGGCCGAACATTTCGACATAGGCCATGCAATGATGGCCGAAGGTGACGGGCTGGGCGGTCTGCAGATGGGTGAAGCCCGGCATGACGCTCTCGGCGTGCTCTTCGGCGCGGTCGAGGAAGGCGGCGATCAGGCTCGTCAGCATCGCCTCGGTCTTCTGCAGCTCTTCCTTCACCCAGAGGCGGAAGTCGAGCGCCACCTGGTCGTTGCGCGAGCGGGCGGTGTGCAGGCGGCCGGCGGCCGGACCGATCAGCGTTGCGAGGCGCGCCTCGACATTCATGTGAATGTCTTCGAGCTGGCGCGAAAATTCGAAATTGCCGCTTTCGATCTCTGACAGGATCGTGTTTAGCCCGTGAACGATCTTGTCCTTATCGTCGCCGGAAATGATGCCCTGATGGGCAAGCATTGTCGCGTGGGCGATCGACCCGCGGATATCCTGAGCGAATAGCTTCTTGTCGAAACCGATCGAGGCATTTATCTCCTCCATGATCGCATCGGGGCCAGAAGCGAAACGCCCGCCCCACATCTGGTTGGAGGATTTGGTGTCCGTGTTGCCGTCGGCCATCGAAGCTGCCTGCCTTGAGGATGCATGTCCTGGAGAATGAAATGACGACAAGAAAGCCGCTTGGGCTGCCATCCCTGAAATTGATCTCGATAGCCGCCGTTGCAGGCATAATTGCCGGTGCGGCAGCGGTTTACATTAAGGAGACGGGGTCTGGCAATGGCGGCGGCGAAACGGCGTCCGGCCAATGCGCTGCTGCGAAGGATCTGGCGCAGAAGATCACCCCCCTCGCCAAGGGGCAAGTTGCCGCCATGGTTGCCGCCAACGAGCCGCGCAAGCTGACTACGGTTGCCTTCAACGATGCCGACAACAAGCCGGTGACGCTCGACAGTTTTGCCGGCAAGACCGTGCTTCTCAATCTCTGGGCCACATGGTGCGTGCCCTGCCGCGAAGAGATGCCGGCGCTGAATGCGCTGGAGAAGGATATGGGTAGCGACAAGTTCCAGGTCGTCGCCGTCAATATCGATACGGGCGACGACGAGAAGCCGAAGGCGTTTCTCAGCGAAACCGGCGTCGATTCCCTGAAGCTCTATCGCGACAACACGATCGGCGTGTTCAACAATCTGAAGAAGGAAGGCCTGGCCTTCGGTCTGCCGGTCACGCTCTTGCTCGACGACAAGGGATGCCTGATCTCGGCGATGAACGGTCCGGCTGCCTGGGACAGCGAAGACGCCAAGGCGCTGATCAGGGGTGCGATCGGCCTGTAAGGCCGGTCAGCGGGTCGGAACCGGAACCTCGCCGCGGTAATCGTAGAAGCCGCGGCCGGACTTGCGGCCGAGCCAGCCGGCTTCGACATATTTCACCAGCAGCGGGCAGGGGCGGTATTTCGAATCCGCCAGGCCGTCATGCAGGACCTGCATGATCGACAGGCAGGTGTCGAGGCCGATGAAATCGGCAAGCTGCAGCGGGCCCATCGGATGATTGGCGCCGAGCTTCATGGCGGTATCGATCGCGTCGACGGTGCCGACGCCTTCGTAAAGCGTATAGATCGCTTCGTTGATCATCGGCAGCAGGATGCGGTTGACGATGAAGGCCGGGAAGTCTTCGGCGACCGTGACTGTCTTTTCGAGCGAGGCCACGAAGGCCTTGGCGGTCGCAAAAGTGGTCTCGTCTGTGGCGATGCCGCGCACCAGTTCGACCAGCTTCATGACCGGGACCGGATTCATGAAATGGATGCCCATGAAATGCTCGGGGCGGTCGGTTGCCGATGCAAGGCGGGTGATCGACAGCGACGAGGTGTTGGTGGCAAGAAGCGCTTCCGGCTTCAGGACCGGACAGACCTGCGCGTAGATCTTGCGCTTGACGGCCTCTTCCTCGGTCGCGGCCTCGATCACGAGGTCGGAGGGCGCGAGATCGTTGAGATTGGCGGAGCCGGAGATCAGCGCGAGGATCGACTTGCGCTCCTCCTCGGTCATCTTGCCGCTCGTCACCTGACGGGCCAGATTGCCGTTGATGGTTGCCAGGCCCGATTCGATCCGCTCCTGGCTGAGGTCGTAGATATGGACCTTGTAGCCTGCGGCAGCCGAAACATGCGCGATGCCGCAACCCATCTGGCCCGCACCGACAATACCGATCGTCTTCAACACCGCGTTCATCTCCAAACCCCCGCAGCAGTCACCCCCGAAAGCGCTGCCGTATTTTCTAATGAAATTGCCGGGCAAAGTGATCGCCCGGCAGCAGTAGTAGCGCCATAAAAGATAATTTTCCAGTCATTCGCAAGTGCGAAAAACCGGCAATCTGCCCGCTCAGAGAGCTTTCTGCAGCTCGGGCAGTATCTCGAAGAGATCGCCGACGAGGCCGTAGTCGGCGACCTGGAAGATCGGCGCTTCCTCGTCCTTGTTGATGGCGACGATGACCTTCGAATCCTTCATGCCGGCGAGATGCTGGATCGCACCCGAGATGCCGCAGGCGATGTAGAGCTGCGGAGCGACGACCTTGCCGGTCTGTCCGACCTGCCAGTCGTTCGGCGCGTAGCCTGCATCGACGGCAGCGCGCGAGGCGCCGACGGCAGCACCGAGCTTGTCGGCGACGGGCAGGATGACTTCCTGGAACTTCTCGGCAGAACCGAGCGCACGGCCGCCGGAGATGATGATCTTGGCGGATGTGAGTTCCGGACGGTCGGAGGCCGAGAGCGCGTCCTTGACGAAGGTCGAGAGACCCGGATCGGAAACGGCCGGGATGGCATCGACCGAAGCCGAGCCGCCTTCTGCTGCGGCAGCGAAGGAAGCGGTGCGCACCGTGATGACCTTCTTGGCGTCGGTCGCCTGTACGGTTTGGATGGCGTTACCAGCATAGATCGGGCGCTTGAAGGTGTCGGCGGAGACGACTTCGATGATCTCGGAGATCTGTGCGACATCGAGCAGAGCGGCGACGCGCGGCAGCACGTTCTTGCCGGTCGAGGTCGCAGCCGCGATGATCGTGTCGTAGCTGCCTGCGAGCGAAACGATCAGGTCGGAGAGCGGCTCTGCCAGATTGTTGGCGAGTTCGTCGCTTTCGGCGAGCAGAACCTTGGAGACGCCTGCGAGCTTGGCAGCCGCATCGGCAGCAGCCTTGGCGCCCTTGCCGGCGACCAGCACATGGACGTCGCCACCGATCTTGGAGGCGGCCGTCAGTGCCTTGCCGGTCTGGTCGGAAAGGGTTGCGTTGTCGTGGTCAGCCAGAAGAAGAATGGCCATGGTCGTAAATCCTTTCTCGAACCTTAGAGGACGCCGGCTTCGGTCTTGAGCTTTTCGACGAGCTCGGCAACCGACTTGACCTTGACGCCTGCCTTGCGGCCGGACGGCTCTTCAGTCTTCAGCACCTTGAGGCGCGGCTCGGTGGAGACGCCGAAGTCAGCCGGGCTCTTCTTGTCGAGCGGCTTCTTCTTCGCCTTCATGATGTTCGGCAGCGAGGCATAGCGCGGCTCGTTGAGGCGAAGGTCGGTGGTGACGACAGCCGGGAGCTTGACGTCGATCGTCTGCAGGCCGCCGTCGACTTCGCGGGTCACGGTTGCCTTGCCGTCGCCGATCTCGATCTTCGAGGCGAAGGTTGCCTGGGCGGTGCCGAGGAGGGCGGCGAGCATCTGGCCGGTCTGGTTCGAGTCGTCATCGATTGCCTGCTTGCCGACGATGATCAGGCCGGGCTTTTCAGCATCGGCAACGCCCTTCAGGATCTTGGCGACGGCGAGCGGCTCGACGGCATCGTCGGTTTCGACGAGGACGGCGCGATCGGCGCCCATGGCGAGCGCGGTGCGTAGCGTTTCCTCGGCCTTGGCCGGACCGATCGAGGCGACCACCACTTCTTCAGCCTTGCCGGCTTCCTTCAGGCGCAGAGCCTCTTCGACCGAGATCTCATCGAACGGGTTCATCGACATCTTGACGTTGGCGAGCTCAACACCCGTACCGTCAGGCTTGACGCGGATCTTCACGTTGTAATCAACCACCCGCTTCACTGGGACGAGAATTTTCATGGGGTCCTTCCTTCAACTCTTTCGCCAAGAAAATGCGCGCTTCGGCGCTGCTCCGATTGTCGAATGGCGACATGGATACGCGTTTTTCCTCCAAACACAACGCTTGCCAGTCGCAGACAGACAAATTGGAGAAGGGAAATATATTACGTTTACGTGAACGTCAATATTGTGGCTGTGGGCTCAGGAGGTACCGTCTTCGGTCGCCACCGTGCGCCGGATTGCGGGCGTGCTGCGAACGGCGCGGGGCGTGACGATCTCCCGGTCGAAAAGCGGAACACCGCGCTGGCGGAAGAAGACGATGAGGACGGCGCCGGCGATGATGCCGCCGACATGGGCACCCCAGGAGACATCGCCATCGCGGTTTATGACGAGCATGAAAAATTGTTGGCCGATCCACAATAGCAGCGGAATGAAGGCCGGGAGAGGCAGGGGCACGCGGAAGAAGACGAGAACCCAGACTTTTACCCGCGGGTGCAGCACAAGATAGGCTGCGACAACGCCGGATATGGCACCGGACGCGCCGATCAGCGGAGCCTGGGACTCCGTTGCCAGCAGGCCGTGGCAAAGCGCGCCGAATGCGGCGCAGGCAAGATAGAAGATCATGAAGCGGATGTGCCCCATCGCATCCTCGACATTATCGCCGAAGACCCAGAGGAAGATCATGTTGCCTGCCAGATGCCAGAAGCTGCCATGCAGGAATGCGTAGCTGATATAGGTCAGCGGCTCCGGAACGAGTTCCAGTTCCGGCGGCAGGATCGCATGGTCGAAGGCGACGGCGGGGATATAGCCGAGGCCGACGGTCGCCGCCTTGGCCAGATCGGGTGCGGCAAAGCCGGTGAACAACCAGATCGCGACATTGGCGGCAATTAGCCCAAGGGTAACCCACTGAACCTTGATGTGCTTCAGCGTGTTGGCATCATGCAGCGGAATGAACATGGAAGGCCGCCCCCGGCTATGTCGATGCCGGACCCTATCTGTTTTTTCCGGGAACCCAAAGCACATCCGCGCGGCCCCGGTCATTGGCATGACGGGCGGCGACGAAGAGGAAATCCGAAAGGCGGTTCACGTATTTCAGCGCCTCGGCGCCGACGATCTCGCCTTCGGTGCGCGACAGCGCCACCATCAGACGCTCTGCCCGCCGGGAGATAGTGCGTGCGAGGTGGAGATGCGCGGATGCCGGGGAGCCGGCCGGGAGGACGAAGGATTTCAGCGGCTCGAGATCGGCATTCAGCGTGTCGATATCGCCTTCCAGGCGCGTCACCTGTGCGGCGACGATGCGCAGTGGCTCGTAGTCGAGCGGCTTGCCGGTATCGGGCGTTGCAAGATCGGCGCCGAGATCGAAGAGGTCGTTCTGGATCAGCATCAGCATCCGGTCGAGCTCGGCCAGGTCGGCAGTGTGCAGCCTCACAATGCCGATCGCCGAATTGGTCTCGTCGATCGTGCCGTAGGCCTCGACACGCAGATCATGCTTCTGCCGCCGGGGACCGGAAACGAGCGCGGTCGTGCCGTCGTCGCCTGTCTTGGTGTAGATCTTGTTGAGCTTGACCAATCGATCCCCCGGTTATCAATGCGTCAGGTCGGGCGGCCGCCGCCGGTCAGCCACAGCGTCAGCATGATCAGGATGACGGCGATCGCCTGCAAGAGCACGCGCAGCTGCATCAGCTTGTTCGACAGGTTGGAATCGCCACCCTTCATCATGTTGAAGAGGCCGCGGATCAGCACCAGGGCGACGAGGCCCATGACGATGATGGCGAGAATGTAAGTGGCCGTGGACATGGCATTCGGCTTTCTTGGTCAGTCGGTCCAGCGCATCAGGCGATAGAAGAGATCTGCAGGCAGCAGCCTCTTCAGCATCATGCCCTGCTTTGCCGGAACCGTTACAGGATAATGTGGCTTCGGATTTTTCGAGTTCAATGCGTGTTTCAGCACCGCATAGACCGCATCCGGTTGTAGTTTATGTCGGCTGACCGGACCGCTGCCGTCAAGCCGGGCGAGCTGGCGGCGATAATCTGCCGCATGCACGGAGCCGCGCACATCGATGTGTTCGTTGATCTTGGCGAGCGCGTTGGCCGTGAAGCGGGAGGCGATCGGCCCCGGTTCGATGAGGCTCACATGGATGCCGCTGCCCTGCAGCTCCATCCTGAGGGTGACGCTCAGGCCTTCGAGCGCGAACTTCGACGCGGTATAGGCTCCCCGGTAACGATAGGGCACGACGCCGAGGATGGAAGAGCACTGGACGATCCGGCCGCTTCCGTGCCTGCGCATCAGCGGCAGCACGCGGCGCGTCAGGTCGTGCCAGCCGAAGAAATTTGTCTCGAACTGCTCGCGCAGCACGTCGGTCGTCAGGTCTTCGACGGCGCCGGGCTGGCCGTAGGCGCCGTTGTTGAAGAGCGCATCGATCCGCCCGCCGGACAGAGCTTCCACCTCGCGCATGAAATCGGCGATGGAATCGCTATTGGCATAATCCATGCGGAAGGCTTCGATGCCATCGGCCTCAAGCGATCCGAGATCTTCCTGTTTCCGTACAGTGGCGAAGACCCTCCAGCCATCGGCCTTGAGGGCGCGTGCGCAATAGGCACCGATACCGGACGAGCATCCGGTAACGATGATTGTGCGCGGTTCAGCCATTCAATGATTCCTGTACAAACTGGGACTCGTTTCCCATATTCGCACCGAGGTTACAATCGTCAGAGCCGGAGATGGAATGCCGAAGATACTGCGCACGCTCTATGAGGTGGTCTATGATGCGATCTGCCATCTCATCGAGGACGACGGCTTCGCCATGGCGAGCCACGTGGCGCTGTCGACGCTGCTTGCCGTCTTCCCCTTCCTGATCTTCGGAACGGCGCTCGCGAACTTCCTCGGCGCCGATCAGTTTTCGATGACGGCGATCCACATCATCTTCGATACCTGGCCGGAAGCGATCGCCAAACCGCTGGCTGATCAGGTCGTGCAGGTTCTGACCATCCCGCGCGGTGGACTGCTGACGATCTCGGTGCTGGCAGCGGCCTATTTCGCCTCCAACGGCGTCGAGGCTTTGCGCATTTCGCTCAACCGCGCCTACCGGGTTCAGGAGACGCGGCCCTGGTATTTCACCCGCCTCGCCAGTCTTGGATATGTGTTGGTCGCCGTGATCATCTTCGCCGCGATCAGCATTCTGCTGGTCGCCGTTCCGGTCGGGCTGAACTATGCCCGCGAATGGCTGCTGCACAACGATACGTTCGAGTGGGTGCCGGATACGATCCGCCAGTGGCTGCCTGTCATCGTCGATACGCTGGAGATCGTCTTCAGCTGGCGTATCTACGGAACGCTGGTGATGCTGACGCTCGGGCTGCTTGTGGTCCATCTCTGGCTGCCGGCAGGGCGCCGGAAGGTCTTCGACGTCATCCCCGGGGTGCTGCTGACGCTCTTGCTCTGGTTGGCGGGAGCGCTGATCTTTGCCTATTACCTCGCCACATTCGCCAACTACACCGCGACCTATGCGGGTCTGGCCTCGGTCATGGTGGTGCTGATCTTCCTCTATATGGTGGGCGTGATCTTCATCATCGGTGCGGAACTCAATGCGGCGCTGTTGAAATTCCGCGTGCGAGCGATCTTCAAGCGCAATTTCCTGAGCGGCAACGGTCACAAGCGCTCAGAGACCGACAAGCTGCCTGACGCCGGCCACTGAGAGGCCTTTGGCCCGCAGTTCCGCCAGCCCTGTATCGCCCTCGCTCTTGGACAGCTTGCGGCCTGAAGCATCGGTGATCAGCCGGTGGTGATGATAGATCGGTGCGGGAAGCCCGAGCAGGGACTGCAATAGTCGGTGGACCGAGGTCGCGTGGAAAAGGTCCATGCCGCGCACGACATGCGTGATGCCCTGCAGGGAGTCGTCGAGGACGACCGACAGGTGATAGCTCGAAGGCGCATCTGAGCGCGACAGGATCACGTCTCCCCATGCTGCCGGATCTGCCTTGATCGTGCCGGTCTCGCCATCGCCGGTTTCTGTCCAATCGAGCTTGGCGCCAACCTCATCGAGCGCACGCCTTGTATCGAGGCGCCAGGCATGTTTGGCGCCTGATCTCAGCCGTTCCTCGCGCTCGTCCTGCGTCAGCCCCCGGTCACGTGGGGGATAATGCGGCGAGCCGTCGGGATCGCGTGGCCAGCTGCCGCCATTGGCCTCGAATGCCGTAACCTCGGCCTTCACCTCGCCGCGGGTCATGAAGGACGGATAGACGAGGCCGCGCTCGATCAATGTCTGAAGGGTTGCCTGGTACTCGCCGAAATGTTCCGACTGGCGGCGGGCCGGTTTTTCCCAGTCGATTTCAAGCCAGTCCATATCCCGATAGATGCCGGTCTCGAAATCGGGTGTGCAGCGCGTCAGGTCGATGTCTTCTATGCGCAGCAGCAAACGGCCGCCCGAAGCTTTTGCCATGTCGTGATTGATGAAGGCGGACAGCGCGTGGCCGAGATGCAGCGGCCCGTTCGGGCTTGGGGCAAAACGGAAGATGGGCTTTTGACGCTGAGTCGTGGTCATGCTTTCTTCTGCCACGGATTCGAAACCACCGCGAGGCGACGTGCAGATCATTCGAAACGAAGGCGATGTCGAGCAGGGACTATCGGAACTGCTGCGCCTGGACCCGCGCCTTTCCATCGTCGCCGCCGATGCCGGACCGCTGCCTCTGCGGCTGCGCGAGCCGGGATTTGCCGGACTGGCGCATATCATCGTCTCGCAGATGGTGTCGCGAGCGAGCGCCGAGGCGATCTGGCGGCGGATGCTGCCTGCCGATGGCGAGCTGACCGCCGAGACTTATGTGATGCTGCATGACGAGGCGTGGCGGGAGTTCGGGCTCTCCCGGGCCAAGGCCACGACCCTTTCGGGGATCGCCAACGCCGTCGCTGCCGGTCATCTCGATCTTACCGCGCTTTCGGTGCTGCCGCCCAGCGAAGCGCTGCAAGCTTTGACGGCGCTGAATGGTGTCGGCCCCTGGACGGCGGAGGTCTATCTGATGTTCTGCTGCGGCCATGCGGATATTTTTCCGTCCGGCGATGTGGCGCTGCAGAATGCCGTGGCCGCGGCATTCGGTCTCGCTCAACGGCCACCGGCGAAAGCGCTGGCTGCGATGGCGGAAGCGTGGTCGCCCTGGAGGTCCGTCGCTGCAAGGCTTTTCTGGGCTTACTATGCCAAGAAACTCGGTCGCGGGCTCGTGCCGGTCGCCTGATCTGCAACACTCATCGAATTGCCGTTATTGACTGAATTTATTGGACTTCACAAGGCTGTCACAACCGGCCTAATATAAGGATGCAGATGCCGAATCGATCAGGAGAGTCCCTTGACGATTGCAGTCTCCCCCCAGGCCCTGCCGGCGCTCGTCCTGAACGCTGACTACAGGCCTTTGAGTTATTATCCCTTGTCGCTCTGGTCCTGGCAGGACGCGATCAAGGCGGTCTTCCTTGACCGTGTGAATATCATCGCAGAGTACGAACACTCGGTGTCTTCTCCGAGCTTTTCGATGCGGCTTCCCAGTGTCGTTTGCCTCAAGACCTACGTTCAGCCGTCCCGTAATCCCGCCTTCACGCGCTTCAACGTGTTCCTTCGCGACAAGTTCGAGTGCCAGTATTGCGGCGATCACAACGACCTGACCTTCGACCACGTCATCCCGCGCGCTCATGGCGGCGAGACGACCTGGGAGAATGTCGTGGCGGCCTGCTCCCCCTGCAATCTCAGGAAGGGCAGCAAGCTACCGAAGCAGGCAGGCATGTTCCCGCATCAAAAGCCGTATCAGCCGACAGTGCAGGACCTGCACAATAACGGCCGGCTCTTTCCGCCGAACTATCTGCATGACAGCTGGCTCGACTATCTCTACTGGGATAGCGAACTGCAGCCCTGACGGCTGCAGCCATCTTCAGGCCGACTTGCGGACGCCGATAAAGGCGAAGGCCGCGAGCACGAGGCTTGCAATCACGTTCCAGCCCGCAAAGGACAGGCCGAGCACGCGCAGCGCTGCGTCGGTGCAGGACGGACCCTTGATGGTGTTGAGCTGAGTCAGGAGATCGCCGGCATTCTCGGTCATGCTGCCGGCCGTGGTCGAGCAGGCGGTCGGGCCAGCCCAGAAGTGCCATTCGACGCCGGAGTGATAGACGCCCATGCCGGCGCCGACGACCATCAGCATGCCGGCGGCAAGAAGCAGCGCGCGGCACATCCAGTTGGGCAGGCGGAAAAGCGAACCGAAAGCGCCGAGCAGGGCGATCGGAATGGCATAATAGTAGGGCTGGCGCTGCATCAGGCAGAGCTCGCAGGGAATGTAGCCGCCGATATACTGAAAACCGAGCGCGGTGCCGACGACGGCAGCCATGGCTACAGCCAGGACCAGCGAATAGACGAGGACCGGACGGGTGAGGGGCGAGGCAATGGCAGTCATGGCGGAACTCCGCGAGTTGGTCTCAGTGGGCAATTAACTTGTAGGCGACGCCGAGCGCGATCAGCACGACTGCGGCAATCGCCGCCAGCTGGCCGAGGCGCTTCTCGATGAAATCGCGGATCGGCTCGCCATAGCGGCGCAGCAGCCAGGCGAGGAAGAAGAAGCGCGCGCCGCGGGCAATGATCGCCGAGATGACGAAGAAGCCGAGGTTCATGTGGATGACGCCGGCGAGAATGGTGACCACCTTGATCGGCGGCAGATGCGCGAGACCCGACGTTACCAGAAGCAGCAGCAGGATTTCCCACTCGTCGTGGATATAGACCCTCAGCTGCTCGAAGGCGTCGAGCTTGCCGTAGAATTCCAGAACGGGGCGGGCGATAGCATCATAGGCATAGTAGCCGAGGGCCCAGCCGGCGATACCACCGAGAACGGAGGCGACCGTCGCCACCAGCGCGTAGCGATAGGCGCGCTCGGGCTTGGCAAGGGCCATCGGCAGGTAGAGCACGTCGGCCGGAACGAGAAAGACGGAGCTTTCGACGAAGGCGATAACGGCGAGCCAGACTTCGGCCGACTTGCGGGCGGCGAGAGACATGGTCCAGTCGTAAAGTCTGCGGAGCATTCCATTCCTTTCGTGCTGCGGTGCAAAAGCATTAGGGGGCCGGTCCGGCGCTGTAAATGCCGACTATGGCAATGATAGCGGCGCCGGCGTGGAAATTTTTCGTGATCTTGCGCCGTCAGCTTTCCGTCGAGGGCTCGTGTTGTTCGGCCTGTTTGGCGCGCTTGGCGCGCATCACGTTCATCTCCGTGCGCTCACGCGCCATTTCGCTGACGGCAGCGCGGAGTGCCGGGTGGCGGGCCGAGAACATGTTGAAGTCGCGCCGTTCAAGAACCAGGAACTGGCAGAAGTCGATGGCGATGACATCGGCCGTCCTGCGCCCGCCTGAGAGCAAGGCCATTTCGCCGAAGAATGCACCTGCTTCCAGGGCCACCGGCCCGCCATTGACGCGGACTTCGACGGCGCCGGACGAGATGAAATACATACCGTCGCCGCGGTCGCCCTTGCGCACCACACGTTCGCCGGGGAGAGCCGATTTCGGCCGGAAGAGCAGCAGCAGTTCCTCCTGCGAATGCTCATCGACCTCGGCAAAGAGCGGGAAGGTTTCGACCAGCTTCTGCATTTCCAGCTGATGCTCGCGCTCGCGCTCTTCGCTGAGAAGCCGGTTCTTTTCGAGTTCGCGGCCCAGGATGTCGAGACGCTTGCGGCCGTAGCCGTCGTAAAGGTGCGGCCATTTCTTGTGCACCTTCTTATGCGCGACCTCGGCTGCGAAGCAGACCAGCGGATTGAGGGTGATCGACAGGATGGCGGCGGCGAGGATCAGGTCCTGGCCCTCCTGCGGCATCAGGCCGAGTGAAACGCCAAGACCGGCGAGGATGAAGGAGAATTCGCCGATCTGCGCAAGACCGCCAGCGACCGTCAGGCCCATGCCGACGGGATAGCGCAGCAGAAGCACGACGCCGAAAGAGATGATCGCCTTGCCGACGATGATCAGCATCAGCGCGCAGAATACGGCCATCGGTTCCTTCACCAGAACCGCTGGATTGAAGAGCATGCCGACGGAGACGAAGAACAGCACCGAGAAGGCGTTCTGCAGCGGGAGGGAATCGGCGGCGGCGCGATGGCTGAGATTGGATTCACTCATGACGACGCCGGCGAAGAAGGCGCCGAGTGCGAAGGATACGCCGAAGATGGCGGCCGAGCCGAAGGCGATGCCGAGGGCGATCGCCAGAACCGCAAGCGTGAAGAGTTCGCGCGAACCGGTGCGCGCCACCAGAGTCAAAAGCCAGGGAACCACCTTGGGGCCGAGCACGACGGCCATGACCGCGAAGGCGCCGACCTTGAGCAGCGTCAGGCCGATGGTCAAGGGCAGCGGCAGGCCGCCGCCATGGGCGAGCGCATCGCTTGCGTGGCCGCCGAGCAGTTCGGCAAGGGCCGGCAGCAGCACGAGCGCCAGAACCATGGCCAGATCTTCGACAATCAGCCAGCCGATCGCCACGCGGCCGCTGGCGGAATTGACGAGATTTCGCTCCTCCAGCGCCTTCAAGAGAACCACCGTACTGGCAACCGAGAGGCTGAGCCCGAAGACGATACCGGCACCGAGACCCCAGCCCCAGAAGGAGCAGAGCGCGACGCCAAGCAGTGTCGCGATGACGATCTGCAGTACGGCGCCCGGAATGGCGATGCCCTTGACGGCCAGGAGGTCGCCGGCCGAGAAATGCAGGCCGACGCCGAACATCAGCAGGATGACGCCCATTTCCGCGAGCTGGCTTGCAAGCCCGGTATCGGCGATGAAACCCGGCGTGAAGGGACCCATCAGGATGCCGGCCATCAGATAGCCGACCAGCGGCGGCAGCCGCAGCCTGTCCGCCACATAGCCGAGCACCGCTGCAAAGACGAAGCTTACGGCCACCGTCGCGATAAGGGTTGCTTCCTGATGCACGTCTTTCCCTCGGTGTTGAATGCGGCGCCACTTTAGAACGAAGGATGAGCAGAATTAAACACTTGATTTGAGGCGCCGCAGCGCTTCCCGCAGATAATCCGCAAAAGTTGCAACAGCCTGAAGCCAGTTTCGGGACGCAATATGAGTGCGCACTAAAACAGTCGATGCCATCTCATTGGAGATTTCCATGCGAGAATTAGGAACTGTTGCTGCGTCAGCCACCTACTATTCCGAGGATACCGTCGAGTTCGGCTATGTCCGCGAGGTCCTGCTCGAAGACGAGGCGTGCTGGGGCGTGTTCGACGAGGACGGAGACGTGATCTTCGTCGGCGACGACCTGGCGGAATGCCGGTCGTTTGCGGCGAAGGAAGAGATCAGGCTGCAGCTGATCCACTAGCAGGCGGCCTCCAGCGGGCGCCGCTGTGATGGATCTGCCGCGCATTCACGCAGAAAATGCAAATCCGGCCGCTTTTTTGAGGTGCTGCCGCAAATGTGTGCTAAGGGCCCCTCGGAAACTTAGAACAGGCCTTTTACAATTATGACCGAACTTACACCCGCCCTCATCTCTGCGCTGAAGCTTGCAAAGGACGGCGACCTCCATCCTCAGCCCACCAACAAGTGGACGCATGAGAATGCCACCGTGACCTACGCGAAGAACGACCGGTGGAAAGAGCGCCCGCAGAAGATCAAGTCCGTGACGCCCAAGTCCATCGAGGAACTGAGCAACTCCGGCCTCATCGAACGCCGCAACCTCGACGCCGACGCCGCCAAGGACGTCTACGGCATCACCATGGCCGGCAAGATGTGGCTGCTGAAGAACAAGTAGGTCAGGAGAGCGCTGAGAGCTGCTTTGCTGAGGAGCTATGCCCCACGCCGTTGTAAAACATCGCAATGTTTTCAACGTCCTACGCGTCCGCCTCCCGTTTGTATGCCTTCGAATTCAGTGACGAATCTGCACAACCGGCCGCACCTTTTGGGGGTAGCAAATTTTAACGCCTCCTTATGGCCAAGGCTTTGAATTCGCTCCTTCGGGTTGCCGGAGGCCAAAACGGCCATTGACGCGGGAGATTGGAAGAGCCTGAAGTGTTTTTAGGAACATATTTCACCTCGGATGAATTCCGGCGCATGGTCGCTGACAGGTTCAACGCCACGACTTTTTCTGAGATGCTGTGACCTGAATTTTGGGATCAGGCGTTGTGAATAAGGGGATTTAGCAAGACGCGCGTTTGATCACAGGACTGAACAGGGTTTATCTATCCAGCCTGTGATTCTTTGAGAGCGCCTCTTTATGGCAAAGCGAAATTACATCTTATACTGTGATGAGTCCGCGAAAAAGGGAAAGTATTACTCCAATTTCTACGGTGGAGCGATCGTAAGAGCAGAGGATCGAGAAGCGATCGAAAAAATTCTGCAAGATAAAAAAGCAGAGCTCCATCTATTCGATGAGCTTAAATGGACCAAGGTAACCGAAAACTATCTTGAGAAATACAAGGAATTTGTAGATACGTTTTTTGACCTTATCGAAGCTGGTCTGGTTAAGGTCCGGATAATGTTCACTCACAACAGGTTCGTTGCGAGCACTTTGTCGGACGAGCAGAAAGAGAATCAGTATTTCTTGCTATACTACCAGATGCTCAAGCACGCCTTTGGTCTAGGGCACTGTAACCCTTACAAACTCGATCGCGTTTTCGTGTCCATGCTGCTTGATCAAATTCCACATTCTAAGGAGAAGGTCGCAAGGTTCCGAGATGAGGTCGCTTCCTTATCGGATCGCAAGCTTTTTCGTGAGGCACGCGTTACCGTAGTCCGCGATCAAATAGCAGACGTCGATTCTAAAGAGCATTCAATTCTGCAAGGTCTCGATATCGTGCTTGGCAGCATGTATTTCCGTCTCAACGATCTTCATTTGGCAAAGCCGGAAGGCCAGCGTCGTCGCGGCAAGCGAACGATCGCAAAGGAAAAGCTTTATAAACACATCAACAAGCGGATAAGAAACGTCTACCCGAATTTCAATATCGGCGAGTCTACAGGCACTCCAAATGGCGCCATTGACAGATGGGATCATCCCTACCGACATTGGAAATTCAAACCTCGCGCCCATACGGTTAATGAGGCTATCGGCAAGAAAAAGAACGGCCCCACCAACGACTACTGATACCTTTAGTGGCACTAAAGGCTTCATCGAAGGCAGGGCCTAGAATCAATATATGTCAGTGGAATCCTGGCAACAAGTGGGCCGACATGCCGTATTTATCGACCTATTCCGCGCATCATCTTGTTGCGTGATTCATTTCAATGACTTGGCGAATCCACCCATCGCCCTTAAGCGCCAAAAAAAATTCGGAAAAGCCAAACAGAGACGTGGTGCCCCATGCCGGGGTCGAACCAGCACTTCTTTCGAAACTCGATTTTGAGTCGAGCGCGTCTACCAATTCCGCCAATGGGGCACGGATAGTAACGGGCGGGTGTCTAACATGCAGGCGCCTGCGCATGCAAGACGGTGGGCGGTGTTATCCGGCTGATTTGATATGGCTTCCGGCGCAGGCGCGCCGGAAGCCATTTTCGTTAGTGGGCGACGGCCTCTCCGGCGCTGCCGACGCCGGGTTTCTTCAGGGTGATCGCCAGGATCGAGGCGAGCAAGCAGAAGGCGCCGGCGATGAAGAAGGCGGGGAGATAGCTCTGCAGCTCGGTGCGCGACAGGCCGGCGCCGTAGGCAGCGGTCGCGGCACCCAGCTGGTGACCGGCGAAGACCCAGCCGAAGACGAGGCCGACCTTTTCCTTGCCGAAGCGATCGGCGGCGATCTTCACGGTCGGCGGCACCGTGGCGATCCAGTCGAGGCCGTAGAAGACGGCGAAGATCGACAGGCCGTAGAAGGTGAAATCGCTGAAGGGCAGGAAGAGCAGCGAGAGACCGCGCAGGCCGTAATACCAGAAAAGCAGCCAGCGGTTATCGAAGCGGTCGGAAAGCCAGCCGGAGCCGATCGTGCCGAAGAAATCGAAGATGCCCATGACGGCGAGAACGCTGGCGGCGGCCACAGGCAGGATACCGAAGTCACCGCAGAGGGTGACGAAATGCGTCTGGATCAGGCCGTTGGTGCTGAGGCCGCAGATGAAGAAGGTGGCAAACAGGATCCAGAAGGTCGAGGTCGTCGAGACTTCCCGGAGAATGACGAGGGGCATCTTCAAGGCGTCGATCAGCGTGCCGCGGGCCGGAGCGGCCGTCACATGCGCCTCGCCGACGGACGGCAGGTTCAGGTCCGACGGGCGGTCGCGCATGAAGAGCAGGACGACGAGGGCGGCGACCATGATCATGGCGCAGACGAAGAACACCGTCGAGCGCCAGCCGTAGCGCTCCGTCAACTCGGCCATCAGCGGCAGGAAGACCAGCTGGCCGGTTGCCGAGCTCGCCGAAAGCATGCCGACGACGAGGCCGCGATGCTTGGTGAACCAGCGGGCGGAGACTGTTGCCGCCAGCACCATGGCCGTCAGTCCGGTGCCGAAGCCGACGACGATGCCCCAGAGCACCAGAAGCTGCCAGAGCGAGGTCATGAACAGCGAGCCGATGAAGCCGGCACCGATCAGGCCGAGGGCGAAGACGATGACCTTGCGGACGCCAAAATAATTCATGAAGGCGGCGGCGAACGGACCCATCAGACCGAAGAGGATCAGGCGGATCGCCAAGGCCGAGGAGATCTGCGAGGTTTCCCAGCCGAATTCATCCTGCAGCGGCTTGATGAGGACGCCGGGCGCGCCCATCGCGCCGGCCGTGACCAGCATGGTCAGGAAGGTGGCGGCGACGATGATCCATCCGTAATGAATGTTTCGCCGGGCGAGGGTGGAGGCAAGCGCTGTCGATACCATGAGGCGTCATCCATTCAGAGGGCTGATCAATACATCACCGATTTAGATGATGGTCATCATATTTGTTGCGTATTGATGATTGGCATCATATAAATTGTCAAGCGACCAATTTCAGGAATTGCTGCAATGCGCGTGAGCCGCGAAAAATTTGCCGAAAACCGCCAGAAGATCATCGAGGCCGCCGGGGTGATGTTTCGCGAAAACGGCTTCGATGGCGTCGGTGTCGCCGACATCATGAAGTCCTGCGGGCTGACGCATGGAGGGTTCTACGGTCACTTCCAGTCGAAAGACGAGTTGCAGATCGAGGTCAGCCGCGCGTTGGTGGCCCGCGTCGAGGTGCGCTGGAAGGAATTGATAGCAGGCTCGCCGCACCGGCCGCTCGAAGCGCTGCTGGAGCACTATGTCTCCTGGTGCGCAGTCGACGATCCCGGCAACAGCTGCGTTTTCGTGTCGCTGATGGACGAGGTTGCCCGCAGCAAGGGTGCCGTGCGGGAAATTTTCAATGACGGGCTCTCGATGCTCGTGTCGATCCTTGCCGAAGTCGTGCCTGGCGATACGCCGGAAGAACGCCGCAAGAACGGCTTTACGACCCTGTCGTCGATGATGGGGGCGGTCAGCCTCGCGCGGGCTGTCGAGAGCCGCGAGCTTGCCGCGCAGTTTCTCTCGACCACGCGCCAGAAGCTGTCGCCGGCGACGGCGCCTCTCGAAATCTGAGGCGCCGCGCGAGCGTCTTACTTGAAACCTTCGACGCGGTGCGGAACGTAGGGTTCCTCCAGCATCGCCACTTCCTCCGGCGTCAGCTTGACGGCAAGCGCGGCGACGGCGTCGCTGAGGTGGCCGGGGCGTGAGGCGCCGATGATCGGGGCGGTGATGGCGCTCTTCTGCAGGATCCAGGCGGTGGCGATCTGCGCGCGAGGAACGCCGTGCTCCTTGGCGAGACGGCCGACAGCATCGATGATCTTGCGGTCGGAATCTTCGGCCTGCCGGTAGAGCGTCTTGCCGAATTCGTCGCTTTCGGTGCGGGCCGTCTGCTCGTCCCAGTCCCGCGTCAGGCGCCCGCGGGCGAGCGGGCTCCAGGGGATAACGGCAATCTTCTGGTCCTGGCAGAAGGGCAGCATCTCGCGCTCTTCCTCGCGGTAGAGCAGGTTGACGTGGTCCTGCATGCTGACGAACTCCGTCCAGCCATTGAGCCGCGCGGTGTAAATCATCTTGGCGAATTGCCAGGCATGCATCGAGGAGGCGCCGATATAGCGGGCCTTGCCTGCCTTCACGACGTCATGCAGCGCCTCCAGCGTTTCCTCGATCGGTGTCGAATAGTCGAAGCGATGGATCTGGTAGAGGTCGACATAATCGGTGCCGAGGCGGCGCAGGCTGTTGTCGATCTCGTCGAAGATCGCCTTGCGCGACAGGCCAGCGCCGTTCGGGCCCGGGCGCATGCGGTTGAAGACCTTGGTGGCGAGCACGATGTCTTCGCGCTTGGAAAAGCTCTTGATGGCCCGGCCGACGATTTCTTCGGAAGAACCGTCGGAATAGGTATTGGCCGTATCGAGGAAGTTGATGCCAAGATCGATTGCCTGCTTGAGGATCGCGCGGCTTTCCTCCTCGCCGAGCGTCCAGGCATGGTTGCCGCGGCCGGGATCGCCGAAGGTCATGCAGCCCAGGCAGATTTTTGAAACTTCGAGGCCTGTCTTGCCGAGTTTTACATAATCCATTGAAATGACTCCGTGATTGAATTCCGCCCGCCGCCTGAAGATCAATTTAGGGCGGAGCGGCGGCAAAAGTCAGCAAGCATCGCGCATAAATTTCGATGACAGGGCGGAGGGCGCCTTGAATGCTCGCGCTTGCACTCGCGCGCCTGCGGGTGTTAGCTGGTGCAGCATTGACCGGAACTAGCCTATGAAATTGCCCCGCTTCGATCGCTATGACGATCTCTACCGCGATTTTGCGTGGGACATCCCCGATGATTTCAATATGGGCCGTGCCGTCAGCGACGACTGGGCGAAGATCGAGCCCGACCGGATCTGTCTCGAGCATTTCGATCCCGGCGGCCAGCACCCCTCGATGACCTATGGCGAACTGTCGGCGCGGTCGGCATCGCTTGCCAATGGGCTTGTATCGCTCGGCATCCGGCGGGGGGACCGCGTGGCGTTGCTGCTGCCGCAATCCTTCGAGACTGTCATCTCGCATGTGGCGATCTACAAGATGGGCGCGATTGCGCTGCCGCTGGCGTTGCTCTTCGGTGTCGAGGCGCTGGAATACAGGCTGAAAACCGCGGGTGCGTCCGCCGTCATCACCAATGCTTTCGGCATGGCGCGGATATCAGAGATTCGCGATCGCCTGCCTGATCTGAAGACGGTGATTTCGATTGATGGCGGAGAGGCACTGGCATTTGACGAGCTCGTCGCTTCGCATCCGCCGGTCTTCGAGGTGGTCGATACGGGGCCGGACGATCCGGCGCTGATGATCTTTACCTCGGGCACGACGGGAGCGCCGAAGGGTGCGCTGCATGGGCATCGTGTGCTGGCAGGGCATATTCCCGGCATGCAGTTTGCCCATGAAGGATTTCCGCAGGCGGGGGACAAGGTCTGGACGCCGTCGGACTGGGCCTGGGCGGGCGGCTTGCTCAATGCGCTGCTGCCGAGCCTGTTGCTGGGCGTCCCCGTCGTCTCGTCTCCGGCGCAGAAGTTCGATGCCGATACGGCCTACCGCATCATGGCCGAGATGCAGGTGCGCAATGCGTTCATTCCGCCGACGGCGCTGCGGCTGCTGAAGGCGGCCGGTGATCCGTATCTGAAGCACAAGCTCAATCTGCGGACGATCGGTTCGGCCGGCGAATCCCTCGGGCGCGAAACCTATGTCTGGGCGCGCGATACGCTCGGCATCACGGTCAACGAATTCTACGGCCAGACGGAGTGCAATTTCGTCATCTCCTCAAGCCGGGCTGCAGGTGTTTCCAAGGCCGGGGCGATCGGCCGTCCGTCGCCGGGACATCGGGTTGCCGTCGTCGATGATTGCGGCATTGAATTGCCGGTGGGCGAGACAGGCCAGATCGGTGTCAAGGCGCCCGATCCGGTGATGTTTCTGGGATACTGGAACGATCCGGAGGCGACGGAGCGCAAGTTTGCCAATGGCTGGCTGCTGACGGGCGACCTCGCACATCAGGATGCGGAAGGGTTCATCACCTTCGAGGGCCGGGATGACGATGTCATTACTTCCTCGGGATACCGGATCGGACCTGCCGAGATCGAGGACTGCCTGTCCGGCCATCCGGCCGTTCAGCTGGCGGCTGCCGTCGGCAAGCCGGATCCGGTTCGCACCGAGATCGTCAAGGCCTATGTGGTCCTGGTACCCGGCGTTAGCGCCAGTGCCGAGCTTGCCACCGAAATCAGCGATTGGGTGAAGATGCGGCTTTCGATGCATGAATATCCGCGCGAGGTGGAGTTCGTCGATTCACTGCCGCTGACGACGACGGGCAAGGTGATCCGCCGCCTGCTGCGCGAGCGGGCAGCGGCCGAAGCCGCGTAGGTTCCGCAGTTTAGCCGCGGCCTGCCAGCGACATGATCTTGGCGCGTAGCATCTTCGCCATGTTGCGGGTGTTGCGGTACATGTGAAGCTGGGTGGCCGCCTGACGGACATCACGGTCGCCGTTCTGGTTAAGGCCGATGACCAGCGTGCCCATATCCTCGCGCTCCTTCCAGAAGCGGCTCATGATCGGGTGATCGGGGATGGCGCAGGAATCCGAGCGGACGATGTTGGCGTCGTCGAGATGCCATTCCGTCAGCTCGCCCATCAGCAGCTTGCCTGGCGAGAAGCGGGCGAATTCCTCGTCATAGGCCGTCTTCCAGGTATAGGCTTCGCCGCCCATCATCAGCACGACGATCGCGGCGATTGCCTTGCCGTTGAAGTCGATCGTATGGATACGCACGGCGTCGATGGCTGCGAGATTGGAGACGGCTTCGCGGGCGAAGGCGGTATGATAGCGGTCCGTGACCAGCGCGCTACGCTTCTTGCCCTTCCAGCCGCCGGCTTCCATCGCCAGGAATTCTTCGAAGCGCATATGCACGTCGCGCGGCTGGCGCGCGACGCTGTAGGTCACGGTGCCCTTGTCCTCGAGCAGGCGCCATTGGCGGCGCATTTCGCGCATGTGCGAGGAGGAGACGGAGCTTGCGAGATAGGCGACGGCGTCTTCCTCGCTCTCCAGCATCGGGCGTTCGAACGGATTGGTGATCGTCAGCGGCAGGTTGCGGCCGAGAGCGACGGCCTTCACCAGCCGGGCGAAGATGCCGTTCAGCCGGAGATCAGGCAGCACGAGGATCTGCGGCAGTCGCAGGTCGCGGGCCGTCAGGCCTTCGAACAGGTTATCGAGCGTCTCGGCGGCATCCTCGGCATCGACGAGCGGAGTGCCGAGCGGCGCAAAGCTGTTCGACCAACCGCGGATGATCGAGGGGCCGACGGCAAAGCCCGGCTTCTCGACGGAGAAGGGCATCAGGAAGCGCATGCGGCTGCGGTTGCTGGCGGTGTCGCGCATCAGGGCGAAGCTCACCTGCCTGTCGTCGAGGCGCGGCATGGCGGGCGCCAGGAAGCGGCCGGTGAAGAAGACGTTCGGCTCGATCGCGCGGTTCGAAAGGAAGTCGAGCTCGTCCTGCAGCTCATAGCCAAGCTTGCCGGGATAGACGCAGAGCTCGCGGCCGGCGCGGCCGACCTCGACGCGGGCTTCCGCCTGCGGTCCGTCGAAATTCAAGGAGGCGAGCTCATGGACCATGCGGTTCGTCGTGGCGTCCGTGGACTCGGTATTCGGAGGAGTGCGCACCATCAATGGGCCTTCCTGTCTGCCTGCGCCGTTGCCGGGCGGCTGAATGCAAAGAGAACGATGCCGAGCGTGCGCCGCACGGCGATGTGGAGAAGTGTCGCCTCGACAGCCATGGCCGATGCCGTGGCGATCGCGGTGCCGACGGTTCCGAGGTGAGGGATGAGGGTCAGGTTGAGCGTGATGTTTGCCGTCAGCGCGCCGGCATAGAGGGCGGCGCAGAGGTTCTGCTTGCCCGCCATCATCAGCAGCGTTTCGGCCGGGCCGACCAGCGCCTTGGCGAGGATGCCGGCAAGCAGGATCGCCATCAGCACATAACCGGCAGTGAACGCACCGCCGAAGAGCGACAGCAGCAGATGGCCCGCGGCCAGAACGCAGAGGCCGATGCCGAGCGCCGGCCAGAAGGTCCAGCGGGCCGCATCGGCAGCAGCAACGGCAAGCTCGGCCCGGTTGCCGCCGGCGATGATGCTGGAGAAGCGTGGGCCCGATGCTGCCTTCACCGAGAACATGATGAACTGCACCAGCGCCATGGTCTTGGCGGCGGCGAAATAGATCGCGACGTCGTGCGGCTCGAGAAAGATGCCGACGATGACGACGTCGGAATTGGTGAGCAGGAAGCTCGCCCCCTCGATCAGGAAGATCGGGAAGGCGACGCTCAGCCAGGCGATGAAATCCACCTTGCGCTGGCCGGTGTCGTAGTGGCGGCGCAGGCGCAGCAGCGTTGCCACATACTGGCCGAGCGCCGTGACATAGGTGGCGAGCAGGGCGGACTGCATCGCAACGACCGCCGTATGCTCGGCGCCCATGGCATTGGCGATCAGCATGAAGAGGATGATCAGGATCGGCCGGACGATGTAGACCGGGCTCAGCGCCATGACCGGCCAATGGTTGGCGCGCGAGGTGCCTTCCAGGATATCGCCGAGCGCGATCATCGGCAGGGCGAGCAGGCCGAGGAAGCCGGGGATCAGATAATAGATCTCGATCTTGTCGCCGAAGAAATGCAGGCCAACCATGCCCGCGACCATCAGCAGCGAGCCGGAAAGGATGGCGAAGATGCGGGCGGTGCCCGTCAGGCCGCGGATTTCTTCGAAGGCGCCGGATGCCTTGTATTGCGGCAGGAAGCGGACGATCGCGGTATGGAAACCGAGGCAGGAGAGATCGCCGAAGAGAACGATCAGCACCCAGATGAAGACGAAGATGCCATATTCCCACTCGCCCATCAGGCGCGCCAGGATGATCTGGGAAACGAAGGCGAGGGCGGCGCTCATAATGCGGATTGCGAAAGCGGTCAGCGCCATGCGCTGGGCGGCCGCCTTGCCGTCACGTTCGGTCAGGACAGCAGCGAGCATGCGTAGAAGACGGCTGCCGGCCGGACGCAAGCTGGCGGGCAGCATTCTTTCAGCTGTTTCAATGACTGCCATAATGAACACGCACAACTCAGAACTCAGGCAAATCGTGTTCTCAGTCTTGCCAGATCAGGGTTAAGAAACGGTTGTGCGGGCGGCGCGTGCCCAACATTGAAGTTGCTTGATCCACAAAAGAAAATGCCGCCCGGAGGCGGCATCTTCATCATCTTTTTCAGTCAATCACGCTTCGGCGAAAGCGCCGTGGCAATGCTTGAACTTCTTGCCGGAACCGCAGGGGCAGGGCTCGTTGCGGCCGACCTTGCCCCAGGTCGAGGGATCGTTCGGATCGCGGTTTTCGGGCGCGACGATCACTTCTGATGCCTGGTAGATCGGCGCGAAATCGTTCTCACCGGTGTCGGGATCCAGGTGCTGGGCCTGCATGACCGGAAGCTCCGGCTCGGCCGGTGCCTGCTGGACCAGCTCGACGCGCATCAGCTGCGCGGTAACCGCCTGGCGGAGGTTGTTCAGCAGCGACTGGAAGAGCTCGAAGGCTTCGGACTTGTATTCCTGCAGCGGGTCGCGTTGCGCGTAGCCGCGGAAGCCGATAACCGAACGCAGGTGGTCGAGGTTGACGATGTGCTCGCGCCACAGGTGGTCCAGCGTCTGCATCAGGATCGAGCGCTCGACATAGCGCATGATGTCGTCGCCGAAACGCTCGGCCTTCTCGGTGAAGGCGGCGTTTGCAGCTTCGGTGATGCGCTCGCGGATATCGTCTTCGCCGATACCTTCTTCCTTGGCCCAATCTTCGATCGGCAAGTCGAGGTTGAGAAGGTTTGCGACCTGTTCCTTGAGACCGGCAGCATCCCACTGTTCGGCGTAGGCGCGTTCCGGAATGTGCTTGTCGACGAGGTCTTCGATGACTTCGCGGCGCATATCCGAAACAGTCTCGGCGATGTTGGCGGCTTCCATCAGCTCCAGGCGCTGGTCGAAGATGACCTTGCGCTGGTCGTTGAGGACGTCGTCATACTTGAGCAGGTTCTTGCGGATGTCGAAGTTACGGGCTTCGACCTTCTTCTGCGCGCGCTCAAGGGCCTTGTTGATCCAGGGATGAACGATTGCCTCGCCTTCCTTGAGACCGAGCTTCGTCAGCATGCCGTCCATACGGTCGGAGCCGAAGATGCGCATCAGGTCGTCCTGGAGCGACAGGTAGAACTTCGAGCGGCCCGGGTCGCCCTGACGGCCGGAACGGCCGCGCAGCTGGTTGTCGATACGGCGGCTTTCGTGGCGTTCCGTCGCGATGACGTAGAGACCGCCGGCGGCAAGCGCCTTTTCCTTCAGCTGCTTGATCTCGGCACGGATCGCCTCGACCTTGGCATCATATTCTGGACCGTGCTCGACGCCTTCGAGCTCGCGCTCGACACGCATTTCGAGGTTGCCGCCGAGCTGGATGTCGGTACCGCGGCCGGCCATGTTGGTAGCAATTGTCACAGCGCCGGGAACACCGGCCTGGGCGACGATATAGGCTTCCTGCTCGTGGTAGCGGGCGTTCAGAACCTGGAAGTCCTTGAAGCCCTGCTTGCGCATCAGGTCGGCGAGCAGTTCGGACTTTTCGATCGAGGTGGTGCCGACGAGAACCGGCTGGCCGCGCTTCTGCGCGTCAGCGATCTCGGCGATGATCGCCTTGTACTTCTCTTCGAAGGTCCGGTAGACCTCGTCGTCTTCGTCGATACGCTGGATCGGCAGGTTGGTCGGGACTTCGACGACTTCGAGGCCGTAGATGTTGCCGAATTCTTCCGCTTCCGTCTGCGCCGTGCCGGTCATGCCGGCGAGCTTGCCGTACATGCGGAAGTAGTTCTGGAAGGTGATCTGCGCCAGCGTCTGGTTTTCCGGCTGGATCTTGACCTTTTCCTTGGCTTCGAGCGCCTGGTGCTGGCCTTCCGAATAACGGCGGCCCGGCATCATGCGGCCGGTGAACTCGTCGATGATGACAATCTCGTCGTTGCGGACAATGTAGTCCTTGTCGCGCTGGAACAGCTTGTGGGCCTTCAGCGCGTTGTTGACGTGATGGACGATCGCGACGTTTTCGATGTCGTAGAGTGAAGCGCCCTTGAGCAGGCCGGCCTGCTTCAGGAGGCCTTCGAGCTTTTCCGTGCCTTCTTCGGAGAAGTTGGCGGAACGCTGCTTTTCGTCGATTTCGTAATCGCCATCGGAGAGCAGCGGGATGAAGGCGTCGATCGTGTTGTAGAGATCGGAGCGGTCATCGAGCGGGCCGGAGATGATCAGCGGCGTGCGGGCTTCGTCGACCAGGATCGAGTCCACTTCGTCGACGATCGCGAAGTTATGGCCACGCTGGACCATCTGCGCCTTCTCATACTTCATGTTATCGCGAAGATAATCGAAGCCGAGCTCGTTGTTGGTGGCGTAGGTGATGTCGCAGTTATAGGCGGCTGCGCGCTCCTCGTCGGAAAGACCGTGGACGATGACGCCCGTGGTGAGGCCGAGGAAGCCGTAGACCTTGCCCATGGTCGCCGCGTCGCGCTGCGCCAGGTAGTCGTTGACGGTGACGACGTGCACGCCCTTGCCGGAAAGCGCGTTCAGATAGACCGGCAGGGTTGCGACCAGCGTCTTACCTTCACCGGTCTTCATCTCGGCGATGTCGCCGGAGTGAAGGATCATGCCGCCGACGAGCTGTACGTCAAAAGGTCGCATGCCGAGAACACGGCGCGAGGCCTCGCGGACCACGGCAAAAGCCGGGATCAGGATGTCGTCGAGCGTCTTGCCATCTGCCAGCTGCTTGCGGAACTCGACCGTCTGTGCGGCGAGCTGCTCGTCGCTCAAGGCCTTCGTCTTCTCTTCGATGGCGCTGATTGCTGCGACTTTCGGCTGGAAAGACCGCACGCGGCGGTCATTGGCAGAGCCAAATATCTTGCGGGCGATGCCGCCAAAGCTGACCATATGACTGGCCCTTTCTCATATTCTTCCCCGGCTTTTCTTATGCGCGCACCCAGCCGAAATTCAGGCGCACGCCTCGAAACGCCAGGAAACTGTTCTGGACGCGAGGTTGCGTGACAGATAAGAGGGGGGTCGAATGATGTCAACGGATTTGGCTGATATAGAAAGGCCACATTCCAGTGTTGAACGCTGTTTTAGGCTGGATTCACACGTGATGCTGAAGCCGGTGGTGTAACTCTGAAAGGTTATTTGATGTTGAGCTACAACAAACTTGCCGTGATGGCGGTCGCGACCTTCGTTGCGTTCCATGCGCCGGTCTACGCTGAAGACAAGCCGGACGCCGTCATCGCCAAGGTTGGCAACCTGGAAATTCATCAGTCGGAACTCGATCTGGCGATCGCCAATTTGGACCCGCAGCTCGCTCAGCTGCCGGACGATCAGAAGAAGGTCGCTGCCCTTTCTGCTGCCATCGATGTGAAGCTGCTGGCCGGCGACGCCGCCGCCGAAAAGCTCGACCAGACCGAAGAATTCAAGAAGCGCATGCAGTATCTTTCCGATCGCGAGCTGCACAATGCCTACTTCAAGAAGCACGTTGTCGACACCGTCACCGACGACGAAGTGAAGGCACGCTACGACAAGGAAGTCGCAGCCCTGCCGAAGCAGGAAGAAGTTCACGCCCGCCACATCCTGGTCAAGACCGAGGATGAAGCCAAGGACGTCATCAAGCAGCTCGACGCCGGCAAGGATTTTGCTGAACTCGCGAAGGAAAAGTCCACCGACCCGAACAAGGCTGACGGCGGCGATCTCGGCTATTTCACCAAGGGCCGCATGGTCAAGGAATTCGAAGACGCAGCCTTCGCGCTCGAAAAGGGCACCTACTCCAAGACCCCGGTGAAGACCGATTTCGGCTACCACGTCATCAAGGTCGAAGATAAGCGCGACGCCCCGCCGCCGCCGTTCGACCAGGTCAAGGACCAGGTTCGTCAGCTCGTCATGCGCGACAAGTATCTTGCTCTTCTCGCTTCGGCGAAGGAAAAGTCCAAGGTCGACATCATGGACGAAACCCTTCGCAAGGGTTACGAGGATGCCAACAAGCAGCCGGCGCCGGGCGATGAGCCCGCCGTTCAGCCGCAGCAGTAATCATCATTCGGGCCCGGTTCTTCCGGGCCCTTCACTATCAGGCAGGTCCATCACAATGTCCGGTTCCGTTTCTCCGCTCGCCCCGAAGACCTTCGCATCCATGCCCGCGCTGCGCGGTGTGCGCATGGCGACCGCTGCCGCCGGGATCAAGTACAAGAACCGAACCGACGTACTGATGATGGTGTTCGACAAGCCTGCTTCGGTCGCGGGCGTCTTTACCCGCTCGAAGTGCCCGTCGGCGCCGGTCGATTTCTGCCGCAGCAATCTGCCGCACGGGGTTGCGCGTGCCGTCGTCGTCAATTCGGGCAATGCCAATGCTTTCACCGGCCTGAAGGGCCGCGCCGCCACCGAGCTGACCGCGAAGTCCGCTGCGGCTGCCGTCGGCTGCGGCGAGAACGAAGTCTACCTCGCTTCGACCGGCGTTATCGGCGAGCCGCTGGATGCGACCAAGTTTTCCGGTGTTCTCGATGCCATGCATCGCGATGCGACCGGTGATTTCTGGTTCGAGGCCGCCAAGGCGATCATGACGACGGACACCTATCCGAAGGTCGCGACCCGCAGCGCCGAAATCGGCGGCGTCAAGGTGACGATCAACGGGATCGCCAAGGGCGCCGGGATGATCGCGCCCGACATGGCGACGATGCTCTCCTTCGTCGTGACCGACGCCGATATCGCTCCGGCCGCGCTGCAGGCGATGCTGTCGGATGGCGTCGGCCCGACCTTCAACTCGATGACCGTCGATAGCGACACCTCGACCTCCGATACGCTGATCCTGTTTGCAACCGGCGCCGCAGCGGCTGACGGCCAGGCGCGCGTCGAGCGCGCCGACGATGCGCGCCTCGCGACCTTCCGCGTCGCGCTCAACGAAGTGCTCAAGGATCTGGCGCTGCAGGTCTGCCGCGACGGCGAAGGCGCGACCAAGATGCTCGAAATCACCGTGACCGGTGCCGAGAGCGATGCGGCGGCCAAGCGGATCGCCCTGTCGATCGCCAATTCGCCGCTGGTCAAGACGGCGGCTGCCGGTGAGGACGCCAACTGGGGCCGTATCGTCATGGCTGTCGGCAAGGCTGGCGAGATGGCCGATCGCGACCGCCTGGCGATCTGGTTCGGCGATGTGCGCGTTGCCGTCAACGGCGAGCGCGATCCCGGCTATTCCGAAGACGCGGCCTCGAATGTCATGAAACAGCAGGATATTCCGGTCAAAGTCGACATCGGTCTCGGTAAAGGTCAGGCAACGGTCTGGACTTGCGACCTCACTAAGGAGTATGTGGCGATCAACGGTGACTACCGGAGCTGATCGTTCATTGACTGAGACTTCTTCAAAGACGGCAAACCTGCCGCTCGTTCGCAGGCTGGAAGCAGTTGGCTTCCGGGCGTGGCCCGCTTCTTCCGTGCAGTATGACGGCAGCTGGCAGGTACGGCTGACGGCGGGTCATCCGTCGAACCGTCTGAACTCCATCGTGCCGCTCGATCCGTCCGATCATCGCGATATCGAGATCCGCCTGGAAAAGGCGAGCAGGAAGTTCGAAGCCTATGGCCGTCCGGCCGTGCTGCGGCAGACGCCGCTCTGCACGGCGCTACTCGTCGATCTGGTCGCCGCGCAGAACTGGACGCATTTCGACGAAACGATCGTCATGACCTGCGATCTGACACAGGCCGATCTTCCAGATACCCTCGACCATTTGCCGACGCACGATATCGGCCGCTTCGTCGACGCCAATCTCTCGACCGACCAGGTCTCGCCGCGGCTGAAGGCGGCGCTGGCCGAAGTGATCAACGCGATCAAGCCGCCGTCCGGCCTGTTCATGATCGAGGATCCGGCATCGGGGCCGCTGGCGACGGTTCTTTGCGTGCAGGACAACGATCTGGCCGGCATCATGTCGCTGTCGGTCGCCCGGGAGCGCCGGCGCGAAGGTCTCGGTCTCGAAATTCTGACATCGGCTCTTCGCTGGGCGCGTATGCGCAGTGCCCGCACCGGCTGGCTTCAGGTCAAGGCCGATAACGCGCCGGCTCTTGCACTCTACGACCGCCTCGGCTTCCGGGAAGCCTATCGCTACAGCTACTGGCGCAAGGCGCTTTGACGATGAGCGACGCCGGCAAGAAAATTCTCCTGGTTGCTGCCTGCGCGCTGATCGATTCCGACGGGCGCATTCTTCTGGCGCAGCGGCCGGAGGGTAAGTCGCTTGCCGGTCTCTGGGAATTTCCGGGCGGCAAGGTCGAGCCGGGTGAGACGCCGGAAGAGTGCCTGGTGCGGGAGCTCGAAGAGGAGCTCGGCATCAAGACGAAGGTCGCCTGCCTGGCGCCGCTGACATTTGCCAGCCACAGCTACGACACATTTCATCTGCTGATGCCGCTTTATGTCTGCCGCCGCTATGAAGGCATCCCACAAAGCCGGGAAGGGCAGGCGCTGAAATGGGTCAAGCCCATGCAATTGCGTGATTATCCCATGCCGCCGGCTGACGAGCCGCTGATCCCGATGCTGCAGGATCTACTTTAGGGATTTCTCACTATTTGCTTTCACGGACGGTTTTTGTCTGTGGATATTAATCGATCGTTTAACACCTTCTGCCAAAGATCGGCCTCAATCAAGCAACTGGCGTGTGTGTATGAAGGCTTGACGCATGGTCGACGACGATTTCTGGAAAGCGGTTAGAGAAAAACAGCAAGGCTCGAATGCTTCACGCAGGACGGGCGCGCTCAATCTTGCCTTGCTCTTCGGCACCGCCGCCGTGGCGCTCACCCTCATCCTCACCCCGATGCTAGCCGACAAGTCGAAGTCGAGCGTTTTCGCAAGCGTTCCCTCCGACTTCGACAACATCACCACCGGCTCGATCCCCAAGACCGAGAACGGCAAGCGTTACACGATCCGCCGCAGCGTGCTCCAGGAAACTCCGGGCTCCGTTTGCGTCGTTCAGGGATACGGCTCGGGGGCCGGCTGCTGATGGAAGATCAAATGGCTGATGCGCCGCTTTCTGCGGGAAGGGTTGGGATGATGCGTTCTCTGAAAGCCTTGATCGCCGACATCCGCGGCGCAACTGCCGTTGAATACGGTTTGCTCGCGGCACTGATCTCGGTTGGCGCAATTGCCGGTGTCGGTACGTTCAGCAACAGCCTGCAGAACACGTTCATGAATCTCAGCACCACGATTGGCTCGAAGTCGCCGTAAAGCTGCTGACTACTGCTTCAGCTTGTGCTCTTCGACCCGGAGAGCATCGGCGAGACGCGCCTTGGCCGATCCCGGCTGCAAAGGTTTCTGCTGGCTCTCGTGTGGAGCCCATCCCGAGACATAGATGATCGAGAATGTCGCGCGGATCCGGCCATCAGGATCGGAATAGCGTTCGGCATAGATCTCGGCGGCACGCAGGAAGAAGGCGCGTGAGAGCGGCTTGCGGCTGCGGGCGGCGAGCGGGTTCGCCATCCCCATGGCGCGCAGATCCTTCATCAGCGGAAAGATCGAGTCGTAGCGCACTGTATAGCTCTCGGCATCGATGACCGGCAGCGAGAAGCCGGCGCGCTGCAACAGGCTACCGACATCACGGACATCGGCGAAGGGAATGACGCGAGGGCTGGCGCCGCCGGTCATTTCGGCTTCGGTGGCAAGCAGGACGTCGCGCAGTTCCTGCAGCGTGCCCGCGCCGGGGATAGCCGCAAGAAAAAGGCCATCGGGCTTCAAGGCGAGGCGGATCTGGATGAAGACGCCGGGCGTGTCGTTGGTCAGGTGCAGGCTGAGCGGCGCGATGATGAGATTAGCCGATTGCGGCTCGAGCGGGACGTCTTCGAGGGGGGCGACGAAGGCGACCTCTCCCTCGGCGCCGTAGGCTGCCTCTGTTTCGACGCGGTCCAATTGACCGATCTTGCCGAGCGCCAGCGCTGCCTTTGCTGCCGTGCCGGTCGCGCCATGCAGCTCGACGGCGCGATCGAACTGCCGCTCCACGACGGACAGCCGTTCGGCAAGCTCGGTTGCTGCTATGTCGAGAAGGAAGGCTGCGTTGTGGTCGCCGTTCTTCAGCGCCCGGTGACGGTGGGCGGCGATCGCGGCTCTATCGAAAATGATATCCATGGCGAAGTGCATAGTCCCGTCACCGGCAGGCGGCAAGACGGATTTTCCTTTTGGCCGGAAGCGGCTACTCTCGCTCCATGGGGGCAATCGATTTCGGCAAAGCAGCGCGGTCAGGCTGGGCGCATCTTGCGCGGCCCTTCCATGCGCTTGCCGACCTCGTCTATCCGCCGGCCTGCGCTGCCTGCGGTACGATGACATCAGGGCATCGCGGGCTTTGCGCCGAATGCTGGTCGGGCGTGCTCTTCATCGAGAGGCCCTATTGCGAGGTGCTGGGGTCGCCATTCTCTCACGATCTCGGAGGCGGTATCCTGAGTGCGCAGGCGATTGCCGACCCGCCACCCTTCGATCGCCTGCGCTCCGCCGCCGTTCACGACGAGGCGGTCCGCAATCTGGTGCATGGGCTGAAGTATCGCGACCGCGTCGATCTTGCGCCGATGATGGCGGGCTGGATGCTGCGGGCGAGCGATGGCGCCGTCGAAGCCTGCGATGCGATCATTCCGGTGCCGCTGCACCGGTCGCGGATGCTGTCGCGCAAGTTCAACCAGGCGGCGGAGCTTGCGCGGCATCTGGGCCGCGTCTCGGGCAAGCCGTTGCTTCCCGCCACCTTGCTGCGTGTCAAGCGAACGGAACAGCAGGTGGGGCTCGGGGCGAGGGCGCGTGAGGAGAATGTTCGCGGAGCCTTCGCGATCGCACGCGGGCGGGAAAACGATGTTTTCGGCAAACGGATCGTGCTTGTCGATGATGTCTACACGACCGGCGCGACAGTGGCTGCGGCAACGCGCGTCTTGCGCAAGGCAGGCGCCTCCGACATCACTGTTTTGACCTTTGCAAGGGCTCTGCAAGAACCTATATGACAAGGAGAAAACAGGCCCGTCTGGAGACCGGAATATGGTACCCGTCACGATCTATACACGGCAGTTCTGCGGCTATTGCGCCCGCGCCAAATCCCTGCTCGAAGAGAAGGGTGTCGACTACGTCGAGCATGATGCGACGTTCTCGCCCGATCTGCGCCAGGAGATGATCGGCAAATCGAACGGCCGCACGACCTTCCCGCAGATTTTCATCGGCAGTGAGCATGTTGGCGGTTGCGACGATCTCTTCGCGCTCGACCGAGCCGGCAAGCTCGATCCGATGCTGGCGGCCTGAGGGTAGCACCATGGTCTTCAAGGCTGCAGCGGTTCAGATGTGCTCGGGCGTCGATCCGGCGCGCAATGCCGTGTCTATGGCGCGGCTTGTCCGTGAGGCTGCGGCTCAGGGCGCGACCTATGTTCAGACGCCCGAGATGACAGGAATGCTGCAGCGAGACCGCGCGGCAGCCAAAGCGGTGTTGCGCGGTGAAGCCGACGATATCATCGTGCGGACCGCTTCGGAGCTTGCGGCCGAGCTCGGCATCCATATGCATGTCGGCTCGACGGCGATCGCGCTCGACGATGGCAAGATGGCCAATCGCGGCTTTCTGTTCGGCCCCGATGGCAAGGTCCTGAACCGCTACGACAAGATCCACATGTTCGATGTGGACCTAGACAACGGCGAGAGCTGGCGTGAAAGCGCTGCCTACCGGCCTGGCTCGGAAGCCCGTGTCGTGTCGCTGCCATTTGTGGAGATGGGTTTCACCATCTGCTACGACGTCCGGTTTCCCGCGCTTTTCCGGGCGCAGGCGGTTGCCGGTGCCGAAGTGATGACGGTTCCTGCCGCCTTCACGAGGCAGACCGGCGAAGCGCATTGGGAAATCCTGCTGAGGGCCCGCGCCATCGAGAACGGTGTCTTCGTCATCGCTGCCGCGCAGGCCGGCGTGCATGAGGATGGGCGGGAGACGTTCGGCCATTCGATGATCATCGATCCCTGGGGCCGGGTTCTGACATCTGCCGGGGGCACCGGCGAGGCCGTTATCCTGGCGGAGATCGATCCGGCTGCCGTGAAGGCTGCGCATGACAAGATCCCGAACCTGAAGAACGGCCGGGAATTCTCGATCGAGAAGATACCGGGGGCGGTGAAGGGAGGCGTTGCCGCTTGATCCGCTATTCCCTCAGTTGCGAGAATGCCCACGAGTTCGAAGGCTGGTTTTCCGAGAGCGCCGATTTCGACAGGCAGGTAGCGTCCGGCTTCCTGACCTGCCCCGTCTGCCATTCGGGCTCGATCTCGAAAGTGCTCATGGCGCCGTCCGTCTCCACCGCACGCAAGAAGGACGAAATCAAGACCGTCGCCATGGACGCGATGCGCCGTGAAGCGTTTCAGAAGCTCAAGGATGCCGTTGCTCAGGTGAAGGCGAATTCCGAAGATGTCGGGACGCGCTTCCCAGAGGAGGCGCGTAAGATCCACTACGGCGAAGCCGATGCGCGCGGCATTATCGGCCAGGCAACGGCCAACGAGGCCCAGGAGCTGATCGAGGAGGGCATCGAGATCGCTGCCCTGCCCGTCCTACCTGACGATGTGAACTGACATGCAGTCCGCGCGCCTCGCCTTCTACAATTTCGGGCTTCATGTGGCGCCGGCTGATAGTGAGGCGGTTCGCGGCTTCATGCTGCGCGAACCCGCAAATTTCGAAGCAGCGGCGCGAGCACAAGGCTTCCTGGGGCGTTCGGGTTATCCGGGCGTACCCCGTACGCGAAGCTGGGGCGTTCAGGTTTTTCCGAGATATATCGAAGGCAGCGGCTTCACCACCGCGCCGTCCTCATTGTCGCTCTGGGCCGATATCGAGTCGTTGATGGCCTTCAGCTATAACGGCGTGCATGCCGACGCGTTGAAGAATGCCCGGGCCTGGAATGCCCGGCAGAGCTGGCCGCCGCTGGTTTTGTGGTGGGTTTCGGCCACGCATCGGCCAGACTGGCAGGAGGGCGCCTCGCGGCTTGAATATCTCGACGATCACGGACCGAGCGCGCATGCGTTCAACTTCAAGCAGCCTTATGGTCCTGACGGCGAGCAAATCACCATCGACCGCGAACGGGTGAAGGAGCTTGCTGCCCAAAACGCCACGCGCCAGCAGGATCTCTTGGAACTCGTCAGTAAATTGAAGGTCTGATTGCTCAGGCCGGGCGCTTTGCCAGTAGCATGTAGTTCACGTCCATATCCTTCGACAGATTCCACTGGTTGGCCAGAGGATTGAAGAAGACACCGGTGCGGTCGATGATTTCGAGGCCGGAGGCGGTCATCGGCGCTTCCAGCTCTTCGGGACGGACCAACTTTTCATATTGATGCGTGCCGCGCGGCAGCCAGCGCAGGATGTTTTCGGCTGCGAAGATCGCGAGCGCGGCGGCCTTCATCGTGCGGTTGATGGTGGCGACGAACATCATGCCGCCGGGGCGGACCATCCTCGAGCAGGTCGACATGAAGAATTCGACGTCGGCGACGTGCTCGACGACTTCCATGTTCAGGACGATATCGAAGGTCTCGCCGGCTTCGGCGAGCTGTTCGGCCGTGACAGGACGGTAATCGACGGAAACGCCCGACGCCTTCGCATGGGTGGAGGCGATGCCGATATTCTTTTCGGAGGGGTCGGCGCCGACGACGGTGGCGCCCATCCGCGCGACCGGCTCGGACAGCAGGCCGCCGCCGCAGCCGATGTCGAGGACGCGCAGGCCTTCCAGCGGCTTCGGGCTTTTCGGGTCGAGCCCGAAATTCTCGGCTGCCTTGTCGCGGATATAGGTCAGCCGCACCGGGTTGAACTTGTGCAGCGGCTTGAACTTGCCGGTCGGGCTCCACCACTCAGCGGCCATCGCCGAGAAGCGGTCCACTTCGCTCTGGTCGATCGTGCTCTTTGCGGCTTCGCTCATGGGTCTGCTCCTTGCGTCAGTCAGAGTGAAGTCGGACGATCGGCGGCATAAGTCAAGGGGCGGGAAGCCGCGGGACAGAGAGCCGCGCCTCCAGCGCCGCAGCCATCGACAGCACGTTTTCATCGGCAAAGCGGCGGCCGACGATCTGCAGGCCGACGGGCAGGCCGTTCGATGCTAGGCCGACGGGAAGCGACAGGGCGGGAAGCTGCGGCAGCATGTTGAAGGGACAGGTCATGTCGAGACCGACGAACCGGCCATCCGGACCGGTCGCGACATAATCGTCATCGCATTCGGTGACCAGCGGGGCAGTGACGGCGCAGGTCGGGCAGAGCAGCGCATCGTAATTTTCAAAGAGGGCCGCCATGTCGCGCCACATGCGGGTGCGCAGCAGCTCGACGCGCTTGTAGGCGGTGGCGTTCATCGCCAGCCCACGCTCGATCATCGAGACGACGGCCGGATCCATCTTGTCGCGATAGGTCTCGATCGTCTCGCCGAAGAAGCCGGACATGAAGACGCACCAGAGGTCGAACCATTCGTCGTTGACGGCGCGTGTCCATTGCATCGGTACTTCATCAACCGTTGCCCCGGCGCGGCGCAGTTCGTCGGCCGCCTGGCGGACGAGCCGCTCGACCTCGGGTTCGACCTGATAATAGCCGAGATCGACCGAGAGCGCGAAGCGCTTGCCTGCGAGGCTGCCGTTGCGAGCAACATGCGAGACGAAGCCGACCGGCAGCGACGAGATGTCCTCGTCGCTCGGTCCGCAGGTCGCTTCCATGAAGGAGACGGCATCGCCGACGGTGCGGGCGAGCGGGCCGAAATGCGAGATGTTGTCGAAGACGCTCGGCAGGATGGTCATCGGGATGCGGCCGATGCTGGCCTTGAGGCCGACCGTGCCGCTCAAGGCCGCGGGTATGCGGACCGAGCCGCCCATATCCGTACCCTCGGCAAAGGGCACGACGCCGGTTGCGACCGCCACGGCAGAGCCGCCGGAGGAGCCGCCGGAGGTGCGCTCCGGGTTCCACGGGTTGCGGGTGATCCCCCAGCGCGAGCTATGGGTGAAGCTGGCATAGGCGAATTCCGGGGTCGTCGTCTTGCCCATCAGGATGCCGCCGGCATCTTGGAGACGGCGGACGACGAGGGCGGTCTCGTCGGGGATCCGGTCCCCCTGGGTCCAGGAGCCGAGCGTCGTCAGGTCTCCCTTGGTGGGGGTCATGTCCTTGGCGGCGAAGGGGACGCCGTGAAGGGGGGCGGTCGCTTCGCCGCGCGCTGCGGCACGGTCCGCGGCGCGGGCAGCTTCCAGCGCCTGTTCCTCGCGGATCACCGTGAAAGGGTTGAGGGTCGCGTTGACGGCCCTGGCACGGCGGATCGATTCAGCAACGACTGATTCCGACGAGAAACTCCCTTCGCGAATGCCGCGGGCGATCTCCGTCGCCGGGAGGTCGACCGGGTGGGAGGCGGATTGTTCGGCCGCGTTCTTGGTCATGTCTGCGTGTTCCATCGGGGTCATTGCATTTCGCTTTGAAAGAGTGCTTGCTGTGCCGGAGGCCGTCTACGGCTTTTCATTGCCAGGACAATTCATGAATTCCGTTTCGAGACCAACTTCCCAGATGCCGTCCTTCGACGTCTGGAATGCTGCTCTCGCGCAGGCTGCGAACGCCATCGGCTCGCGGGCCTTTCCGGATGCGCTTGCCGCAGCGCTCAGGCTGCTGGCGCCGTTCCAGATGATGAACGGCTTCATCTATTCGCCTGATGGCCATGCCTTCGATCTCTATAACGAGAAGATCGTCGCCGAGAGATCGCTGATCGTCGACCGGTATCTGGCGGGTGCCTTCGTGCTCGATCCTTTCTATGACGCGATCCGTGCCGATGGCGGCGCGCGGATGATCGTGATGCGCGAGATCGCGCCCGATGATTTTGCGCAGACCGAATATTTCCGCCTGCACTACGCGACGACCGAGATCATCGACGAGATCGGTTTCGTTCTGGCGCTCGAGAGCGGCTATATCGCCGTGCTGTCTTTGTCGCGCACTGGCAACGCGGCGCTGTTTTCCGAAGAGGACATGCAGCGGCTGCGTTCGGCCGCATTGCTCGTCTGCGCGCTTGGAAGCCGTCACTGGTTCCATGTGTCCGGCCTGTCGCTGGAGATCAAGAATGCCGCTCCAGCCGCACGGATCGAACATCCGCTGTTGACCAAGCGTGAACTCGAGATCGTGACGCTGATCCTCAAGGGACATTCCAACCTCTCGCTTGCCGCCGTTCTCGAGCTTTCGCCCAACACCGTGAAGGTGCACCGCCGGCAGATCTACTCGAAACTCAACATTTCCAGCCAGGCCGAGCTCTTCCGCCTGTTCCTGGCTTAGCCCGGCCGTTTCCGGCCGGGCCGCTTTTCGAAGCTTACTCTGCGAAGTCCATTTCGGGAGGCGCGGACTGGAAGAAGCGGGTCAGGTAGGCCAGATAGCCGACACCGATGACCAGCCAGATCAGGCCGAGAACCTTGGCATGCTCGTCGAGATTCCAGAGCAGGAAGAGATCGCAGACCGCGGCGAGCGCCGGGATGACGAGACCGATCAGCGCGCCGAGCGGCTTCACCTGCTGGTCACCCTTCACATAGAGAGCGATGACCGAGATGTTGACCGCGGTGAAGGCGAGGAATGCGCCGAAGTTGATGAAGGAGGTCGAGGTCGTCACGTCCATGGTCAGCGCCAGCAGGCCGACGATGCCGACGAGCACGAGGTTGATGACAGGCGTATGCCACTTCGGATGCAGGCTGCCGAAGATCGACGACGGCAGAACGCTGTCGCGGCCCATGGCGAAGAGCAGGCGGCCGACGCTGGCCTGGGCGGCGAGACCCGAGGTGAACTGCGCGACGACGAGCGTTGCAAGGAAGATGGTGACGAAGAGGTCGCCGCCGATGGTCTTGGCGATTTCGCTGGCAGCGGCATCGACCGAGACGAAGTCCATGCCGGGATGGGCAAGCTGGGTGACATAGGCCGCGACGACGAAGATCAGGCCGCCGGCAAGGGCGGTGATCAGGATGGCGCGGGGCATGGTGCGCTTGGCATCCTTGGTTTCCTCGGTCAGCGTCGAGACGGCGTCGAAGCCGAGGAACGAGTAGGCGGCGATTGCCGCACCGGCGATCGATGCCGAGAAGGGCACGTCAGCCTTGAAGAACGGCGTTGCCGAAACGAGGCCGCCCGGGCCGCTGGCAGCCATAACATAGCGGGCTGCGAGGAAGACGAAGGCGATCAGGACGGCGAGCTGCACCAGCATCAGGATGAAGTTGACGCGGTTTGCGAAGGCGATGCCGACGACGTTGACCAGCGTGGTCAGCAGGATGAAGCCGATGATCCAGACATAGGCCGGGATGGCCGGGAAGGCGGAGGTCAGGTAGGCCGCGCCGATCAGCCAGATGACCATCGGCAGGAAGAAATAGTCGAGCAGGACTGCCCAGCCGACGAGGAAACCGATGCTCGGGCTCAGCGAGCGGCGGGCATAAGTGTAGGCGGAACCGGCGACCGGATAGACGCGGGCCATGACGCCGTAGCTGATGGCGGTGAGCAGGATCGCGGCAGCCGCTACGAGATAGGCCATGGCCGTCGTGCCCTGGCTTGCGGCGGCAAGTGCGCCGAACGTGCCGAAGACGATCATCGGCGTCATATAGGCCAGACCAAAAAGCACAACGGACCAGAGGCCCAATGTGCGGTCGAGTTTTACTGTGTCATTCATGTTCTGCCTCCGCGAAGAGTTGTTGATTGATCTTCCCGGGAGCTGCGCAGGGCAATTCTTTTAGCTGTTCCGCGCAGGTCACCGCCCGCATTTTTTATTTATGAAGAAAAGATGAACGAGCGGGCGGAGATCGAACATAACCCCAAGGTGTTATGGGGAGCGGCTGCCGGAGACGTCAACAGCCGCCGGGAAAAGCCTCTGCCGCCGATTGCGGAAAACTTTGCTAAACCGTACCGCCAAACGCCAATTGGCGACCTTGCCACCCCCATGCAAAGCCGCTAAGAGACGCCGCAACTTGAGCCCTTGGGCGCCAAGGCTTTAGAAGCGTTCCAGAACTCCCAATTCGAGCGCTCCGGCCTTTGGTCCGACCGGCTCCTGATGCCGGGTCTGGCAATCGTCTCTCCCGGTGGTTTGTCAATGGCGCATGATCGGCCGGAGAAATCCGCTCGCGGCCCCCGGCGCTGGCTGTGGTAGAGGCTTATGGCACGCATCGTTATGAAATTCGGCGGAACTTCCGTCGCCGATCTGGACCGCATCAAGAACGTTGCCCGCCATGTGAAACGTGAAGTGGACGCGGGCCACGAAGTCGCGGTCGTCGTTTCGGCGATGTCGGGCAAGACCAACGAGCTCGTCGGCTGGGTACAGAACATGCCGAAGGTCGTGGGCGCCAACTCTCCGTTTTACGATGCGCGCGAATATGACGCCGTCGTTGCCTCGGGCGAACAGGTCACGGCCGGTCTGCTGGCGATCGCGCTGCAGGCGATGGATATCAATGCGCGCTCCTGGCAGGGCTGGCAGATCGCCATTCGCACGGACAACGCCCATGGCGCCGCCCGCATCCAGGAAATCGACGGTGCCGATATCGTCAAGCGCATGGGCGAAGGCCAGGTTGCCGTCATCGCCGGTTTCCAGGGCATCGGCCCGGACAATCGCATCGCGACGCTCGGCCGCGGCGGTTCCGATACGTCGGCCGTTGCCGTTGCTGCGGCGCTGAAGGCTGACCGCTGCGACATCTATACCGATGTCGACGGCGTCTACACGACCGACCCGCGCATCGTGCCGCAGGCGCGCCGCCTGAAGAAGATCGCCTTCGAAGAAATGCTCGAAATGGCATCGCTCGGCGCCAAGGTTCTGCAGGTCCGCTCGGTGGAACTTGCCATGGTGCACAAGGTTCGTACCTTCGTGCGCTCCTCTTTCGAAGATCCCGATGCTCCGGGCATGGGTGACTTCTTAAATCCGCCCGGAACGCTGATTTGTGACGAGGATGAAATCGTGGAACAGGAAGTAGTCACCGGCATCGCCTATGCCAAGGATGAAGCTCAGATCTCGCTTCGCCGTCTTGCCGACCGGCCGGGCGTTTCCGCCGCGATCTTCGGACCGCTGGCCGAGAACCACATCAATGTCGACATGATCGTCCAGAACATCTCTGAAGACGGTTCGAAGACCGACATGACGTTCACGGTTCCGTCGGGCGATGTCGACAAGGCGATCAAGGTCCTGTCCGACAACAAGCCGGCGATCGGCTACGATGTCGTGCAGCACGAATCGGGCCTGGTGAAAGTATCGGTTATCGGCATCGGCATGCGTTCGCACGCTGGCGTTGCAGCTACGGCCTTCCGCGCGCTCGCGGAAAAGGGTATCAACATCAAGGCGATCACCACGTCGGAGATCAAGATTTCGATCCTCATCGACGGCCCGTATGCGGAACTCGCTGTCAGAACTTTGCATTCCTGCTACGGTCTCGATAAGAATTGATTCCCAGCGGGCGGGCCGCCCCTTCGACATGAAGAGATGCGGCCGGTTTGCTGGCCGCATTAGGCATTTGTTTCGGGGAGCTTGAGACGCAATGAGAGACCTGTCCGGCGGTCCGCGCGTACTGCTCAAGCGGTTGCGCGAGTTGATGGCGGAGCCGCTGGAGCCGCAGGAGCGACTCGACCGGATCGTACGCCAGATTGCCAGCAACATGGTGGCGGAGGTCTGCTCCGTTTACGTGCTGCGCGCCGACGGCGTCCTCGAGCTTTACGCAACCGAAGGTCTGAACAAGGAAGCCGTCCACCTTTCGCAATTGAAGATGGGACAGGGTCTCGTCGGTACGATTGCCGCTTCCGCGCAGCCGCTCAATCTTTCCGATGCGCAATCGCATCCGGCCTTCCGCTATCTGCCGGAAACCGGCGAAGAGATCTATCACTCCTTCCTCGGCGTGCCGATCCTGCGCACGGGCCGTTCGCTCGGCGTTCTCGTCGTCCAGAACAAGGCGAGCCGCAACTATCGCGATGAAGAGCTCGAAGCGCTCGAAACGACGGCGATGGTGCTCGCCGAGATGATCGCCACCGGCGAACTCAAGAAGATCACCAAGCCCGGCCTCGAGCTCGACCTGACGCGCTCGGTCACGATCGACGGCGACACCTATAATGAAGGTATCGGTCTCGGTTACGTCGTGCTGCACGAGCCGCGCATCGTCGTCACCAACCTGCTGAACGAGGATTCCGAAAAGGAAATCCGCCGCCTTGCCGAAGCCATGGGTTCGCTGCGGCTGTCGATCGACGACATGCTGTCGCGCCGTGACGTGTCGATGGAAGGCGAGCATCGCGAGGTTCTCGAAACCTACCGCATGTTCGCCCATGATCAGGGCTGGGTGCGCAAGCTGGAAGAGGCGATCCGCAACGGCCTGACGGCGGAAGCCGCGGTCGAGAAGGTTCAGTCGGACACGAAAGCGCGAATGATGCGCCTCACCGACCCGTATCTGCGCGAGCGGATGCATGATTTCGAAGATCTGGCAAACCGCCTGCTGCGGCAGCTGACCGGCTATACCGGCCGCACTACCGCTGATGGCTTCCCGAACGATGCGATCATCTTTGCGCGCGCCATGGGCGCTGCCGAGTTGCTCGATTATCCGCGCGCCAATGTTCGCGGTCTCGTGCTTGAGGAAGGCGCGGTCACCAGCCACGTCGTTATCGTCGCGCGTGCCATGGGCATTCCCGTTATCGGTCAGGTTGCCGGTGTCGTGGCGCTTGCCGAAAATGGTGATGCGGCGATCGTCGATGGCGATGAGGCGCATGTGCACCTGCGGCCGATGCAGGATTTGCAGCGCTCCTACGAGGAGAAGGTCCGCTTCCGCGCCCGCCGTCAGGAGCAGTTCCGCGCGCTTCGCGCCGTCGAGCCGCTGACCAAGGATGGCAAGCGGATTGCGCTGCAGATGAATGCCGGCCTGCTGGTCGACCTGCCGCAGCTCGCCGAATCCGGTGCTGAAGGCATTGGTCTGTTCCGCACAGAGCTGCAGTTCATGATCGCCTCGACCATGCCGAAGGCGGAAGAGCAGGAAGCCTTTTACCGCAACGTGCTGAAGCAGGCGGCAGGACGCCCCGTGACCTTCCGCACGCTCGATATCGGCGGTGACAAGGTCGTTCCCTATTTCCGCGGGCATGAGGAAGAAAATCCGGCGCTCGGATGGCGCGCGATCCGCCTGTCACTCGACCGGCCGGGTCTCTTGCGCACGCAACTGCGCGCCATGCTGAAGGCCGCCGCCGGCACCGAGCTGAAGATCATGGTGCCGATGGTGACCGAGGTCTCGGAGCTGAAGGCGGTCCGCGAACTGCTGCAGAAGGAAGTGCAGCACCTTTCGCGCTTCGGCCATGGCCTGCCGCGCAAGCTGCAGTTCGGCGCGATGCTCGAGGTTCCGGCGCTGCTCTGGCAGCTGGATGAGCTGATGGAGGCTGCCGATTTCGTTTCGGTCGGTTCCAACGATCTGTTCCAGTTCGCGATGGCTGTCGACCGCGGCAATGCGCGCGTGTCCGACCGTTTCGATACGCTGGGCCGTCCGTTCCTGCGCATCCTGCGCGATATCACGCGCGCCGGCGAGCGCAACAATACGACCGTGACGCTCTGCGGCGAACTCGCCGGCAAGCCGATCTCGGCAATGGCTTTGATGGGGATCGGGTTCCGCTCGGTATCGATGTCGCCGGCCTCTATCGGTCCGGTAAAGGCGATGCTGCTCGGGCTCGACGTGACGGCGCTCGCCAAGGTCATGGACGAGGCGCTTGACGATACGCATGGCACGGAATCGATGCGCGACATTCTTGTCCGCTTCGCCAGCAGCCACAATATTCCGCTTTAGACAACGATAAGAAGAATTGGAGTGAAGGGTGGCGAAGCTTCCCCTTGAAAAGATGCGCGAGCTGGAACGCCGCTTCGGCGAGATCGAAGCGCGCATGTCCGCCGGTCCCGCGGCCGACGTCTATGTGAAGCTCGCCTCCGAATATTCCGAACTGCAGCCTGTGGTCGGCAAGATCCGCGCCTATCAGAAGGCCGTGGCCGAGTTTGCCGATCTGGAAGCGATGCTGGAAGACAAGTCCGTCGATCGCGAGATGCGCGATCTCGCCGAGCTTGAATATCCTGACGTTAAGGAGCGCATCGAGGGGCTGGAGCAGGAAATCCAGATCCTGCTCTTGCCGAAGGATGCGGCGGATGAGAAGAGCGCCATCCTGGAAATCCGCGCCGGAACCGGTGGGTCGGAAGCAGCGCTTTTTGCCGGCGACCTGTTCCGGATGTACGAGCGCTTTGCGGCTGCCAACGGCTGGAAGGTCGAGGTTCTCTCGTCGAGCGAGGGTGAAGCCGGCGGCTTCAAGGAAATCATCGCGACGATCACCGGCCGCGGCGTGTTCGCCAAGCTGAAGTTCGAATCCGGTGTACACCGCGTGCAGCGCGTGCCTGAGACGGAAGCGGGCGGGCGCATTCACACGTCGGCGGCGACCGTTGCGGTTCTGCCGGAAGCCGAAGAGATCGATATCGAAATCCGGCCGGAAGATATCCGCATCGATACGATGCGCTCGTCGGGTGCCGGCGGCCAGCACGTCAACACGACCGACTCCGCGGTGCGCATCACTCACCTGCCGACCGGCATCGTCGTCACCAGCTCCGAAAAATCGCAGCACCAGAACCGCGCCAAGGCCATGCAGGTGCTGCGTTCGCGACTTTACGATGCAGAGCGCCAGCGGGCCGACAGCGAGCGGTCGGCCGACCGCAAGAGCCAGGTCGGGTCCGGCGACCGCTCGGAGCGCATACGCACCTATAATTTCCCGCAGGGCCGCGTCACCGATCACCGCATCAATCTGACGCTCTACAAGCTCGACCGGATGATGGTCGGCGAAATCGACGAAGTGGTCGATGCGCTGCTGGCCGACTATCAGGCAAGCCAGCTTGCCAGCCTCGGCGAACAGCAATGACGGCAAGCGGGCGAACGGTCTCGGCGATCCTTTCCGGCGCCCGCAGCCGCTTCACGGAAGCCGGGATCGCCGATCCGGCCACCGATGCTCGCCTGCTGATCTCGGGTCTGCTCGGCCTGTCGTCGACGGAGATGCTGACGCGGGCCAATGATGTTCCCGATGCCGAGAAGATCGCCGTGATCGAGGCGGCGATCGAACGCCGCCTGCAGCACGAGCCGGTTCATCGCATTCTTGGCGAGCGTGAATTCTACGGTCTGCCGCTGTCGCTTTCGGCCGAAACGCTGGAGCCGCGACCTGATACGGAAATTCTTGTCGATACGATGCTTCCGTATTTGAGAACCCTTGCAAGTGAGGGCGGCGATCTCCATATCCTGGATATCGGAACGGGAACGGGCGCCATATGTCTGGCACTGTTGAGCGAGCTTCCACAAGCCAAAGGGACCGGTAGCGATATATCGACCGACGCGCTTCAAACGGCTGCGGCCAATGCGAAGCGGAACGGGCTTGAGGAGCGGTTCCGGGCAATACAATCCAGCTGGTTTGACAATATCGATGGACGCTTTCACGCGATCGTCTCAAATCCGCCCTATATTGCCTCCAAGGTCATTCACGATCTCGCTCCCGAAGTGAAGAAATTTGATCCCGCGGCAGCTTTGGATGGCGGCCCGGATGGACTTGACGCCTACAGGGCGATCGCCAAGGATGCGGCAAGGTTCTTGCGGCAGAATGGCATTATCGGACTGGAGATCGGCTTCGATCAATGTGATGACGTCTCGGATGTCTTCGAGAAAGAAGGCTTCAAACGTCTGGAGTCCGTAAAGGACTACGGCCAGAATGACCGGGTGCTCGTGTTCGCACTCAATGTTTGAGCGACAAATTGCAGCATTGGACAGGACGATATTGCTATTGCGAAGAAAAGGCTTGGATTTCCCCAGGAAGCAAGATAGGTTGCGCTCACGCGTTGGGCACTCAGGAATGAACGAAGATTCGTTCGGTACTTGGTCGGCCTCGGGGGTCCACTCTTTTAAACGAGAGTTTCAAAGGTTGAACACGACCCAATGCGTGAATCAGTCAATATGACTTGAGGAACAAGCGGCAGGTCGGCGCGAAGGCGCATCATGCTTGCGGCACGAAGGCCCTGAGCCGGTTTTTCCCGGCCTTGGCGATCGGTGCCTTAACTCCACACGAACAGAGAATTCAGGTGAACGATCTATGAGGCCAGGACAGCAGAACAAGCGCGGTCGAGGGCGTGGCAATAACAACAATGGCGGCGGCGGCGGAAATAACAATAACAACAATTTCAACCGCAAGGGCGGCAACCCGCTGACTCGGACCTACGACAGCTCTGGTCCTGACGTTAAGATCCGCGGTACCGCACAGCATATTGCCGAAAAGTACGCCCAGCTTGCCCGTGATGCTCAGAGCTCCGGCGATCGCGTCATTGCCGAGAATTATCTGCAGCACGCGGAGCACTATAACCGCATCATCGCAAGCGCTCAGGCGCAGATGCAGGAACGCTTCCAGCGTGACGATCGTGGCGACTATCAGGACCAGGGCGCCGAGCGCGATGGCGAGGATATGGACAATGGCGACAACGATGACGTTGTCGTGGTTCAGCCGCCGCGCGAACAGCAGCAGCGTCAGCCTCGCGAGCAGCGCGCCGAACGTGAACAGCGTGTCGAAGCAGAAGCTCCCACCGCTTCCGAAGAAGCCATCGACGGCACCGGCCCTCAGCCGGAGATCGACGGCATTCCGGCCGAAGTTTCGATGGAAGAAGAAGGTGGCCAGACGCGCCAGCCGCGCCGCCGCAATGCCGGCAGCCGCCCGCGCCGTCCGCGTCGCGCAGCCGGTGAGGGCGAAGGCGAAGCCGCTTCCGAGGCTCCGGTTCTGGCAGACGCTGCTTCCGAGTAAGCTGAGCCGAACACAGATATGCGAAAGGCCGCCTTTTGGGCGGCCTTTTTGTTTTGCGGGATTGCCTGGTCTCAGAAGGCGATGGACGCGTTGACGAAGAAGGTTCGCGGCTGGCCGACGAACTTGCCGCCGTTGTTGTCGGTCGAGCGGGTGAAATATTCCTTGTCGAACAGGTTCTTGACGCCGAAGGCGAATTTCGGGGCATTCTTCTTGTCCTGCGGTTCGTAGGCGACGCGCAGGTTGACCGTGGCATAGCCGGGAATGTCGCCGAGGCGACCGGTCGGATCCTCGTCGGTCACGTAGGTTGCGCCATCGGCGGCGTTGCCCGGCGAATGCTGCTTCGATTGCGCGAAGACATCGGCATTGATCGCCCAGTCGTTATACTGATAGCGGGCGCCGACCGAGCCGAAATGCCGGGAATAGAAGGGCAGATCGCGGCCTTCGAAGGCGCCGGCCTCATAGGTCGCTTCGGTATAAGTGTAGGTCGCCGACAGCGACAGGCCGTCGAGTGCGGGCGAGAGATCGCTCAGGTCATAGCGGCCGGCGGCTTCAACACCGCGATGGCGGGTGGCGCCGAGATCGGTCCAGATGCCTTCGCCGACGATGGTGCGGCCGAGATAGAGTTCCTTGTCGAAATCGATGTTGAAGAGCGTGAGTTCGCCGCTCCAATTGTCGCCCTCGTAATGCGTGCCGATTTCGTAAGTGGTTGCCTTCTCCGGGTGCAGGCCATCGGTCGTCGAGGCCAGCTGGCTGTATTGCTGGGGGCCGAATGAGACGCCGACATTGGCGAAGACGCTCCAGGAATCGTTGATCTGGTAGGCCGCGGACAGGGTCGGCAGGGCCTCATGGGCATCGATCGACGGCGAGGAGGTGCTCGTGACAACGCCGCCGGTCAGGTTGGCGATATCGTTATGGGTGCTGATAATTTCGTAGCGGACGCCGGGCGTGATCGTCCAATCGCCGATCTCGATCTTGTCGTCGATGTAGAAGGCATGCGCCGTCGTCCCGCCGTCGCTGGTCTGATAGGTGTTCATCGCCAGCGAGTTGGGATCGATGCCGGCCGCGCGATTGTAGAAAGCGGTTCTCGCAGCGACTTCGGAGCTCTCCTCCCAGAGATAGCGATAGCCGATCGTCACTTCCTGGGTGATGCCGCCGAGCTCGATAAGGCGGGAATAGCGGGGCTCGATGCCGAAGTAGCTGTATTCGCGCGGCGCCGAAGTCAGGCGATAGAGGCCGGCGCTGGCGCCGGTGCCCTGCTGCTCGACATGGCTGCCGCGGAACGAGTCGACATAGTAGGTCAGCAGTTCGAAATTGTTTTCGCCATCGTCATGCTGGTAGCGCAGCGAGATGTCGTCGCGGCGGCCGCTGAAATCGTCGTAGCGGCGGGTCGATTGGAACGGGTCCTCGGCATATTCGGCCGCCGTCAAGCCGCCCGGCATTTTGCCTTCGCCTTCGTAGTGATGGTACTGCGCGCTGATCTTGTCGGTATCGGTCAGTTCGTAGCTACCCTTCAAGATGATGTCGTCGATATCGGTGCGGTCGTTGCTTTCGCGGTAGCCCTCGCCGTGGATGCCGGAATAGAGGAGCGCGGCGCCGAAGCCGTCGTCATTGGTGCCGCCGATCAGGAAGTTGGGCGTTGCCTTGACGTTGCCGGTGCCGCTCGCGATGTCGGCGCCCGAAGAAAAGCGCGCGGTGAATTCGTCCGGGATGGGATGGGTCACGAAATTGATGATGCCGCCGACATTCTGCGGGCCGTAGCGTACTGAGCCCGCGCCGCGCACGACATCGATCGTCTCGACATTGCCGAGCGTCAGCGGGAAGAGCGACAGCTGCGGCTGGCCATACGGTGCGTAGGAGAGCGGGATGCCGTCCATCAACACGGTCGAGCGTGGGGAGAGGCGGGAGGTGAGGCCGCGAACGCCGAGATTGAGCGACACATCGCTGCCGCCTGTGCCATTGCTCTCCTGAACCTGGACGCCGGGGACGAGGTTCAGGGCATCGCGCACGTCAGTGGCGCCGCGCTCTTCCATCTGCTTGCGATCGACGATGGTTCTGGCGCCGGGGTGTTTCAGAACCTTCTCCTCGTTCGGCTCGTCCAGCCAGTTTCCGGTGATCTTGATGGCTTCGAGCGTGGTGGTATCGCCGGAATTTGCGGCATCCTGAGCAAGCGTCGAGGTCGCGGAAGCGAGCAGCGCGAAGGTGGCTGCGAGATATCGTCTGTTGAGCATGGGGGTCCTGCGGGTAGGTAAGATCAGGCAATGAGCCATCATCCGGAAAAGAAGCGCGGCTTCTTCCGTTGTCTGGCGGCATCAGGTTTTGGTGATGGAAGCGCGGGGATCAACTCGAGTTGGGAGGTCGCGGCATGACGCCAAAAGCCGTCCGGCCGGAGCGGTCTCCTCGATCATCCAAGAGATGCGTCATGCGGTCTGTCCCCAACGCCGGAAATCCATAGCCGGACGCCGGTGTTGGGCTCACTACAATATTGTAGTGAGCGTTTCAATAAATATAACTCAAATAGTCATGTTTATTTTGATGGCCACCTGAGGCCGATCATTTCGGGCTGAGGACCTTACTCCGCAGGCCGGCAAGGCGTCGTTTCGTGGCGACTGCGCGCGGCTGGTTCTTCACCGCCACGCCATAGGCGAGCAGGTCGCCGATGACGATCGCGCCAAGGCTCCAGCTTGCCAGTTTCGATGGCGAGCCGACGCAGGTGAGCAGCGCATCCACCTTGTTGCGATAGAGCTCGCCGAGCTGCACGCCGCAAACGAGGACGAGCTTGCAACCGAGTTCGGCCATCTGGCTCGTGATCAGCGAGAATTCCGCGGTTTCGTGGACGGCGTTGAAGAGAATGACGGCATCGTCCTTGCGGAGATCTAGAAGCTCGTTGGCGAGCGTGAAACCGGAAGCGCCGGAACAGCGGGTTCTCAGACCCGTCCGGCTGAGCGCAATCGAGCAGTGCCTGGCCTCGACCTCGGCCGTTCCCATCCCAAGGCACCAGACGGTGTCGGCACTTTCCAGCAGCGAAACTGCGGCGGCAAAGGCTTCCTCGTCGAGCTGCTCCTCGGTCGAGCTCAGCACCTCGCGGGCGGTGGCAAACATCTGATGCGCGACTTTCGGCAGATCGCTGCCGGTGCCGCGGAAGCGCTGCTCCAGCCGGTCGCTGGTCGGGATGGTGCGCGCCATCGTGCGGCTGCAGATACGCTTCAGCTCCGGCAGGCCGCTGAAGCCGAGGCGACGGGCGGTACGGATGACGGTTGCGTCGCTGGTTCCCGCGTCGGCGGCGATCTCTTCGGCACTCTTGAAGATCAGGACATCGATCGGCAGGCCGACGAGATACTCGGCGACCGCAAGCTCCGAGCGGCTGAGCTCGGTCCTGTGCTGGTCGAAATGCTGCTTGAGTACCGACGAGGCCCGGTCGCTTGTTTCCATCTTCTCCAACCCGCTGTGATCACAAATGCGCGAATAGCCGAATTTGCCGTTGATAGATACGGAAATTCACCAACTTACGCATGCATGCTCTGGTGAGGTTCGCCGTACTGATAGTGCCGAGCTTGCACTCGCAGACGGCAGTTCATACCTTATATCAAGCATGATACGCCGCTCCCCAAGACGCGTATCGTGCGCCTCTTTTCCAGAACCGTCAGGGTCAAGAGATGAATACCGATCAGATTTTACGGTCGATCGTGGCCGTCCGTTCCTCCATTCCGGAGGATGCTTTTACCGCTTCGACACTCGGCACCGTCCGGGAAGGAAGCGGCGTGGTCATTCGCGAAAACGGCCTCGTGCTGACCATCGGCTACCTGATTACCGAGGCCGAAGAGGTCTGGCTCACCCGGCAGGATGGCCATGTGGTTGCCGGTCATGCGCTCGCCTATGACCAGGAGACCGGTTTCGGCCTCGTCCAGGCGCTCGGCGCGCTCGATGTTCCAGCCCTTCCGCTCGGCAATTCGGCTGATGCGCAGGTCGGCGATCCCGTTATCGTCGCCGATGGCATCGGCCAGTTCGTCCGCGCCAATATCGTCGCCAAGCAGGAATTCGCCGGTTATTGGGAATATCTGCTCGACGAAGCGATCTTCACGGTGCCCGCACACCCCTCTTGGGGCGGGGCGGCGATGGTCGATGCCGAAGGCAAGCTGCTTGGCATCGGGTCGCTGCGGCTGCAAATGGCCAAGGATGGCGAGGTCGCCGATATCAACATGATCGTCCCGATCGACCTGTTGCGGCCGATCCTCGACGATCTGCTCAATCGCGGCCAGATCAACAAGCCCGCCCGCCCATGGCTCGGTGCCTTCTCGGCAGAGAGCAACGGCGAGGTGATCGTCATGAGCGTCGCGCCTGATGGTCCGGCAGCGAAAGCCGGTCTGCGCCAGGGTGACGTGATTTCCGAGATCCGCGACGGCGAGGTCGAAGGGCTTGCGGACTTCTACCGCAAGGTCTGGGAAAGCGGATCTGCCGGCGCCGAAATCCCGATGCGGGTGCTGCGGGACGGGCGCGAGGCATGGCTTCGCATCAAGTCTGCAGACCGCAACAGCTTCCTCAAGAAGCCGCAGCTTCAATAGGCAAAACGGGCGCTGCAAACGCGGCGCCCGCGCCGGCGCCAAACTGCCGCTTTTCGCAGCAATCCCCCTTTAAACTCTCCCGATATCCCACCATATTCGGTTCGATTGCTTCGCCGGAATCCCAAAGCGGTGAAGCCGGGCTTGCCTTTTCAGGGAGCTCAATCTCAATCATCGGTCTGCGCCTCTTGCAGGGCAGGGCGATCCATGGAGGTACAGTATGAATATCGAGAAATATTCCGAGCGCGTACGCGGTTTCGTCCAGTCCGCTCAGACTTACGCCCTGGCCCAGGGCCATCAGCAATTCACGCCCGAGCATGTGCTGAAAGTGCTGCTCGACGACGATCAGGGCATGGCTGCCTCGCTGATCGAGCGTGCCGGCGGCGACGCCAAGGCCGCCCGTCTGGCCAATGACGCTGCGCTTGCGAAGCTTCCCAAGATTTCCGGCGGCAACGGCAACATCTATCTCGCTGCACCGCTTGCGAAGGTCTTTTCGACCGCCGAGGAAGCCGCCAAGAAGGCCGGCGACAGCTTCGTGACCGTCGAGCGCCTGCTGCAGGCACTGGCGATCGAATCTTCGGCATCGACGGCGATCACGCTGAAGAACGCCGGCGTTTCGGCCCAGAGCCTCAACCAGGTGATCAACGAGATCCGCAAGGGCCGCACGGCCGATTCCGCCAACGCGGAGCAGGGCTTCGACTCCCTGAAAAAATACGCGCGCGATCTCACAGCTGAGGCGCGTGAGGGCAAGCTCGACCCGGTGATCGGCCGCGACGACGAAATTCGCCGCACGATCCAGGTCCTGTCGCGCCGCACCAAGAACAATCCGGTCCTGATCGGTGAACCCGGCGTCGGCAAGACGGCGATCGTCGAAGGCTTGGCGCTGCGCATCGTCAATGGCGACGTGCCCGAAAGCCTCAAGGACAAGAAACTGATGGCGCTCGACATGGGCGCGCTGATTGCCGGTGCGAAGTTCCGTGGTGAATTCGAGGAGCGCCTTAAGGCGGTGCTGAACGAAGTTCAGTCCGAGAATGGCGAGATCATCCTGTTCATCGACGAAATGCATACGCTTGTCGGTGCCGGCAAGGCCGATGGCGCCATGGATGCGTCGAACCTCCTGAAGCCGGCGCTTGCCCGCGGCGAGCTGCACTGCGTTGGTGCCACCACGCTCGACGAGTACCGCAAGCATGTCGAGAAGGATCCGGCTCTTGCCCGCCGCTTCCAGCCCGTCGTTGTCGATGAGCCGACGGTCGAGGATACGATCTCGATCCTGCGCGGCCTGAAGGAAAAATACGAGCAGCATCACAAGGTCCGCATCTCGGATTCGTCCCTGGTTGCAGCTGCGACCCTGTCGAACCGCTACATCACCGACCGTTTTCTGCCTGACAAGGCCATCGACCTGATGGACGAGGCGGCAGCCCGCCTGCGCATGCAGGTGGATTCCAAGCCGGAAGAGCTCGACGAACTCGATCGCCGCATCATGCAGCTGAAGATCGAGCGCGAGGCGCTGAAGAAGGAAACCGATGTTGCATCGGCAGACCGTCTGAAGCGGCTGGAGACCGAGGTAACCGATCTGGAGGAGCAGGCCGATGCGCTGACCGCGCGCTGGCAGGCGGAAAAGCAGAAGCTCGGCCTCGCCGCCGACCTGAAGAAGCAGCTCGATGATGCCCGCAACGAACTGGCGATTGCCCAGCGTAAGGGGGAATTCCAGCGCGCCGGCGAATTGACCTATGGGGTCATCCCCGAGCTCGAGAAGCAGCTTGCCGATGCTGAAAAGCAGGATGGCGATCGCAGTGCGATGGTGCAGGAGGTCGTGACCCCCGACAATATCGCTCACGTCGTCTCGCGCTGGACCGGCATTCCCGTCGACAAGATGCTTGAAGGCGAACGCGACAAGCTGCTCAGGATGGAAGACGAACTGGCGAAGTCGGTCATCGGTCAGGGTGATGCGGTTCAGGCCGTATCGCGTGCCGTCCGCCGCGCCCGCGCCGGCCTGCAGGATCCGAACCGGCCGATCGGCTCGTTCATCTTCCTCGGCCCGACCGGCGTCGGCAAGACGGAGCTGACCAAGGCGCTTGCCCGCTTCCTCTTCGACGACGAGACGGCAATGGTGCGCATGGACATGTCCGAGTACATGGAGAAGCATTCCGTGGCCCGCCTGATCGGCGCGCCTCCCGGCTATGTCGGCTATGATGAAGGTGGTGCGCTGACGGAGGCCGTCCGCCGCCGGCCCTATCAGGTCGTGCTGTTCGATGAGATCGAGAAGGCGCATCCCGATGTCTTCAACATCTTGCTGCAGGTTCTCGACGACGGACGCCTGACCGATGGTCAGGGCCGCACCGTCGATTTCCGCAACACGATGATCATCATGACGTCGAATCTCGGTGCTGACTATCTGACCCAGCTCTCCGAGGGTGAAGACAGCGAAAATGTTCGCGAACAGGTGATGGATGTCGTCAAGGCGCATTTCCGTCCGGAGTTCCTGAACCGTGTCGACGAAATCATCCTGTTCCACCGCCTGAAGCGTGAGGAAATGGGCGCGATCGTCGATATCCAGCTGAAGCGGCTGGTGGCGCTGCTGTCCGAGCGCAAGATCGTCATCGATCTCGACGAGGATGCCCGCAACTGGCTAGCCAACAAGGGCTATGATCCTGTCTATGGCGCGCGTCCGCTGAAGCGGGTGGTCCAGAAATACGTTCAGGATCCGCTGGCCGAACAGATCCTGTCCGGCGAAGTGCCGGATGGTTCGCTGGTCAAGGTGACGAACGGCTCCGACCGGCTGCTGTTCCGCACCCGGCAGAATGTCAGCGAAGCGGCATAAGCGCCGGATCAGAACGGAATTGAAGCATGCCGTCCCGCTGGAAAGCCGGGGCGGCATTTTTCATTGCCCGCTGGCAATGGCGTTTCCGGAAGGTTCAAGCGGTTTCGCCGGCTGCCGGAAGGCTGCGAAGGCTTGCCGCTTCCATCAGGGAGCGGGCAATGGCGTTGCGCAGCAGAAATGCGTTGGATTTGGTTCTCTTCTTGTCGAGGGCCTGTGCCGCGTCCATCAGAAGAAATCCTTCTTTCGAAAGGATTTCATGCGCCTTGCACAAAGCCCACTTTTCGAATGCATCGCTCGATTCCATGTCGCCCGCCAAATCATTTAGCTAAACCGATGCCGAATCACTTTCGAATATTTTACTTCAAATAGATTCTACTTGAATCGAAATTTTCAGGGATGAATTCTACTCGTCTCAGAGAGCATTGCCGCCGCCTGGAGTAGTAAAGGCTACTTGCTGGCAACCTGATCGACAGGCTGGTTGTTCAGCAGCGTGTCGATGCGCTTGCGCTCGTCCTGGAATTTGGCGAGCGCATCGCCGTCCAGCGATTTTCCGCCCGGCAGGCGGATGCGCAGCGGATCGACCTTGGTGCCGTTGACGATCATTTCGTAATGCAGGTGCGGACCGGTCGATTCACCTGTGGTGCCGACCCAGCCGATCACCTGGCCCTGGCGGACCTTGGCGCCGGGAACGACACCCTTGGCGATGGCGCTCTGGTGATTGTAGGAGGATTCATAGCCATTGGCATGGCGCACGATCGTCTGGTTGCCGTAGCCGCCGGAATCCCAGCCGGCCTTTTCGACGACGCCGTTACCCGTCGCGATGATCGGCGTGCCGCGCGGGGCGGCCCAGTCGACGCCGGTATGCATGCGGGCAAAGCCGAGGATCGGGTGACGGCGCATGCCGAAGCCGGATTTGAAGATGCCGTTCGGAACCGGGTTGCGCAGCAGGAACTGGCGGATGCTCTTGCCGTCCTGGTCGAAGTAGTCGACGCTGCCGTCATCGGCCTGGAAGCGGTAAAAGCGGATCGCCGTGTCGCCGAAGCGGGCGTTGACATAGAGCAGTTCGGAATCGTCGGTGGCCTTGCCGGTCGAGTCGGCGACAGAGAAGAAGGCTTCGAGGAAGTCCGTGGATTTCAGCTGCGCCTGGAAGTCGACATTGGCGGCCAGCAGCTTGATGATCAGCGCCGTCATGTCCTTGGTCATGCCGTAGGACAGCGCGGCGCGATAGATGCCGTCATAGACGCGCGGCAGGTTCTGTCCGGAGGGCACCGACAGGGAGTCGTCGCTGAAGGCGGTGGCGACGGCGTCCAGCATCGGCGGTTCGCTGGCAACGACGAAGCGGCCCTTGTCATCGAGCGCGATCGTCACGAGATGCCGCGTGCCGCGATAGACGCTGGCGCGGATCAGTTTTGCCTGTTCGCCCTTCTGGATGATGCCGATGCGCAGCACGTCGCCCGTCGACAGATCCTCGCTGCCGAGCGGTTGCGACAGATAACCGGAAAGCATCTTCGCCTGCGGGTCGGGA
>NZ_CP168570.1:7500-412500 GCF_047325115.1 Rhizobium sp. Rhizsp82 | reverse complement strand
TAACCAAACTCCGAATACCCGGGAGTACTACTCGGCAGACACACGGCGGGTGCTAACGTCCGTCGTGAAAAGGGCAACAACCCTAACCTCCAGCTAAGGTCCCCAAGTCATGGCTAAGTGGGAAAGGATGTGAGGATCCCAAAACAACCAGGATGTTGGCTTAGAAGCAGCCATCATTTAAAGAAAGCGTAACAGCTCACTGGTCTAAATAAGGGTCTTTGCGCCGAAAATGTAACGGGGCTGAAGCCATGCACCGAAGCTGAGGATTTGCAGCAATGCAAGTGGTAGCGGAGCGTTCCGTAAGCCTGTGAAGGGACAGTCGTGAGACATCCTGGAGGTATCGGAAGTGCGAATGTTGACATGAGTAACGATAAAGAGGGTGAGAGACCCTCTCGCCGAAAGACCAAGGGTTCCTGCTTAAAGTTAATCTGAGCAGGGTTAGCCGGCCCCTAAGACGAGGCGGACACGCGTAGTCGATGGGAACCACGTTAATATTCGTGGGCCTGGTGGTAGTGACGGATTGCGTAACTTGTTCATTCTTATTGGATTGAGTGGGCAGGGAAGCGGTTCCAGGAAATAGCTCCACCGTATAGACCGTACCCGAAACCGACACAGGTGGTCAGGTAGAGTATACCAAGGCGCTTGAGAGAACTATGTTGAAGGAACTCGGCAAATTGCACGCGTAACTTCGGAAGAAGCGTGACCCCATTTTACGCAAGTGAGATGGGGTGGCACAGACCAGGGGGTAGCGACTGTTTATCAAAAACACAGGGCTCTGCGAAGTCGCAAGACGACGTATAGGGTCTGACGCCTGCCCGGTGCTGGAAGGTTAAGAGGAGAGGTGCAAGCTTTGAATCGAAGCCCCAGTAAACGGCGGCCGTAACTATAACGGTCCTAAGGTAGCGAAATTCCTTGTCGGGTAAGTTCCGACCTGCACGAATGGCGTAACGACTTCCCCGCTGTCTCCAACATAGACTCAGTGAAATTGAATTCCCCGTGAAGATGCGGGGTTCCTGCGGTCAGACGGAAAGACCCCGTGCACCTTTACTATAGCTTTACACTGGCATTCGTGTCGGCATGTGTAGGATAGGTGGTAGGCTTTGAAGCGGGGACGCCAGTTTCCGTGGAGCCATCCTTGAAATACCACCCTTATCGTCATGGATGTCTAACCGCGGTCCGTTATCCGGATCCGGGACAGTGTATGGTGGGTAGTTTGACTGGGGCGGTCGCCTCCGAAAGAGTAACGGAGGCGCGCGATGGTGGGCTCAGACCGGTCGGAAATCGGTCGTCGAGTGCAATGGCATAAGCCCGCCTGACTGCGAGACTGACAAGTCGAGCAGAGACGAAAGTCGGTCATAGTGATCCGGTGGTCCCGCGTGGAAGGGCCATCGCTCAACGGATAAAAGGTACGCCGGGGATAACAGGCTGATGACCCCCAAGAGTCCATATCGACGGGGTTGTTTGGCACCTCGATGTCGGCTCATCGCATCCTGGGGCTGGAGCAGGTCCCAAGGGTTTGGCTGTTCGCCAATTAAAGCGGTACGTGAGCTGGGTTCAGAACGTCGTGAGACAGTTCGGTCCCTATCTGCCGTGGGTGTAGGAATATTGACAGGATCTGTCCCTAGTACGAGAGGACCGGGATGGACATATCTCTGGTGGACCTGTTGTCCTGCCAAGGGCATAGCAGGGTAGCTATATATGGACGGGATAACCGCTGAAGGCATCTAAGCGGGAAACCCACCTGAAAACGAGTGTTCCCTATCAGAGCCGTGGAAGACGACCACGTTGATAGGCCGGGTGTGGAAGTGCGGCAACGCATGAAGCTTACCGGTACTAATAGCTCGATTGGCTTGATCGTTCTCATTGCTTGTGCTCATCTCAGGGCAACCGCAAAGCGGTTGTCCCGACAGAGCGAAGGCGAAAGCCTTTGCGACGGGCGCGGCGAACACGCAGTGTTCGTCCGGTTTGTTGCACCGAAGACGTGTTCAAAAAATGCAGCCTAGCGGCTGCGCCAGCTTCTCAATTGTTGCGCTTCGCTGACCTGGTGGTCATGGCGGGGTGGCTGCACCCGTTCCCATTCCGAACACGGCCGTGAAACGCCCCAGCGCCTATGGTACTTCGTCTTAAGACGCGGGAGAGTCGGTCGCTGCCAGGTCTGCTAAACGCAACATAAATCTTCTCTGAACGAAATTACGGCCCCTGGCCGATCAAAGGGCCGCTCGCAAAGCGGCCTTTTTGCTTTCGAGCCCTATATGCAGACTGAAATAGCGATGCACCGGATCTATAATGGTGCGTCCCTTACAGGAGACAACTCCTTTGGAGTTGCTCCGGCAGTAAGCGTAAAACGTCTTCGGCGCTTTACGCTATCGCGACAAAACCCAAAGGGTTTTGCGCTGGCGCGGGGTGGAGCAGCCCGGTAGCTCGTCAGGCTCATAACCTGAAGGCCGCAGGTTCAAATCCTGCCCCCGCAACCAACGATCCCCGACACATCACAGCCCGCCATCCGGCGCGTTCTTGCGTTTCCGGGGATGGCGGAGACAGGCCCGTGCGTGCCGGCATGGGCTTATTCAAACACTATTCAGTCTCCGAGCGCCCGCAGCGCCGCCTTCACTGCCGCCGCATCCGCCGTCAGCGGCCGGTACTCCATGCCAACGGCGCCGCGATACCCCTGATCAAACAGCCAATCCAGCCGATGGCGCAGGTCTATGCTGCCGGTGCCTGGGTCATTCCGGCCGGGGTGGTCGGCCACGTGGACGTGGATGATGCGGGAGATGCGGTTGGCGATGACGTCTTCGGTTTTCTCGTCCATCACGGCGGAATGGTAGATGTCGTAAGTGAGGCCGATTTCGGGGCGGTTTACCTCGTCGATGATGTCGAGTGCCTCGCGGGTTGAATCGAGGTAGTAGCCGATATGGTCGATGCGGGTGTTGAGCGGCTCGACGCCGAGGCGCACGCCGGTGCCCTGAAGGATGTCGGCGGCGGCGCGCAGCGTGCCGATCAGGGCTTCGCGCTGTTCCCGCCGGGAGAGGCCAGGAAGATCGTCACCGGCCTGGGCGATCAGGACGGGGGCGCCGAGGCGTTTGGCGACGGCGACGGATTGGGTGAGGCCCTCCAGCCAGGTTTCGCGGTTGTTGACGTCGGTCAGCGGGATCATAGGTTCGGCGACAAGGCTAGAGACCTTGAGACCGGTGCGGTTCAGCGCGGCCTCGATCGCGTCGAGATCCTTGTCGGTCCAGCGCCAGAATTCGATGAAACGGAGGCCGGCCGCGGCGGCGCGGGCGATGCGGTCTTCGAAGCGGTCACCCGGGGTGGCAAAGAGCCATTCGATGCAGGCTGAGTAGTTTCGCATATCGTGGTCCTCCCGATTTTCTCAAGGGATGGGCGAAATCTGCTGCCGGGGCAAGGCCGCTATTGCCGCAAGGCCTTGGACATCAGGAATTTTTGCATCACGCGCCGGAACTTCGGCGAACCCTTGCACGTTAACGGACGCATCGAAAAATCGTGGCGCAGCGGGCACGGAATGACGGATTTTCAGGCGATCGGCGCAAGCCGCAAAACGGCGAATACCATGGAATTCATCGCCGGCGCGGCCCGGCGGACGATGAAGGCTGCCGTTCCGGCTGTGCCCGGCGGTATCATTCGCACCGGCCGCAACGCCTGGCGGTCCGGCAAGGTCTCGAAAGTTGCGTTCCTTGTCGATGGCGCCGCCTATTTCTCGGCGCTCGATCAGGCGCTGCGTCAGGCGCGCCAGACGATCTGGATCGTCGGCTGGGATTTCAATCCCGATATCCGGCTGCGGCCGAAGCAGAGCTCGGAAACGCTCGGCGAATTGCTGCTGTCGCTCGCCGATGAGAACCCGGCACTGCAGATCCGCATTCTCGTCTGGGGCATGGGCCCTGTTTATTCCGGCAAGTCGCTGCGGCTCTTCCGCGAGAGCGGCTTTTCTTCTCATCCGCAGATCACCATGCGTTTTGACCTCCGCCATCCGCTGCGCGGCTGCCATCACCAGAAGCTGGTGTCGATCGACGACAGTCTTGGTTTTCTCGGTGGCATCGACCTGACGGCGCGGCGCTGGGACGAACCGGATCACCGGGTCAGCAATCCGGTTCGCCGCTCTCCTGACGGCACGCCTTACGAGCCTGTGCATGATATGCAGTCGATGGTTTCCGGGCAGGTGGCAAGCCTGATCGGCGATGTCGCCCGTCGCCGCTGGAAGAAGGCGACCGGTCAGAAGATCGAGCCGTCGCCGGTGCGGGATGCCGCGTGGCCGCTTGCTGTTGCCGCGGAGATGACCGATGCGACGGCGGCAATCGCGCTCACGGAGCCCGGCCTGATCGGCAAGCGCGGTCACTATGAGGCGTTTCGCCTGACGCGCGATGCGATCCGCGCGGCACGCAAGCATATCTACATCGAGACGCAGTATCTCGCTTCCTTTGGCGTTGCCCGCGAGCTTGCCAAGCGGCTGAAGGAGATCGAGGGGCCGGAGATCGCGGTGCTGGTCACCAAGAGCTCGCATGGCCTGATCGAGAAGCTGACGATGGGCAACAATCGCGACCGGCTGATCCGGCGGCTAAAGCGGATCGATCGCTATGACCGCCTTCGGGTAATGTATGCGGTCGTGCCGGATGAACGGGGTGGCGAGAAGGAAATCGTCATTCACTCCAAGCTGATGATCGTCGACGATGCCTTCATCCGCATCGGTTCGTCCAATCTCAACAATCGCTCCGAGGGGCTGGATACCGAATGCGATCTGGCGATCGAGGCGGAGACGGAAGGACATCGCCAGGCGATTACCGCATTGCGCCACCGGCTGATTGCCGAGCATCTCGATGCGGCGCAGGAGGATGTTCGGCAGATGGAAAGCGAAAAGCAGTCGTTGCTCGAGACGATCGAGGTGCTGAACTGCCGCGAGCGCGGGCTGCGCCATTTTGCCGTCGATATCGCCCATGGTGGCACGACGCCGTTGCCCGGTACCGCGATCGTCGATCCGCGCCGTCCCTATTGGCCGCTACATCGGCTGCGCCTGCGCGTTGGCCGTCTGGTCAGCGTGTTCTTCTGACGATGGTTTCCGTTTGCGGAGCACCAGCTCGCTGATCCCGAGGATCGGCAGGCCGATGAAAAGCGGCAGCGGGAAGTAGATCACCCTGAAAGCGACGAGAGCACCGATCGAGGCCGCACCCGGCAGCACGTGGCTGACGGTGGCCTCGAGGACGCCGAGGCCGCCGGGAACGTGGGTCATGAGAATGGCGATATTGGCGAGGACGAAGGCGGTTGCCGTCTGTACGAAACTCGCCTCGCCCTCAGCTGCCAGCATCTGATGCAGGCAGGCGGATACGAAGATGAAGTTCAGCGTTCCGATGACCACCTGCCCGATTGCGAGCTTCAGCGCCGGCATCTCGAAGCTCCAGTTCCAGAGCCGGAGCGGCGCGCGGACGGTCGCCGACAGCACGACATAGGCGATGGGGATCGCCAGGCAGGCGAGGCCGAGACCGAACAGGCCGGATGGGCTAAGCTTCAGCAGATTGGCGGCATCCTCGGGATTGACGAGCAGCGCGATGCCTGCGAGGGCGGCAAGGCCGATACCGACGGTGACGCCGCAGAACAGGATGACTTTGGCGACCTCCTCCGTGCTAAGTCCCCAACGCGAATAGTAGCGGTAGCGGACGGCGCCGCTGCTCAGTGCGGCAACGCCGAGATTGTGGCCGATCGAAAGGCCGGTGAAGGAAGCGATTGCTGCCTTGGGGTAGCTGAGCGGCTTGCCGGCATAGCGCAGGCCCATCCAGTCGAAACCGGTGAGGCAGAGGTAAGAGAGGGCGGCAAAGCCGATGCCGGCCGCCAGCCGTGATACCGGGATGGCGGCGATCGAGTCCATCACCTCGTCGAGCGAATAGCGGCTGAACACCTTGTAGAGCAGGTAGGCGGCCAGCAGCAGCCCGAGAACGAGGGTGGCGTTGATGATGAGGCGCTTGCCCGGCATGAGGTTTCCGTCTTGCTACGCAGTTTCCGTTGATGGAACGAAACAACGTGAAAACGGGTTCCCACGGCATGAGCACATTCTCCGACCCTGCGGCCGTTCAAGACGCCAAACTCATCAAGGTTCTCACATACAATGTTCATAGCTGCATCGGCACCGACCGGCGGCTCGATCCGCAGCGGGTTGCCGATGTCATTGCCGCATCGGGCGCGGATATCATCGCTCTGCAGGAGCTAGATGTCGGCCGTAGGCGGACGGGCGGGATCGATCAGGCGCATCTCATCGCCACGCTCCTGAAGATGGAGGCGCATTTCCATCCGGCCCTGCATGTGGAAGAGGAGAAGTATGGGGACGCGATCCTGACGGCGCTTCCGACCAAGCTGATGCGCGCGGGTCCATTGCCGTCAGTTGGTGAAACCCGCGGTGCGATATGGCTGCAGGTCATTGCGAACGGGCTGCAGTTCAATGTGCTCAACACGCATCTCGGCCTGCGGGGCATCGACCGGTCGAGGCAGGTGGCGACGCTGCTCGGGCGCGACTGGATCGGCTCGCCGGAGTTTCAGGCGGCACCGGCAATCATCTGCGGCGATCTCAACGCCATTCCCCTGTCGCCTGCCTACCGGATGCTGGCGCGGCAGTTTCGCGATGTGCAGCTGCTTGCGGGCGGTAAGCCGCGGCCGACCTATCCGTCACGGCTGCCTGTGCTGCGGATCGATCATGTCTTCGTCTCCGAAGGCCTTGGCGTCAGGCGAGTGGCGGCGCTTGCCGATCCGCTCGCACGGCGGGCGTCCGACCACCTGCCGCTGCTGGCGGAGATCGAGCCGTCGGCGGCGCTTATAAGGGCGGGAATGCGATCTGTGGCGTCTGCATGAGCTGCATGCCGGTGGTCGCCTCGGGATCGTTGATGCGCTGGATCAGCATCCGGCCGAGCTCTTCGCCGGCGGCGACCAGATCCTCGTAGATCGTCTCGACCTTGGGCTGCAGCTGCGTCAGCAGGCGCGAATGCTCCTTGGCGACGATGTCGTAGTCCTCGGCCAGCTGCTTTCCGGCGTCGCTCATGCCGGTGATGGTGGCGAGAGCAGAGACTTCGCCGGGACAGATGAAGCCGTCGGGGGCGTCAGGTCCGGCGGCGCGGCTGCGCACATAGTCTCGGATATCGCTGGCGGAGGAATCGAGCGTGATCGCCTCGGAGATTTCGTAGCTCGCGCCTGCTTCCCTGACTGCGGTCATGAAGCCATGCAGAAGGTGCTGGTAGAAGGTCAGCCGGCGCGGCGGCAGAAGGATGGTCACCTTCGTACGGCCCTTGGCGATCAGCCGGGCGGTTGCCTCATAGGCGAAGGCGTAGTTGTCGTAATCGACATAGGGATGCTGCGTCGAGAATTCGGTGCGGCCGTGGCTGACGAAGGGAAAGCCCGTTTCGATCAGCATGCGCACGCGCGCATCGAAGGGTTCGGTGCGGGTGAAGATCACGCCATCGGCGAAATTGTTGCGGACGATGTATTCGGCGGCTTCGAGCTCGGTCGTCGACAGGAAGTTCGGCGCGACCACCAGATGGTAAGAGGTTTCTTTCAGAGCCTTGGCAATGCCGTACATGATCGAGGTGCCGAAGCCGACGACCTCCTGATGGGAGTCGAGCAGGATGCTGATGACATTGGTGCGGCCGGTCTTCAGGCGCTGTGCGGCGCGATCCGGCAGGTAGCCGATCTCGCGGGCGATCTTGTGCACGCGCTCGCGGGTTTCCAGCGAGATCTGCGGCGCATCGCTCAGCGCGCGTGATACCGTCGTTACCGCCAATCCCGTCAGGTTGGCGATCGTCCGCAATGTCGGCTTGCCACGTCTCAGCAGGCTGTCTTGGTTTTCGCCGCGGGGCGGCTTTATCGGATCGGTCAACTTGGCCTTCCTGGGGCTGCGGCAATCAACATAACGGGCAGATGCATTGCAAGCAATAAAGTTATGAAAACGTTTTAAATTTTTGGGATTTCTGGCCGAAAATAGGCATTACATAATAATTTCAGTATCTTGTGTCATTAATAATCTTTTTTCTCGGAAGTCGAGAAAGACTTGACGGCGGGTAATTTATATCGTTTTAAATTGTCAACCGCGGCCGGATCGGCTTCGGGATGTTTTCCCGCCCGGGGTGGCGGGAGGCATTCAGGGTGGCGGAGGGAGGCTTTCGCTGCCGACTTGCAAACGGGAGGAAGACTATGCGCAAGTTTTTGGGCTCGGTGGCTGCTGCTGCCGTGATGATGGCTGCGTTCGGCGCCCATGCTGCCGACGTCAAGGAAGTGCAGATGCTGCACTGGTGGACTTCGGGCGGTGAAGCTGCGGCTCTTAACGTGCTGAAGGGCGACCTTTCCAAGGAAGGTTACGCCTGGAAGGACGTGCCGGTTGCCGGCGGCGGCGGTGACGCTGCAATGACCGCACTCAAGGCAATGGTTGCTGCCGGCACGTATCCGACCGCTTCCCAGATGCTCGGCTACACCGTCCTCGACTACGCTCAGGCCGGCGTCATGGGCGACCTGACCGAGACCGCGAAGAAGGAAGGCTGGGACAAGTCCGTTCCGGCGGCTCTGCAGAAATTCTCCGTCTATGACGGCAAGTGGGTCGCAGCTCCGGTCAACGTTCACTCCGTCAACTGGCTCTGGATCAACAAGGCCGTGATGGACAAGATCGGCGGCACCGAGCCAAAGACCTTCGACGACCTGATCGCCCTGCTCGACAAGGCAAAGGCAGCCGGCGTCATCCCGCTCGCTCTCGGCGGTCAGAACTGGCAGGAAGCCACGATGTTCGACTCGATCGTTCTGTCGACCGGCGGTCCTGAATTCTACAAGAAGGCCTTCAACGATCTCGACGAAGACTCTCTGAAGTCCGACACGATGAAGAAGTCCTTCGATAACCTCGCCAAGATCATCAAGTATGTCGACCCGAACTTCTCGGGCCGCGACTGGAACCTGGCAACCGCCATGGTCATCAAGGGTGACGCTCTGGTTCAGGTCATGGGCGACTGGGCGAAGGGCGAATTCGTTGCTGCCAAGAAGACCCCGGATAAGGACTTCCTGTGCTACCGCTTCCCGGGCACCGATGGCAGCGTGATCTACAACTCCGACATGTTCGGCATGTTCAACGTTCCTGAAGATCGCAAGGCCGCTCAGGTGGCGCTCGCGACTGCAACGCTGTCGAAGAGCTTCCAGTCGGCATTCAACGTCGTCAAGGGTTCGGTTCCGGCCCGTACCGACGTTCCGGATACGGCTTTCGACGCCTGCGGCAAGAAGGGTATCGCTGACCTGAAGAAGGCAAACGACGGCGGCACGCTGTTCGGTTCGCTCGCTCAGGGTTACGGCGCGCCTCCGGCAATCGCCAACGCCTATAAGGACGTCGTTTCGAAGTTCGTTCACGGCCAGATCAAGACCTCCGACGAAGCTGTAACCCAGCTTGTCCAGGCGATCGACGACGCTCGCTAATACCTGTTCGACATCCGGCCTCCCCGCACAGTGCGGGGAGGCCTTTGCGCCCTGCAGGAATGATGCGGGGAGGAGATTGATTTCATGAGCACTGTTGCGACCACCGATCCGGTCCTGACGTCCAATCCTTCGACCCGCGCGTCCATTCGCGGCCGGTTGCAGGATGCCCTGCCGAAGATCGTGCTGGCGCCGAGCTTCCTGATCACCATCATTTTCGTCTACGGCTTCATCGTCTGGACGGCTTATCTGTCCTTCACCAATTCCAAGACCTTCCCGTCCTATGACCTGACGGGGCCGCGGGCCTATCAGCGGCTTTGGCGCTGGACCTTCGAGAGCGATCCGCCGTCGTCCTGGTACACGTCGATCACCAATATGGGCATCTTCGGGTTCCTCTATATCGGTATCTGCCTGGCGCTCGGGCTCTTCCTGGCGATCCTTCTCGACCAGAAGATCCGCGGCGAGGGCATTCTTCGGCCGATCTTCCTCTATCCGATGGCGCTGTCCTTCATCGTCACGGGCGTCGCCTGGAAATGGTTCCTCGATCCGGGTCTCGGGCTGGAACAGACGCTGCATCAGTTCGGCTGGACGAGCTTCCATTTCGACTGGATCAAGAACAAGGATTTCGTCATCTACACCGTCGTCATCGCCGGTGTGTGGCAGGCGTCCGGCTTCGTCATGGCGATGTTCCTGGCTGGCCTGCGCGGCATCGACGGCGAGATCATGAAGGCGGCCCAGATCGATGGCGCCTCGACGCTGCAGCTCTATCGCCGCATCATCATTCCGCTGCTGCGGCCGGTGTTTCTGTCGGCCTTCATCGTTCTCGCGCACATGGCGATCAAGTCCTACGACCTTGTCGTGGCGCTGACCTCGGGCGGCCCGGGCGGCTCGGCCTGGCTGCCGTCCAACTTCATGTATGAATACACGTTCAAGCGAAACGAAATGGCTGTCGGTTCGGCCAGCGCGATCATCATGCTGATGACGATCTCGGCGATCATCGTTCCCTATCTCTATTCCGAACTGAAGGAGAAGGCGCGATGAGCAGCGTGACCTCCTCGACAATCGCCGTCTCGCAGGGTAACGGCAGCCGGTGGATCAGCCGCACCGCCATCTACGGCCTGCTGATCATCTTTGCGGTTCTCTACCTGATGCCGCTCTTCGTCATGCTGGTCACCTCATTCAAGACCATGGACGAGATCCAGAACGGCAACATGCTGTCGCTGCCGCAATCGCCGACACTCGATCCCTGGTTCAAGGCCTGGGGCGAGACCTGCGTCGGCCTGACCTGCGCCGGCATCAAGGGCTACTTCTGGAACTCGATCAAGATGGTGGTACCGGCCGTGGCGATCTCCACGGTGCTCGGCGCGCTGAACGGCTACGTGCTGACCAAGTGGCGCTTCCCCGGCCATACGCTGGTCTTCGGGCTGATGCTGTTTGCCTGCTTCATTCCCTTCCAGTCGGTGCTGCTGCCGATGGCAACGATCCTCGGCGCCTTCGGCCGGTTCGGGATGACGCTGCAGAATGCGACGGGCATGAGTTTCGGTTTCGGCAATCCGACCGTGAACCTGGTCTTCGTGCATGTGGTCTACGGTCTCGGCTTCACGACGCTGTTCTTCCGGAATTTTTATGAAGCCTTCCCGACGGAACTGGTGCGCGCAGCGCAGGTCGATGGTGCAAGCTTCTTCCAGATCTTCCGCCGAATCATGCTGCCGAATTCGCTGCCGATCATCGTCGTCACCGTGATCTACCAGTTCACCAATATCTGGAACGACTTCCTGTTCGCCTCGGCTTACGCAGGCACCGGTGAATCCATGCCGATGACCGTGGCGCTGAACAACGTCGTCAACACCTCGACCGGGGTGGTCGAATACAATGTCAACATGGCTGCTGCGATGATCGCCGCCGTGCCGACGCTTATCGTTTACATTCTCGCCGGCCGCTATTTCGTGCGCGGTCTCATGGCGGGCGCCGTCAAAGGGTGATCCATGGCTTTCCTTGAAATTTCCGGTCTCAAGAAGCGCTTCGGCGCCGTCGACATCCTCAAGGGGATCGATCTCGAGCTCGAAGAGGGCGGCTTCCTCGTGCTCGTCGGCCCGTCCGGCTGCGGCAAGTCCACGCTGCTCAACACCATCGCCGGCCTGGAGTCGATCACCGAAGGCGAGATCCGCGTCAACGGCCGGGCGATCAACGACCTGCATCCGTCGAAACGCGATATCGCCATGGTGTTCCAGAGCTACGCGCTCTATCCGAACATGACCGTTGCCGGAAACATCGCCTTCGGCATGGAAATCCGCGGCGTGCCGAAGGCCGAGCGCGACAAGGCGATCAAGCAGGTTTCGGAAATGCTGCAGATTGGCCATCTGCTCGATCGCAAGCCGAGCCAGCTTTCCGGCGGCCAGCGTCAGCGTGTTGCCATGGGCCGCGCGCTGGTGCGCAATCCGCAGGTCTTCCTGTTCGACGAGCCACTCTCCAACCTCGATGCCAAGCTGCGCGTCGACATGCGCACGGAAATCAAACGCCTGCATCAGCGCATGGGGACGACGATCGTCTACGTCACCCATGACCAGATCGAGGCAATGACGCTGGCGACCAAGATTGCCGTGCTGCGCGATGGCGTGCTGCAGCAGTTCGGTACGCCCGCCGAGATCTATAACAGCCCGGCCAATGTCTTCGTGGCCGATTTCATGGGTTCGCCGGCGATGAACCTGCTGAATGCCACCGTCGAGAACGGCTCGGGTGGCCTGCAGGTCTCGCTCGACCGTCCGAATGGCGAGCCACTGAAGCTGCCGGTTCCGGCCGGCAATAACAGCCTGACCAGCTATAATGGCAAGCCGGTGATCTTCGGCATCCGCCCGGAAGCGCTGACCGATCTCGACGGCGTCGATCGCAAGGCGAAATCGGTGTCGCATGGTGATTGCATGATCGAAGTTGTCGAGCCCGCGGGCGCGGATACGTTTGCCGTTACCAAGCTTGGCGGAAAGTCCGTCGTCGCGCGCCTGGGCGCCGATGCCGGGATCGAAGCCGGGCAGAACACCCGCCTTGCCTTCAATCTCGACAAGGCGGTGTTCTTCGATCCGCAGAGCCAGCTGCGGATCGCCTGATCTCTCAGCCGGCGGTAACGCTGAAGCTGACGGCGGCGAAGCGGCTTGAGGTCGCTTCCACCGTGATTGCGCCTGTAAGCCCGGTCGCCTCCAGCCAGAAACCGGCCGTGCCGCCTTGTAGCGGCACGCTCGTCGGGCCGACGATCTTTGCCGGTCCCTCGACGCGCAGGCTGATGCTGTCCTCCATGAAGGGCAGGCGCTGGCCGCGCTGATCGAGCGCGCGGATGATGACGCGCGTGCTGTCGCGTTCGCGGGCCTTCAGGACGGTGCTGTCAGGCGCAAGTTCCAGTTTTGCCGGAAGCGGATCGGCCGCGAGCGTCAGATGGGCGACCGGCTCGCCGTCGATAAAGCCGATAAATTCGCCATCGATCCATTCCAGACCCCAGGTGCCGAGCTCGTCCGCCGTGAAATGCCGGTGGTCGAGAACGACGGGCGGATGCGGCAGGTGCGGATAGTTCTCGCGGTCCGGGCCGATGCGCTTGGTCAGCGTTCCGTACTTGAGCTCCACCTCTTCGCAGTTGGTGAGGATGATCAGCGGCAGCACGCCGCCGATGCTGCGCTCGCCGCGCGCCCAGAAGGTCACCGGCTTCATGATGATCTCGTCGGAGGGATCGCACTGGCTGGAATAGACGTAGGCCGCGAATTTCGGCTCGCGGAACATGTCCATGACGCCGTGGTAGCAGATGCGGTCGCCGGAGCCGAAATCCTTGTGCGTGTTGTAGTCGAACATGCACCAGCCGATCGCGCCTGAAAGATCGGGATCGCCATAGGCGGCATTCAATACTTCAAGATGGCGGCGCACGTGCTCGGCCTGGCGCTGTTCGGGATCGTGCATCTTCGTCGGATGCATGTGGCCGTTATACTCGGTGATCAGGTAGGGCACCTTGTGGGAAAGGCCGGTATTTTCCTGTTGCGGACGAAGTGCGGTGCGCGGGCGGTTGGCGCCCGGCAGTTCCTCGTTGCCAAGGATGAAGTCGTTCATCGTGTAAACGTCTTCCAGCAGCTCGCTTTCCGTCAGGTAGCGGACGCCACCCGTCTGGCGGGTCGTATCCAGCTCGCGGGCGAGGCGGTTGGTTTCGGCGTAGAAGTCGTGGCTGTCGAGCGACTCGTTGATGCGCACGCCCCAGATGATGATCGACGGATGGTTCCAGTCGCGCTCGATCATGCGGCGGACGTTTTCGATCGATTCCTTCTGCCACTCGAGATCGCCGATATGCTGCCATCCCGGGATTTCTTCGAAGACGAGCAGGCCGAGCCGGTCGCACTGGTCGAGGAACCACTTCGACTGCGGATAGTGCGAAGTGCGGACGATGTTGCACTTCAGCACCGTCTTCATGATCGTCGCGTCGAGCTCCTGCGCGGAGCGGCCCGCGGCATAGCCGACATAGGGATAGGCCTGGTGACGGTTGAGGCCGCGCAGCTTCAGCGGCTGGCCGTTCAGCAGGAATCCCTCGGGCGTGAACTCGGCGGTGCGGAAGCCGAAATTCGAGGCGAGGCGATCCGAGCCGTGGCTGGTCTTCAGATCGACGGTGAGCTCATAGAGCGCCGGATTGGCGATATCCCAGAGGGCGATGCCGGTCAGGCTACCGAAGGCGAGCGTCACGTCTTCGCCCGTGGTCTCGGCCGTCGCGGTGGCGATCACCACGGCCGAGGCGTCGCGGATCGTGCCCGTCACAGTGCCGAGGAAGGTGGCATGCTGCGGGTTCGACAGCTGGCAGCGCACGGTTGCCGATTTCACGTCGGCGAGCACGTCCTGCGTCTCGATCTTGATATTGCGCAGTGAGACGGCGCCGGTGACCTTCAGCCAGACGTCGCGATAGATGCCGGCGTAGGTCAGGTAGTCGATGCGGCCGCCGAAGGGCGGGATGGCGGGGTTCTCGCTTCCGTCGATCTTGACGGTGATGAGGTTGTCGCCCTTGACGAGCTTGCCTGTCAGGCGCGCCTCGAAAGGCGTGTAGCCATCCTTGTGGGCGATGATCTCTTCGCCGTTCAGATAGACGACGCTATCGGCCATGGCGCCATCGAAGACGATCGAGACTTCGCGGCCGTCGAATTCCGGCATCCAGCGCAGGACCTTCTGATAGGTGAAGGCGCGCTGATAGGTCTTCTCGTCGAAATAGTTGAACGGCAGTTCGACGGCGGTATGCGGCAGGCTGATCGTGGTATTGCCGTCGAAGGCGTCGAGCAGGCGTTGGCCGAAGCCCTCGTGAAAGCTCCAGGATTCGTTGAAGGAAACGACGGAACGCATATCAGACTTCCTTGCTGCAGCCGTGGGCAATGGTTCGGCGCGATACACGCGCGCATGAAGTGATGGTCACGGAAATTCCTCCTCGATGCAATGAAAAGCGCTGCCTTAGGCGGTGGAGCCCCAGCGGGCCGTGCAGGCAAGCGTGATGTTGTGCGGGCCTTCGATGTCCTGCTCGTGGCGTTCGATCACCTCGACCACGGCATCAATGAAGGCGACATGGTCCAGGCCGAGCGTCGTCAGGTCGTTGCAGTCCCAGGCGGCCATGGCGATGCCGTCCTGGCCGACGATGGCGATATCGCCGGGCGTGTTCTTGCCGAGCACGCGGCGGGCCGCGTCGCGCGCACCGATCGCCATCACGTCGTTGCCGCAGATGATCGCATCGACCTTCGAGCGGTGCAGCAGCATGACGGCTTCCTTGAAGCCTGAATCGTAGGAATAGTCGCCGAAGGCTTCGGCCTCGAAATCGAGACCGTGCTTGGCGAGCGCATCGGCAAACCACTTGCGGCGCAGCTTGTCGATCCAGCTCGACTTGGTGCCGGACAGATAGGCGAAGCGCTTCTTCCCGTCCTTGACGATCTTGTCGATGATCTCGGCGGCGCCGACAGCGCCATCGATGCGGATGCTCGAGACGTTCTCGTTTTCCAGCGGCTCAAAGGAGACGATGATCGGCTTGGTCGTGTGGAAGATGTCGACGGCATCCTGCATCGAGACCATGTCGGAGAAGACGACGACGTGATCGACCTGGTAGGTCGAGGCGAGCCGCATCAGCTGCAGGCGGTCCGAGTGATCGGCGCAGCAGAGAATGATGGGCAGGAGCTGGCGGGCCTGCAGGCGGTGGACGAGCAGTTGCTGTTCTTCCGCCTCGCAGGGGTTGCCGATCGCGTTGACGACGAGGGCAACGAGCCGCGAGCGCTGGTTGTTCAGCGAGCGGGCAATGGCGTTCGGCTGGTATCCGTGTTCACGGGCGACCGCCAGGATGCGGTCGCGGGTGGCGCTGCCGATGCGGGAATCCGGCGAGAAGGCGCGCGAGATCGTTGCCGAGGATACGCCGGCGAGCTTTGCCAGCTCTTTGGAGGTGATGCGTTTCCTGCTCATGCCTGTTCCCACCCGTCCAGACCCGTTCCGCTCTTCTTCGAGTGGCGGAATGGTCTATCCCTTGTTATGCAATTCCAGACGCAAAACCGCTGCGCAGTCTTGCTGGAATTGCCTTAGTCGGCGATCCTGACGGGCACTCCCTCCGCCGCTGCCGATTCCTTGATTGCGTCCCAGAGCTTAGCGAATCGCAAACCCATTTCAACGGAGCCGGAGTTTTCCATGCTTCCGGCCCGGATTGCGAGGAAGTTCTTCATGGGATTGCCGAGGATTTCGGCCTCTTCGCGGGCTTCGCTGGTGCGGCCGAAGCTGATTTCACGCCAGCCGCCCCAGGCGTCGATGCGAACGATCGCCTTGGAATAGAAGAAGGTGATGTAGGAGGCGCAGCCGGGAGGTCCTTCGCCGGCGGCCGTCAGCGTCGCCAGCGCGCCGTTCTTCAGCCGGGCGGAGACTGCGGTTGCAATATCCACCTTCCGGCCGTGATTGTGCATGTAAGCCGAGACGCTCTCGAAATCCGAGTTCGCCAGCAGGCAGACGGTGTTCATCATGTGCGCGCCGGTATCGAACATGAAGCCGCCGCCGGAGATTTCCGGCTGCTGCTTCCAGTGGCCGCTATAGTTCGATGCCCAGCTTTCCCAGATCATGCCGGAGATGGCGATGAGATCGCCGAATTCGCCGGCCACCGCGCGCTTGCGGGTGTCGAGGACCAGTGGCGAGAGCCCGCCCTGGAAGGCGGTGACGATGGTAACACCGGATTTCTTCTGCGCCGCGATCAGCCGCTCGGCTTCGGCAACCGTCGTTACCATCGGTTTTTCGAGGAAGAGATCGAGGCCCGCTTCGGCCACAGCGACAGCCTGTTCGCCGTGGAAGGCGTGCGGCGTGGAAATGTAGATGATATCGAGCGCATCACGACGCGTCGCCAGCATCTCGCGATAGTCCTCGAACGCCTCGGGCGCCGGTGCGCCGGCTGCCGTGCAGACGTCGATCAGCCGTTGGCGCGAGGCCGGGATCGTATCGGCGAGAGCGACGAATTCGATCTCGGGCATGCGTGCCCAGCTGGCCGCATATTCGGCCGCTTTCAGCCCGGCGCCAATGACGCCGAGGCGCAGTTTCTCAACCATGAAAAATCCTCCCGAAACTCATTGTGCAAACGATTACACAAAGCAATCACGACTGGCAAGCTATAAATAATCATTGAAAATCAATGTATTAAAATTTGGATAGAGATCGCCGTGAAAATCGACTTGTCAGATATAGGAATGCGTGTACATTTTCCGCAGGTGCTGGAGGGCGCCATGTTTTAAAGAGGGAGGACTTCCGTTGAAGAAGACGGTTATCGGTGGCCTTTGCGCCATTTTGCTCAGCGCGGTCTCGACGCTGGCCCATGCTGAAACGATCCGCATCGCCAACCATGGTCAGTCGGGCATCGACGCCATGAAGTCGACGGTCGAGCGCATCGAAAAGAAATATGGCGTGACGGTCGAAGTCGTCGAATATCCGGCGCCGGATAAGGATTATCTCACCAAGCTCTTGACCGAACTCGGCGCCGGCAATGCGCCCGACCTGTTCTCGATCCCGACGGCATCGGCCGTTGCCGATATGGTCGAGGCGGGCTACCTCGCGCCGGTCACCAAGGAATTCAAGGCCTGGGAAGGCTACAACGGTCTCTATGACGTCGCCAAGCAGCTGGCCGTCAGCCCCGATGGCGAGACCTACGTGATGCCCTTCATGCTGGGCATTCAGGAAATCTACTATCGCAAGGACGTTCTCGAAAAGGCCGGTATCTCGACCGACCAGCCGAAGGACTGGAAGGACCTGCTCGATCGCGCTGCCGAGATCAAGAAGAAGACCGGCGCTTACGGTCTGCTCTTCCCGGCCGGTGTCGCCTGGGGCGGCGGTGCGTTCGACGAAGGCTTCCAGCATCTGATTGTTGGCTCCAAGACGCCGCAGATCGTCGATGCAGACGGCAAGCTCGATCTGAACGGCGAGGGCGTCAAGGATGTCTTCGACGTCTACAAGCAGCTGATCGATAACGACCTGATGCCGGTTCAGCCGCTGCTCGGACCGGAGCCGTGGGTCGTGCCGAAATATGAGATGTTCCCGCAGGGCAAGCTTGCTGCCACCACCTGCGGCTCCTGGTGCTACATCTTCGACTGGGGCCGCGAGAGCAAGAACCCGATCCCTGACGTGACCAAGGTCGTTGGCACCTGGACCGTTCCGGGCCAGAGCGGCGGTCAGTACGTTCTCGCCAACCTTGCCGCCCCGTGGGCCGTCAATGCCAAGTCGGCCAATGCCGAACTGGCGATCAAGGCGCTGATGGAAATCGGCTCGGTCGAAACGCAGGTCTCCTACGCTGCCCGCATCGGCAACATTCCGGCCAGCAAGGATGCGGCCAAGAATGCCGACTTCCAGAAGCTGACGGAACTCGTTCCGATCCATGCTGCTGCCGGAAACGGCGTGTTCCTGAAGCAGGCTTCCGGCTTCGGCACCGTCTCGGAAGGTGTTGCCCGCGCAACCGAAGCGCTGTTGCGCAAGGAAACCGATGCGGCTGGCGCCCAGAAGATCCTGGTCGACTACGTCAAGGAAACGCTCGGCGACGACGCCGTAAAGTAAGCTTGGGTTACCTTCTCCCGCCCAAGATTGGGGAACGCGGCGCTCTTGCCGCGTTTCCCGGTTCATTCGATAAGGTTGTGAGCTTCGATGATCAGAAACTCTCATGAACGCCGCGCCGAGCGCCAGCTTCTCATCATCCTGCTGCCCTCGCTCGTGCTGCTGCTGGCGTTCGTCATCTATCCTGCGCTCTATTCGCTCTATCTGAGCTTCACCAACGAGGCCCTGACGGGTGCTGCGGCGCTCCGCCCGCGCTTCGTCGGCCTGCGCAATTACGCGCGGCTGTTCAACGACGCGAAGTTCTGGAACTCGCTGCTCGTCACCTTCTTCTTCGTCATGGGTTCGGCGATCATCGGGCAGTTCGTGCTCGGCCTCGTATCCGCCATGGCGCTTCGCCGCGAAATCCGTTTCCGGCGTATCTTCTCGTCGATCATCCTGCTGCCGAATGCGGCGCCTGAAGTCGTTGCCGGCTTCATGTGGATTTCGATGCTGGCCGGCGGCGAACACGCGACGCTGTCGCGCATCGTCAGCTTCTTCGGCATCACGCCCGCCGACTGGCTGAACACGTTTCCGCTGGCGATGATCATCATCGTCAATACCTGGCGCGGAATCGCGACCGCGATGATCCTGCTCACCGCCGGTTTGAGCACCATTCCCAACGAAATCTACGAGGCTGCCCGCATGGATGGCGCGACCCCGTCGCAGATGTTCCGCCGCATCACGCTGCCGCTGATGATGCCGACGATCCTGCTCTACATGCTGATCTCCGCCGTCTCGACGATTGCCGTCTTCGGTCTCGTCTATGCGCTGACCCGCGGTGGTCCGGGTGGAGCGACCGAGCTCGTCAGCATCTATATCTACAACCAATCCTTCACGGCCTTCCAGCTCGGCTATGGCGCTGCGGTCGCAGTTGTTGCCTTGGTCATCTCGCTGATCCTCGGCATTGCCTATGTGCGGGCCATGAAGGTGGAGATCTGATATGGCCGTGATCTCTCCAAGCGAAAGCGCCAACAAGACGCGTTCCGACCTTCTCGCCTACGCGACGCTGTCGCTGATCTCGATCTTCTGTGCCGTACCGTTCTTCTGGGTGCTGCTCGCCTCCTTCGATGGCAATGCGCAGCTTTTCCTGCGCTGGCCGGAGCAATGGACGCTTGCCAATTATGCCCGTGTCTTCGTCAAGGAGGACGGCGCGAAGTGGCTGTTCAACTCGCTCTTCGTCGTTGGCGGGGCAACGTTTATCGTCATGGTGCTTGCCGGTCTCGGAGGCTATGCGCTGTCGCGTACCCGGGCCTGGTGGAAGCTGCCCTTCCTCTATGCCATCCTGCTGATCCGCGTGTTGCCGCCGACGGCGCTTGTCGTGCCGCTCTATAAATTCCTGCTGACGCTCAATGATGCCGAGGGCGCGGTGCTACGGCCGGTGTTCGGCAGCTATGCCCGCGACATCATGCGCTGGACCGGCTTCATCGATGGCTATCTCGGCATTATGCTGGTACTTGCCACCATGCAGCTGCCGCTGGCGCTGTGGATCATGAAGACTTTCTTCGATGGGCTGCCGCGTGACTACGAGGAGGCGGCCGTCATGGACGGCGCGACCATGATCCAGCGCATCCGCCGGGTGCTGATCCCGCTGGCGCTGCCGGGTCTGGCCGCTGCCGGTCTCTTCACTTTCATGTCGGCCTGGGGTGATTTCCTGTTGCCGCTGATCTTCCTGTCGTCGCCGGAACTGCAGACGCTGCCGCTCGGTCTCTTCCGCGCCTTCCTGCGCATCAACGAGATCGATTACGGCCTGCTGGCGGCTCTTGCCTTCATCTACCTCCTGCCTGCCGTCATCGCCTTCGGCTTCGCGCGGCGCTTCCTCGTCCAGACATTCTCTGGCGGCGTGAAGGGCTGAGACAAGAAAGAGAAACCGAATGATCAATCTCAAGAACGTCCGCAAATTCTACGGTGCGCTGGAAGTCATCAAGGGCGTCGACATCACCGTCGAGGATGGCGAGTTCGCCGTCTTCGTCGGCCCGTCGGGCTGCGGCAAGTCCACGCTGCTGCGCATGATCGCCGGTCTGGAAGGCATCGACGAGGGCGACCTGATCCTCAATGGCCAGCGCATCAACGATGTGCCACCGGACAAGCGCGGCATCGCCATGGTGTTCCAGTCCTACGCGCTTTATCCGCATATGACCGTCGCGGAAAACATCGGCTTCTCGCTCAGCCTGAAGAAGGTGCCGGAGGCGGAGATCCGCAAGCAGGTCGAGGGCGTCGCCGAGATCCTGCAGCTGACGGATTACCTCGATCGCCGCCCGGCGGCTCTCTCGGGTGGTCAGCGCCAGCGCGTGGCGATCGGACGGGCGATCATCAAGAAGCCGTCGCTGATCCTGTTCGACGAGCCGCTCTCCAACCTCGATTCCGCACTGCGCGTCCAGATGCGTGCCGAGTTGCAGCGGCTGCACCGCGAGCTGAAGGCGACCGTCGTCTACGTCACCCACGACCAGGTCGAGGCGATGACGATGGCTGACCGGATCGTTGTCCTGAACAAGGGCACGGTTGCGCAGCAGGGCGCGCCGATGAGCCTCTATCATCAGCCGGAGAACGAGTTCGTCGCCACCTTCATCGGCTCGCCGAAGATGAACGTGATCCCGGCGACCGCAACGCGACAGGCGGGCCGGATCGCGCTCGATAGCCCGATCGGGCTGAGGATGGAATTGCCCGATGCCGCATCGGTGCCGCAGGGCGAAGTGCGCCTCGGTGTTCGGCCCGAACATCTGAAGATCGTCGGCGAGGGGCAGGGCAATTTCAATGCAGAGGTGGCGATCGTCGAGCGGCTCGGCGTCGAAACCTACATCACCGTCGGCACCACGCAGGATCCGATCATCGTTCGCGCCGATGGCGATATTGCCGTCCGGCCCGGGGATCGGGTCTCGCTTTCGGCCGATCCGGCTGCCTGCCATCTCTTCGACGCGTCGGGCCGGGTCATCCGCTCGGCCAATCTTTCATAACATCGAGGACTATCATGACGATCAAGGTTACGATCTGGAACGAGGGCCGGCACGAGCAGGTGCACAAGGAAGTCCAGGATATCTATCCTGACCGGATCGATGGCGCGATCGCGGCCGGCATCAAGCATCCCGACTTCGAGATCCGCCGCGGCACGCTGGATGATCCGGACGAAGGTTTGCCGGATTCATTGCTCAACGATACCGACGTGCTGCTCTGGTGGGGCCACATGGCGCATGAGGAGGTCAGCGACGGGCTGATCGACCGCATCCAGCAGCGGGTGCTGAAGGGCATGGGCCTGGTCATCCTGCATTCCGGCCATCACTCCAAGCTGTTCCGCCGCCTGATGGGCACCAATGCCAATCTCTCGTGGCGCGAGTCACCGGCGGGCGATCTGGAGCGCGTCTGGGTCATCAATCCCTCGCATCCGATCGCCGAGGGTCTGCCGCCGTTCTTCGAGGTCAATGCCTCGGAAATGTACGGCGAGCCCTTCGATATCCCGCAGCCGGACGAGCTGGTCTTCATCTCCTGGTACTCAGGCGGCGAAGTGTTCCGCAGCGGCTGCACCTGGCAGCGCGGCCGTGGGCGCATCTTCTTCTTCAGCCCGGGCCACGAGACCTATCCGATCTATCACGACAAGACGATCCACAAGGTCATCTCCAACGGCATCCGCTGGGCGGAGCAGAAGCACAGGGATGGCCGGATCCTGGAAAACTGGCACCGCGCCGAAGCGCTGCATCCGCGCCCTGACGGCAAGGTCTGAGCTTCCTCCCGTGGGGGCTGGGGCGGTCTCGCTCCGGCCTCCGCGGGCGGCATTCATCGAGGAGGAATGCGATGCAGCTGATTTCGCTGAAGGCTGAAAGCGACGTCCACGAATTCCTGATCAGCAAGAATTTCTGGGCGGCGGTGCATCGCAACGTGCCAGAGCGGCTGGCGGCACTCGCCCGGCTCGCGGCCGAAAGGCCTGACGTTTTCGCCTTCGAAAGCAGCCAGAAGATCGCCGAGCGCTGCAAGGTGTCGCAAACCAGCGTCGTGCGGTTTGCCCAGCATCTCGGCTTCGATGGTTTCGCCGAGATGAAGCAGGGCTTTCAGCACGGCCTGCGCCAATCGGCCCGCCGCGCCTCCTGAGCCTTACGGATACTGCGCGCCGTTGGTGGTCGTGTAGATCGAATAGACGGACTGTGTTGCCGTGATGAACAACCGGTTCTTCTTGAAGCCGCCGAAGCAGATGTTCGAGACCGTCTGCGGGATCAGGATCTTGCCGAGCAGGGTGCCATCAGGCGCAAAGCAGTGAACGCCGTCGGCCGCGCTGCTCCAGAGATTGCCTGAGACATCGAAGCGGAAGCCATCGGGAACGCCCTTGTCGATCGTGCAGAAGAAGCGGCTGTTGGCTAGCGTCTTGCCGTCGATCACGTCGAACACCCGGATGTGGCGCGGAACCTCATGGTGGGACGAGCCTGAATCGGCGATAAAGAGCTGCTTTTCATCCGGCGAGAAGGCGAGGCCGTTCGGCTGGATGAAATCGGTGACGACCGCCTCAACCTTTCCGCTCTGCGGATCGATGCGGTAGACGTTCCGTGTCTCCTGCTCCTCGTCGGCCTTGTGTCCTTCATAATCGGACATGATGCCGTAGCTCGGATCGGTGAACCAGACCGAACCGTCAGATTTCACGACGACGTCGTTCGGCGAGTTCAGCCGCTTGCCGTTGTAGCTGTCGGCGAGAGTGGTGATGCGGCCATCGGCCTCGGTGCGGGTGACCCGCCGTCCGCCATGCTCGCAGGAGACTAGCCGGCCCTGGCGGTCCCTGGTGTTGCCGTTCACATAGTTGGATGCCGAGCGGAACACGGAGACGCCGCCATCCGGAACCCAGCGCATCATCCGCTCGTTCGGGATGTCGCTCCAGATCAGGCAGTTCATGTCGGAGAACCAGACCGGACCCTCGGCCCAGCGGCAGCCGCTATAGAGCTCCTCGAGCCGGGCGCTGCCGGCGATCAGGCCGCGGAAACGTTCGTCACGGATGTCGTAGAGCGGGGTTTCGGACACTGAATTGCTCCTCCCAAAGCGATTGGCCGTGTCTTTCGTAAACGCAAACGGTGAGCGGTGCCAGAGCCCGGCGCTGAAAATTACCGGGCTCCGGCAGTCACTTAGAGGGCGGCGACCGGATGCGGTGAGCCGTCATAGGCGCCCCAGATCGACTGGTCGAAGCAGATTACGGAGCCGGTCATCAGGCCGGATTCGGCAGAGGAAAGATAGGCGCAGGCGCGGGCCACCTCTTCCGGGTCGACAAGGCGGCCGAAGGGCTGGCTCGCGGCGGCCTTCGCCAGCCAGTCTTCGGCGGCGCCGTGATATTCCCGCTGGATGCGGTCCTCGCCTTCCGAAGACATCCAGCCGATGTTGAGGCCGTTGACGCGGATGCGGTTGCGCAGCAGCGCATAGGCGGTGTTCTTCGTCAGCGTTTCCAGCGCGCCCTTGGATGCGCAGTAGGCGGCGATGAAGGGCTGGCCGGCTTTTGCCGACATCGAGCCGATATTGACGATCGTTCCCTCGATCTTCTCGCGCCGCATCACCTTGACGGCCTCCTGCATCAGGAAAAACGGTGCCTTCACGTTGACGGCGAACATCTGGTCGAAGAGTTCGGGGCTGGTGTCGAGGATCGTGCCGCGGTCGGTGATCGCTGCGGCATTCACCAGCGCATCGACGCGGCCGAAGGTCTCGTCGCAGGCGCGCACGACATTTTGCGCATCCTCGACCTTGCCGAGATCGGCCTTGACATAGACGACCCCGGCGCCGGTTTTCGACGACAGCTCCTCGGCCTTCGCCTTGCCCTTCTGTTCATTGCGGCCGCAGATGACGATGCCTTTGGCGCCGCGCTCGGCAAACAGCCGGGCGATGGTGGCGCCGAGGCCCTGTGTGCCGCCGGTGACGATAGCGATCTTGCCGTCGAGGCGGCTGGTACCTGTGCTCATATGGTTCCTCCGATGTGTTGAATGGTGATCTCACGGCAAAAGCCCCTCGTCGAAACGAGAGGCTTCAATGGTGTCGTTCTTGTGAGCTGATCAGGTCAGCTTCTTCTCCGCCTGATCGGCGAGCGCCTTGGTGAAGGCCGCGTCGCTCCAGCCTTCCTTCAGCGCCTCATGCATAAGCTGCGCCTGCGTTTTCGGCGCCAGGCCGCCGACCGGCGGGTCGCGGTCGAGATTGGTGGGGAAGGAATAGCCTTCGGCGCAGGAGGCGACGGCGTTGGCGATGCCCGTTTCCGAGAGCTTGCCTTTTAGCGTCTTCAGCGCCGGGAAGAGTTTGGCGCTCATCCGCTCGCGGTTGACTGTCTCCATGGCGCGGCCAAAGGCTGAGGAGACCTGCAGCAGGTTGGCGACGCGCTTGATGTCAGCCGAGCGGTTGGTGCCTGCAGCATGGAAGACCGCCGGATTGAAGAACACGACGTCGCCCTTCTTCAGCGGCAGTTGGATGTGGTGCTGGTCGAAATAATCACGGAACTCCTGACGCTTGAGCGCGAGGTAGCCTGGCACATAGGTCTGGCTGTGCGGCAGGAAGAGGGTCGGGCCGCTTTCGATCGGCATGTCGCAATGGGCGACGGCGCCCTGTAGCGTCAGCACCGGCGAGAGCTTGTGAACATGGGCGGGAAACTGCTCGATCACCTTGGAGGACTGGAAGCCCAGGTGATAATCGCGATGCGCCGACTGCGCCGCGCCACCGGGATTGACCCGGTTGACCTGCGCCGTCATCTGGTAACTCGGGCCGAGCCAGGCTTCGCTGGCAATCGCGACGATCGGGTTGGCGTAGTAGAGCGCGAAATTCTCGGCATCGGCAAGGCAGTGCTTTTCGAGCGAGTTCCAGATGCGGTCGTTGGCGCCGGGCTTTGCGAAATGGTCGCCGCCGCCGGTCGAGGTGCGGTGCTGTTCCTCGATGATCTCGTCGAAGATCTGGCTGGCGCGGTCGATGATTGAGGTATCCTCGTAAGCGCGCTTGAAGACGACGACGCCTGGGCCTTCGCCGAAGGCTTCGCAGATCTCCGCCAGCACGGCGCGGCGGCCTTCGGGATCGGCAATCGCTTCGGTCACCTTGCGGCTGTCGTAGATCAGGACGTTCTTCTCGACGCTATCGGCGGTCGGGTAATCGGCCAGCGCCGTGGTCTTTTCGGCCAGCGCGCGGAAATCGCCAAGATCGCAGGCGTCTTCGGTCAGCCAGACGCGGTCGGCGCGCATTTTCTGCAGGTTGTCGGTTTTCATCAGGTGCTCCTCCAAATCTGATGAAGGAACTATACGCCGCATGATTTGCTGATATAGATCAGAAATCCATCAAAAAACCATCAGAACGGCAGCTATGGCTCATCCCTTTCTCGTCAAGGACATCGCCTTTCAGGCCGGTCTCAGCACAGCAACTGTCGACCGGGTACTGAATGGACGGGCAGGTGTACGCCGCCAGACGGAGCAGCGGGTGAAGGCGGCGATTGCCGAGCTCGAGAAGCAGCAGGCCGGTGCCGAAGTGGCAGGGCGAAAGCTGGCGATCGATATCGTCATGGAAACGCCGGTGCGGTTCAGCGATGCCGTCCGCGCCGCCTTTGAGGCGGAAGTCGCAACGCTGCTGCCGACCGTCTTCCGCTGCCGGTTCCATTTCGCCGAGGTGATGAAGCCAGCCGAACTGGTGCAGCTGCTCGACCGCATCCGGCTGCGCGGCACGCATGGCATCGTCCTGAAGGCGCCTGATGTGCCGGAAGTGGTTGCCGCCGTCCGGCGCGCCGATGACACCGGCATTCCCGTCGTGACCCTGGTGACCGACCTGCCGAACTCGCCGCGGGTTGCCTATACGGGTGCGGATAACAGGGCTGCGGGCGAGACGGCGGCCTATCTGATCGGCTCGGTCTTCGGCGGGACGCCGGGCAATGTGCTGGTGACACTCTCGAGCGGCCGGTTCCGCGGCGAGGAGGAGCGCGAAATCGGTTTTCGCCGCGTGATCCGCGAACATTATCCGGCTATCGGCATCACCGAGATTAGCGAGGGCCACGGCACGGATGCGGCAACGGGTTCGCTGGCGGCCAGGGCGCTGGCATCGGATGCGACCATCGATGCGGTCTATTCGATCGGCGGTGGCAATCGCGCGGTGCTGGCGGCCTTCGAGGCGGCCGGCCGGAAGCTTCGCGTTTTCGTGGCGCATGATCTCGATGCCGACAACCGGTCGCTGCTTGCATCCGGCAAGATCAATTTCGTGCTGCATCACGATCTGCGCAGCGATGCGCGATCGGCGTTTCGTGCCATTCTCGACCGCGTCTCGAAGGCGGCGCGGGGCGGGCCTGGACCACTCTCTGCCGTTGAGATCATCACGCCGTTCAACATGCCGGACCACTATGCTTCCGCAAAGGATGAAATCGGGGTAGTGGTGGGCTGAAGCGAGGTGGACGGGATGGAATATAGCGACATCGGAACCATTGCGACCTGGTTGACGGAGCAGGGGCTCAAGGGCGCGACCGAGTCCGAGCTCCTCGACGGCTTCTGCATCGCCTGCCGCGAGAAGGGCCTGCAGATCGACCGCGGCATGGCGCTGATGGATACGCTGCATCCCGTTCACGAGGGGCGCGCCTTCCGCTTCGACAGCGAGCAGGAGGTCGAGTCCGAATTCGAATATGGCCCGACCGGCGAAGGCGAGGCGCTGGAGAGCTGGAAGCGCTCGGCCTTCTATTATCTCTGGGCCGGTACGGAAAATGAGGTCCGCCGCCGTCTCGGTTTTGGTGATCCCGCCGATTTCCAGATGCTCGAGAAGATGGCCGAGCTGGGCCATACCGACTATGTCGCGATGATCCACCGCTTCGAGAAGCAGGGCACGATCGGCGAGATGGATTGCTTCTTCTCGCATTTTTCGACACGCCATCCCGAAGGCTTTTCGGACCACGATCTCGTCATCCTGCGCAAGCTGGTGCCGGTGCTCGGTCTTGCCATCAAATGCATCGGGCTCGGCCGCATCGCCCGGACGATTGCCGAGGTCTATCTCGGCGAGGATGCGGCCCGGCAGGTCATGGAAGGGAAGATCAGCCGCGGTAAATCGGAACGGATTTCGGCGGCGCTGTGGTTCTCAGACCTCTTGAATTACACGAAGATTTCGGACAACGCCTCGCCCGAGGAAATCCTGCCCTTCCTCAACGAATATAGCGAAGTCGTCATCTCGGCGATCCACGAGGCGGGTGGCAACGTCTTGAAGCTGATCGGCGACGGCGTGCTGGCGATCTTCAAGGCGGATGATCCATCAGACGCCTGCTGCGCGGCGCTGGAGGCGGAGCGGTTGCTGCGCGGCAAGCTCGCGACGCTCAATGCCGCGCGCCAGATCGATGGCCGCCCGACGACCGATGTTTATCTCGGCTTGCATATCGGCGATGTCTTCTACGGCAATATCGGCAGCCAGGAGCGGCTGGATTTCACCGTCATCGGTCCGGCGGTCAACGAAGTCAGCCGCATCGCATCAATGTGCCGGTCGGTGGATTTCAACGTGCTGATATCCTCGGAATTCGCCGAGACCATTCCGCAGGCGGATCGCGACGTGCTTGCCTGCATCGGCCGCTACGCGCTGCGCGGCGTCAAGCGGGCGCAGGCGCTCTATACGCTGGAGACGGCGCGGCTCGGCGCTGATCTCTGAGCGATCGCCATTCTGCCCATGCCTGCCCGCTTTTCCTTGGCATCGATAGGGAACAATCCGGTGTGGCGTATGGTTCGGTGTTCGTGATCATCGCATAGCAAGGCCATGGAAAATTCATCTGCATTGGCACTGACGCTTCTGTCGCTGTTCGGGACCTCCGTCTTTCTCATTCTCGCGATTACGGGGCTCGGAGGTTTCGGAGCGTTCTTCAGTCACCCGCCGCTGGTGGCGCTGACGGTGGTGACCATCGCGCTGGCGGTCGCGGCCGGGTTCAGCAAGGGCAATCTCAGTGGTGGCGAGCGGGAGGACAGATCGAACCGCTGGGTGCTTGTGGCATTTGCTATCCTCGGTTTTCTGCTCGGCTACCTGCCTGCCTATACTGACAGGCTGGATTTCTGGACATTCGGCGGAGACGGCGTGCGTTGGGCCGGCGTCATCATTTATGCCGTCGGCGGCTCGTTGCGGCTCTGGCCGGTCTTTGTGCTTGGCCGCAGGTTCAGCGGCCTTGTGGCCATCCAGCCGGGCCATGAATTGGTGACGGCAGGGCCTTACCGGTTTATCCGGCATCCGAGCTATGTCGGGCTGCTGGTCACATCGCTCGGCTGGGCGCTGGCCTTCCGTTCGATGGTTGGGGTGATCCTGGTGCTTGTGACACTATGGCCGGTGATCGCGCGGATCCGTGCAGAAGAAGCCTTTCTGAAATCGCAGTTCGGTGCAGAGTATGAAGGCTATCGCAGCCACACCTGGCGGCTCATCCCTGGCATCTACTGAAAAGGGCCGCTTTCGCGGCCCTTCCTGTCTTACCATTCGGCGAAGCTGCCATCTTCGTGGCGCCAGATCGGGTTGCGCCAGCGGTGGCCTTCCTTGGCGCGTTCGATGACATAGGCTTCGTCCACTTCGACGCCGAGGCCGGGGCCCTGGGGGATCGAGACGAAACCGTCGGCATACTGGAACACCTCCTTGTTGGAGATGTAGTCGAGGATGTCGTTGCCCTTGTTATAATGGATGCCGAGGCTCTGTTCCTGGATGAAGGCGTTGTAGCTGATCGCGTCGACCTGCAGGCAGGCGGCAAGCGCGATCGGGCCAAGCGGGCAATGCGGAGCCAGCGCCACGTCATAGGCTTCCGCCATCGAAGCGATCTTGCGGCATTCGGTGATGCCGCCGGCATGGCTGAGATCCGGCTGGATGATGTCGACATAGCCGTCAGCCAGGACCGACTTGAAGTCCCAGCGCGAATAGAGCCGCTCGCCAAGCGCGATCGGCGTCGAGCAATGATTGGCGATTTCCTTCAGCGTCTCGCGGTTCTCGGAGAGGACGGGCTCTTCGATGAACATCAGCTTGTAGGGCTCGAGTTCCTTGGCGAGCACCTTGGCCATCGGCTTGTGGACGCGGCCGTGGAAATCGACGCCGATGCCGACATGCGGGCCGATTGCCTCGCGGATCGTGGCGATGGTCTCGACTGCCTTGTCGATCTTCTCGTTGGTGTCGACGATCTGCATTTCCTCGCAGCCGTTGAGCTTGATCGCCTTGAAGCCGCGGGCGACGACTTCCTTGGCGTTGCGGGCGACATCGGAGGGACGGTCGCCGCCGATCCAGCTATAGACCTTGATACGGTCACGCACCTGGCCGCCGAGCAGCGAATGGATCGGCTGGCCGAGCGCCTTGCCCTTGATATCCCAGAGCGCCTGGTCGATGCCCGAGAGAGCCGACATGTGGATGGCACCGCCGCGATAGAAACCGCCGCGATACATCACCGTCCAGTGGTCTTCGATCAGGAAGGGGTCCTTGCCGATCAGGTAGTCGGCGAGCTCATGCACGGCGGCCTCTACGGTCAGCGCACGGCCCTCGACGACCGGCTCGCCCCAGCCGACCACGCCCTCATCCGTTTCGATCTTCAGAAACAGCCAGCGCGGCGGAACGATGTAGGTCGTGAGCTTGGTGATCTTCATGGAATGGGGCTTTCGCTATTGTCGTGTTGTGTCTGCGGCGGTGCCGCCTGTCTGTCTATTTGGTCCGGCCGATCGCCTTTTCGGCAGCCGCGAGGTCGCGCACGGCAAGATCCAGCATGCGGTTGGCGCATTCGCGCGCCTTGGCGCGGTTGCGCAGCCGCAGCGCCTCGACGAGTTCACCGTGGACGGCGACGGCATCCTCGCGGCTCTCGACGGCGATGTTCGAGGCGTGGAGCGCATATTTGAGTGCGGCGTGGATGGCGCTCAGAAGCCGGCGGAAGACCTGATTGTGGCTCGCCTTCAGGAGCACGGCATGGAACATCACGTCGGCATCGGTGAAGGCTTCGGGATCGCCGGCGGAATCGCGCATCTGGCGCCAGGCGCTGTCGAGATCGGCGATCTCCTGGGTGGAGGCGCGCTCGGCGGCATATTCGGCAGCGGCGGGCTCGATCGTGCGGCGTGCTTCGAGGATGCAGCCGAGCAGATCGAAGTCCTTGATATAGGGGCCCATCCATTCGAGCACTTCGGCGTCGAGGATGTTCCAGTCGTCCCGGTCGCAGACCGAGGTGCCGATCCGCGGCTTGCCGCGCACCAGGCCCTTCGATTCCAGGACCTTCAGGGACTCGCGGATCACGGTGCGGCTGACACCGTAAATCTCGCAGAGATCGTTCTCGCGCGGCAGCGGCGAGCCGGCCGGATAGCGCTCCGAGAAGATGTCTTCGGCAATGGCCGCCGTTACGCTTTTGCGCACGCGCGGACGGCTTCCCGTGCGTGGATTTGCATCCCCACTCTGCCGCTCGATGGAATCCAAAATGAACCTCTCCGCTTTCTCTGCCCGCGAAGCAAACCGAACCGTCTTAGCCGAATTCGATTGCCTTTGCGACGCCTCCTCCTGGCAGGCTTGATATTATCTTATTATTCCAATCATCATACAAAGGCAATTGACTGGTATGATGATTTAACTTAATTCTAGCGCACTGCCTGGGAGGCAGATGCTCATTTTGAGAGTTAGGGAGAGAGACATGCGCTTGTTCAAAGCAGCCATCCTGGCTGGCACGTTTGCCATTCTGGCCGCCGGCTCCGCCTTCGCCGAGGACGTAAAGATCGGCTTCATCGTCAAGCAGCCGGAAGAGCCGTGGTTCCAGGACGAATGGAAGTTCGCCGACCAGGCTGCCAAGGAAAAGGGTTTTACCCTCGTCAAGATCGGCGCTGAGGACGGCGAAAAAGTCCAGTCGGCGATCGACAACCTCGGCGCCCAGGGCGCGCAGGGCTTCATCGTCTGCACGCCGGACGTCAAGCTCGGCCCCGGCATCGTCGCCAAGGCCGCTGCCAACCAGCTGAAGCTGATGACTGTCGACGACCGCCTCGTCGATGCCGAAGGCAAGCCGCTGGAAGACGTTCCGCATATGGGTATCTCCGCCACCAAGATCGGCGAAACCGTCGGTCAGGCGCTGGTCGACGAAATCAAGAAGCGTGGCTGGGACATGAAGAATGTCGGCGCCATCCGCATCTCTTACGATCAGCTGCCGACCGCCGTCGATCGCGTCGAAGGCGCTATCTCCGTGCTGAAGGCTGCCGGCTTCCCGGCCGAGAACATCTATGACGCACCGCAGGCGAAGACCGATACGGAAGCCGCCCTCAACGCTGCGACCACCGTTCTCAACAAGCATGCCGACGTGAAGTACTGGGTTGCCTTCGGCCTCAACGACGAAGCCGTTCTCGGCGCCGTCCGTGCCTCGGAATCGGTCGGCATTGCCGCCGACAACATGATTGGCGTTGGCATCGGTGGCGCGGATTCGGCGATCAACGAGTTCAAGAAGCCTTCGGCCACCGGCTTCTTCGGTACGGTCATCATCTCGCCGAAGCGTCACGGCTACGAGACCGCGCTCAACATGTACGATTGGATCGCCAACGACAAGGAACCGGCAAAGCTGACGCTGACCTCCGGCTCGCTGGCGCTGCGCGGCGACTATGAAAAGGTTCGCAAGGACCTGGGCATCCAGTAATCATCCTCCCAAGGTGATTTCACCCCGGCGGCGTTGAAAGCCGCCGGGCTCTTTCTCCATGGAGCTGGCATGGCTTTCCTCGAATTCAACAACATCTCCAAAGGCTATCCCGGGGTCCGGGCGCTTTCCAATGTCTCCTTCGACGTTGAAAAAGGTGCCGTGCACGGGCTGATGGGCGAGAACGGCGCGGGCAAGTCGACGCTGATCCGCGTGCTCTCCGGCGACCAGTCCGCCGACGAGGGCAGCATCGTCATCGATGGCGAAGAGCAGAAATACGGTTCCGTGCGCGATGCCTTCCATGCCGGCGTCATCGTCATCCACCAGGAACTGCAGCTGGTTCCGGAACTGACCGTTGCCGAGAACCTCTGGCTCGGCCGTTTCCCCGGCAAGGGCGGCGTCATCAACAGCAAGACGCTGATCGAGACCGTTCGCGCCAATCTCGAGGAAATCGGCATCGATGTCGATCCGTCGGCCAAGGTCGCGACGCTGTCGATCGGAGCCCGCCAGATGGTCGAGATCGCCAAGGCCGTCATGCTCGACGCGCGGGTCATCGCGCTCGATGAGCCGACGTCGTCGCTGTCGTCGCGGGAGAGCGAAATCCTCTTTTCGCTGATCGAGAAGCTGAAGGCCAAGGGCACTGTCATTCTCTATGTCTCGCATCGCCTGGACGAAATCTTCCGGCTTTGCGACAGCCTCACCGTTCTTCGCGACGGCAAGCTTGCAGCGCATCACCCCAAGGTCGCTGAGACGACGCGTGACCAGATCATCGCCGAGATGGTCGGGCGAGAGATCAGCAATATCTGGGGCTGGCGCGAGCGGCCGGTCGGCGGTGTCAGGCTGGAGGTGAAGACCCTCTCCGGCTCGAAGCTGCGCAATCCGATCAGCTTCTCTGTCCGTCAGGGCGAAATTCTGGGTTTCTTCGGCCTGATCGGTGCCGGGCGCAGCGAGATGGCCCGATTGCTCTATGGAGCGGATCATCGCCATCAGGGTACAGTCGAGATCGACGGCGTCGCCGTCTCTCCCGACAATCCGAAGGCGGCGATCAATGCCGGCATGGTGCTCTGCCCCGAAGACCGCAAGTTCGACGGCATCATTCAGGGGCGGTCGATCGAGGAGAATATCGCGATCTCGTCGCGCCGCCATTTCTCGCCCTTCGGCATTCTGAACCCGAAGAAGGAAGCCTCGGTCGCCGACCAGTTCATCGCCAAGCTTCGGGTTCGCACGCCCTCGCGCAAGCAGGACATCATCAATCTCTCCGGCGGCAACCAGCAGAAGGTCATTCTCGGCCGCTGGCTTTCGGAGCAGGGCGTCAAGGTGCTCGTCATCGACGAGCCGACGCGTGGCATCGATGTCGGCGCCAAGTCGGAGATCTACGAGATCCTCTATGAGCTCGCGGCAGGGGGGATGGCGATCGTCGTCATTTCCAGCGAACTGCCCGAGGTGATGGGCATTTCCGATCGCATCATGGTCATGTGCCAGGGCCGCGTCGCCGCCAATGTGGCGCGCGCCGATTTCGACGAACGCAGCATTCTGACCGCGGCTCTGCCCGACAAGAATGCCGCCGGCACACTCTAATTCAGGAACGGTAGTGATGAACTCGTTGAAAAAAATCCTTCTCGGCGAACAGGGCCTCGTGGTGATCTTCGCGATCGCCTTCGTCATCGTCTCGCTGACCGTTCCGAGCTTCCTAACGGAACGCAACATGCTGGGCCTGCTGCAGTCGGTGGTGACGATCGGCATCGTCGCCTGCACGATGATGTTCTGCCTGGCATCGCGCGACTTCGACCTCTCGGTCGGCTCGACCGTCGCCTTCTCCGGCATGATCGCCGTCATGGTGTCGAACTCGACGGGCTCGATCCCGCTCGGCCTGCTGGCGGCACTGATCTGCGGCAGCATCGTCGGCGTCGTCAATGGCGTGGTCATCGCCAAGTTTCGCATCAACGCGCTGATCACCACGCTCGCGACCATGCAGATCGTTCGCGGCCTGGCGCTGATCGCCTCGGATGGCCGCGCCGTCGGCATCAACGATCCGGCATTCTATCAGCTGGCGCTGTCGCGCATCCTGACGGTGCCGACGCCGATCTGGATCATGATCGCGCTGTTCATCGTCTTCGGCTTCGTGCTGAACCGCACGGTCTTCGGCAAGAACACGCTGGCGATCGGCGGCAATCCGGAGGCCTCGCGGCTTGCCGGCGTCAATGTCGTCAACATGCGGATCTGGATCTTTGCGCTGTAGGGGCTCGTCTGCGCCATCGCCGGCATCCTGCTTGCCTCGCGCATCACTTCGGGCCAGCCGAATGCGGCGACCGGCCTCGAGCTCTCGGTCATCTCGGCCTGCGTTCTCGGCGGTGTGTCGCTCGCCGGCGGGCGCGCGGCGATGACCGGCGTCATCGTCGGGGTGCTGATCATGGGCATTGCCGAAAACGTCATGAACCTGCTGAATATCCAGGCCTTCTACCAGTATGTCGTGCGTGGCCTGATCCTGCTGATCGCGGTGCTGCTCGACAATCTGCGCTCTTCGGCGGCGGGCCGGCGCGGGTGAGCGAGGTCGCGGCCATGGACGAGATCAGGATCGCCGATGGCGGTCTCGAAATCTCCGTGTCCCGGCAGGGCGGCGCGATACGCAGCGCCACATTCCACGGCCGCGCCTTCCTGCAGCCGAGGGGCGGACCGGATGGCGGCATGGCGAGCTTTCCGCTGGTGCCTTTCGGCAATCGCGTCGAATACAACGTGATGACCGTTCAGGGACGCGACTATTCGTTCCAGCCGAATACGGATGATCCGCTTTACCTGCATGGTGATGGGTGGCTTGGACTCTGGAATGTCGAAGCGCACGATGAGCGATCTCTGACGCTGAGCTATGAGCATGAGGCGGGGCGTGTCTCGCCCTATCGTTATTCGGCATCGCAGGGCTTTTCGGTTTCTGGCCGCCGTCTTGAGAATGTCCTGTCCGTCACCAATCGCGGTGACACGTCGATGCCCTTCGGGCTCGGCTTTCATCCGTTCTTTCCACTGACGCCGAACGCGGCGCTGCTGGCTCCCGCGTCACGGCTCTGGACTGAGAGGCAGGGCTATCTGCCGGATGCGCCGGTTGCCATTCCGGAAGAGCTCGATTTCTCGACCCCGCGACCGGTTCCCGATCGATGGATCAACAATGCATTCGAGGGCTGGAATGGTGCGGTCTCCATACGATGGCCGGAACTTGATCTCGGCGCCGAGATCGAGATGGACGGGATCTTCAGAAACTACATGATCTATACGCCGGGCAATGCCGGCTTCTTCTGTTTCGAGCCGATGAGCCACTTGCCGAATGGCCATCATATGCGGGATTTTGGCGGGCTGGTTTTGCTGGCGCCCGGTGAGAGCCTTGCGGGGCGAATGACGATCAGCCTTTCGGCAGGAATTTGAGGAGAGAGCTTTGGTAGGACGTCTGGCAGGCAAGCGCGTGTTCATCACCGGCGCGGCACAGGGCATCGGCCTGGCGATTGCCGAGGCTTTCGTTCGCGAAGCGGCGGCCGTCTTCCTTATCGATATGGACGGCGCCCTCCTTGCGGCTGAGGCTGAAAAGCTTCTGGCACAGGGCGCTGCTGTCGGCCATATGACGGCTGATATCACCGATGCGAAGGCGATCGGCGAAGCCGTGGCTCAAGCCGAACGCGAGATCGGGCGGATCAATGCGCTGGTCAACAATGCCGGCGTCAACGTCTTTGCCGAGCCGCTGGAAACCAGCGACGAGGAATGGAACCGCTGCTTCGATATCAATCTGAAGGGCGCCTGGAACTGCTCGAAGGCCTTTCTGCCGGGGCTGATCGGGGAGGGGGGCGGCGTCATCCTGAATATCGCTTCGACACATGCCTTCACGATCATTCCGCATACCTTTCCCTATCCGCTCGCCAAGCATGCGCTTCTCGGGATGACCAAGTCCCTCGGTCTCGAATATGCGCCGAAGAATGTTCGCGTGAATGCGCTGGCGCCGGGTTATGTCGCGACACAGAAGGTCATCGACTACTGGAACGGCTTTGCCGATCCGGAGGCGGCGAGGGCCGAGACGATGAAGCTGCATCCCGGCGGGCGGATCGCGACGCCGCAGGAGATCGCCATGGCGGCGGTGTTCATGATCTCCGACGAGTGCCCGTTCATGAACGCCACCTGCCTGACTGTCGACGGCGGCCTCAGCGTCCAGCAGCATCCCGCCTGAATGATTTTCGTATAGCTGTGTTCAACACGCGATAGAGCCTTATATTGCCGGGCAGGAAGGTTTCGCCTTCCCAGGGTGGCGGCGTTGACCGCCTTAAGCTTCAATCGCAACGGAGGACGGCATGCAGATCAATCGTACAGCTTCAGCCCAATGGTCCGGCGGGCTCAAGGACGGCAAGGGCAAGATTTCGACGCAGAGCGGCGCGCTCAAGGAGCAGCCCTATGGCTTCGCGACCCGCTTCGAAGGCGTTCCCGGCACCAACCCGGAAGAGCTGATCGGCGCGGCTCATGCGGGATGCTTCACCATGGCGCTGTCGCTGATCCTCGGCGAAGCCGGGCTGACGGCGGAAAGCATGGAAACCACGGCAAAGGTGACACTCGAAAGCGTCGAGGGCGGCTTTGCTATCACCGCGATCCATCTGGCTCTCACCGGCAAGGTGCCTGGTGCCGACCAAGCGAAATTCACCGAGCTTGCCAACAAGGCAAAGGCCGGTTGCCCGGTCTCCAAGGCGCTGTCGGCGGTTCCGATCACGCTCGACGTCACGCTCTCCTGACAGCTTCAAAACCGCCTGTTGAATGCCGCGCGCCTTTGGCCGCGGCATTTTTGTATTCGCTAATTCGGTTGACATCTGACGGATGATATCTTACGACTGACGAAATTCGAAAATCGTCAGTCGTAAGTGAGGCCGCCGAAAACATGGTTGAAACCGCCGAAAACGTATTGGACAGCACCCGCCAGGAGAATGTCACCCGCATTCTCGACTCGGCCGAAAAGCTGTTCCGGCACTACGGATATGCCAAGACGACTGTTGCCGACGTGGCGCGCGATCTCGGCATGTCGCCGGCCAATATCTATCGCTTCTTTGCCTCCAAGGTGGAGATCCACCAGGCGATCTGCGGCCGCATGCTGGCCGCCAGTTACAAGCAGGCCTACGACGTCTGCCACCTGCCGATCAGCGCTTCCGAGCGGCTGCGGCTCTTCGTCCATGGCCAGTATCAGATGACCGTGGACACCATGCTCGACCGTGAAAAGGTTCACGAGATGGTCATCGTTGCGATCGAGCGCGACTGGCATGTCATCGACAAGCATATCGACAGCATTCAAGCATTGACCGCCGACGTGATCCGCGAGGGGATCGCCGCCGGTGAGTTTGCCGAACAGGACGCGGATGCGGCTTCGCGTTGTTTCGGTGCGGCGACGGTGACCCTGTGTCACCCGCAGATCGTGGCCCAGTGTCTTGCAAAGACCAATCGGGCGACGATCGACGAACTCGTCGAATTCTCTCTGAAAGCACTGAAATAACAGGCGGCTCGGCCGTCTGAGAACATCAAAAAGATTGGGAGTGCGAACATGATTTCGCAAGAAAGCCGCCGCGTGCCGTCCATCCTCAGCATTGCGCTCGTTGGCGCGCTCGGCTTCGGGCTTGCCGCCTGCAGTGACGAGAAGAAAGCCGAGGCTCCGGAGATCATCCGTCCGGTCAAGGTCGTTGAGATCGCCAAGGCCGGTGACACGCGGGTCCTCGATTATTCCGGCGCCGTCAAGGCGCGCACGGAGATGAACCTCGGCTTCCGCGTTGCCGGCAAGATCACCGAGCGCCGCGTCAATATTGGCGATCGGGTGAAGCCCGGCGATATCCTCGCCACCATCGATTCCACCGATTACGAACTTGCCGTGAAGAGTGCCGAGGCCAATCTGGCCGCCGCCGAAAAGGGCGTGCAGACGGCCGATCTCGCCAACAAGCGTGCCGAGCAGCTGTTCGACAAGAGCGTCGCCTCCAAATCCCAGCTCGAACAGGCTTCGCTGAGCTACGACCAGTCGGTATCGACGCGCGATGCGGCGCTCTCCTCTCTCGATCAGGCCAAGAACCAGGTCAGCTATTCGCAGCTGAAGGCCGACCAGAACGGCATCGTCACCACGATCAACGCCGATACCGGCCAGGTGGTCTCGGCCGGTACGCCCGTCGTGACCGTCGCGGTCGATGGCGAAAAGGAAGTGCAGATCGCGGTGCCGGAGAACGACATCGCTGAATTCAAGCCGGGCAAGAAGGTCAAGGCGAGCTTCTGGTCCGATGACAAGCTGGTTCTCCAGGGCAAGGTTCGCGAAGTCTCGGGCGCTGCCGATCCGCAGTCGCGCACCTTCTCGGTCCGCGTCAGCCTGCCGAACGATCCCCGTGTGCTCCTGGGCATGACAGCGACTGTCGAAGCCAACGTCACCAATGCCAATCCCTACGTCGCCGTGCCGCTCAGTGCGCTGGCCGAGAAGGAAGGCAAGAAGATCGTCTGGATCGTCGACCGCCAGGCGGCGACAGTTCATGCCCGCGAGATCAAGGTTGCCGATTTCACCGGTGACGGCGTCAACGTCACGGAAGGCCTTTCGACCGGCGATATCGTTGTTGCGGCCGGCACGCAGTTCATGAGCGAAAACCTCAAGGTCAAGCTGCCGGAATTGCAGGCCGCCTCGGCCGATGTGACGAGCTCCGTCGAGTAAAGCGCCGGGAGAGGGATCAAGGTCATGGACAACAACACCACCGAGAAGCGCCCGTTCAACCTGTCGCGCTGGGCAATCGGTCATCCGAGCATCGCCCGCTTCCTCTTCGGCCTCATCCTGATCACCGGCGTGCTCGGGCTGATGCGCATGGGCCAGAAGGAAGACCCGGATTTCACCTTCCGCGTCATGGTCGTGCAGGCCGTCTGGCCGGGCTCCTCCATCCAGGAAATGGAAGACCAGGTCACCAACAAGATCGAGCGCAAGCTCCAGGAAACGCCGCATCTCGACTGGGTGAAGTCCTATACCCGCGCGGGCAGCTCGATCATCACCGTGCAGGTGAAGGGCGATACCAACGCCGCTGACGTTGCCGACGCCTTCTACCAGGTGCGCAAGAAAGTCGGCGATATCTCCAGCGAGCTGCCGCAGGGTCTGCTCGGGCCGTATTTCAACGATGAGTTCGGCGATACGTTCATCACGCTGCATTCGATCAGCGGCGACGGCTATTCCTATCCGGAGCTGAAGAAATTCGCGATCCAGGCGCGTGACATGCTGCTGACGACGCCGGGCGTCGAGAAGGCGGTTATTATCGGCGACCAGCCGGAGAAGATCTATATCGACGTGTCCTCCAAGGCGCTGGCCGAGCGCGGCCTGACGGTCGTCGACCTGCAGAACGCCATCAAGGGCCAGAACAGCGTCGATCCCGCCGGTTCCGTCGATACCGGTCTGCGGTCTGTGCGGATTTCCGTCGAGGGCGATGTGCGCAAGCTGGACGATATCCGCGAGCTGCGACTGCGCTCCGGCAATCAGGTGACCCGCCTTGGCGATATCGCCACCGTCTATTCCGGCCTCGAAGATCCCTACCAGCGCAAGTACCGTTTCAACGGTCACGAAAGCGTCCAGGTCGGCGTCGTCATGGCCAAGGGCTTCAAGGTCACCGATGTCGGCAAGGATGTCGAAGCGACCTATGAGCGCTTCGAGAAGTCGCTGCCTTACGGCGTGGCTGTCGACCAGATTTCCAACCAGCCAGATGTCGTGACCGATGCGATCAGCGAGTTCATGCATGCGCTCGGCGAGGCTCTGGTCATCGTTCTCATCGTCTCGTTCCTGTCGATCGGCTGGCGGTCGGGTCTGGTGATTGCTATCGCCATTCCGCTAGTGCTCGCGGCGACATTCGCGATCATGTACGAACTCGGCATCGATCTGCAGCGTATCTCGCTCGGCGCGCTGATCATTGCGCTCGGCCTTCTGGTCGATGACGCCATGATCGTGGTCGAGATGATGGAGCGAAAGCTTGAAGAAGGGCTCGTCAAGATCGAGGCGGCAAGCTTTGCCTATTCGTCGACCGCCTTCCCGATGCTGACCGGCACGCTGATCACCACGGCGGGGTTCATCCCCGTCGGCTTCGCGGCCTCGACGGCCGGTGAGTATGTGCGCTCGCTGTTCTATGTCGTCGGCATCGCTCTCATCGTTTCGTGGTTCGTCGCGGTCTATTTCACGCCGTGGCTCGGCTACATGATCCTGAAGCAGCGCCACCATGCGGGTGAGCATCACGATGTTTTCGATACCCGCTTCTATCGCGGCCTGCGGGGCAGCGTCGGCTGGGCGGTGCGCCATCGCGCGATCGTGCTCTTGATCACTGTCGGTGCCTTCGTCACCAGCCTCTGGAGCTTCCAGTTCATTCCGCAGAACTTCTTCCCGCAGTCCTCGCGGCCGGAAATCCTGGTCGATCTCTGGCTGCCAGAGGGTACCAGCATCAAGGATGTCGAGACCAAGGCGAAAGCCCTCGAAGCCAAGATGATGGACGACAAGGACAAGAAGTTCATCGCCACCTATATCGGCGAGGGCGCGCCGCGCTTCTTCCTGCCGCTCGACCAGCAGCTTGCCAATCCGAACTTCGCCCAGCTGCTGATCATGGCGAATGACGAACAGGCCCGTGAGCGACTGATCACCAAGCTGCGCACCATTCTGGCCGAAGACTTCCCGGATATCCGTGGCAAGGTTGATCGCCTGTTCCTGGGGCCGCCGACCGGCTGGCCCGTCCAGATGCGCGTCATGGGTCCGGATCGCCAGGAAGTGCGGCGCATCGCCGATCAGGTGAAGGCGAAGTTTGCCGAGAACCCTGAGCTTGGCGCCATCCACGACGACTGGCTCGAGCCCGTGCCCGCCATGAAGCTGGTCATCGACCAGGATCGCGCCCGCTCGCTCGGCGTCACCTCGCAGCGCGTCCGCCAGATGCTGCAGACGGCGACATCAGGTGCACCGCTCGACGATTTCCGCGATGGCGAGGAGACGGTTTCGATCGTTGCCCGTGAGCCGGATGCCAGCCGCTCGCTGCTGTCTGCCGTCAATTCGGTCTATGTGCCGACGGATTTCGGTGGCTTCGTGCCGGTCTCGCAGATCGCCAAGGTCGTGCCTGTGATGGAGCAGGGCGTCGAGTGGCGGCGTGACCGTCTGCCGACGATCACCGTGCGCGCCACTTTGCCGGACGGCGTTCAGCCGAACGACGTGGCGATGAAGATGTATGCCGACATGAAGGGCTTGCGCGACAGCCTTCCGGCCGGCTATCAGGTTCAGATCCAGGGCGGTGCGGAAGATGCGGCCGAGAGCCAGGATTCGATTGCCGCCAAGGCGCCGATCATGCTCGTCGTGATCATGATCCTGCTGATGGCGCAGCTGCAGCACTTCGGCAAGGCGATGCTGGTCTTCGCGACCGGTCCGCTCGGCATCATCGGCGCGGCAAGCGCGCTGCTGATCAGCGGTGCCCCCTTCGGTTTCGTAGCGATCCTCGGCGTCATCGCGCTGCTCGGCATCATCATCCGCAACTCGATCATCCTCGTCGACCAGATCGACCAGGATATCAAGGCGGGGATGCATCGCCAGGAAGCGATCGTCGGCGCTGCCGTGCGCCGTTTCCGGCCGATCATGCTGACGGCGCTGACGGCCGTGCTGGCGCTGATCCCGATCTCGCGCGGCGTGTTCTGGGGTCCGCTTGCCTATGCGATGATGGGCGGCATTCTGGTTGCCACCCTGCTGACGATCTTCGTTCTGCCCGCAGGCTACGCACTGTTCTTCGGCCGCGAGCCGAAGGACGCGACGAGCGGGCAGGCCAGCGCCGACCAGGAAGACGCGGATGAGCATCATCCGCCGGCGATGGCTGCTGAGTGAAGATGGCGCGGCTTCGGCCGCGCCGTTTTCGCTTTTGGGCTTTAGGCGGCCTCGGCCTTCAGGCCGAGGATGGCCGCACCGATGAGGCCGGGCTCGACGCGGCATTCGCTACGAACTACCAGCGGACGGTCGAACTTGCGCAGGATTCTTTGACGAACCGCCTTGTCGAGTTCGGCAAGCAGCTGCTCGACATTCGACAGGCCGCCGCCGACGGGCACGATCGTCGCGCCGGTGATGTTGACGGTCAGCGCCAGCGGCGAGGCCACGAGATCGGTATAAACGTCGATCGTGCGCGTCGCCTTCTCATCGCCCTGCTGCCACTGCGTGATGATCTCTTCGCTGGAGAAATCGAGATCGTGCAGCGTCTTGTGCAGGCGTTCGAGGCCGCGGGCGCCGCCGACCGTGTCGACACAGCCCTTCTGGCCGCAGCCGCAAGGATAGGCGGGGATCTTCGCAGGCGGGTTTCCTGCTTCCGACGCGATGATCGGACCATGGCCCCATTCACCGGCAAAGCCGCCCGAGGCGTTGATCAGGCGGCCATCGGAAACCAGACCGCCGCCGACGCCGGTGCCGAGGATGGCGCCGAGAACGATGCGGTGGCCGCGACCGGCGCCGAGTTCGGCTTCGGCCATGGCAAAGCAATCCGCATCATTGGCGATCAGCACCGGCAGGCCGAGTTCGGCCTGAAGATCGGCAGCAAGATCGCGGCCATGGATGCAGGGAATGTTGGCGCAGGTCAGGCGCTGCGTATCGGGATCGACAACGCCGGCGATCGACAGCGCGACGAGCGAGGGCTGTTCGCCGCTTTCGTTGATGAAGCTGCGGATGATCTCGACGAAGGCGGCAAAATCATCCTTCGGGGTCGGCTTGCGGCCCATGGGAGTGATGTCCGCTTCCGAGCGGGCGATGCCGCCCTTGATAGCCGAGCCGCCGATATCGAAGGAAATGATCATGTCTTGCCGCCTCGCGATTACTGGCGTCTGCTCGCACCGTTTGATGTGATTTGCAAGTCCTATGCGGGCAGGGTGACGCGCGCTTCGAAGCCGGATCGGCTGCCGCTAGCGGGTGAGATCAGCTCCAGCGTGCCGCCCATCTGTGTGGTGATGCGGTCGGCGATCGCCAGGCCGAGGCCGGAGCCCGGCGCGTTGGTCGCGCCGCGGCGGAAGCGGCGCTTCAGATTTGCAAGATCGGCTGCGGCGATGACGGAGCTGTCGTTGACGACCCGGATCGTGCCATTGCCATCGATCGAGACCTCCACCGGCTGTTCGGGATCGCCATGAGAGAGCGCGTTCTCGACGAGATTGCGGATGACGATGCCGAAGGCGTCGATATCGGCATTGCGCACCATGGCAGCACCGGGTTCTGCCTGATAGGCGACGCGGCCTTCGGTGCGGCTGTCGCGGGCGTAGTCGACCATCAGCATGTCGAGGATCGCCTTGAGATCGGATGGCGTGTCGCTTCGGCCGATGCCGGCCTCAGCGCGGGAGAGCTGAAGCAGCTTTTCGGCAAGGCGGCCGAGATTGGTAAGCGATGCTTCTACCTGCTGCGCCCGCTGGCGGACGGGGCCTGCAGGCAGCTCCTGCGCAAGGCGCTGTGTCTGCGCCAGCGCACCGGCGATCGGGGTGCGCAGCTCGTGGGCGCTGTTGGCGGTGAATTCGCGCTCGGCTTCGAGGGCTGCGCGCAGCCGGGCAAGCAGCAGGTTGACGGAACGGGCGATCGGTTTGATCTCGCGCGGCAGGCGGCCGCTCTCGATCGGCGCCATGTTGCCGCCGTCCTTGGTGGCAATGTCCTGCCGCAGAGTCTCGATCGGTTTCAGCGCGCGGCCGACCACGAACCAGACGGCGAAGATGCTGGCGGGGATCAGGACGATCAGCGGCCAGAGAAGCGTCGCGGCACTTTCGCGCACCGCTTCGCGGCGATTGCCAAAGCGGTCGGCGACCTGCATGAACAGCGTGCCATCTGCTGTCGCCTCGGTGTAGATGCGGTGGGATTGCGTGTCGTGGAAGCCTTGGGTCAGCGGCGCGCTGAAGGGCTCGGACGGCGCGTCGTTGGAGCGCAGCACGACTTTCCCCGTCTTGTCGCGCAGCTGATAGGTCAGATATTCGCGGCTGGCGGCCGTGTTCAGCATGGCGATGCTGCGCGGGTCGCTGACGGTCCGTTCGCCGAGATCGTCGACGATCAGCGCCAGCAGGCGCTGCGTCGTTTCTTCCTGCGCGCTATCGAAAATCTCCGAGAATTCGTGTTGCATGACGCGGATGCTGAGGCCGATGGCGATCAGCCAGAAAAGCACGAGGATGCTCGTCAGCGCCAGGATCAGCGGCCGGGTGATGCTCGGTTCACGTCTCATGCTTCGCCCAGTGTGTAACCGATGCCGCGGGCGGTACGGATGCGGTCCTTGCCGATCTTCTTGCGCAGGCGGCTGACATAGACCTCGACCGTATTGCTCTCGATCTCTGAGCCGAAAGCATAGAGCGCCTCCTCGATCCGGTCCTTGGGAACGATGGCGCCCGGCCTTGCGATCAGAAGATCGAGAACGGCCCATTCGCGGCTCGTCAGTACGATCGGCTCGCCGGCGACCGCAAGCTTGTGCTGCGGGCGGTCGATCTCGATGTCGGCGATCTTGATGATCGGGTGCGGGTTGGCGCCATAGCGGCGCGCGACCGCCATGATGCGGGCCTCGAGCTCGCCGAGATTGAAGGGTTTGACGAGATAGTCGTCGGCGCCGGCGTTCAGCCCTTCGATGCGGTCGGAAATCTGGTCCCGGGCCGTCAGGATGATGACGGGAACCGATGAGCCGCGGCCGCGGATCTCCTTGAGGAAGGCGATGCCGGTGCCGTCAGGCAGCTGCAGGTCGAGCAGAATCAGCCCGTAGTCGACGGATTTCGCCGCCACATGCGCGTCGGTGATGGTGCGCATCCAGTCGATCGCGTGACCGGCGGCGGCCACATGGTCGCGCACCGCTTCGCCGATCATTCCGTCGTCTTCAACCAGCAAAATCCGCACGCAAATTTCTCCTTGGCGAATGAGTAGCGCCCGGTCGCTGCACGGGTCAAGCGGGGCGTGACGGCGAAAAATGGCCTTGCAATGGCCGTGATCGCGAACCCCTGCCGTCATGATGGCGGCACATTCAGCAGAGAAGCTTCATATTTGGATGGTATCAGTAAGCCGAAATCGAGAAGCTGGGGTTTTATGACGATCGATAGCATGGACATGGCGCGGGGGCGCCTGCCGCGTAATCCACGTCCGCGGGCGCGCCGCCTGTCGGCAATTCTGAGGCAGATGGCGAACGACCGTTCGCGCGAACGCATCTCCATCCGGGATATTTTCGAGACCATGGGTGACCGGGCAATCGGCGCTCTGATGCTGGTCTTCGCATTGCCCAATCTCGTGCCGACACCGCCGGGAACCTCGGCGATCCTCGGCGCACCGCTGCTCTTTCTTGCCGCGCAGCTGACGTTCGGCCTGAAGCCCTGGTTGCCGAAGGTGATTGCCGACCGCTCGATGCGGCGGGAGGATTTCGAGGCGATCATTTCGCGGATCCATCGCTGGCTGGCCTTTGCCGAGCGGATGCTGAAGCCGCGGCTTTCCGTGCTGGTCGAGCCTCCGGCGGAATATTTCGCGGGCTTCCTCTGTCTTGTCATGGCGATCATTCTGACGCTGCCGATCCCGCTCGGGAACATGCTGCCGGCGCTGGCGATCTGCCTGTTCTCCTTCGGCATTCTCGGGCGTGACGGGCTGTTTGTGATCCTCGGCGTGATTGCCACGGCGCTGTCGGCGACGATTGTCGGCGGCATGGTCTACGGGATCATCAAAGCGGCGGCTTTCGTCATCGCGAACTGGTTTGCGTGACGGCCCAGACAACGAAATCTGTCACGCATTTCTTCAACGCACTCGACATTTGCCCATTTTTGTTTTGATCTGGCGCATTAGAGATTCATGGTCATTTCACCCGGTAAAGCACCGGCTTATTTTGCGCGGTAGAAGCTAGATGGCAAAGAGAACCGATACTCCTGGACGGCTGGACGACGCGGCGCGGGCGGGTTGGCTCTATTACGTTGCCGGCCGCACGCAGGACGAGATCGCCTCCACCATGGGGATTTCGCGCCAGTCGGCGCAGCGGCTGGTTTCGCTCGCCGTTGCCGAAAAGCTGATCAAGGTGCGGCTCGACCATCCGATCGCCGCCTGCCTCGAACTCGGCAACCAGCTGCGCAAGAAATTCGACCTGCGCTATGTCGAGGTCGTGCCCAGCGATCCCGGCTCCTCCTCGACGACGATCGGCATTGCCGAGGCGGCGGCGGCGGAGATCGAGCGCTGGCTGAAGCGGCCGGAGCCGATCGTGCTTGCCGTCGGCACCGGACGTACGCTGAAGGCCGCGGTCGATCAGTTGCCGCTGCTCGAATGTCCCGATCACCGCATCGTCTCGCTGACCGGCAACATCACGCCCGACGGGTCGGCGGCCTATTACAACGTCATCTTCAGCATGGCCGATGCCGTCAAGGCGCGGCATTTCCCGATGCCGCTGCCGGTTCTCGTCACCTCTTCGGAAGAGCGAGAGATGCTGCACAGCCAGCAGCTGGTGCGCTCGACGCTGGAGATCAGCTCGCAGTCGGATGTCACCTTCGTCGGTATCGGCGAGCTCGGCATCGACGGCCCGCTCTGCGTCGACGGTTTCCTCGAGAAGGACGAGATGATGGAGCTGATGCGCAACGGCGCCGTCGGCGAGATCTGCGGCTGGATTTTCGACGGTGATGGCAAGCTTCTGGATAACCCGATCAACGAGCGGGTGGCGTCTGCGCCGATCCCGCCGCGCGAGTCTTCGACGGTGATTGGAATCGCCAAGGGCAAGCGTAAATTCAAGGCGATACGGGCGGCGATCGTTGGCCGGCAGATCAATGCTTTGATCACCGATGAGGCAACTGCCGAGTTTTTGCTCACAGGCTGAGCAAAAATTATTTTGTTTTAAATCATATAGTTAAGTGTGCCGTTCGCTGATGCAGCAACGAATGCGGATTGACATTTTGTAATGTTTTGTGAGTAATTGCCCATGAGCAAAGCGAATGCTCACACTCATCTTCTGGGAGGAAGATATGACATTGAGAACTCTCCTGCTGGGCGCCTGCTCGGCACTTGCGTTTGCGGGCATGGCTTCGGCTGAAACGCTCACGATCGCGACCGTGAACAACGGCGACATGATCCGGATGCAGAAGCTGACGGACGACTTCAAAAAATCCAACCCCGACATCGATCTGGAATGGGTCACGCTCGAAGAGAACGTGCTGCGCCAGAAGGTCACCACCGACATCGCGACCAAGGGCGGTCAGTATGACGTTCTGACCATCGGCACTTACGAAGTTCCGATCTGGGCAAAGCAGGGCTGGCTGATGCCGCTCGACAATCTCGGCGCCGACTACGATGCCGACGACCTGCTGCCGGCTATCCGCAGCGGCCTGACCGCAGACGGCAAGCTCTATGCAGCTCCGTTCTACGGCGAAAGCTCCATGGTCATGTACCGCAAGGATCTGTTCGACGCTGCCGGCCTGAAGATGCCCGACGCTCCGACCTGGGACTTCATCGCAGACGCTGCGAAGAAGATCACCAACAAGGACAAGGAAATCTACGGCATCTGCCTTCGCGGCAAGGCTGGCTGGGGCGAAAACATGGCCTTCCTGACGGCTATGTCGAACTCCTTCGGCGCTCGCTGGTTTGACGAAAAGTGGGCACCTCAGTTCGATCAGCCCGAGTGGAAGGACACACTGAACTTCTACGTCAACCTGATGAAGGAAGCCGGCCCTCCGGGTGCTTCTTCGAACGGCTTCAACGAAAACCTGGCGCTCTTCCAGACCGGCAAGTGCGGCATGTGGATCGACGCGACCGTTGCTGCATCTTTCGTCAGCAACCCGAAGGAATCGCAGGTTGCCGACAAGGTCGGCTTCGCTCTGGCTCCGGATAAGGGTCTCGGCAAGCGCGGCAACTGGCTCTGGGCCTGGAACCTCGCCATCCCGGCAGGCTCGCAGAAGGTCGAAGCGGCTGAAAAGTTCGTCGCCTGGGCTACCAGCAAGCACTACACCGAGCTGGTCGCCGAGAAGGAAGGCTGGCTGAATGCACCTCCCGGTACGCGCTCTTCGCTCTATGCGAATGCCGACTACCAGAAGGCAGCTCCTTTCGCGAAGATGACGCTGGACTCGATCAACTCGGCTGACCCGACCAAGCCGACCGTAAAGCCGGTCCCCTATGTCGGCGTTCAGTTCGTGGCGATCCCGGAATTCCAGGGCATCGGTACGGCCGTTGGCCAGCAGTTCTCCGCAGCGCTTGCCGGCCAGATCTCGGTCGACCAGGCTCTCCAGAGCGCACAGCAGCTGACCACCCGCGAAATGACCAAGGCTGGTTACATCAAGTAATAACCTCCTGAGAACGGGTTGGAATGCTTGACATTCCACTCAACTGGGCCGCCGAATTGCCCGAACTGCATCGGCGGCCCCTTTTTTCTTTGCTGCCCTGCAGCCGTTCGCCACTCCAAGACAAGATCGGTAATTGCCATGGCAACGTTACACACCCGCTCTGCGGCGCGCATGATGATGGCGCCTTCGGTCATCCTCCTGCTGCTCTGGTCGCTCATCCCGCTGGCGATGACGATCTACTTCTCGCTGCTGAACTACAATCTGCTCAGCCCGGGCATGGAAACCTTCGTCGGCTTCCTGAACTACAAGTACTTCCTCACGGACCCGGCCTTCTTCTCGGCGCTTGGCAATACGTTGCTGCTCGTGCTTGGGGTGCTGTTGATCACCGTCATCGGCGGCATTGCCTTCGCCATCCTGCTGAACCAGGACATCTACGGGCAGGGCATCGTGCGCATCCTGGTGATCGCGCCGTTCTTCGTCATGCCGACGGTCGCAGCGCTCGTCTGGAAGAACATGTTCATGAACCCGGTCAACGGGCTCTTCGCGCATCTCGCCAAGGCGCTCGGATTGCAGCCCTATGACTGGCTGGCGAACGCGCCGCTGTTCTCGATCATCCTGATCGTTGCCTGGCAGTGGCTGCCCTTCGCGACGCTGATCATGCTGACGGCCCTGCAGTCGCTCGACGAAGAGCAGCAGGAAGCCGCCGAGATGGACGGCGCCGGCGTCGTTTCGAAATTCATCTATATCGTGCTGCCGCACATGGCCCGTGCCATCACCGTGGTCATCCTGATCCAGACGATCTTCCTGCTGTCCGTCTTCGCCGAAATCCTGGTCACGACCAATGGCGGTCCCGGCACGCAGAGCACGAATTTGACCTATCTGGTCTATGTGCAGGCGCTTCTGCAGTTCGATATCGGCGGTGCTTCGGCAGGCGGTATCGTTGCTGTCATCCTCGCCAATATCGTCGCGATCTTCCTTGTCCGCCTCGTCGGCAAGAACCTGGAGGCGTAAGATGGCTCGCAAAGTCACAACACAGCGCAAGGTCATCATGACCGCGATTGCCTGGACGCTCGGGATCCTGATCTTCTTCCCGATCCTCTGGACCTTCCTGACGAGCTTCAAGTCGGAAGCCGATGCAATCGCCTCGCCGCCGCAGTTCCTGTTCTTCCACTGGACGACCGAGAACTATTCGGAAGTGCAGAGCCGGTCGAACTATCTCGGCCACTTCATGAACTCGGTGATCATCTCCTTCGGCTCGACGCTGCTTGGCCTGATCATCGCCATCCCGGCCGCCTGGGCCATGGCATTCTCGCCGACCAAGCGGACCAAGGATGTCCTGATGTGGATGCTGTCGACGAAGATGATGCCGCCGGTCGGCGCGCTCATCCCGATCTACCTGATGTTCCGCAACAGCGGCCTGCTCGACAGCCGCTTCGGACTGGTGATCGTGCTGACGCTGATCAACCTGCCGATCATCGTCTGGATGCTCTACACCTACTTCAAGGAAATCCCCGGCGAAATCCTCGAAGCCGCCCGCATGGACGGCGCCTCGCTCGCCAAGGAAATCATCTATGTGCTGACGCCGATGGCGGTTCCGGGAATTGCCTCGACGCTGCTGCTCAACATCATCCTTGCCTGGAACGAAGCCTTCTGGACCCTCAACCTCTCTGCCTCAAAGGCGGCGCCGCTGACGGCCTTCATCGCTTCCTATTCCAGCCCCGAAGGCTTGTTCTACGCAAAGCTTTCGGCAGCATCGACAATGGCGATCGCCCCGATCCTTATCCTCGGCTGGTTCTCGCAGAAACAACTCGTCCGCGGCCTGACCTTCGGCGCGGTGAAATAAGACTACAGGGAGAGAAACATGGGCAGCATTACCCTTCAGAAAGTCTCGAAGGTCTTCGGCGAAGCCAAGGTCATCCCTTCGATCGATCTCGATATCAAGGACGGCGAGTTCGTCGTCTTCGTCGGCCCCTCCGGCTGCGGCAAGTCCACGCTGCTCCGGCTGATCGCCGGGCTTGAGGACGTCTCCGGCGGCAAGATCGTCATCGACGGCAAGGACGCGACCGAAAGGGCCCCGTCCGAACGCGGTCTGGCGATGGTCTTCCAGTCCTACGCGCTCTATCCGCATATGAGCGTGCGCAATAACATCGCCTTCCCGCTGAAGATGGCGGGGATGGACAAGGCCGAAATCGACAAGAAGGTCGCCGATGCGGCCCGGGTGCTGAACCTGACCGACTATCTGGAGCGCAAGCCGCGCCAGCTTTCGGGCGGTCAGCGCCAGCGCGTCGCCATCGGCCGCGCGATCGTCCGCCAGCCGTCGGCCTTCCTGTTCGACGAACCGCTGTCGAACCTCGATGCCGCGCTGCGCGTCAACATGCGCATCGAGATCAGCGAGCTGCACCAGCAGCTGAAGACCACGATGATCTACGTCACCCACGACCAGGTGGAAGCCATGACCATGGCTGACAAGATCGTGGTGCTGAACAAGGGCAATATCGAGCAGGTCGGCTCGCCGCTGGAGCTCTACAAGAACCCGCGCAATCTCTTCGTCGCCGGCTTCATTGGCTCGCCGAAGATGAATTTCGTCAAGGGCCAGACGGCAGCTCAGCTCGGCGCGCACACGATCGGCATTCGTCCGGAGCATGTGATGCTGTCGAACGAGAGCGGTGAGTGGAAGGGCAGGGTCACGGTCGCCGAGCATCTTGGCTCCGATACGTTCCTGCATATCGACGTCGATGGCATTGGCCCGGTGACGGCGCGTGGCGGCGGCGAGTTCGCGGCCAAGGCCGGCGACACCGTCTACCTGACGCCAGACAAGACCCGCATCCACAAATTCAACGAGGGCGGCCTCGCCATCTGAGGCGACGACCGGGCCGGGGTGGCCATGTGAAGCGGGCGGGGTGTCCGCTTCACCGATACCCGGAGCGGCTGCCGTTCCGGAAGACCTCAAGAGGACTGAGATCATGACGTGCAAACTATCGCTGGCAACGCTTACCGAAGCGGCAAAGACCGCCGCAATTCCGGCCTATGACCGGGCGTCGCTCACGGCCGGCATCGTGCACTTCGGCGTCGGCAATTTTCATCGCGCCCACCAGGCGATCTATCTCGACGACCTGTTCAACCAGGGGCAGGATCACGACTGGGCGATCGTCGGCGCGGGCATGCTGCCGTCTGACGCGGCCATGCGCGAGAAGCTCGCGGCCCAGGATTTCCTGACGACCGTCGTCGAGCAGGACAACAACAAGACCGCGGCCCGGGTCACCGGACCGATGGCCGACATTCTGCCGATCGGCGACGCCAAGGCGATCATCGCCAAGCTCTCCGATCCCGCAATCCGCATCGTCTCGATGACGATCACCGAAGGCGGCTATTTCATCGATGCTTCCGGCAAGTTCAATCCGGAGCATCCGGCGATTGCCGCCGACGGCAAGAACCCGGCGGAGCCGAAGACCGTCTTCGGCCTGATCGTTGCCGGTCTGAAGGCGCGCAAGGACAAGGGCATCGTGCCGTTCACGGTCATGTCCTGCGATAACATTCCGCATAACGGCGTCGTCACCACCAATGCCGTCGTCGGCACCGCAAAGCTTTCCGATCCGGCGCTTGCCGACTGGATCAAGGCCAATGTCGCCTTCCCGAATGCCATGGTCGACCGCATTACGCCGGCAACCGGTCAGCGCGAAATCGACCTTCTGAAGGATCAGTTCGGCATCGAGGACCACTGGCCCGTCTACTGCGAAGAGTTCAAGCAGTGGGTGCTGGAAGACAAGTTCACGGCGGGCCGTCCAGCCCTCGAAAAGGTCGGCGTCACCTTCGTTCCGGATGTCACGCCCTACGAGCACATGAAGATCCGTATCCTGAACGGCGGCCATGCGGCGATCGCCTATCCGGCGGCGCTGATGGACATCCATTTCGTGCATGACTCCATGGAAGATCCGCTGATCCGCGCCTTTTTGGCAAAGCTCGAAAAGGACGAGATCATTCCGATCGTTCCGCCGGTGCCGAACACTTCGCTGCAGGATTATTTCCAGCTGATCGAGCGGCGCCTGCTCAACCCGAAGATCGCCGATACCATTCCGCGCCTGGCGCAGGATGGTTCGAACCGTCAGCCGAAGTTCATCCTGCCCTCGACGCTCGACAATCTCAGCCAGGGCCGTGATGTCGTCGGCCTGTCGCTGGTCTCGGCGCTCTGGTGCCGTTACTTCGCCGGCAAGACCGACAGCGGCAAGGACATCGTCTTCAACGATGCCAGCGCCGACCGTCTGCATGCCGCGGCGCTGAAGGCCAAGGACGATCCGATGGCGTTCCTCGCCTTCGACGACATCTTCGGCGAAGTGGCGAAATCGGAAGTCTTCCGCAAGCGCTTCGCACATGCCCTGAAAACGCTGTGGGAAAAGGGCACCCGCGAGACGCTGCAGCTCTATCTCGACGGCAAGCTTGCAGTGTAAGCAATTGCGATGGCGGCGGATGACGCCGCCATCGACCCGCCTTGCGGCAAGCGGGCCGGCAACGCGTCCGAGAACATGGTTGGTCTTTCATGACTGAGACACGGCTTGTCATTTTCGATTGCGACGGCGTGCTCGTCGACAGCGAGCCGATATCCGTCAACGTTCTCGTCAAGGCGATGAACGATCTCGGTGTTCCGATCACGGAAGAAGAGGTCTATGGCCGCTTTCTCGGCAAGAGCCTGGCGACCGTCATCGAAACCATGAGAAACGATTATCACGTCCATGCCGGTGAAGAGTTTCTCGAGCGGATGCGGGTCGATCTCTACAGCCGCTTCCGCAACGAGCTGAAGCCGATCGAGGGTATCGGCGAGACAATCGACGCGCTGCATCTGCCCTGCTGCGTGGCCTCGTCGAGCCAGGTCGAGCGCATCAAGCTTTCACTTTCCGTCACCGGGCTGATCGACAAGCTGCCGAACATCTTCAGCGCCAGCATGGTCAAGAACGGCAAGCCGGCACCGGACCTTTTTCTGCATGCAGCGCGGGAAATGCATGTCGCGCCGGAGAACTGCGTCGTCATCGAAGACAGCCCCGCAGGCATCGAGGCGGCAAAGGCAGCCGGCATGCGCGTCTTTGCCTTCACCGGCGGCTCGCACGCCAATTTCGAAGGCTATCGTGCTGAACTTGACCGGCTTTCGCCCGAAGCGGTGTTTGACGTGATGCCGGATTTGATACACCTTATCCAGAAACAAAAGCTGGATGGGATGCGCCCCTGATGCATGATCACGTGGTTGCGGTGGATGTCGGCACCGGCAGTGCGCGCGCCGGTGTCTTCGATGCCACTGGCCGGTTGCTTGGCAAGGCCGAGCATCCCATCATCATGAACAGACTGCGTGAAAACCACGCCGAGCACGATTCCGAAAATATCTGGTCCGCCGTCTGCATCTCGGTCCGCAAGGCCGTGGAACAATCCGGCGTGGCGCCTGCCTCGATCGGCGCGATCGGCTTCGACGGTACCTGCTCGCTTGTCGTGCGCGATGTCGAGGGGCGGCAGATTTCCGTTTCGACCGGTGGCGAAAAGCGGTTCGACACGATCGTCTGGCTCGATCATCGGGCGCTGCAGGAGGCCGATTTCTGCACGGCGACGGAACATGCGGTGCTGGAGCATTCCGGGCATTTCATGTCGCCCGAAATGGAAATGCCGAAGCTGATGTGGCTGAAGAAGAAGCTGCCGGGCACCTGGATGAATGCCGGCTACTTCTTCGACCTTGCCGACTTCATGACCTGGAAAGCGACGGGATCGCTGAACCGCTCGCGCTGCACGCTGACGGCCAAGTGGAATTATCTCTCCCATGAGAAACAGGGCTGGCGGAAGGACTTCCTGGAGAAGATCGGCCTTGAGGACCTGCAGGAGCGAGGGCATTTGCCCGACGATACCGTTCCGGTCGGCTCCAGCGTCGGCACGCTGACGCAGGAAGCGGCCTCGGCCCTCGGTCTGACGACGGCATGCCACGTCTCGGCTGGGATGATCGATGCCTATGCCGGAGCGCTCGGAACGCTCGGTGGCTTTGCCGACGATCCGCGCGCGCTCGAGCGGCAGCTGGCGCTGATCGCCGGCACATCGAGCTGCATCGTTTCCTTCTCGCGCGAACGGCGGCCGAGCCACGGCATGTGGGGGCCGTATTACGAAGCCGTATTTCCGCAGTCCTGGCTCGTCGAGGCCGGACAATCGGCGACCGGTGCGCTTCTCGACCATATCGTGCGGATGCATGCCGCAGGTGGGGAGCCGACCGCGGCGCTGCACCAGAAGATCGCCGCCCGCGTTGCGCAGCTTCGCGCCGAGGAGGGCGACGACGCCTTCGGCGCCCGCATCTTCGTGCTCCCCGATTTTCACGGCAACCGCTCGCCGCTTGCCGATCCTCATGCCGTCGGCGTCGTCAGCGGCCTGACGCTCGACACGTCCTTCGACGGTCTCTGCGCGCTCTATTGGCGCACGGCCGTCGGAATTGCGCTCGGCATCCGCCACATCCTCGAGAAGATGAAGGAATATGGCTACGTGCCGGATACGCTGCATGTGGCAGGCGGCCATGTGAAGAACCCGGTGCTGATGGAGCTCTATTCCGATGCCACGGGATGCAAGGTGGTGGTGCCGAAGATGAACGAGGCGGTACTGCTCGGCACGGCAATCGCCGCATCCGTCGCCTGCGGCCTGCACCGCGATCTCGCCGCTGCAGGAACCGCCATGTATCCCGGCGGCGACGAGCGCAGCCCGAACGCCGGGAAGCGGGCGATGTACGATCGGGAATACCGCCGGCTGCTGGCGATGTATCGCCACCGCGCCGAACTGGAGGCGATGGATTAACCTCCGCCGCGGCCTTCGCCCAGGATGGCGCCGAATTCGGCCATGCGGCGTTCGCGCTGCTGTGCTTCGTCGCCGGTGGCGGCGATTACCGTTTCCGAGAGACAATCGAGCAAGGCCATCAGCGGCGGCAGGTTGTCGTCATCAGGGACGCGGGAGGGCGGCAGTGTCAGCATGATGTTGGATTGATCCGGCATCCAGTCATTGTTCTCGGCAGCGATCAGGACGACCTTGTAGCCGTAGCGCCGTGCCGTTCTGGCGAGCAGCCGGGCGCGGGCGAAGCGGCGGCTGTCGACGATGACGAGGAGCGCGCCTTCGCCGGTCTGGCGGGCAAACAATTCGGCGAAACGGCTGCCGGAGCCATCAAGGGCCCGCACACCATCGCGGGCGCGGGTCAGCCGCTGGGCGAAATGCGAGGCGAAGCCGGCCATGCGGGCATGCGTGGCGATGAAGACTTCGCGAGCGCCTGAGATCATCGCTACGGCTTCGGCCCATTGGGGCTGGGCGGTAAGATGATAGATGTGGTGCAGGGCCTGGATCTGTTCGGTGACGAGCAACGCCAGCGGCTTGCCGCTCGATGCGTCGGTCTGCAGTTCGGTGAGCGAGGTCTGCAATTGCACCGGCGAGGTGACCGCGGTTTCGCGGATGTGGATCTTGACGCTGTCGAGGCCCTGATAGCCAAGCGCCCGCAGAAAACGGCCGACGGTCATCGGGCTGAGGTCCAGCCGGTCGGCGACGGATGCCGCCGTTTCGAAGGGCAAATCGTTCAGATGCTCGGTGAAATATTTCGCGATCCGGCGCTCCGCTGGGGTGCCGGATTTCACGTAGTGCCTGAGCTTCTGGACGAAGTCTTCCACGCGGGCATCCCCTCACTGGCGGAGACACGAGGGCTTCCGATGCGCTTAGGCGAGACTTGCCGTTTGCAACTATTTCCGGAAGCTGCGTCTCAGGCTCAAGTTTAGATCGAATAGTTTGCAGTATATATTAGTGTCTAGTTGCAGACAAGTTTTCCATTGTTGCATGTAATTTTATTTCCGCTTGCCGTTCTGCGCGGGGATTCCTACATCCGGGACAACACATGGAGACGCCAAAGCATGATCCTTGACGCCGCTCGTCTGTCCTTCAGCAATCTTCTCGCCGCCGAGACGCGCTCGGTCTTCTGGAAGGTTCTCGGCCTTACCCTGCTGGTGCTGGTGGGGCTGTGGTTCGTGCTGCGCAGCCTGTTTGCCACGCTGCTCTTTCCCTGGGTCGCGGGCTTCTTTCCGCAGATGCCGGAATGGGCCGGATGGCTGAGCTTCGTCTTCGCCATCCTTGCCGGTCTCGGGCTGGCGCTCGCTCTCGCGCTGCTGCTGTCGCCGGTGACGGCGCTGATCGCCGGACTGTTTCTCGACGATGTGGCCGAGGTTGTGGAAAAGCGGGACTATCCAAATGACCGGCCGGGCAACGCCATGCCCTTTGGGCCGGCTCTCGCGAGCTCGATCAAGTTCCTCGGCGTGGTGATCCTCGGCAATATGATCGCGCTGTTCCTGCTCTTCATTCCCGGCGTCAACCTGATCGCCTTCTTCATGGTCAACGGCTATCTGCTGGGGCGGGAATTCTTCGAGTTTGCGGCGATGCGTTTCCGGCCGCCCGAGGAGGCCCGGGCGTTCCGGGCCAAGCACGGATCGACGGTCTTCCTGGGCGGCCTTGTCATCGCGGCCTTTCTTGCGGTGCCGTTCCTCAATCTCCTCACGCCGCTCTTTGCCGCCGGCATGATGGTGCACCTGCACAAGCTGGTGTCGCAGAAGGATCCGGCCTTCAGAGGCTAGGTCAGGCGGGCAGCGCCGAGGCGTCGTACATGGCGGCAAACTCAGCGCTCGGCGGGATCGGCTTGATGATGTCGATCAGCACGCCGTTCGGATCGGTGGTGATGAAATGCCGCTGGCCGAAATCCTCGTCGCGCAGATCGCGCATGATCGGCAGCCCGGCCGTCTTGCAGGCGGCATAGATCGTATCGACATCCTCGACCTCGAAATTCAGAAGCAGGCCGGAGACCTTGCCACGCGCCTGCTCGGGAATGGTCTCGTGGCTGCCGTCGAGGACCGCAAGGGTTACGTTCTCATTCTCCATGGACTGGAGATGGACGTACCAGTCGGCTTCAAATAGCGCCTGAAAGCGGAAATGCGTAATGTAGAAGGCCGCCGTGGCCGCCACGTCATCGGTCATGATCACCGGATAATAGCTCGTCGATTTCATTTCGTTGCTCCTCTTTTATTTGCGTACAGTTTGTATGTTTTTTCGTTTAACATACATGCAGTGTGTATGTAAATAGGGGATATGAGCAGGACCAATCGCGAACGAACCGAACAGACACAGCAGGCGCTGATTGCGGCCGCGCGCCGCCTCTTCGTCGACAAGGGCTATGCCGAGACCGCGACGCCGGACATCGTTTCGGCGGCGGGTGTGACGCGCGGGGCGCTCTATCACCATTTCGAAGACAAGCGGGCGCTGTTCCGGGCGGTCATCGAACAGGAGGCGGAGAAGGTCGCCGAAGAGATCGAGAGCCGCTCGGCGGATGCACAGTCGCCGCGCGATGCGCTGCTCTCGGGCGCTTCGGCCTATTTCGATGCGATGGCGGCGGAGGGACGCACGCGGCTTCTGTTGCTGGAAGCACCGGCCGTTCTCGGCGCCGAAGCATCGGCGATCGACCGCGAGAATGCCGAGGAAAGCCTGCGGCGGGGATTGGCGGCGATGCTGCCGGCCGCCGGGGCGCAGCTTGGACCGCTGACATCACTGTTGTCAGCCGCCTTTGACCGTGCGGCGATCGAGATCGAGCAGGGCGGGGTGCGTAAGGACTACGAGAGGGCGATTGCCAGCCTACTCGACGGCCTCGCCGATCACCTGCGGCGGTAGCTCGACCAGCGGCGCCGGCATTTCCCAGGTCTTTTCTGCCGACTTACAAATATCGGCGATGATACAGTGCTCGCATTCCGGGCGTCTGGCCTTGCACGTATAGCGCCCATGCAGGATCAGCCAGTGATGGGCGTGGTAGAGATACTGTTTCGGCACCACCTTCATCATCCGCTCTTCGACCTCATCCGGCGTCTTGCCGGGGGCGAGCCTGATGCGGTTGGCAATGCGGAAGATGTGGGTATCGACGGCCATCGTGGCCTGGCCGAAGGCCATGGAGAGCACGACATTGGCGGTCTTGCGGCCGACGCCCGGCAGGCGAATGAGCTCTTCGAGCGTCTGCGGCACGACGCCGCCGAAATCATCGACCAGCATCTGCGACAGAGCCATGACGTTCTTCGCCTTGTTGCGATAGAGGCCGATGGTCTTGATGTAGTCGCGCACTTGCTCTTCGCCGAGAGCCAGCATCTTCTCGGGTGTATCTGCCGCCCTGAAAAGGGCGCGGGTGGCCTTGTTGACGCCGGCGTCCGTCGCCTGCGCGGAAAGCGCCACGGCGACCACCAGCGTGAAAGGATTGCTGTGCTCCAGCTCGCCCTTCGGCTCCGGCCGCTGGATCGAAAAGCGGCGGAAGATTTCTTCGCGCTCGGCCTCGGAATAGGCGGTGCGCACCGCCGTCTTCTTGCGGCGGACGATCACTTTTGAGTTTGCGGAAGTCCGGGAAGCGGATTTGAGTTTCGGTTCGGCCATCCGCAATCTATACTCGCCAGCCATGACGGAAAGCAACGCCGACAGCGCAGGCGAACAGCCTGTTTTCGCAGCCGAACTTTTCCCTTACCGCTCTCTCGGCCGCAAGGGGTTCCGTATCATGCTGGCGATATCCGGCGGTATCTGCTTCCTCTACGGAATGTTCTTCATCGTCACCGGCGCCTGGCCGATCGGCTTCTTCTTCGGGCTCGATTTCGCGCTGCTCTACGGCGCTTTCTGGCTGAACTACCGGTCGGGGCGGGCACGCGAGGAAGTGACGGTGTCGCGCACCGATGTGGCGATCCGAAAATTCGCGCCGTCGGGCAAGATGGTCGAGCATCATTTCAATCCCTTCTGGACCCGCTTTCTCGTGCGGCGGCATGAAGAGATCGGCATTCTTTCGATGCATGTCTCGGGGCAGGGGCGGCGCACCGATATCGGCTCTTTCCTCAATCCTGACGATCGCGAGAGTTTTGCGAAGGCCTTCAAGGGGGCGCTCGCCACCGTCAAGCAGCGGTTATGAAAGTGGCGCAAGAAACGGGTGGCTTGCGAGATCGCGCTTGATTATCTCCTTGTTACAAGGAGAAATACGATGAACATGATCGCAAATCTGAACAGAGACATCACGCCTGACGGTCCCGAATACGAGACCGTGCGGCAGGTCATCGAATTGATCACCGAAGATTATCGCGACCAGCCTTCGCTGGACGATATCGCCGCGCGTCTCAACCAGTCGCCGACCCAGCTGCAGAAGACCTTCACCCGCTGGGCCGGGCTTTCGCCGAAAGCCTTCCTGCAGGCAGTGACGCTCGATCATGCCAAGCGGCTGCTGCGGCAGGAAGAGCTGCCGCTGCTGGAGACGTCGTTCGAAGTCGGCCTGTCCGGGCCGAGCCGATTGCACGATCTCTTCGTTACCCACGAGGCGATGTCGCCAGGGGAATGGAAGGCAAGGGGTGGCGGGCTGACGATCCGCTATGGTTTCCACCATTCGCCGTTTGGCGTTGCGTTGGTCATGGCCACCGATCGAGGGCTCGCCGGCCTTGCCTTCAGCGATCTCGGAGACGAGGCGGCCTGTTTCGACGATATGGCCTGCCGCTGGCCGAATGCCGAATATGTCGAGGACAACCAAGCGACGGCGCCCTATGCCGAGCGCATCTTCCAGCCGGGCAAGTGGTCATCCGAGCAGCCGCTGCGGGTGGTGCTGATCGGCACGGATTTCCAGGTACGCGTCTGGGAAAGCCTGCTGAAGATCCCGTTCGGCAAGGCCGTCACCTATAGCGATATCGCCAATGACATCGGCAATCCGAAGGCGATGCGGGCTGTCGGGGCTGCTGTTGGCGCCAACCCGATTTCCTTCGTGGTGCCCTGCCATCGCGCGCTTGGCAAGAGTGGCGCGCTGACGGGATATCACTGGGGTCTGACACGCAAGCGCGCGATGCTCGGGTGGGAGTCGGCGCACGCCTGAGGCGTGCGTCAGCCTTCAGCCAGTTCCAGCAGCGCCTTGGCGGCACTCTCATCGGTGATCAGCGTGTTGCAGCCGATGCGTTTGATCGTTGCGCGGATGGCGGTGGCGCGGTGGGCGCCGCCTGAGGAGAGCACGATGTGCTTGGCCTTCTTCAGCGTATCGAGATCGACCGACATGACGCGGCTGTTGATCGAGTGATCGATGGTATTGCCGTCCTTGTCGAGGAAGTTGAACATCGTATCGCAGACGCAGCCGGCGTCGATCAGTTCCTGCAGTTCGGCCTTGGAGATCCAGCCCTCCGACAGGGAGGTGGAGTGCGGGCCGATATCGCCGCAGGAGACGATGGCGAGATCGAGGTTTTCGGCGAGGCGGTAGATGGTTTCCAGCCCGCATTTGTCGATCAGGTTCCGTTTCGTCTCGGTGGAGTCGACCAGCAGCGGCGCCAGGAACATGTAGCATTCGGCGCCGAGCTGGTTTGCCAGGCGCCAGGTATAATCGATCGGGTTCGTCTGATGTACCGCGACGATGCCGCCGAGCAGGGACACCACCTTGCAATTGTCGCGCCTGGGCGGGCGGAAGCTTGAAAGCGATGCCGTCATCGTGCGGCCCCAGCCGACACCGATCGTGTAGTCGTCGGGGATTGCCTCGGACAGAAACTGGCCGAGCGCCAGGCCGACGCTCTTCGCCAGAGCATTGACGTCGTTGGTGACGGGCGAGGGAACGACGATCGCCTCGTCCAGGCCATAGGCGCGTTCCAGCTTGACCGAGAGCTCGACGCAGTCGCCGATGGAATCGTTGATCCAGATCTGCACTTCGCTGCGCTTCATCGCCTCGTCGAGGAGGCGGATCACAGTCGTGCGGCTGATGCCGAGCTGCTCGGCAACATCCTTCTGGGTCAGGCCCTGATTGTAATAGAGCCATGCCGCCCGCAGACGCAGCGACGAGGCTTCGGAATAGGCGGTATGCGTGCCGCGCTTCAGCTTGACCACATCTTCTCTCGCGAAAATTTCACCCTAGTTTGCTTCAGCAAGCGAAAGGGGTGCAGGCATTCCTTTGTTCCCCGGCGATAATGACGGGTGTGACACTTATGTCAATTGAAATGCACAAATGTCCTTGACTTTCGATGAACGGAATTGCCATATTATCGATGACAGAAGTCGTTCTTGTCCGTCCGAGGAGGACAGTGTGCGGGCATGCGGGAAGTCAGGACCGGCCATGGTGCCGCGGGCATTGCCTGCGCGGAATTATCGCGCCATTCTTTCCCTCCGCACCGGGAACACTGCGGGTGTTCCTCACGTTAGCCCAATAGCCGTGATGGAGCCGCGCCTTTTCGCCTGCAACACGAACGTCAGCATTCCGTAGATCACCTCTTTTCCGGGCGAAGATCGCGCCGGTCCGCAGCTCAGTCACAAAGGATTTTGACCATGACATCCAAGCTTGACCAACTCCGCGAGATAACCACGGTGGTTGCCGATACCGGCGACATCGAGGCCGTTGCCCGTCTGAAGCCGGTCGATTGCACCACGAACCCGAGCATTGTTCTGAAGGCATTGGGTACGCCGATGTTTGCCGATGCGATCAAGGAAGGCGTTGCCTGGGGCAAGAAGCAGGGCGGCAATGCCGAAGCCGTTTCGGCTGCCGTTGCCGATCGTCTGGCGATCTCCGTTGGTGCGGCTCTCGTGAAGCTCGTCCCGGGCCGCGTTTCGACCGAAGTCGATGCCGATCTTTCCTTCGACACCGAAGCATCGCTTGCCAAGGCCCGTTCGATCATCGCCGCCTACAAGGAGCGCGGCATCGAGCGTGACCGCATCCTGATCAAGCTCGCTTCCACCTGGGAAGGCATCCGCGCCGCCGAAGTGCTGCAGAAGGAAGGCATCGACTGCAACCTGACGCTCCTCTTCTCGAAGGCCCAGGCCGTTGCCTGCGCCGACGCCAAGGTATTCCTGATCTCGCCCTTCGTCGGCCGTATCCTCGACTGGTACAAGAAGTCGACCGGCAAGGAGTTCACCCCTGAGGAAGATCCGGGCGTCATCTCCGTTCGCGACATCTACAACTACTACAAGGCCAACGACATCAAGACGATCGTCATGGGCGCCTCGTTCCGCAGCGCCGGCGAAATCGAAGCGCTGGCCGGTTGCGACCGCCTGACGATCGCTCCGAACCTGCTCGACGAACTGTCCAACGATCAGGGCAAGCTGGAGCGCAAGCTCTCGCCGGAGACCGTCAAGCCGGCTGCGAAGATCAGTGTCGACGAAAAGACCTTCCGCTGGATGATGAACGAAGATGCGATGGCGACCGAAAAGCTCGCCGAAGGCATCCGCGCCTTCGCCAAGGACCTCGGCACGCTGCGCGGCATGGTTCAGAAGGAACTGCAGCTCGCTGCTGCCTGATCCTGCCGGATAAGTGTTTGAAAAGGCCCGGACGCCGATGGTGTCCGGGCCTTTTTCATGGTGATATCGTCAGCCGAGGCAGGAGAAGCGGAATGGCAGGCAGCAAGCGCTCCGGTTTTATGACCTACGCAATCAGACACGGCAGTTTCATCATCGCCTTCGCCGCCGGGTTCGCCGTTTTCCTGCTGCTGACATCGCGTGACGTGAATGCCAAGAATGTCCTGGTCGGCTGGAATGTCACGGCTATCGTCTTCATCGGCATCAGCTGGCGCAAGATGCTGCGGGCAACCGTCTCGGATATCCGGCGGCGCTCGGAGGATCTGGATTTCTCCGATACGTTCGTGCTGTTCCTGTCGATCGCCGCCGCAGTGGCCAGCATTGCCGGCATCGGCCTCGAGCTGCATTCCGTCAAGGATGCTCCCCCTGACGTCGCCTTCGCACGGGCGATCGCGGCGGTCGTTACGATCTTGATTTCATGGGTGTTCCTGCACACGCTCTTCACCATCCACTATGCCCACCGCTTCTATGGCGGGTCGGATAAGGGCGAGGGGCTGATGTTTCCGGACAAGATAGAGGAGCCCACCTATTGGGACTTCCTCTATTTCTCCTTCACCATCGGAGTGGCGGCGCAGACCGCCGATGTGGCGGTGTCATCGCGGATCATGCGCAAGATCGCCCTGCTGCATGCGATCCTGTCGTTTCTTTTCAACACGACGATCCTGGCATTGGCGATCAATGTCGGGGCGAGCCTGCTTTAGGCCCGCCCGTGAGACGCGGTGGGTGCTAGAGAATGGCTTGTCCCGCCATCAGCGCGAGGATGAGGAAGATCAGGAAGATCACCAGCGCGATGCCGAAGAGGACGCGCGCGATCGTCGCGGTGGCGGCCGAGATGCCGGAGAAGCCGAAGAAGCCGGCGATCAGCGAAATGACGAAAAATATGAGAGCCCACTTAAGCATGGAAGTTTCCTCTGTGTTGGACGCAGAAGATGACGCGGCAGACGGCGATTTGTTCCCGCATCAGAATAAAATCGATTGAAATAACAGGCGATTTTCTAATGTTCCGGCATCGCCGGGTTGCGGGGCTTTTCAACTGGGCTTCGATCTGTTTCAAACTTTTGCCTAGGAAGAGCCCCCAATTCCTAAGGATGACGATCTGCCGCATATTTGTGCGTGGCAGGCGGGCTGAAGGCGTGGGGATTTTTCATCGATTTGCCCCATCGACGAAAGTGCCTTGATGTCCTCCCTCTTTGATCCCGCCGTCATTTCCATCTATCTCGAAGTCATCATGATCAACATCATCCTCTCCGGGGATAATGTGATCGTCATCGGCATGGCGGCCGCCGGTCTTGCGCCTGAACTGCGCGGCAAGGCGATCGTGTCCGGTATCGCGGCTGCCGCCGTTATCCGCATCGTCTTCGCCGTCATTGCCGCGGAACTGCTCGTCATCAAGGGCATCAACCTGATCGGCGGGCTGCTACTCCTCTGGATCTGCTGGACGATGTTCAAGGAGCTGCGGGAAGCCGGCGAAGAAGAAGAGGGTGGTGACGAGGCCGGGCATCATGCCCACAAGCCGAAGCTGCTGCGCCAGGCGATCGGCCAGATCATCTTCGCCGATCTTTCCATGTCGCTGGACAACGCGCTGGCCGTCGCAGGGGCGGCGAAGTCGAACATGACGGCGCTGATCTTCGGCCTCATTCTCTCCGTCGTGCTGATGGGCGTTGCCTCGAATTTCGTGGCGAAGCTGCTCAGCCGCTTCCGATGGATCGGCTGGATCGGGCTGGCGATTATCGTCTATGTCGCGCTCGACATGATCTGGGAAGGCGGCTGGGAAGTATGGGCCCTCTATGGGGCGCAGGTCGCCGGTTAAGGCTTCAGGCCGGAGAGCAGCGCTATCAGCTGTGCCTGGCGCTGCGTTCCGGTTTTCGAGAGCACACGTTTCACATAGCCGCGCGCCGTTTCATATTGCAGGCCGCAGATGGTGGCGATCTCGCGCGGCGAGGATCCGTCGAGCAGCAGCCGTGCCACCGTCGCCTCCTGGGGCGTCAGCGAAAAGGTGCTGCGCAAGAGCTCGATGCTCGGGCCGTCGCGCTCGCCGAGGTCGGTGATCAGCGCCACGACACTCGAATGGGCGAAGAGATCGGCGGCAAAGCCCTGCAGCTTCTGAACGCGGGCCACGAGCGGTGGCTTTCCCGTCCGGGTGATGCGAATGGCAGGCAGTTCGATGAACAGCGCGCCGTCGGCGGCCGAGAGCACCTGGCGCTGCAGCTGTGCCGCCTCGCTCTGCTTCAGGGTGAAAAGCTCTCCCCCGGCGATACGGATTTCCTCGTCGAGCAGGCCTTCGGCGCGTGCGTTGAGATGGGTGATGCGGCCCTTGCGGTCGAAGAAGATTGCGGCCGCAGCCGTCATATCGAAGGCTTCGCCCATGCCGCCGACCTTCGCCGCATCCAGCGTGCGCACCAGTTCGGCTGCTGATGACAGGCTCGATTGCATGCCGAGAAGCGCCGCCTCGTCATTGCGGTCGAAGGGGGCATCATGGATGCCGCGCTGCAGGTTGATGCTGAGCGTCGTGCCGCGCGCCTGAAACAGCACCATCGCGGAATAACGCATGCCGAAGCGCGCCAGGAAGTCGGCATAGAAGGCGTGCTGCGAGAAATCGCTGCTGGTGGCGATGTCATGCTCGATGACGACGCCCTTGGTCAGGCCGATCTGCAGGCCGCGCTCGCGAAAGTCCCGCTTGTACCAGCCTTCCGAGAAATAGATGTCGAAGGCCTCTAGAAAATTAGGGGTGGTGAGGACGCCGGCCTCGAATTTTCCACGCACCGGCATGATGTGGGTGCCGACCGAGCCGGTGGCCCGGCTGATCGCCTCCAGCGTGCCGTCCCATTGTTCCGGCATCAGCGCCGAATCCATCAAGCCGCCAAGGGCGCGCTGGAGTTCCGGAATATTAATCTGCGATGCCATTGAAAGTAATCAGCCTTTTTAGCCCCCCGCGGCTGTTGCCAAGGCTTTTCTCAAATATGGAGCATATATTCGTTCAACGCAATATTGAAATATATCCACAAAAAGACCGCCGTAGTTGTTTACGGCGGTCTGGAGTCACAAATATGTTATCTCAATAACCCGTTTGGGTTATTCAGCCGTGGTTGATCATTACATGGCGCACGGCGGTATAATCTTCGAGCGCATAGACCGACATGTCCTTGCCATAGCCGGATTGCTTCAGGCCGCCATGCGGCATTTCGTTGGTGAGCATGAAATGCGTGTTGATCCAGGTGCAGCCATATTGCAGGCGGGCGGCCGTCTTCATGCCGCGGCCGATATCCTTGGTCCAGACGGAGGAGGCAAGGCCGTAGTCGCTGTCGTTTGCCCAGGTGACGGCGTCCTCGACATCGCTGAAGCGGGTGACGGAGACGACCGGGCCGAAGACTTCGCGGCGGACGATCTCGTCGTCCTGCGTGGCGCCGGCAATCACAGTCGGCGTGTAGAAGAAGCCCTTGTCGCCCGAGGTCTTGCCACCCGTGGTGATCTCCATGTGCTTGTGCTCGGAGGCGCGGGCGACGAAGCTCTCGACACGGTCGCGCTGGCGCTTGGAGATCAGCGGACCGATCTCGTTTTCGGTGTCGTCGGACTGGTTGAACCTGATCGACGAAACAGCCGAGGACAGGTCGGCGACGAAGCGGTCGTAGACCTTGGCATCGGCATAGATGCGGCAGGCGGCGGTGCAATCCTGGCCGGCATTGTAATAGCCGAAGGTGCGGATGCCGGCGACGACCGCATCGATATCGGCGTCGTCGAAGACGATGACGGGAGCCTTACCGCCGAGTTCCAGATGGGTGCGCTTCACCGTCTTTGCGGCGGCCTGCAACACCTTCTTGCCGGTCGCGACATCGCCGGTGATCGAGACCATGCCGATCTTCGGATGGTTGATCAGCGCGTTGCCGACGCTCTCGCCGCGGCCGAGGATGACGTTGACGACGCCCTCGGGCAGGATCTCGGAGAGCAGCTTTGCCATCTTCAGCGCCGTCAGCGGCGTCTGTTCCGAGGGCTTGAAGACGACGGTGTTGCCGCCGGCGATTGCCGGTGCCAGCTTCCAGGCCATCATCATCAGCGGGTAGTTCCAGGGCGCGATCGAGCCGACGATGCCGATCGGGTCGCGGCGGATCATCGAGGTGTGGCCCGGCAGGTATTCGCCGGCGGCGGGCGCATGCAGGTTGCGCACGGCGCCTGCGAAGAAGCGGTAGCAATCGACGATCGCCGGGATTTCGTCATTGAGGACGGCGTTGATCGGCTTGCCGCAGTTCAGCGCCTCAAGGGCGGCGAAACCCGCGGCATCCTTCTCGATCGCATCGGCAATCTTCAGGAGATAGGAGGAGCGCTCGCCGGGCGTCGTCTGCGACCAGCTCTTGAAGGCCTTCTCGGCGGCATCGACGGCGTTGTCGATCTGGCCGAGCGAGGCTTCCGGCAGGTCGACGACCTTCTCGCCGGTCTTGGGGTTGAGGACGTGTTCCTCCGTCTCCGTGCCCGCTTCGAAACGCGAACCGATCAGCATTTGGATGTCCATGATGTTCTCCCTTTCGTTCATCGAGCGGATGGGGCATCCCACTCTGGTTTATTTTCCGGCCCCGGCGATCTGGTCGCCGTCGCGGGTGAGGTAATAGGCTGCCAGGATCGGCAGGAAGGTGACGAGCACGACGACCATGGCGACCACGTTGGTCACCGGGCGCTGGCGCGGACGGATCAGCTCTTCCAGCATCCAGATCGGCAGCGTCGATTGCTGGCCGCCGGTGAAGGTGGTCACGATGACTTCGTCGAAAGACAGCGCGAAGGCAAGCATGCCGCCTGCCAAGAGCGCCGTGCCGATATTCGGCAGCACGACATGGCGGAAGGTCTGGAAGCCGTCGGCACCGAGATCCATCGAGGCCTCGATCAGCGATCCCTGCGTGCGGCGGAAGCGGGCGACGGCGTTGTTATAGACGACGACGACGCAGAAGGTGGCGTGGCCGAGGACGATCGTCCAGACCGAAAAGGGGATGTCGAACAGGCTGAAGGCCGAGCGCAGCGCGATGCCGGTGATGATGCCCGGAAGCGCGATCGGCAGGATGACGAGCAGCGAGATCGCCTCCCGGCCGAAGAATTTCGTCTGGCTGACAGCGGCGGCGCAGAGCGTGCCAAGTACCAACGCGATCGCGGTGGCGATGCAGGCGACCTGCACGGAGAGGCCGAGTGCGTTCCAGACATCCGGCCGGTTCCAGGCAATGGCGAACCACTGCAGGGTTAGACCCGGTGGCGGCCACTGGTAGCTTTTCTCTTCTGTCGTGAAGGCGTAGACGAAGATCAGCAGGATCGGCAGATGCAGGAAGAGCAATCCGGCACCGGCGGCAATCTTCAGGAGAAGCGGGGATTTCTGTCCGCGATCAGAGCGCATCGAAAGCCCCCATGCGTTTGGCAAGCCAGAGATAGATGGCCATGATGACGATCGGCACGACCGAGAAGGCGGCGGCGAGCGGCACGTTGCCGGCCGTGCCCTGCTGCGTATAGACGGCCTGGCCGATGAAGAGGCGCGACGAGCCGATGATCTGCGGGATGATGTAGTCGCCGAGCGTCAGCGAGAAGGTGAAGATCGATCCGGCGACGATGCCGGGCAGCGCCAGCGGGAAGAGCACCGTGCGGAAGGTCTGGCGCGGGGTTGCGCCGAGATCCGACGAGGCCTCGATCAGGTTGCCGGGGACGCGCTCCAGCGCTGCCTGCGTCGGCAGGATCATGTAGGGCAGCCAGATATAGACGAAGACGATGAAGGTGCCGAGATAGCTGACGGAGAGCGAATTGCCGCCGACCACCGGCAGGTTCAGGATGCCGTCGAGCAGCCAGGAAAGGTAGAGCTTGCCGAAGAACCAGGTGAGGATGCCTTCCTTGGCGAGGATCAGCTTCCAGGCATAGATCTTGACGAGATAGCTCGACCAGAGCGGCAGCATGATGCCGAGATAGAAGAGCACCTTCCACTTTCCCTTGGCATAACGCGCCGCATAATAGGCGATCGGGAAGGCGATGACGGCGGAGGCGAGAGTGACGAGCGCCGCCATCAGGATGGTGCGGACGATAATGTCGAAATTGGTCGGGTTCAGCAGCTGCGCATAGGTCGACAGCGTGAACTCGTAGCTGATCATCCCTGAGAAATCGTCGATCGAGAAGAAGCTCTGCAGCAGCAGCGCGATTAGCGAACCGATATAGATGATGCCGAGCCAGAGCAGCGGCGGGGTCAGCATCAGGAAGAGCAGCAGTTTCGGATGGCGCCAGAAGACGTCCGAGAGGCGACCGAAGAAACCGCCACGCCCCGGCAGGATCGATGTGTCCTTGCCTGTCATCGCAATGGCGCTCATGCGGCATCATCCATGTAGTGGACGTCGCCCGGCTGCCAGCCGAGACGAACGCTGGAGCCGACATCAGGCACGTCCGCACCAGCGGGCAGCATGACATGTAGGCGCGTGCCACGGATATCGACCGTCAGGCGTGTCGCGGCACCGAGGAAGCTCGCGTTCTCGACGCGGGCCTCCGTGCCGTCGCCGAGACGGATCGCCTCGGGGCGCAGGCTTGCCCAACGCTTCTCGCCACCGAGAGAGGCCATGAAATCCGGGGCGATGACATTCGACGAGCCAACGAAATCGGCGACGAAGCGGGTCTTCGGGCGGCGGTAGATATCGTGCGGCGTGCCCTCCTGGACGATGCCGCCATTGTTGAAGACGGCGACGCGATCGGCCATCGACAGGGCCTCGCCCTGATCGTGGGTGACGAAGATGAAGGTGATGCCGAGGGCGCGCTGCAGGCTCTTCAACTCTTCCTGCATCTGCTCGCGTAGTTTCAGATCGAGCGCGCCGAGCGGCTCGTCGAGGAGCAGCACCTTCGGCTTGTTGACGAGAGCGCGGGCGAGCGCCACGCGCTGCCGCTGGCCGCCCGAAAGCTGGCCCGGGCGGCGGCTGCCGTAGCCCGGCAGCTTGACGAGTTCGAGCGCCTTTTCCGCTTCGCGCAGGCGCTCGGCCTTGCCTGTTCCCTTGACCATCAGGCCGTAGGCGACGTTGTCGAGAATGTTGAGATGCGGGAAGAGCGCGTAGTCCTGGAAGACAGTGTTGACGTTGCGCCGGTAGGGCGGCACGCCTTCGGCCTTCTCGCCGAAAATCTGGATATGGCCGCCGGTCGGCTGTTCGAAGCCGGCGATCAGGCGCAGGCATGTCGTCTTGCCGGAGCCGGACGGGCCGAGCATGGCAAAGAATTCGCCGGGCGCGATCTCGAGATCGACGCCGTCAACGGCGCGAACCTGGCCGAAATGACGCGAGACCTGCTGGAAACGGACGGCGGGTGTCATGGGTGGGCTCCAGTCTTGGCATTCAGTCTTGGATTTCAATTGCGGTGTTCAGACCCCGCCCCAAACCCCTCCCCACAAGGGGGAGGGGCTTAACCCCGCCTTGTCCCTCTCGGAGAACGCAGACGCTGAGATTGGAACGAGGCGGTGCCGCTTGCTAGCCCCTCCCCCTTGTGGGGAGGGGTTCGGGATGGGCGCTTTACCGCCCGCCGATCACGCCGACATAGTCGGAAACCCAGCGGTGATAAGGCACGCATTCGCTCTGCGTCGTGCACTTCGCAACCGGGGTCTTCCAGAACTTGATCTTGTCGAAGTGGTCGAAGCCGTTGGTGGCGCAACCGGTGTCGGTCATCAGTTCGTTGCCCTTGCAGGCGGCCGGCACCGAGGGGACGGCGCCAAACCAGGCGGCGGCATCGCCCTGAACCTTGGCAGACAGCGAGTGTTCCATCCACATATAGGCGCAGTTCGGGTGCTCGGCGTCGGCATGCAGCATGGTGGTGTCAGCCCAGCCTGTGACGCCTTCTTCCGGGAAGGTCGAGGCGATTTTCTGCTTGTCGGCCTGCATCAGGTTGACCTGGAACGGCCAGGAGCCGGAGGCGACGACGCCTTCGTTCTTGAAGTCGTCGATCTGGATCATCGCGTCGTGCCAGTAGCGGGAGACGAGCTTGCGCTGGCCGCGCAGCAGGTCGAGCGCCGCCTTGTACTGGTCTTCGTTCAGCTCGTAGGGGTCCTTGATGCCAAGCTCGGGCTTGTGGGCCATCAGATACATGGCGGCATCGGCGATATAGATCGCGCCGTCATAGGCCTGGACACGGCCCTTGTTGGACTTACCGTCGGGCAGGGTTTCTTCCTCGAAGACCACCTTCCAGCTGGTCGGCGCCTTATCCTTGAAGGCGTCGGTATTGTACATCAGGACGTTTGGTCCCCAGAGATAGGGAACGCCGTAGTGAACGCCACCGACTGTGTACCACGGGCCGTTCTGCAGGCGAGGATCGACATTCTTGAAGCTCGGGATCAGATCGGTGTTGATCGGCTGGACGCGCTTGCCGGCGATCAGGCGCAGCGAGGCGTCGCCGGAAGCGGTGACGAGGTCGAAGCCGCCTTCGTTCATCAGCGAGACCATTTCGTCTGATGTCGCGGCCGTCTTGACGGTCACCTTGCAGCCGGTGTCCTTTTCGAAGCCGGTTACCCAGTCGTAGTTCTTGTCGGTTTCGCCGCGCTCGATATAGCCGGCCCATGCGACGATGCTGACTGCACCTTCGCCCTTGCCCAGTTCCTTCAGCGGTTCGGCGGCAATCACCTGCGTTGCGAAGCTCAGGCACGCGAGCGCGGCCGTGCAGGATTTCAAGAGATTCGTCATCGTCTGTCTCCCGGTTTGAGCCGCTTGCTGCGGCATTTTGTTCCCGGTTGAAAAGTTGCGATGAAAAATCCGCTTTCGCAAATTCATTTATCAGAAAGACGTTATCGGAAATTCCGATATCAGGAGCGAACGCGGCCGGAGCGCATGCTTTCGGCAATGCCGACGAAGTCGCGCGCCGCCTGCGGCAGGCTCGACCCCTTGCGCCAGACCATGCCGACCTGAACGACTGGAAGCGAGCCGGAAACGTCGCGGCTTTCGATACGGTCGCCTTCCAGCGACCAGGGGCGGTAGACGAGATCGGGCAGCAGGGCGACGCCGGCGCCGGTGGCGACAAGGCTGCGGACAGCCTCGACCGAGCGGGTGCGGAACGCTACATGCGGGCGGGCGCCGAGGGCCGAGAGCAGCTTGCCGGTATTCTCCTCGATTTCGTCGACCGTCAGCATGATCAGCGGTTCGCGGGCGATATCGGCAACGGAGATAATGTCGGCCGAAACCAGCGGATGGCCCATCGGCAGCCAGAGGCGATAGGGCGACGTTTCCAGGATTTCCGCCTGCAGCGCCATGCGGTCGCGCAGGTTGGAGATGACCATGACGGCGACATCGAGCTCGCCGCCGACCAGCAGATGTTCGAGATAGCCGCCATTGTCCTCGATGGCGCTGACATCGACTCCGGGGCAGGCGCGGCGGTAGCGGGCGAGGAGATCGGAGAGCACATAGCCGGCGACGAGCGAGGTGACGCCGATGTTCAGCGTTCCCGATAGTGCGCTTTGCTGGCCGGAAAAGCTGGTGCGCGCGTCCGAGACGGTCGCCAGGATCTTCGTGGCGTGGCGCAGGAACTGGTGGCCGTTATGGGTGATGGTCAGGCCGCGCGGATGGCGATCGAAGAGCGAGACGCCAAGATCGGTTTCCAACTCTTTCAGCGCCTCTGTGACCGAGGATTGGGAGATGGAGAGGTTCTGCGCCGCACGCGTCACCGAACCCTGCTCGGCGACTGCGACGAAATATTGAAGCTGACGAAGCGTGAAGGCCATGCGGCTTTAGAGCATGCCGAAATACACGCTGACAAGTCTGTGAACTCCCGGACCTTTTTTGGCCTTTTATTCTCACCCCTGCGTTTTTACTGGCCGCACTTAAGCATTCCGAAACGTCGCTTGAATAGTTTTCCGAGCATGTATCGAGTTGGAGTTTTGCCGATGACGGAGCAGTTGGCGTGAAGGCCTTACTGCGCATATTCCGGCCGTCCCGGAAACTGGCGTTCGTTATCGGCGGTGTAGCGCTCTTCGCAGGCGCCTCCGGCGGTGCGGCGCTTTATGTCGGCAAAGATGCGATCCTTGGTCCTCCGGCAGAAGAAGTGAATGGTGCCTCCTGCACCGACGTCAATCTCGTGACGATCAAGAAGCAGGAGCATGTCTGGATCCGCAAATACATCAAGACCGAACCCACCGACGGGATGACGCGCGTCCGGACGGCTCTGCGGGTGGCGCAGGCGATCTATGCCGACAGCAAGCCGGATCTGGTGCAGGTCGTGGTGCTCGACCAGAACGGCCCGACGTTGCGCTCCGACATTCGCGGCCGGGCGATCGGCGCCGACGTCGTCTATATCCCGCATCCGGAAAAGATGATCGAGGGCATCGACGACAAGCCCTATACCGCCCGCTACTATGACGGCCAGGCCAGCCAGAACGGCCTGTTCTTCGGCGAGCGCGTCGATCTCCCGGAAGACGAGATCAAGACGCTGAACGCGTCCTTCAAGGAATATTCCGACTGCATCGATCCGACGGCCGTTGCCTCGACTGAGGGTGGCGAAGGCGGTGAGGGCGGCAAGAAGGGCGCCAAGGCCGAGAAGGCCAAGGGCGGCGAGGGCGAAGGCGAGGCCAAGGCGGAAGGCGGAGAAGCCAAGGCCGAGGGCGGCGAAGCCAAGGCTGAAGGCGGAGAAGGCGAGGCAGCGCCCGCCGAGGCTCCGGCCGAAGGTGGCGGCGAGGAAGCCGCGCCCGCCAAGAGCGGCCACTAACAGAAATCACCGGACACAAAAAAGCGGAGCGTCCTTTCGGGCGCTCCGCTTTTGCATTCGAAGTTCGTCAGTCTCAGTCCGTCTTGCTGCGGCGGGCCGGGAAGAGGATGACGTCGCGGATCGACGGCGCGTTGGTGAGCAGCATGATCAGGCGGTCGACGCCAATGCCGAGACCGCCGGCGGGCGGCATGCCCTGGTCGATCGCATCGAGGAATTCGTCGTCCAGCTGCTTTTCCTTCTCGCCGCGGGCATGTGCCTGCTCGAGCTGCTCGACCATGCGGCGACGCTGCTCTTCCGGATCATTGAGTTCGGAGAAGGCGTTGCCGAGTTCCCAGGCGTTGCAATAGGTCTCGAAGCGCTCCACAAGGCGCGGCTCGCCCGGCACTTCCTTGGCGAATGGCGAGATGTCCTTCGGGAAATGGGTGACGTGAGACGGCTGGATCAGCGTTCCCTCGACCTTCTCTTCGAAGATGAAGGCCAGGCATTCGCCCCAGGTCCAGTCCTTCTCGACTTCGAAGCCGGCGGCCTTGGCGGCCGTGCGGGCTTCTTCATCGGTCTTCATCGCAAGGAAGTCGATACCGGTCACTTCCTTGACGGCGTCAGGCATCGGCACGCGCTTGAACGGACCCTTGAAGGAGATTTCCTTGTCGCCGAAGGCGAATTCGGTCTTGCCGTGGATCGACAAAGCGAGCGTCTCGAACAGCCGCTCGACGAGGTCCATGATGTCCTCGTAGTCGGCATAGGCCCAGTAGCACTCCATCATCGTGAATTCTGGATTGTGCCGGGTGGAGACGCCTTCGTTGCGGAAGTTGCGGTTGATCTCGAACACCTTGTCGGTGAGGCCGGAGACCAGCGTGCGCTTCAGGAACAGTTCCGGCGCGATGCGCAGGTACATGTCGAGCTTCAGCGTGTTGTGATGCGTCTTGAATGGCTCAGCAGTCGCGCCGCCGTAAACCGAGTGCAGCATCGGCGTCTCGATTTCCATGAAGCCGTCACTTTCCATGAAGCGGCGGATACCGGAGACAATCTTCGAACGCTGCTGGAAGCGGAGCTTCGATTCCTCGTTGCTCATGATGTCGAGGTGGCGCTTGCGATACCGGATCTCGACATCCGCAATACCATTCCACTTCTCCGGCATGGGAAGAAGCGACTTGGTCAGCATGGTAATTTCGCGGGCGTTGATCGAGAGCTCGCCGCGCTTGGTGCGGCGGACGGTGCCGGTGACGCCGATGATGTCGCCGATGTCGATCATGGCGAGCATGTTGCGGGCTTCTTCCGGCGTCACGTCCTTGTGGCTGAAGATCTGGATCTTGCCGCCGGCGTCATGGATATCCATGAACATGCCGGAATTGCGCGAGGAATAGACGCGGCCGGCAACGGTCACGACATCGGTCGTCTCGACGTCGGATTCGAGATCCTTGTACTTCTCGGCGAGCTCGGCATTGGTGATGGTCCGGTGGAAATGCGCCGGATAGACATCGCCGATCTGTTCGCGCAGCAGCTTCAGCTTCTGGGCGCGCACTTCGGTTGCGTCGGAAGAAAGGGTCGCTGTTTCGGTCTTTTCGGTCATGGTGCAGATGTCCGGTTCAGTTCTTCGGGCCGACGAGAGAGGCGACTGCCTGCGAGGCGAGTTTCAGACGCTGGCGCACGACCGAGCGGCCGAGGATCGCCATGGAATCGAAGAGCGGCAGCGAGCGCGACGAGCCGGATACGGCGACGAAGAGCGGGGCCACAACGACCTTCAGCTTCTTGCCCATGCGGTCGGCGATGGCGCGCAGTTCGGCTTCGATCGTCTCGACGTTCCATTCGAGGATCTTTTCGAGGTCCGGCTGCACGGTGTTGAGGATCTCGAGGATCTCTTCCGGCGGCGACTTGATCTTGGCGAAGGCCGACGGGTCGAGGCCGAGGTCGGACTTCAGCAGGAAGCCTGCGAGCTCCGGCAGTTCGCCGAGCTTGGAAATGCGCGACTGCGACAGGCGCAGGCCAGCCTTCAGGCGATCGTTTTCCATCGCCCAGGTCAGGACGCGGGCCTGGAACTCGTCTTCCGACAGCTTCTCGCGGATCCAGCGGCCATTCAGCCAGTCGAGCTTCTGGATGTCGAAGATGGCGCCGGCCTTGGAGAGGTTTTCCGGGTCGAACTTGTCGGAGAGCTCGTCCATCGTCAGCAGCTCTTCGCCTTCGGCGATCTGCACGAAGAACAGGCCGAGGAAGTTCATCAGTGCTTCCGGGATGTAGCCAAGAGCGGAGTAGTAGGAGATCGAGGTCGGGTTCTTGCGCTTCGACAGCTTCGACTTGTCGGCGTTGCGCATCAGCGAGAGATGCATGAACACCGGCTGTTCCCAGCCGAAATAGCGATAGAGCAGGATGTGCTTCGGAACCGATGCCAGCCACTCTTCGCCGCGGGCGACGTGGGTGATCTTCATCAGATGGTCGTCGATGACGTTTGCCATGTGATAGGTCGGCATGCCGTCGCCCTTGATCAGGACCTGCATGTCGACGCTGTCCCACGGGATCGACACGTCGCCGTAGACGCCGTCGTTGAAATCGCAGGAGCCTTCGGTCGGGATCTTCATGCGGATGACCGAGCTTTCGCCCGCTGCCATCTTGGCGCTGACTTCCTCGGCCGAATATTTCACGCAGAGGCCGTCATATTTCGGCGCCTTGCCGGCGGCACGCTGGGCTTCGCGCATCTGTTCCAGGCGCTCGGGGGTGCAGAAACAGCGGAAGGCATGGCCCTTGTCCAGCAGTTCCTGGCCGTAGGGCGTGTAGATGTCCTTGCGGTCGGACTGGCGATAGGGGCCGTAGGGGCCGCCGATATCCGGGCCTTCCTTCCACTCGAGCCCGCACCACTTCAGGGCGTCCAGCACCTTCTGCTCGAATTCCGGGGTCGAGCGCGTCGCATCGGTATCCTCGATACGCAGGATGAACTCGCCGCCGTTCTTCTTGGCGAAAAGATAGTTGAAGAGTGCGATATAAGCGGTGCCGACATGCGGCTCGCCGGTCGGCGAGGGAGCAATGCGGACGCGGACGCCGGAAGCTGTCATTTTATGTGCCCGTCAAATGAATGCCGACGGCTTTTGATGGCAAAAGCGGCGTGCGGCGGGAAGAATGCAGATAACTGGATCAGGAAACCGGCCGGATAAGGGCAAATTGCGCACTTCCCCGGCGATTGTCCATTTGGCTGGCCTTAAGGCCATATTCGGCCGCTTGCGTCAAGGAAAATGGGCATCAGCGCTCATCGCACCGGCCAGACGTAGAGCAGCATCGGGACGCTGACGAGAATGATGATGAAGGAGAGCGGCAGGCCGAGGCGGGGATAATCGCTGAAGCGATATCCGCCCGGGCCGAAGACCAGCGTGTTGCACTGGTGGCCGATCGGGGTGAGGAAATCGCAGCCGGCGCCAATCGCAACCGCCATTAGGAAGGCTTCCGGCTTGTAGCCGAGCGTCTGTGCAAAGCTTGCGGCGATCGGCGCCATGACCAGCACTGTCGCGGCATTGTTGAGGAACGGCGTCACCGCCATTGCGGTGATCAGGATCAGCGCCAAGGCGCCAAAGGGTGGCATCTGCGCTGCGAAATGGCCGAGCCAGCCGGCGATAAGCTCGCTGCCGCCGGTTGTCCTGAGCGAATCCGATACGGGAATGAGGGCGGCGAGCATGATCAGGATCGGGCCATCCAGCGCCTTGTAGACATCGGCAAGCGGGATGACGCGGAAGACGACCATGGCGAGCGCGGCACAGAAGAAGGCCACGGCAACGGGCGCCAGACCCGCGGCTGTCGCGCCCATGGCGGCGGCGAGGATGATCAGCGGCACATAGGCGCGGCGCTGGGTGCCGAGCAGGATGTCGCGTTGCGCCAGCGGCAGGCAGGAGAATTCCTGCAGGAAGGCCGGCAGGTTTTTGCGGCTGCCCTGGAGCACGAGCACATCGCCGCCCTTCAGCGTCACCTCGCTGAGGCGCTCCGTCAGGCGATGACCCTGGCGGCTGACGGCGAGCAGGTTGACGCGGCGGCGGTTGAAGAGCGACAACTGCCGTGCCGACCAGCCGATGAGCGTCGATTCCGGCGAGACCACTGCTTCGATCGAGGTGATGTCGCCATCCTGCGTATCCGCGGGAATCTGCTTGCCGGCGAGCTTCAGCTTGGCATTGGTCACGACGCGGTCGAGCGGTTCCGGTCCGCCTTCGAGAAGCAGGGTGTCGCCCGCTTTCAGGATAAGGTCCGGGATCGGCGACAGGCGGGAATGGCCGCGCAGGATCGCGGTCGCGACCACTTCGCCATCGCCGAGCTTCAGGATCTCGTTCAGCATCTTGCCGTCGAAGCCGGAGCCCTCGACGACCGTCGCCTCCGAGAAATAGTTCTTGAGATCGAGCGCTTCTTCGAGCGACGGGTTTTCGTTCTGACGCTCTGGCACCAGCCAATGAAAGAAAATCAGGAATATGATGCCGACCAGCGCCAGCGTGGCGCCAACCGGCGTGAAGTCGAACATCGTGAAGGATTTGCCGGTGATCTCTTCGCGCAGCCGAGACACGACGATGTTCGGCGAGGTGCCGATCTGCGTCATGAGCCCGCCGAGCAGGGCGGCGAAGCTCATCGGCATCAGATAGAGCGAGGGCGACTTTCCGGTCTTGCGCGAAAACTGGAAGGCGACAGGGATCATGATCGCCAGCGCGCCGATATTCTTGATGAATGCGGAGAGCACGGCGACGACGATCAGCAGCAGGGCGAGCTGCGTATGCAGCGAGTTCAGGTTCGGAAAGAAGCGCTTGATGGCGCTGTCTACGATGCCGGAGCGGGCGACGCCGGCGCTGACGACAAGCGCGCTGCCGACGATGATGACGATATCGTCGCTGAATCCGGAGAAGGCCTTGTCGAAGGGCACGATGCCGACGCAGACGGCGAGCACCAGCGCGCAGCAGGCGACGAGATCATAACGGAAGCGGTCCCAGATGAAGACGGCCATCATCAGGCCAATGACGCCGAAGGCGAGAATCTGCGGGGTGGTCATGCTGCTCCAGGGGCTGGAATTCCGAACGCAGACGATGCTCTGCGACAGGAATAACTGTAACGCCGCCTGCGCTTATCAATCCCGCACGCGCATCATTGCTGCAGTTCGGCGAGCGCCCGGCGAAGCGGGGCGTCGGAAATCTGGATCATGCCTGCGAAGGGGATATCCATGTCGAGCACAAGATAGATCGATGCGGATATGAGAAAGGCGGCCACTAGGAACATCGACATGACGATGATGTTTTTGGGCGCGCGGAATCCGAAACTCGCGAAGATCAGCGTCAGCCAAGCCATCAGCATGAAGACCAGCGGCATTGGAATGACGCCTTCCGATTGCTCGACGATCACCCATCGCCGCTCGACGATGGTCTTGTATTGCTGCCGGGCGTCGGTCCATAGCGCGACATGGTTGGGATCGGTCGGCATCATGACGGCAATGTTGTTGCCAACGGCGTTGAGTGCCATTTCGGATTTCGGGTCGCTCTGCAGCACGGGATCGACGACGTGCATCGGGCCCGACAGGGCCTGTTGGACGTAACGGAGCAGGCTGGCGCGCGTGTCGTCGGCTTCCAGGCCATAGGTTCGCAGCGTGCGGTCGAGCAGGATGATTTCGGTGGCGAAGGAATGAACGCTGTCGTCGATGCCGGCGAAGGTGTTCTTCGAGGAGTTGATCATCAGGCCGAAGACGAGCGAGGTCATGACCACGAAGATGTTGGCGACGAGGCGAACGACCGTGTTCGTTTCCTCCTCGCGATGGCGGGCCGGCAGCCGCGGATAGATCATCATCGTGCCGATCGAGGCGACGGCCAGACACACAAATACCGATCCCGCGACAACGATCTCACGCACCCGAGATTTCCCCTCTCATCTCTCCGTGAGGCACGTTAGCGCATGCGGAGGATTTTGGCATCAGGCCGGTTTTGAAGGCTGGACAAAGCGTAGCACGGGTATAGCTTCACGGCCCGACGTGAATGGAGACTGACATGACCGAGATCCTCGACATCCCCGTGAAGCTCGCCGATGGCCGCGAGACAAGCCTCAACGAACATCGCGGCAAGGTGATGCTCGTCGTCAACGTTGCCTCCAAATGCGGGCTCACGGCGCAGTATGAAGGTCTTGAAAAACTCTACGAGGACAAGCGTGAGCGCGGCTTCGTTATTGCCGCCTTCCCGGCCAACAACTTCAAGGGTCAGGAGCCGGGGACGGATGCCGAGATCGTCGAGTTCTGCCAGCTGACCTATGACGTGAAATTCCCGATCTATTCGAAGATCTCGGTCAAGGGCGACGACAAGCATCCGCTCTATCGCCAGCTGACGGCTGCAGCCGTGCCGACGACCGGCGAAGGGCCGATGCGTGACCGGCTGCGCGATCGTGGTCTGGCCGATGACGACAGCAAGGAAATCCTCTGGAACTTCGAAAAATTCCTGATCGGCCGCGACGGCAAGATCATCGCGCGTTTTGCGCCCGACGTGACCGCCGAGGATCAGCGGCTGGTGACGGCGATCGACAAGGAATTGTCGAAGGCCTGATCACTGCCTGCGATAGCGGCTGCGGAAGGCGCTCGGCGCCAGGCCCTCGCGGTTCTGGAAGAGCCGCGAGAAATAGAAGGCATCATCGATGCCGATCTCCCGTGCGATCACTTCGATCGGGAGATCCGAGGTGGTCAGCAATTGCTTGGCATGATCGATCCGCAGCCGTAGCTGGAATGCTTTCGGTGAGAGGCCGGTTGCGGCCATGAAGCGACGGCGGAAGGTCGCCGGCGACATGTCGAATTCGGCGGCGAGCTGCTGCATGTCGATTTCCCTGAAGGCGCGTTCGGCAAGGGCGGAAACAGCTGCTTCGATCCTGGCGCCAGCCACGGTATCAGTGGCAGCATCCGCCTGCCTCGCTGACTGGACGACGATGCGGTGAAGCGTGGCGGCGGCCGAGCTCAGTGCCAACGCACTGCCATCGGTGAAATCGGCGCGGAGCGCGGCAAAGAGCTGCTGCGTCTCGCGCAGATTGCTCAGCGCCACATGCGGTGCGGTCTCCGAGATCAGGCGCTGCCGGACGAGGCTCGAGGCGAAAGGGCCCTCGAACAGCGCCCATTGCTCCTCCCAGCTTTCACCCTCCGCCGGGCCGTAGGAATGCAGGCTGCCCGGCGTCAGCCACAAGAGCGCCGGTCCTTCGATCGTAAGCTTGCCTGCCGCTTCAGTTTCCAACGTACCGCGTCCCGTTTCGACCAGTACCACCGCATGGCATGGCAGCCGGCGCTGCCGGACATGCACGGCGATCCGCTGCCGTCCGAAGCCGGTCACCGACAAGGCGGGCGGGTTGACCGATGGCGGCGAGCGGTAGAGCGCGAGCGGCGGCGAAGTCATGAGCGAAAAGTCCAGCTGTGTTTTCTGTCCATGGTCATTCGCGCTTCATCACGGCAACATCGCCACATGAATTCGAAAGGGATGGCGATCGAAATGTCAAGTTTGGCCGTGAAGATGGCGACTGAAATGCCGGTGCTGAGGGCAGGCGGCAAGGTGCTCTCGACAGCGGAGAACCGGCTTGGCCATCTCGTTCCCACCGATCCCGGCATCGGCATCGCGGCGATCCGTGAGCGCTATGAGGAGCATGGCTATGTCTGGCTGAAGCGGTTTCTCGATCCCGATGCCGTGAATGCGTTTCGCGGATGGGTGTTCGGGCATCTGGCGGGCGCAGGGTTGATCGAGCCGGGATCGGATCCGCATCTTGGTCTGGCCGCCGCTGGAGGAGGGGACCCGCAGCAGGCCAACCGTATCCTCATGTCGCTGGTTCGATCCGTTGCCTATGAAGGCTTCTGTGCCCAGCCGCGGCTCGCGGCCTTCATGGACGAGTTCCTGTCCGGCATCTCCTATCTGCACAAGCGCAAGATCATGCGCCACACGATGCCCGGTAGCGCCACGGCGACGCCTGCGCATTATGATCTCGTCTATCTGCGCGGTGGGACCAACCGGATCGTCACGGCATGGATTCCGCTCGGCGATGTGCCGGTCGACATGGGCGGGCTCGTCTATCTCGAGGGATCGCATGCGATTGGCAGAAAGATGGAGAGTGAGTTCGCGGCGCAGAGCGCCGAACTCTCAGCCGAAGAGCGGATCAGCGCCTATAATCGCAACATGACCGAGGGCGGCTGGGTGTCGAAAGATTTGCCCGAGATGGCCGAGCGCTTCGACGCCCGCTGGCTGATCGCCGGCTACGAGGCCGGCGATGTGATGCTGCACAGTCCCTACATGATCCACGCCTCGACGGCGAACGAGAGCGCCGGGCGACTGATCCGTCTGTCGACCGATATCCGCTACCAGAATGTCGATGACGAGATCGACGCGCGCTGGGCCAATCACTGGAGCCTGGGAGACATGCTGTAGGCGCGGCCGGAGCCGCGCCTGCTGCAGAAGCTAGTGGCTCTCGCCTCTTTTTCGTTTTCGGGCGTTTCTGGCGAACATGTTCAACACCTCGACGAGCGCCGAGAAGGCCATGGCGGCGTAGACGTAGCCCTTCGGAACATGGAAGCCCATGCCCTCGGCGATCAGCGTCGTGCCGATCATCATCAGGAAGGCGAGCGCCAGCATGACGATGGTCGGATTCTTCTCGATGAAGTTCGCAAGCGGCGTCGCGGCGACCAGCATGACGGTCACGGCGGCCAGAACGGCGATGACCATGATCGGCAGATGCGGGGTCATGCCGACGGCGGTGATGATGCTGTCGACCGAGAAGACCAGGTCGAGGATCAGGATCTGCACGATCGCCGAGCCGAAGGTCGTCGTCGCCGAATTGGCGATGAAGTCCTCGTTGTGATCGGCCGGATCGACATTGTGGTGGATTTCCTTCGTCGCCTTCCAGAGCAGGAAAAGACCGCCGGCAATCAGGATCATATCCTTCCACGAGAAGCCGTGGCCGAAGAGTTCGAAGACCGGAGCCGTGAGCTTGACGATCCAGGCGACGGTGCCGAGCAGGGCGAGGCGCATGATCAGCGCCAGGCCGATACCGACCTTGCGGGCCTTTTCACGGTGCTCGGGCGGCAGCTTATTGGTGAGGATGGAGATGAAGATAAGGTTGTCGATACCAAGAACGACTTCCATGACGACCAGGGTCACCAGCGCCACCCAGGCAGCCGGGTCCTGAACCAGCATCATGATATCTTGCATGAATTGTTTTTCCCTTGCGCCACAGACAGCCGACGCCGAAATCTAGAGTGAAGGCGCTGAGATGCAAGCGCCGCAAGGGGTATACGAAAGCCGGACGGCATTTATTCCGCCGGTGATGGGGAGAATGAAGCGGGGACGCCGCCGATCCCTCAGGCGGGCTCGTTGTGCTTGGCGCCATAGGCGGCAATGAAGACGCGGATGGCGCCGTCGATGACGCGCTTCCTCTCGGCTTCAGACGGCGGTTCCGGCATGCTGCCGAAGAGGCGGAACTTGAAGAAGCTGCCGCTCGCGAGATCGAGGAACTGTCCGGCTGCCAGATCGACGTCAGCGATCTCGAGCTTGCCTGAATTCACGTAGCGCGTCAGATACGAGTGCAGCACCGTACGCAGGTTCTCCGGTCCGTTGAAGAAGCGCTGACAGAGCTCCGGCATGCGGTCGCGCACGCCAAGAACGGTGCGCATGGCGCTGATCACCTTCTCGCTTGTGATATGCGAGATGAAGCTCAGGCCAAAATCGTGCAGGCCTTCCTCGACATTGTCATGGTGCTCGAGAGCGACGCGCAGTGCGGCCACGAAGGCGGCGCGCTCGGTCTCGATCATAGCGGTGAAGAGCTCTTCCTTATTGGCGAAGTAGACATAGAGAGTGCCCTTCGAGACGCCGGCTTCACGGGTCACGTCGTTCATGCTCGCTGCGTCGAAACCCATCCTCATGAAGACGCTCTTGGCGCCCTCGAGGATTTGCGTGCGCTTGGCCGGGTCTTCTCCGGCTGCCCAGCGGCCGGTGGCCACGGGCGTTTCGGCGGCTGAAACCTTGGACACTTCGGTCATCTTCTCCTTAACCATTTTTCGCACTTGCGAAGATTCTTTACTAAAATCGAACCGCTCGGTTCGATATGACTTGATATGGATGCAAAAAGGGCCTATGTCAACTGAACCGAACCGTTCAGTTCGATTAAATCTACTTCACAAAGCGGTGTTCGTCTATGTCCAGTCAGAAAACCAATGTTGCGCGCATCGTAAGCGATTCCGCTGAAGCCGAAGCGGCTCAGCCGGAAACTGCAGCCTCCGCGGATACCCCCACCGCGGAGGCTCGCAGTGCTCCCCAGCAGGCGCCGGCACCCGAGGTAAAGGTTGCCGAGCAGCCGCCGGTGAAAAAGAAGCGCAGCCGCGTTCTGCCGATCGTCGCCCTCGCCATCCTCGCCGGTGGCGGCTGGTACGGCTATGAATGGTGGACGAATGGCCGCTTCATGGTCTCGACCGATGACGCCTATATCGAAGGCGATATCGCGACGATTTCGCCGAAGGTCACCGGTTACGTTGCCAAGGTCAATGTCGTTGCCAACCAGCTGGTCAAGGCCGGCGACGTGCTCGCAACGCTCGATAACGGTGACTATCAGAACGCTCTCGACCAGGCCGAAGCGCAGATCGCCACCGAAAAGCTGTCGCTGAGCCGCATCGATGCCCAGGTCGATGGCGCCAAGGCGGCTCTCGCCCAGGCACAGGCGCAGAAGGTGTCGCTCGATGCCGCCGTCCGCGGCGCCGAGATCACCCAGAAGCGCCAGAGCGACCTACAGGCAAAGTCGGTCGGCACCGCTGCCGATCTTGACACCGCCAACATCGCGCTCGATCAGGCCAAGGCAAACCTCGTTGGCGGCGACGCCAACATCAAGTCGGCCGAAGCCAACATCACGATCCTGGAAGCACAGCGCAAGGAAGCCGAAGGTTCGGTCCGTACGCTCGAGTTGCAGCGCGACAAGGCCGCCCGCGACCTGTCCTTCACGATCCTGAAGGCACCGTATGACGGTGTTGTCGGCAATCGCTCGGTTCAGGAAGGCGATCTCGTATCGCCCGGCCAGCGTCTGATGGCGCTCGTCCCGACCCGCCAGCTCTATATTGACGCGAACTTCAAGGAAACGCAGATCCAGCATCTGGTTCCGGGTTCGAAGGTCAATGTCCATGTCGACGCTTATGACGATCACGCGATCGTCGGCACCGTCGAGTCGATCTCGCCGGCCTCCGGCTCGGTCTTCTCGCTTCTGCCGCCTGAGAATGCGACGGGCAACTTTACCAAGATCATCCAGCGCGTGCCGGTTCGCATCGCGCTCCCGCAGGATGCGCTTGATACCGGCCGTCTGCGTGCAGGCCTGAGCGTCGTCGTCGATGTCGACACGCGCACGGCGCCGGACGCACAGCAGGTAAAGTAATCAGCCAGCCGGAGTAAGGCCAATGGCCGCGACCACCACTGCAGGAACCGTTCCCGGCGTAGGAGCCGAGGAACGGATGGACCCGCGCAAGCTCATCGCATTCTTTGCGATGGTGCTCGGCATGTTCATGTCGATCCTCGACATTCAGATCGTCTCGGCCTCGCTCGCTGAAATCCAGGCCGGCCTTTCCGCCGGCTCGGATGAAATCGGCTGGGTCCAGACCTCCTACCTGATCGCTGAAGTCATCATGATTCCGCTGTCGGGTACGCTTGCCCGCATCGTCTCGACGCGCTACCTCTTCGCCTTCTCGGCGGCGGGCTTTACGCTGTCGAGCGTGCTCTGCGCCACGGCGACGAATATCGACCAGATGATCGTCTACCGCGCCATCCAGGGCTTCATCGGTGGCGGCATGATCCCGTCGGTCTTTGCGGCCGCCTTCACGATCTTCCCGCCCTCCAAGCGCAGCGTCGTTTCGCCGATCATCGGCCTGATCGCTACGCTGGCGCCGACGATCGGCCCGACCGTCGGGGGATATCTCAGCCACGCCTTCTCCTGGCACTGGCTGTTCCTGGTCAACGTCATCCCCGGCATCATCGTCGCGACCGTTACCTGGAACTTCATCGACTTCGACAAACCGGAACTGTCACTTCTCAAGAAGTTCGACTGGTGGGGCCTGATCTCGATGGGCGTGTTTCTGGGCGCGCTGGAATATGTGCTCGAGGAAGGCAATTCGAACGACTGGTTCAACGACAACTATATCGTCATCGGTGCGATCGCATCGGCGATCGGCTGCGTGGTCTTCTTCTACAGGGCGTTCACTGTCGATTTTCCGGTCGTTGACTTGAGAGCCTTCGCCAACCGCAACTTCGCTTTCGGCTCGGTCTTCTCTTTCGTCATGGGTATCGGTCTCTACGGCCTGACCTACATCTACCCGGTCTATCTCGGCCGTATCCGCGGCTATGACTCGCTGATGATCGGCGAGACGATGTTCGTCTCGGGCCTTGCGATGTTCTTCACTGCGCCGCTCGCCGGACGTCTCTCGACGAAGATGGACCTCAGATTGATGATGGTCATCGGCTTCGTCAGCTTCGCGGCCGGGACATACATCATGACCGGGCTGACGGATGACTGGGACTTCTACGAACTGCTGATCCCGCAGCTGTTCCGCGGTTTCGGCCTTATGATGTGCATGGTGCCGATCAACAATATCGCGCTCGGCACGATGCCGCCGGCCCGTATGCGGGGCGCCTCAGGTCTCTTCAACCTGACCCGTAACCTCGGTGGTGCCGTCGGTCTTGCGATCATCAATACGGTTCTGACCAACCGCCAGGACGTGCATTACGAGCGCTTGCGCGAGAATATGGACTGGGGCCATCCGGCCGCGATCGACCAATTGAACAACCTGACCGCCAACTTTAATTCCTACGGGATGGACGGCGCGTCGGTGGCGATCAAGCAGATGGTCGGCATGGCAACCAAGCAGGCAGTCATCCTGTCCTTCAGCGATATCTTCCTGATGCTGACCGTGCTGTTCATGGTCATGGTTCTCGGTGTGGCGATGATTGCCAAGCCTGCGCCGCAAGGCGGCGGAGGCGGTGGCGGCGGCCACTGATCGTCTGGTGTTCGAAATAACGGCCGGCTTGGGAAACCAAAGCCGGCCGTTTTCCGTATATCGTGCATCTCTTTCGACCGGATGCCGCTTCATGCTTCAGTCTTCCGCCAGGGCAATCGCCTGGCTCTGCATCGTCCTGCCCCTCTTTGCATCCGCATCCGCGCGGGCGGCCGCCGAGGAGGAGAAGATAGACATCGGCGGCTACAAGCTGAACAGCGTCTTCATTCCCGCCTCCGGCAAGGCAAGGCTGCCGCCGATCGTCTTCATTCATGGCGCCAGCGCCAATCTCTATGACCCGATGCTGTCGTTCCGGGAAAAGCTGGAAGGCAAGGCCGATCTGCTGTTCGTCGATCGTCCGGGCCACGGCCGCTCCGACCGCGGCGGTCCCGAGAACGCCTTTCCGGACGGGCAGGCCGACGCGATTGCGGCGTTGATGAAGAAGCGCGGCATCGGGCGGGCAATCATCGTCAGCCATTCCTTCGGCGGTGCCGTTGCGGCCGCCTTTGCGCTCGATCATCCCGATATGGTTGCCGGTCTGGTGTTCCTGTCGCCGGCCGTCTATCCGTGGCCGGGCGGCATTGCCTGGTACTATGATGCGGCAACCGCGCCGTTGACTGGCAGGCTGTTCAGCGCGCTGATCGTGCCGCCCGTCGGCCTTGCGATGGTGGATGGTGCGACACGCAGTGTGTTTGCGCCGAACCGGCGGCCTCCTGGGTATATCTCGAAGGCTCGCACGCTTCTCGCCCTGCGCCCGGCCGAGTTTCACAACAACGCCGCTGATGTTGCCAACCTGCTCGAATGGACGAAGAAAGCCTCGCCGCGCTACCGGCAGATCAAGGCGCCGACGATCATTATCACCGGCGATACCGATAGCGTCGTTTCGCCGACGATCCACTCGGCGCATCTTGCAAAGGATATCCGAGGGGCGCGGCTGATCGTCGTCCGAAACCTCGGTCACAAGTCGGATTACGTCGCAAGCGACCTTGCCGTCGGCGCCATTGAAGCGCTGGCTGGCGAGCACCCCAATCTGCGAGGGATCGCGCAGGCGATCGAAGTGCGTATTGCCGGTGACGGCAAGAAATAATCCATGTTTTTCAAACGCGACCAGATGAGTTTCGGTCGGTCCGGCATTTTCTGATTTACGTACATCAGAATTGGCGGTAAAGGCTTCGTCAGGAGGAGCGATGAAGCCTACGGTTCACGATATCGCCGCGCATGCGGGGGTCAGCCTTGCGACTGTCGATCGCGTGCTGAACCAGCGCCCTGGCGTGCGCCATGTGACGCGCGAGAAGGTGGAAAACGCCATTCGCGAGATCGGCTATGTCAGGGATGTGGCGGCCGCCAACCTCGCCAAGGGCCGCACCTATCCGCTGGTCTTCATCCTTCCGGCATCCGACAATTCCTTCATGCATGGGCTGACCGGCGAGATCCGCGAGGCCGTTGCCCGCGCTCCAGTCGAGCGCACGCAGATCCAGACCATCGAGGTTCCGGCCTTCGATCCGGCCGCACTGGTCGAAGCGCTGCGGAAGCTCGCTGCCGAACGGCCTGCCGGCATCGCGCTCGTCGCGACCGATGCGCCTGAGGTTGCCGAGGCAGTCGATGCCCTAGTGCGCGATGGCATTCCCGTCGTTACCCTGGTTTCTGATCTCACGGGGTCGCTCCGCCATCACTATGCCGGTGTCGATAACATCGCGGCCGGGCGCACGGCTGCTCGCCTGCTTGGCCGTTTCCTCGGTGGCGCCAAGGGTGAGATTGCGGTGCTTGCCGGCTCCATGCTGGTGCGCGACCATCGCGAACGTTTGGAAGGTTTTGCTGCGCTGATGGCGCAGGAGTTTCCGGGCCTTTCCATCCTGCCCGTCATCGAGGGGCGCGACGATCCTGAAATGGCGCATATGCTGGTTTCGGATGCGCTTTCGAAGAATGATCGCATTGTCGGCATATACAGCTTGGGCGCCGGTAACCGCGGCCTGATCAGGGCGCTGAAGGCCAAGGGCGCCGGGCGGCAGGTCACTGTCGTTGCCCATGAACTCACGCCGCATACGCGGGCGGCATTGATCGACGGAACGATTGACGCAGTTCTCAATCAGGATGCCGGTCATGAGGTGCGCAGCGCCATTCGCGTGTTGAAGGCGAAGGCCGACGGGCTTGCGGTCATCGATGCGCAGGAGCGCATCCGCCTCGATATCTTTTTGAAAGACAACCTGCCGTAACGGCAAAGGGAGAACGACATGTATCTGGGTCTCGATCTCGGAACTTCGGGCGTCAAGGCGATGCTCATCGACGGCGATCAGAAGATCATCGGTTCGGCCAACGGATCGCTGGACGTTTCGCGTCCGCATTCCGGCTGGTCGGAACAGGATCCGGCGCACTGGATCCGCGCGACCGAAGAAGCGGTTGCCGGTCTGAAGGCCAAGCACCCGAAGGAACTTGCGGCGGTCAGGGGTATCGGCCTTTCCGGCCAGATGCATGGCGCGACCCTGCTCGATGCCGACGACAAGGTGCTGCGGCCGTGCATTCTCTGGAACGATACGCGCAGCTATCATGAAGCCGCGGCGCTCGACGCCGATCCGCGCTTCCGCAAGCTGACCGGCAATATCGTCTTCCCGGGTTTCACCGCGCCGAAGCTCGTCTGGGTCGCCAAGAACGAGCCGGAGATCTTCGCCAAGGTCGCCAAGGTTCTGCTGCCGAAGGATTATCTGCGCCTGTGGCTGACCGGCGAGCACATTTCGGAAATGTCGGATTCGGCCGGTACGTCCTGGCTCGATACCGGCAAGCGCGCCTGGTCTTCGGAACTCCTCGACGCAACCGGTCTCGATGAAAAGCAGATGCCGTCGCTTGTCGAAGGCACCGAGCAGGCGGGCAAGCTGCGCGGCGAGCTGTCGTCCAAGTGGGGCATTACTGGTGATGTCGTCGTTGCTGGCGGGGCAGGGGACAATGCTGCCTCTGCCTGCGGCATGGGTACGGTCAGCCACGGCGCGGCCTTCGTTTCTCTCGGCACATCGGGCGTGCTATTCGCCGCCAACGGCTCTTACCTGCCGAAGCCGGAAAGCGCCGTTCACGCATTCTGCCACGCGCTGCCGAACACCTGGCACCAGATGGGCGTCATCCTCTCGGCCACCGATGCGCTGAACTGGCATTCGCATGTGACGGGCAAGTCCGCGGCGGATCTGACCGGCGAACTCGGCGAGACCCTGAAGGCGCCGTCGGGCGTGACCTTCCTTCCCTATCTCTCCGGCGAGCGTACGCCACACAATGACGCGGTCATCCGCGGCGCCTTCATCGGCCTCGAGCATGAGAGTAGCCGCGCCGTCCTGACCCAGGCGGTTCTCGAAGGTGTGTCCTTTGCGATCCGCGACAATCTCGAAGCGCTGCGTTCGGCCGGTACCGATATCGCCCGCGTCACCGCGATCGGCGGCGGCTCGCGCTCGCGCTACTGGTTGGCCTCGATCGCCACGGCGCTTGGCGTTCCCGTCGATCTGCCGGCTGACGGCGATTTCGGCGCGGCGTTTGGCGCTGCCCGTCTCGGCCTGATTGCTGCGACGGGTGCGGATCCGGTCGCAGTCTGCACGCCGCCGGAGACGGATGGCACGATCGAGCCTGTCGCTGCACTCAGCGGCGCTTATGAGGATGCCTACAAGCGCTACCGCGCGCTCTATCCGGCGATCAAGTCGCTGGCGCATTGAGGGCGGATTTAAGCTTGCACTGAGGTCGGAGCCCCCTCATCCGCCTGCCGGCACCTTCTCCCCGCTGGGGAGAAGAGACTTGTGGCAGACCACTCGCTCCGATCTTCCCTTCTCCCCAGCGGGGATAAGGTGACCCGAAGGGTCGGATGAGGGGGCCGCACGCTACAACGAACAAGATTGACCAACCCAAGGAGGACCAACATGAGCACCGGATTTTTCGGCGATATTCAGAAGATCAAGTATGAAGGCCCGGAGAGCACCAATCCGCTCGCCTTCCGTCATTACAACAAGGACGAAGTCGTTCTCGGCAAGCGCATGGAAGACCATCTGCGCTTTGCGATCGCCTATTGGCACACCTTCACCTGGCCGGGTGGCGACCCTTTCGGTGGTCAGACCTTCCTGCGCCCGTGGTTCGAAGACACGATGAAGGCTGCGAAGCTGAAGGCTGATGTGGCCTTCGAATTCTTCTCGCTGCTCGACGCGCCCTATTACTGCTTCCACGATGCCGACGTGCGCCCCGAAGGCCAGAACTTTGCCGAGAACACCAAGAACCTGAACGAGATCGTCGATTACTTCGCCGAGAAGCAGGCCGCGACCGGCACCAAGCTGCTCTGGGGTACGGCAAACCTGTTCTCCAACCGCCGCTACATGTCCGGCGCTGCGACCAATCCGGATCCGGATGTCTTCGCTTTCGCTGCGGCAACCGTGAAGACCTGCATTGATGCGACGCAGAAGCTCGGTGGCGAGAACTACGTTCTCTGGGGCGGCCGTGAAGGCTACGAGACGCTGCTGAACACCGACCTGAAGCGCGAACTCGACCAGCTCGGCCGCTTCCTCAACCTCGTCGTCGAGTACAAGCACAAGATCGGCTTCAAGGGCACGATCCTGATCGAGCCGAAGCCGCAGGAGCCGACCAAGCACCAGTACGACTACGATGTCGCGACCGTTTACGGCTTCCTGAAGAAGCACGGCCTCGAAAACGAAGTGAAGCTCAACATCGAGCAGGGCCATGCGATCCTCGCCGGCCATTCCTTCGAGCACGAGCTGGCGCTTGCCAATGCGCTCGGCATCTTCGGTTCGATCGACATGAACCGCAATGACTACCAGTCCGGCTGGGATACCGACCAGTTCCCGAACAACGTTCCGGAAATGGCGCTCGCCTATTATCAGGTTCTGCAGGCAGGCGGCTTCACCACCGGCGGCACGAACTTCGATGCGAAGCTGCGCCGTCAGTCGCTCGATCCGGCAGACCTGCTGATCGGCCATATCGGCGGCATGGATTGCTGCGCCCGCGGTCTCAAGGCTGCTGCGAAGATGGTCGAGGACAAGGCTCTCTCGCAGCCGCTCGCAGACCGCTACGCCGGTTGGGATTCGGCCGAAGGGCAGAAGCTCTTCCGCGGCGAATATTCGCTCGGTGAAATCACCAGCTGGGTCGAAGGCAAGGACGTCAATCCGCAGCCGCGCTCGGGCAAGCAGGAACATCTCGAAAACGTCGTCAACCGTTACGTCTGATCGACGGCTTATCGAAATACAGGCCGGGGAGCGCAAGCCTCCCGGCTTTTTCACGCGTGGACTTTGTCACTGAGGTAGTCCGAAGGCGACGAGCTGCTGGCTGAGGCGGCGGGTGTCGTAAGGTTTGGGGAAGAACACGCCGCGGATCGGCATCTCCACTTCCTGTTCGCGGATATGGCCGGAGGTGATGATGATCTCGATCGGCGGCCAGCGGTCGCGGATCGCTGCGGCCAGCATCATGCCATCCATGCTGCCCGGCATATCGATATCGGTGAAGACGATGCGGATATCGGCCCGTGCCTCCAGGATGCGTACCGCCTCATCCGCATCCGCAGCCTCGATTGCCTCGAAACCGGCTTCCTCGACGAGATCGACTGCCATCATCCGCTGTAGCGGTTCATCTTCGACCACGAGGACAGCAGGCCTTTGGGCTGCATAACCTTCCCTCATGTCATTCGGTCCTTTGCATCTGCGAGAGCGACGCGGACATGCTGACCGAGAAGCCATCGGGGCCGTAGCGGCTTTCCGTTCCGCCGGAGCCGATCAGTCCCATCTTGATCAGTTTGGAGCCGAAGCCCTTTTTGGTCGGTTCGCTGACAGCAGTGCCGCCCTCTTCACGCCAGGTGAGGTGGAAGGTAGCCGCCTCGCCGCGGCCTTCAATGGTCCAACGCACATAAACTTTACCGCCTTCGGTGGAGAGCGATCCATATTTGATGGCGTTGGTCGCCAGTTCGTGCAGCAACAGCGAGAGCGAAAGCGAGCCCTTGGCGCCGAGCGCCAGGCTTGGTCCTTCCATCGAAACCTGCTCGCCGACGCCGAGCGGTTCGACTGCCCGGGCGGCGAGATCGTGGACACTGGCGCTCAGCCAGTTGTCCTGCAGGAGAATGTCGTGGGCGCTGCTGAGGGCATGCAGCCGCCGTTCGAAATTCTCGACATGCTCGCGTTCGGCCACTGGGCGTAGCGTTTGCGTGGCGATCGCCTGGATCATTGCGAAGGTGTTCTTGAGCCGGTGGTTGATCTCGCGGTTCAGGAGGTCCTGTTCGGCCTCGGCGCGCACCCGGGCAATGGCGATCTGGATACGGTCGCCGAAGCTGCGCACGAAGGACACTTCCTCGCCCGTCCACTCGTAGGGATGATCGTGATGCACGAAGACGACGAGGCTGAAGCGGCCATGATCGAAGATCGGCACGTTGACGAGCACGCGGATATCGATCGCAAGCAGCTGCTCGGCATTGCCATCGGTGCGCGGATCGTTGCTGACATCCTCGATGATGACGGTTTCGCCGCGTTTCAGATCGTCGATGAAGCTGCCGTAGTCGCGGAAGTGGTGGAGGCCGGCAAGCGACGTGACGCCCGGCGCGCACCATTCCGGCTGCATCAGTACGGTCTCGCTGCCGGCATCGACGACGCCAAAGCCGGCGCGGCTGGCATCGAGCGCCTTGGCCATCAGATCGGCCGCGGCGATCGCCATCGATTCCACGTCGTCGAGATCGCGCAGCCGGTCGCCGAGATCAAGCAGCGCCTGAACGCGGGCAGCGGCGCGCCGCTCGATGGTCACGTCCTGTACCGTGCCGCGCAGAAGCGCCGGCCGGCCATCCGTCGTTGCCATGAAAGCGGCATGACGCGAGATCCAGCGGGTGCCGCGATGCTCGGTGTTGATACGGTATTCGACGTCGAGGGCGGCGCTGCCGTCCGCCCGCGTCGATGCGGAGGAGCGGATGCCCTGATCGTCCGGGACGACCATGTCTTCGAAGATCGAGGCCGGGTAGCTGTCGGCCACCGGCACGTCGAAGATGCGGCAGAATTCCGGGGAGACGCGCATCTGGCCGCTGGCAATATCGAGCTCGAACGTGCCGACGCGGCCGGCCTCCTGGGCTGCCATGCTCTGTTGTGCCGTGGAGCGCATCGTCGAGCTGATATGCTTCTGGCGGCGGAAGAGCTCGTCCTTGCGGCTCGATATGCGGCGGGCTTCCAGAAGGGCGGCCACCTGCCGCGACAGCGCCTGAAGGATCTTCAGCTGGTCAGGCGTCAAGCCTTCGGGGCGCGGAACAGTGTCGATGACGCAGAGCGTGCCGATGATCGTGCCGTCGTAGGTGACGAGCGGTGCGCCGGCGTAGAAGCGGATGCTGGGTGGCGCGGTGACCAGCGCGTTCGTCCGCGTCCGTTCGTCTTTCGTGAGATCGGGGATGACAAGCGGTTGCGGGCTGGAGAGTGCGTGGGCGCAGACGGATTGATCGATGGGGGTCTCGCAGGCTTCGAAGCCGACCTTTGCCTTGAACCATTGCCTGTCGGCGCCGACAAGGCTGATCAGGGCAACCGGCGTGCGGCAGGCCGAGGAGGCGACGAAGACAATGTCGTCGAATTCGGGCTCGGGAGCGGTGTCGAGAATGTCGAATGCCTCGAGCGCCTCAAGGCGTTTCTGCTCCTCGATGACGGCTGGATCGGACGTCGGCGACACTGAATCTATGGGTCCCATGTTCATCTTAGCGATCAATGATGTAGGCGGTCGGTTGATTTTTCCAGCGACGGAAACGCCGATGACCAAAATAAGTCCGGGATAGAATGAAGCTGCCGCAAACGCGGACTTTTCAGCTGAGCTGGACGCCAGCTGCCGGTGCAAACCACAAATCTCAGATTGTGCAGCCGGCGTCCGGCAAGGCAACGGCCTGGGGCGGGAATTGTTCCGCCCGGGTTAGCGTCTTTGCCAGTTTTTCGGCGGCGCGGAGACGGAATTGCGGACGACGAGATCGGGGCGCAGCAGGATTTCCGTTTCGGCCGGCCGGCCATCGCCGAGAAGCTCCAGCAACAGCGCCATCGCCTGCTTGCCGATAGCCGTGCGCGGCTGGCGGATGGTGGTCAGCGACGGGCTCATGAACACGGCCTGCGGCACGTCGTCGAAGCCGGTCACCGAGAAGTCGCGCGGGATATCGTAGCCGCGGGCATTGAGGCCGATCATCACGCCGATCGCCGTCTGGTCGTTAACGCACATGAAGGCGGTCGGCAGCGTATCGCGCATGAAGAGCTGCTCGACGGCGTGACGGCCGCTCTCGATGGTGCCGTCGCCTTCGAGAACGATCCGCGTTTCCTTGGTAACGCCGGCCGCATCGAGCCCGGCCTCATAGCCTTCGCGTCGGCGTGTGTAGGCAAGGCGGGTGCGCGAATCGCCGATGAAGGCGATCTTGCGATGGCCTTCGGCAAGCAGCAGGTCGACCGCCTTGCGGGCACCCTCGGTATCGTCGACGCCGACATAGGGAATGCCGCCGTTAAAAACTGGTTCGAAGACGCCGACGCTCGGCGGCAACCGTGCCGTCATCGTCTGGTGGCCGAAGGGCAGGATGCCGGTGAAGAGGATCAGGCCGGCCGCCTGGTTCGAGTTGAAGAACTTCAAATATTCGAGGCCGCGCTGAGCGTCGTTCTGGGTGTGGCCGATCAGGATGCCGTAGCCATGGGCGCGGGCTTCGTTCTCCAGGCCGACGAGAATATTGGAGAAATTGGGGTCGCCGATATCGGGCGCCACGACCAGGATCATGTTGGAACGGCCAAGCCGCAGGCTGCGGGCCATGGCGTTGGTCGTATAGCCGGTGATGGCGATCGCCTGATTGACCTTCAGGCGCGTCGAGTTCGCAACTTTCTCCGGCGTATGGATCGCACGGGACACGGTCGCGATGGAAACCTCGGCGATCCGGGCGACGTCTTCGATCGTTGCAGGCGTGGAATTCGACACTGGGGGCTCTGCCATGGGGCTGTCTTCGCCGCGACACTACACAGACTTGCTAATCCGTCAAAGCGGGCTTTCGCCAGATTTGTGCATATCCATGATGTAAACCTTTACATGGCCGATGTAAAGGTTTACACAAATGCTCAAGCGGTCGGGAGCCGCAGGGAGGAAATGATGAATCTGGAGACGGCCGAGACCGCACCCGTGGTGCTGTCCGCAAAGCGAATCTGTAAATCCTTCAATGGGGTACAGGTCCTCTTCAGCGTCAATTTCGATCTCCGCGCCGGCGAAGTTCATGCCCTGATGGGCGAGAATGGTGCCGGAAAATCCACTCTCGTCAAAGTTCTCTCCGGTTTCGAGCAGCCGACCTCCGGCGAAATCCTTCTCGACGGCAAGCCGATCGTGCTGCCGCCGAACGGTGGCGCCGAGGCGCTCGGCATCGTCATCATCCACCAGGAATTCAATCTCGCCGAACATCTGACCGTCACCGAGAGCCTGTTCCTCGGCCGTGAAGTGACGCATTTCGGCGTGCTCGACCGGCGCTACATGCGCAAGGAAACGCGGCGCGTGCTGGATATGCTTGGCTCGCATGTCGATGAAGACGCGCTGATCAGCACGCTGTCGATCGCCGACAAGCAGATGGTCGAAATCGCCAAGGCAATCAGCCGTGATGCGCGCGTCGTCTTCATGGACGAGCCGACCGCCGTTCTGTCGCGCGAGGAAACCAACATCCTCTTTGAGCAAGTCCGCAAGCTGCGCGACAAAGGCACCAGCTTCGTCTTCGTCTCGCACAAGCTGGATGAGGTCATGGAGCTCACCGACCGGGTCACCGTGCTGCGCGACGGCCAGTGGGTGAAGACGGCACCGACCTCGATCCTTGACGGCGAGTCGATCGCCCAGCTGATGGTCGGGCGCGAGCTTTCCAGCCTCTATCCGGCGAAGGTCGAGCCGAATGTAGATGAAGAAGTCGTCCTGCGGGTCACCGGCGTTTCGACCGGCTATGTCCAGGATGCGAGCTTCGAGGTGCGCAAGGGCGAAGTGATCGGCTTCTCAGGCCTGATCGGTTCCGGTCGCACGGAACTGATGGAGGCGATCGCCGGGTTGCGGTCACGCACGGCCGGTGAGGTGGTGATCAAGGGCGATACCATTGCCTCCGGCGATGTTCACGCCGCCAATCGCGCCGGTCTTGCCTATATGACCAAGGATCGCAAGTCGAAGGGGCTGCTGCTGCGCTCCAACATGGTCACCAACCTGACGCTGCAATCGCTTGGACAGCATGTGGCGCACGGCTATCTCAGCCCGAACAGCGAGGCGGCGGCACTTGCCAAGGCGAAGCGGCGCTTCGACATCCGCGTGCGCGATGCCAATATCGTCGCCGGCCGCATGTCCGGCGGGAACCAGCAGAAGCTGCTGCTCGCCAAGGTGATGGAGACCGAGCCCGATATCATCATCATCGACGAGCCGACGCGCGGCATCGATGTCGGCACCAAGCAGCAGATCTATCATTTCATTTCGGCGCTGGCCCGCGATGGCCGGTCGATCATCGTCGTCTCGTCGGAAATGCCTGAGGTCATCGGCCTCTGCACGCGGGTCTGCGTCATGCGCGAGGGGCGCATCGTCGGCGTGCTCGAGGGCGACGAGATCTCGGAACAGGAAATCATGCGCTACGCCGCGGGGCTGAAGAGGAAGGCCGCCTGACAGTTTCAGGCGCCGCATCGCTTCGCGGTTTCAACGATAAGATACCCACAGGGTTTGGGTCGGGAGGTTGGTTTTGACTACTGATATCAACGAGGAGACCAGGCAGATCCGGCGCCGCTCCTGGCGGGATGTCGATCTGCGCGCAGTGGCGCCGTTCGCAGCCTTGATCCTGCTTTTGATCGTCGGCGCGCTCGTCAATCCGAACTTCATCGGCATCACCAATCTCGCCAATGTCGCGACCCGCTGTGCGTTCATCGCCATCATCGCCGTCGGCGCCACCTTCGTCATTTCGGCCGGTGATCTCGATCTCTCGGTCGGCTCGATGGTGGCTTTCGTCGCCAGCCTGATGATCCTGCTGCTGAATTCGGGCGTCATCGCCGACCCGACCATGATGCTCGTCGTCGCCGTCGTCTTTGCTGTTGTTGCCGGTGCGCTCTGTGGACTTGCGAATGGCCTTATCACCACGGTCGGCAAGATCGAACCGTTCATCGCGACGCTCGGCACCATGGGCATCTATCGTGGCCTGACGACCTGGCTCTCGCAGGGCGGCGCGATCACGCTGCGCTCGCCGGAAATCCAGACGCTGTACCGCCCGGCCTATTTCGGCAGCATTCTCGGCGTGCCGGTTCCGATCGTCGTCATCCTCGCGGTCACTGCCGTTGCGGCCTTCATTCTCTATCGCACGCGCTACGGACGCCATGTCGTCGCCGTCGGTTCGAACAGCGATGTGGCGCGCTATTCCGGCATCGCCGTCAATCGCGTCCGCACCATCGCCTTCGTCATCCAGGGTCTCTGCGTGGCGATTGCCGTGCTGCTCTACGTGCCGCGTCTCGGCTCGACCTCTGCGACAACGGGCATCCTCTGGGAGCTGCAGGCGATCACCGCCGTCGTTGTCGGCGGCACGGCGCTGAAAGGCGGGGCAGGGCGCGTCTGGGGCACGATCTGCGGTGCCTTCATTCTCGAACTCGTCGGCAACATCATGCTGCTGTCGAACTTCATCAGCGAATATCTCATCGGTGCGATCCAGGGCGCGATCATCATCATCGCCATGCTGGTACAGCGCTCTCTGGTCCGGAAGGGATAACGGACCTCAACAGGAATTGGCCGGGCTCACAGGGCGTCCGGTTCACGGGTAGGAAAGTCCCTGAAGTTATGTTGGGAGGAGAATAGCATGCGCAAACTCATGTTGGGTCTTGCCGTTGCGGCCGTCGCTGTGGCGGGTTCCGCATACGCACAGGACAAGAAGTTCACCATCGGCGTGTCCATTCCGGCCGCTGACCATGGCTGGACCTCGGGTGTGGTCTTCCATGCCGAACGTGTCGCCAAGAAGCTGATGGAAGAACATCCGGGCCTGAACGTCATCGTCAAGACCTCGCCGGATGCCGCAAGCCAGGCAAACGCCGTGCAGGACCTCGATACGCAGGGTATCGACGCTCTCGTCATCCTGCCGTCGGATCCGGATCCGCTGGTCAACGCCATCAAGGAAGTCAAGGGCAAGGGCAAGTATGTCGCTCTCGTCGACCGTGCACCGTCCACCAACGACGACTCGGTTCGTGACCTCTACGTTGCCGGCAACAACCCGGCGCTCGGCGAAGTCGCCGGCAAGTACATTGCCGCTCAGACGCCGGATGCACAGGTCGTCGTTATCCGCGGTCTGCCGATCCCGATCGATCAGCAGCGCCAGGACGGCTTCGACAAGGGTATTGCAGGCTCCAACGTCAAGGTTCTCGACCGCCAGTACGGCAACTGGAACCGCGACGATGCCTTCAAGGTCATGCAGGACTACCTGACGAAGTACCAGAAGATCGACGTCGTATGGTGCCAGGACGACGACATGGCTGTCGGCGTTCTCCAGGCCATCGAGCAGGCCAAGCGTACGGACATCAAGTATGTCGTTGCCGGTGCAGGCTCCAAGGACATGATCAAGAAGGTCATGGACGGCGACAAGATGATCCCGGTCGACGTTCTCTATCCGCCGGCAATGGTCGGTACGGCTATGGAACTGACGGCTGCCGGTCTCTACGACCAGGTACCGGTTCGCGGCACCTTCGTTCTTGATGCGACGCTCGTCACCAAGGACAATGCCAAGGACTTCTACTTCCCGGATTCTCCGTTCTGATCATTCGTATCGGATGCGCCCATTCGAAAGGATGGGCGCATTTTTTATGTCTTCAGGTTGCATGCGGACGAATTTGCGGCACGTACCTCTTGCAGCTGTCGGTGAGGCGTGTTTAGTTCGCCTACCGTTTGACTTCCGGCTTTCCAGCCACATCTGCCGCAAGTGCGTGGAGGCGCCTTGCTTCCGCCAGAAGCGTGTTGAAGACTACCATAAACGTTTACGGTCGCTAATCAGGGAGGATTTCTGACATGAAGACGATCAAGGGGCCAGGCCTGTTCCTCGGCCAGTTCGCAGGCGATACCGCGCCTTTCAACTCATGGGATGCAATCACCAAATGGGCGGCCGACATCGGCTACAAGGGCGTGCAGGTTCCGACCTGGGCGAGCCAGCTCATCGACCTGAAGAAGGCCGCAAGCTCCAAGGATTATTGCGACGAATTCGCCGGCAAGGCGCGTGAAAACGGCGTCGAGATCACCGAGCTTTCGACACACCTGCAGGGTCAGCTCGTTGCCGTTCATCCGGCCTATGACGAAGCCTTCGACGGTTTTGCGGCACCCGAAGTGCGCGGCAATCCGAAGGCGCGCCAGGAATGGGCTGTCGAGCAGGTCAAGATGGCGCTGACGGCGTCGAAGCATCTCGGCATCAAGGCGCATGCGACCTTCTCGGGCGCGCTTGCCTGGCCGTTCATCTATCCCTGGCCGCAGCGCCCGGCCGGTCTCGTCGAGACCGCCTTCGACGAGCTTGCCAAGCGCTGGACGCCGATCCTCAACCATGCCGAAGATTGCGGCGTCGACGTCTGCTACGAAATCCATCCGGGCGAAGACCTGCATGACGGCGTCACCTTCGAGATGTTCCTGGAGCGCGTGAAGAACCACAGCAGAGCCAACATGCTCTACGATCCCTCGCACTACGTTCTACAGTGCCTGGATTATCTCGACAACATCGACATCTACAAAGACCGGATCAAGATGTTCCACGTCAAGGATGCCGAGTTCAACCCGACCGGCCGCCAGGGCGTTTACGGTGGCTATCAGGGCTGGGTCGAGCGCGCCGGCCGCTTCCGCTCGCTGGGCGACGGTCAGGTCGATTTCGGCGCCGTCTTCTCGAAGATGACTGCCAATAATTTCGACGGCTGGGCCGTGGTCGAATGGGAATGCGCGCTGAAGCATCCGGAAGACGGTGCCCGTGAAGGCGCCGAATTCGTCAAGGCGCACATCATCCGCGTGACCGAGAAGGCGTTCGACGACTTTGCCGGCAGCGGTACCGATCAGGCAGCCAACCGGCGCATGCTGGGGATTTAAGACAAGACCCCTCCCCAACCCCTCCCCACAAGGGGGAGGGGCATCGGCGAGTTTGGCCATCGTGCGAGGCAGCGCCGCGAATTTTCTCCTCCCTGTGGGGGAGATGCCTGGCAGGGGGGACTTTTCGCGAGATTAGATTTCGAGGAGGACACAATGGCAATCGAAGCATCAAACGAACAGACCCGCGAGCCGCGCATCCGGCTCGGCATGGTCGGCGGCGGGGCTGGCGCATTCATCGGCGCGGTACACCGCATGGCCGCTCGTCTCGACGATCAATATGAACTGATCGCCGGCGCCTTGTCGTCGACGCCGGAAAAGGCGCAGGCCTCCGGCCGCGATCTCGGTCTCGATCCGTCGCGCACCTATTCCAGCTATCGCGAGATGGCGATCCGCGAAGCGAAGCTTAAGAACGGCATCGAGGCTGTCTCGATCGTCACGCCGAACCATGTGCATTACGACGCCGCCAAGGAATTCCTGCGCCGGGGCATCCACGTCATCTGCGACAAGCCGCTGACCTCGAACCTGGCCGATGCCAAGAAGCTGAAGAAGATCGCCGACGAAAGCGGTGCGCTCTTCATCCTGACGCATAATTACACCGGCTATCCGATGGTCCGCCAGGCGCGCGAAATGGTCGCCAATGGCGAGCTCGGCGATATCAGGCTGGTTCAGGCTGAATATCCGCAGGACTGGCTGACCGAGGCCGTCGAACAGCAGGGCGCCAAGCAGGCCGTCTGGCGCACCGATCCGGCACAGTCGGGTGCAGGTGGCTCGACGGGCGATATCGGTACGCATGCCTATAATCTCGGCTGCTTCGTTTCCGGTCTGGAGCTCGACAGCCTTGCCGCCGATCTCGACAGCTTCGTCGAAGGCCGCCGTCTCGATGACAACGCGCATGTGATGCTGCGCTACAAGGCGAAGGGCAAGGAAAAGCCGGCCAAGGGCATGCTCTGGTGCAGCCAGGTGGCGCCAGGCCACGAGAATGGTCTGAAGGTTCGTGTCTACGGTACCAAGGGCGGTCTCGAGTGGGTTCAGGCCGATCCGAACTATTTGTGGTTCACGCCCTTCGGCGAGCCGAAGCGGCTGATCACCCGCAACGGCGCCGGGTCGGGCGCCGCTGCGGCGCGCGTTTCGCGCGTTCCCTCCGGTCATCCGGAAGGCTATCTCGAAGCCTTCGCGACGATCTATACCGAGGCGGCGCTCGCCATCAACGCCGCCAAGAAGGGCAAGCCGGTCGACAAGGCCGTGGTTTACCCGACCGTCGATGACGGCGTGAAGGGCGTGGCCTTCGTCGAAGCCTGCGTTGCCTCCTCGAAGAAGAACGGCGGCTGGGTCAAGGTCTGATTGCAGGCCCATAGCTGATCATTTGAGCGCATTCCCTCCAATCTTAGGGAATGCGCTCATTCGCGTTTAAGGGGATTATGAAAGAAGAAGGGCGCAACCATTTGGGGAGGCCCGATGACATTCTCTGTCCGCTATCTGACGTGCATCCTGGCGCTTGGCGCCGTTCCTGCTTCGGCGCAGCAGGCTTTCGTGCCTGGCGTAAGAGTGCCCGGCACCATCAACATCCAGTCCAGCCTGTCGATGACCGTTCCGGCCGATATGAGCATGAACCCGGCAGAGCAGATCGAGGTGGCGCAGAAGGCGTTCTATGCGATGGCGCAGCGCCAGTGCCAGCTGGTGCTCGATACTCTCGGCGAGACCTGCCAGGTCACCAATCTCACCAATAATGCGGATTTGAACCGTTCCGGTGGCAGCTTCATCAGTGTGCGCGGCACGGTCACCATGGCGGTGAAGCTGAAAAACAGCGCGCAGAAGCCGTGATCTCTGCTGGCTGAAGCGCGCGCCTCAGCCAGACAGGATTGCCGGTCAGGCTGCGATGGCAGCCTGCTTGCGCTTCAAGAGCGCATCGACGCTGAATGAGCCGGCGCCGGCAGCGACGAAATACAGCATGACGAAGCAGAACAGGATGGCGGCGACGCCGCCATTCTGGGCCGGATAGAAGCTCTTTGGCGCATGGGCGATGAAATAGGCGGAGGCCATCAGGCCCGAGAGAACAAAGGCTGCGGCGCGCGTCTTGAAGCCGATCAGCACCAGAAAGCCGAGCACGAGTTCCAGCATGCCGGCGATCCAGGACATCGAGCCGACGGGCGGCACGCTCGCGGCGGCCGGGAAATGCAGGATCTTCTGCGTTCCATAGCTGAAGAGCACGAGCGACGAGACGATGCGCAGCAGGCTGAGAAGATGGGGCTGCAGCAGGTGGATGGAGGCGAGCATCGGGTTCCTTTCGTTGTAATCTCCCATTCCGCTCTCACCCGGCACACCGCCGATCTCAAGTCACGTCTTCTGACATCAGCGTTATCGCGTTGCGAGCAGCGCGGGCCTTCGACCGGCACACGCCTTGATTTGACCCATTTGCCCGCCTAGATTGAAGCCATCCGCAATACCAACAGGATGTGTGCCACCATGGATTTCACCCAGATCGCAATGCCGTCTCGCCTTGCCATCCGGGAGTTCTCTATCCATGCCTGCCTCCATCACCATTTCCAATCTCTCGTGGTCGACGCCTGACGGCAGACCGCTTCTTTCCCATCTCGATCTGAGTTTCGGTGCCGAACGCACAGGGCTTGTCGGCCGCAACGGCGTCGGCAAGACGACGCTGCTGAAGCTGGTGGCCGGCGAGTTGCAGCCACTGTCGGGCAGCATCGCCTTTGCTGGACGCTTCGGCATTCTCCGCCAGGTGGTTCAGGTCGAGGCCGGGGCGGCGGTCGCCGATCTCTTCGGTGTGCGGGAGACGCTTGCCATCCTCGCCCGCGCCGAGCGTGGGGAGGCGACCGGTGACGAGCTTGCGAACGCCGACTGGACGCTGGAAGCCCGCATGGCCTCGGCGCTCGAACGCGTCGGGCTCGATGCTGTGCCGGAGACCGGCCTCTCGTCGCTCTCCGGCGGGCAGCGCACGCGCGCGGGGCTTGCGGCCCTGGTCTTTTCCGAGCCGGACTTTCTGATCCTCGACGAGCCCACCAACAATCTCGACCGCGATGGCCGGCAGGCGGTGATCGGCCTTCTGCGCGACTGGCGCGGCGGGGCTCTGGTCGTCAGCCATGACCGCGAACTGCTCGACACGATGGATGCGATCGTCGAGCTGACGACGCTCGGCGCCAAGCGCTATGGCGGCAACTGGAGCGCTTTTCAGGAGCGCAAGGCTATCGAGCTTGCGGCCGCCGAACATGATCTGGCGGATGCGGAGAAGCGGGTCGACGACGTCGATCGCAGCGCGCAGCTGGCCGCCGAGCGCCAGGCCAGGAGCGACCGTGCCGGGCGGGTGAAGGCGGCGCGGGGCGACATGCCACGGATCTTGGCCGGCGGATTGAAGCGCAAGGCCGAGAATACGCGTGGAGACCGGGTTCGCCTCGGCGAGAAGCGCCGCGATCAGGCGCTCGGCGATGTCTCGGCGGCGCGCGGCAAGATCGAAATACTCCAGCCCTTTGCCGTCAAACTCGAGCCGACGGGGCTTCCGTCGTCTCGCGTGGTGTTGCGTCTCGATGACGTGACGGCTGGCTATGAGCCGGAGCGGCCCGTCATTCGCAATCTCTCGCTTGCTCTGACCGGGCCGGAGCGCGTGGCGATCTCCGGGCCGAACGGCTCCGGCAAGACGACGCTCCTGGCGCTGATCACCGGCACGCTGAAGCCTTGGGCGGGGACGGTCTCCGTTCCTGCCGGGCATGCCTTCTTCGATCAGACCGTCAGCCTGCTCGATCCCAAGTTCAGTGTCCGCGAGAACTTTCGCAATCTCAATCCCGGTGCGGATGAGAATGCCTGCCGGGCGGCGCTGGCGCGGTTCATGTTCCGGGCAGACGCGGCATTGCAGCAAGTCTCGACATTGAGCGGCGGACAGCTGCTGCGCGCAGGTCTTGCCTGCGTGCTCGGCGGACCGAAGCCGCCGCCGCTGCTGATCCTGGACGAGCCGACCAACCATCTGGACATCGATTCCATTGCCGCCGTCGAAGCCGGGCTGGCGGCATATGACGGCGCGCTGCTCGTCGTCAGCCATGACGAAGTGTTTCTCGACAATATCGGCATTTCCCGCCGTCTGCTCCTGCCTGATGGAAAAGAGCAGCTGTGACCGACGAAGCGGTTCTTCGTGTCGACGCTAGTGAAGAATCTATCTGTAACGTTGCAGTTTTGACATTCAAGGCCTGTACAAGCCATTCCGGCTTGGCTAAACCGCCGCCAACGATGGCCGCGCCGGCCGACCTGACCAGCAGTAGAGACGGAAAACAACATGATCGATCCGAAGCTTCTCGCGGCCCGCTTCCCTGGCGATTTCACCTTCGGTGTGGCGACAGCCGCCTTCCAGATCGAGGGTGCCTCCAAGGCTGACGGCCGCAAGCCGTCCATCTGGGACGCCTTCTGCAACATGCCCGGCCGCGTCTATAACCGGGATAATGGCGATATCGCCTGCGATCACTACAACCGCCTCGATGAAGACCTCGACCTGATCAAGGATATGGGCGTTTCGGCCTATCGTTTCTCGATCGCCTGGCCGCGCATCATCCCCGACGGCACCGGCCCGGTGAACGAGGCCGGTCTCGATTTCTACGATCGTCTCGTCGATGGCTGCAAGGCGCGCGGCATCAAGACCTTCGCGACGCTTTATCACTGGGACCTGCCGCTGCTGCTCGCCGGTGACGGCGGCTGGACGGCGCGCTCGACGGCCTACGCCTTCCAGCGCTATGCCAAGACCGTCATGGCCCGCCTCGGCGATCGTCTGGATTCGGTTGCGACCTTCAACGAGCCCTGGTGCATCGTCTGGCTCAGCCACCTCTACGGCATTCACGCGCCGGGCGAGCGCAACATGCAGGCGGCGCTGCACGCCATGCACTACATGAACTTGGCACACGGTCTCGGCGTCGAGGCGATCCGCTCGGAGGCGCCGAATGTTCCCGTTGGTCTCGTACTCAACGCCTCGTCGATCATTCCGGGTTCCGACAGCCCGGCTGATCTTGCCGCTGCAGAGCGCGCCCATCAGTTCCATAACGGCGCCTTCTTCGATCCGGTCTTCAAGGGTGAGTATCCGAAGGAATTCGTCGAGGCGCTCGGCGACCGCATGCCCGTCATCGAGGACGGCGATCTCAAAATCATCAACCAGAAGCTCGATTGGTGGGGTCTCAACTATTACAAGCCGGACCGCGTTCATGACGACGCGTCGAAGAAGGGCGATTTCCCCTGGACGACGGAAGCTGCACCCGCAAGCGACGTGAAGACCGATATCGGTTGGGAAGTCTATGCGCCGGGCCTCAAGCATCTGGTCGAGGACCTCTACCGCCGCTACGAGCTGCCGGAATGCTACATCACCGAGAACGGCGCCTGCGACAATACCGATGTCGTCAATGGCGAGGTGAATGACACGATGCGCCTCGACTATGTCGGCGACCACCTCGATGTCGTCGCCAACCTGATCAAGGACGGCTATCCGATGCGCGGCTATTTTGCCTGGAGCCTGATGGACAATTTCGAATGGGCGGAAGGCTACAAGATGCGCTTCGGCCTCGTCCACGTCGATTACAACACCCAGGTCCGCACCGTGAAGAAGAGCGGCAAGTGGTATCGCGAGCTCGCCGGCCAGTTCCCGAAGGGCAATCACAAGACGGCCTGAGCGGAGCTTCCGTTCTACTCTGGAGTTTATCGAAAATTGCTGAAATCACCCCTGGGTTTCAGGGGTGGTTCTGGCCTCCCGAACGAGGGCCGGAAATCGGTTTCTGATGCCGGTTTTTCCGCTTCGAAGCGCCGATCAAGCGGCGTGCCATGACTACAAAATGTGCAGTAAAGTCAGCCGCTTCCGGTGTTCTGGGGGCGGCTTTTGCATAGATAGCGAAATTTATTTGTAAAACACGTACTGATTAATCGTTTTGCCGTGATTTTTAACAGTTTCTTGAAGGCTTGACTGTCACAGTCCCTGCCATCGGGGAGCAATGAATGCCTAAGTCAATCGGGCAAAAAAATCAGGCCTTGGGGATAGGCCGGCACACGACCGTCACGGGCGTGCTGCTGACCTTCGCCGTCATCGTCGCGATCGTCACTGTGATGATCCTGACTGCCATTTCGCGCGTTGCAGACAATGCCAATGTGCTCGACGACGAGCGATCGCGGGAAACGACTGCCGGTGCGCTGAAGACCTTCGAGGAACAGCTCGGCGCGACACTCAACGATTATGCCGCATGGGATGATGCCGCCACCAATGTCTATGCCAAGGATGGCATGGCCTGGACGGTGAGCAACTACGGCGAGATGTCCGTCAACAGCTCGCTGTTCGATATGGCGATCGTCATCGATGGCGACCGCAAGCCGCTGATGATCTATCGCAACGGCCAGCCGATGGACGGCAAGCTCGACGATTTCTTCGCGCCGTCGCTGTGGGCGCTGTTCGACCAGGCGCGTGCCGCCGGAGCGGACAAGCCGGAAGCCGTCGGTTTCGTCGGTACGAAGAGCGGCATTGCCGCAGCCGGTATCGCGCTCGTGCGTGAAAAATCCGGCGCGCTGGACAAGTCTGCCGATCAGCGCCGCTACCTTATCTTTGCCCGCCATCTCGACGATGAGAAGGTGAAGGGTCTCGGCGAGACCTATGTGATCCATGGCATGAAGCTGGTGCCTGCGGATACACCGGCTAAGTATTCCGTCAATATCGACGATGCCTCGGGCGTGACGCTCGGCAAGCTCGTCTGGACGTCACGTTCGCCGGGCGATATCGGCTACGATCAGGTGCGCCCGACGGTGGTCAAGGCGCTCGGTCTGGTCGGCCTGTTCTTCGCCGTGCTGCTCGTCATCGGCTGGATGGCCGGGCGGCGTATCAAGGCCGAGGAGATCGGCGCGCGCGAGGAAGCGCTGCGCGACCGGCTGAGCGGCCTCTGGAACCGTGACGGTCTCGGCGTCGCCATCGACGCGATGGTCGAGGAAGCGCAGCAGGCCAAGAAGAACATCCTTATCCTCTATCTCGATCTCGATGGCTTCAAGGAAGTCAACGACAGCTATGGCCATGGTACTGGCGACCAGCTGATCCGCGCCGTCGCTGCGGGTCTCAAGGTGCTGATCCCGCCTCACGCGGTTCTCGCCCGCATCGGCGGCGACGAGTTCGCCATCGCCTTCCACACCGATGGCGGCAATGCTGAAGCGTTGCAGCTTTCCGAGCAGATCCTCGATTTCCTGGCGGAGCCGCTGGAAATCGGCCGCCGCGTCGTCGTCATCGGCGCCAGCATAGGGATCGCGATGTCGCCAGAGGGCGCCGTCGGCCGCGAGGAATTCGTCCGCCGCGCCGATCTCGCGATGTACAAGGCCAAGGAAGCCGGCCGGGCTCGGATGATGCTCTACGATCCGGCGATGGATGCAGACCGCGAGGAGCGCAATGCGCTTGAAATCGATCTTCGCGCCGCCATCGAAAGCGGCGACCTGACGCTGGCCTATCAGCCGCTGATCGATGCCGAGACCTATGAGATGAACGGGGTCGAGGCGCTGGTGCGCTGGAACCGTCCGGGCTTCGGGCCGATCTCGCCTGACGTTTTCATTCCGGTTGCCGAAACCAGCGGTCTGATCGAAGCGCTCGGCCTCTTCGTGCTGCGCAAGGCCTGCGAGACAGCCAAGCAATGGCCGGAGCTGCGTATATCGGTCAACGTCTCGCCCGGCCAGTTCCGCAACCCGGCCTTCACCGATTATGTCCGCTATGTGCTGAAGCAGACGGAGATCGAGGCGTCGCGCGTGACGCTGGAGATCACCGAAGGCTACATGATCCAGAACCCGCAGCGCACCCGCCAGTCGATCGAGCGCTTGAAGACGCTCGGCGTGAAGGTGGCGCTTGACGATTTCGGGTCCGGCTTCTCGTCGATCGGCTATCTCCGCCAATTCGGCTTCGACCGCATCAAGATCGACCGCTCGCTGGTCGATGGCGTGACGGAGAGCGAAAGCCAGCGCGAAATGCTGCAGGCGACCGTGGCGCTCGCCCGCTCGCTCAACATTCCTGTTACGGCAGAAGGCATCGAGACCGAGGCCCAGGCGGTTGCCGTCAGGCTCTTCGGTTGCGACAGCCTGCAGGGCTACTATTTCAGCAAGCCGGTTCCAGCCGACAAGATCAGCGACATGCTGGAGACGCGGCGGGAAGAAAACAGCAAGCCGCGCCGGACCAGCGCGGCCTAAAAGCTATTCGCAGCTAAAGTTTACGTGCCGATATGCTTCTGGCCGCGCTTCTTGGCGAGCGCGATCTGGTGCTGCCGCTGGCGGTAGCGGAGACGGTCTTCCTCGGTGCGCGTGCCGTAGCAGTTGCTGCAGGAAACGCCTTCCTCATAGTGCGGCGAGGTGATCTCCTCGGCGGTGATCGGGTTGCGGCAGGCGTGGCAGAGCTTGTGCTCGCCTTCCTTCAATCCGTGCTCGACCGAGACGCGCTCGTCGAAGACGAAGCAGGCGCCCTCCCAGAGGCTCTCTTCCTGCGGCACTTCCTCGAGATATTTCAGGATGCCGCCCTTGAGGTGGTAGACCTCTTCGAAGCCCTGCTCCTTCATGAAGGCCGTGGCCTTTTCGCAGCGGATGCCGCCGGTGCAGTACATAGCGATCTTCGGCTTGTTGTGCAGGCCGGTATTGTTGCGCACCCATTCCGGAAACTCGCGGAAGGTCTTGGTCTTCGGATCGACCGCGCCACGGAAGACGCCGATTGCCGTCTCGTAGTCGTTGCGGGTGTCGATGACGATCGTGTCGGGATCGGAGATCAGGGCGTTCCAGTCCTGCGGCGCCACATAGGTGCCGACGACCTTGTTGGGGTCGATATTCTCGACGCCCATGGTGACGATCTCTTTCTTGAGCTTCACCTTCATGCGCAGGAAAGGCATCTTCGATGCACGGCTTTCCTTGTGCTCCAGGCCGGCGAATTCCAGCTGGGCGCGCAGATAGGCAAGCACCGTCCTGACACCGTCGTCCGGACCGCCGATCGTGCCGTTGATGCCTTCATGGGCAAGCAAGAGCGTTCCCTTCACGCCGTTTTCCTCGCAGAGCGCCTGCAAGGGGTCGCGCAGGGTTTCGAAGCGCGGCACGGAAACGAAATGATAGAGCGCCGCCACCAGGAACGGGCTGGATGTAGTGATGCTGTCGGTCATGGGCGGTGGAAATACAGAATATGACGCTCCTGCGCAATGACATTACGCGGGAGCGCGGCGCCCTCATGGCGTTGGTCACGGGGTTGCATGCTTCGAAAGACGCGTCTTCCATTCTTCATAGGAACGCATACCGAAGGCAGGATCCGGCTCATCGTCGAGCACGCTCAGCAATTCGATGGAATGCTTGTCCGGATCGTCAAAATACAGCGAGAGCGCGGGCACCCAGCCGATGACGATTGGCTCGGAGACCGGCTCGCCATGGAAGCCGCGAACGTCAATACCTTTGCTCTTCAGCAGAGCGGGTGCTCGAAACATCTCCTCCTGTGATAACCGAAAGGCGATGTGCAGACGCATCCTTATTGGCGCTGTGCCGGTTTCCCAAAGGCCAAGCATGGCGTTCTCTTTGCCGTTGACCCAGAAGAAGGCGATCCGCCGTTCCGGGAATTCGGCCGCGAGCTCAAGGCCCAGTATATCGCGATAGAAGGGAATGGAGATTCTCAGATCGGCAACACTGAGATGCGTTTCGTAGATGCCCTGGATTTGCGGGACTGTCGCATTGTTGGCAGGCATGATTTCCTCGGTCAGGATTTTTTTGACCGAGCCAACCTAGGACCTCAAGTAATATTGAGGTCAACAGCGCCGCTTCATTTTCTCAGTGAATTCCAGAGCAGCCCGACGCGCCTGGCTTCCTCGTCGGGGCTGTCGGCGAAGATCTCTTCGGCCTGCGCGAGCGCCAGGCGCCGGTCTTCCTGCTGCCTGCGGATGATGGCGTCGAGGAGATGGGCGAGGTCGTCGCTGCGGGTGAACAGCTGCGGTTCGGCCTCGACGAGATCGCTGAGAACGGAGAGGTCGTGGACATGGCCGAGGCGGTCGACCAGTTCCTTGGCGGCAGCGCGCTTCGCCTTCATCGCGGATGGCCAGAGCGGAGAGAGCAGCCCGTGATGGGCGCGGTAATCCTGCGTGCGCTTGCGGAGTTCGTGGAACGCGCTGTCCGAGGCTTCGCCATGGCAGGCGTCGAGCGCCTGATGCGCCTTTGCTGCCGTGCGCTTCCAGCTGTTGGCGACGAGTTTGGCGGCTTTACTTGGGCTTGACGGAAAGGATATGTCGTCGAGGGCCCAGAGGGCGTGCTTGAGGGCTTCCGATGTTTCCCGGAGCTTCGCCTCAATGCCGGCTTCGGCCTCGGTCATCCAGTTCCGCCGCGTTTCCAGAATGGCTGCGATGCGATCCAGCGAGCTTGCCTCTTCCGGGTCCGGTGCGTGCGACTTGAGATAGCGAACGGTCTCGATCAGCGCTTCGGCATCGCGGATGGCGGACAGCGATCGCGCCATCTCGCGCAGCCTCTCATTCTCCTGCTTCTGGAATTTTCGCGCGTCTGCCGCAACCAGGCGGTAGAGCGAGCGCACCTTTTTCAGGTTCTTGCGGAAGGCGTGGATTGCCGGGTGCGTGCCCTCGGGCCGCTGCTCGATGACATCGCGCGCAGCCTGCAACTCGCCGGCGGCGGCTTCTCTGAAACTCTTGGTGAAATCCGCGTCAGGCCGAATGCGGAAGGGCATGCCGGTCGTACTGGTATTCGGTCGCCAGCGCCTGGTTCGAATAGCGGAAATCGCCCGTCACCTCGCGACCGAGCCAGGCCGGAAGGGGCGGGGCATCGCTTTCGGATTTCATCTCGACTTCAGCGATGATGAGACCGCGATGCGGCCCTCCGAAGACATCCACTTCCCAGACGAAGCCTTCGTGGGGCACGCGGTAGCGGGTCTTCTCGATGACGATGCCGATGGCGCTTTCCATCAGTTCTTCGGCATCTGCAACGGGGATGTTGTATTCGAATTCGTCGCGGGTCATGGAGCTGCGGCCGATCTTCATCGTCAGCCGCGCACTCTCTCCGTCGAGGACGCGTACCCGCACCGAGCGGTCGTCCATCGAGGCGACATAGGCCTGTTTGAGGATTGCTTTCGATACGGCTTTGGCGCGCCATCCATCGGTGCGTACCAGAAACTTCCGCTCGATTTCCTTCGCCATTACAGTGAACCTTTTGTGACGACGGGGCTAAGCTAGCGCAAAAAAATAATCGTTCAAACCCATTTATGCCAAAGATCGCTTTAGTCTCGACAAAGTGTACCCTTGGGCGTATGCCGAACCCGAATTTCAATCGTTTCAAAGGACCGTGGCCATGGGCGAAAAAACACAAAAGCTCCTTTCCATCCTCAAACTGCAGCCTGTCGTTCCGGTGCTGATCATCGACGACGTGAAGGCCGGTGTTTCGCTGGCCCGCGCGCTGGTCGCGGGCGGCCTGAAGGCGATCGAGATCACCATGCGCACGCCGGTTGCTCTCGATGCCGTCCGTGCCGTTGCCGAAGAAGTCGAAGGTGCCGAAGTCGGCGCGGGCACGATCCTCAATGCTGCACATTGGGAAGCTGCCGTCGCTGCCGGTTCCAAGTTCATCGTCAGCCCGGGCGCAACACAGGAACTGCTCGATGCGGCTGCCGACTCCCACGTTCCACTGCTTCCGGGTGCTGCCACCGTCAGCGAAGTCATGGCGCTTCGCGAAGAAGGCTACCAGGTCCTGAAGTTCTTCCCGGCCGAACAGGCTGGTGGCGCCGCTTACCTGAAGGCGCTTTCCTCGCCGCTCGCCGGCATGATCTTCTGCCCGACCGGCGGTATCTCGCTGAAGAACGCCAACGACTACCTGTCGCTGCCGAATGTCGTCTGTGTCGGCGGCTCGTGGGTCGCGCCGAGGGAACTGGTCGCCGCAGGCGACTGGGCAGGCATTACCAAGCTCGCCGCCGAAGCCGCAGCGCTCAAGGCCTGACATTTTATTGATCGCTATTGATGCAGGCGGTTTGCGCCTGCATTTGTATTTACAGTTGCAGTTCCTATCTTCATCCCAGCCTCAAAACAGGGAGAAGACGGGGAATGTTCGACGCAAAGAAGCTTCTTGACCAGTTCCTGGGATCGCAGATTCCAGGTGTCGGCGGTTCGGTTCGCGACCGCGCAGGCGGCGCCGTGCAGATGGCCAAGGACAATCCTTGGAAGGCCGGAGCGCTGGCAACCGTGCTGCTTGGCACCAAGACCGGGCGCAGCATTGCCGGCAATGCGCTGACGATCGGCGGACTGGCCGCGATCGCCGGCCTCGGCTACCAGGCCTACAAGAATTATCAGGCGGGACAGGCGCCCGCCGCTCCTGCCGAGCCCGCCCGACAGCCATCCACGCCGCTCGTTCTGCCGCCCCCTGTCGATTCCGGTTTCGGTCCGCAGTCGCCGGCGGGCAGCAACGAATTCGTGCTGGTGCTGATCCGGGCAATGATCGCCGCAGCCAAGGCCGACGGCCATATCGACAATGGCGAACGGGCGCTGATCATGGACAAGATGAAGGCCGCTGATGTCAGCGGCGAAGCGGTCGCCTTCATCGAGAAGGAGCTGGCGTCTCCGACCGATCTCGACTCGCTGATTTCGGCTGCGAAGACCGAAGAGCAGAAGGTGGAGCTCTACACCGCCTCGCGTCTGACGATCGAGCCGGATTCGCGTGCCGAGCGTGGTTATCTCGATCTGCTCGCCGGACGCCTCGGTCTTCCCGATGCGCTCGTCGATCATATCGAGGCGACGGTGTCGTCGGCCAAGGTCACGCTCTCGCAGTGATGGCTTTGCCTCAGTGACAATAGGGCCGGTTGCCTTTCCGGGGCGGCTGGCCTATCCACTCTTCGACGAGAGGAGTGACGATGCGCGATCTTTCCACCTACAAGGTTTCCGCCCCCGGCTATGTGACGCTCAAGGGCCGTTATGTGACGGTCGAGCCCTTCGTGCGCGATGAGCATCTGCAGGCGCTCTGGGACGGGCTTGGCGGCATGGGCATCAATCCGCTGCTTCTCTATTTCTCGCAGGACGATTTTGGTGGCATCGAGGATTTCGGCGCCTGGCTCGACAACGCCAAGAAGGGCGGCTGGCTGACGCATATTTTCCGCGACAACGCCACCGGCAAGATCGTCGGGATGGCGAATTACATGCGCGCGGATGCTGCAAACGGCGTCGTCGAAGTCGGCGGTGTGGCGCATGGCGCCGATATGAAGCGCTCGCCGCTGTCGACTGAAGCGCATTACCTGATGGCCAAGCACGTCTTCGAAGATCTCGGCTATCGCCGCTACGAATGGAAGTGTGACAACAACAATGAGCCGAGCAAGGTCACGGCCGCCCGCTACGGCTTCACTTTCGAGGGCGTTTTCCGCCAGCACATGATCTCCAAGCGCAAGAACCGCGACACCGCCTGGTTCTCGATGATCGATAGCGAATGGCCTGGTATCAACGACGCGTTCGAGGCATGGCTCGCCCCTGAGAATTTCGGATCCGACGGCAAGCAGAAGCGCCGCCTCGAGGACATCCGTGCCGATCTTGAAAAGGAAAGGCTTGTATGAGCCCGGAGAGCCGTTCTCAGGCGATTGCCGCCGCCGTCATTCTGCTTGGCGCGGGGCTCGTCATCTATTTCCTGCCGAGCCTGGTGCTCTGGATTGGCAAGTATTCTCCGCCACTGGCTTTTGCCGTGGGCGCCGTGCTGCTCCTCGGGTTCTTCGTGATCTTCTGGCTGCGCGCCCGCTATCAGCGCAACAAGGGCCGCTGAGCCTCAGCCCTGCAGCGAGGCGCCGAGAAGCAGGGCGCCGAAGCAGATGACCAGGACTGCGCCGAGGATCTCGATCGTGTTGCCGATCCAGACCGAGGATTTCGAGCCATATCCGGCGATGCGCACAGCGGTGCCCTTCGCAGTGACTGCAAGGGTCGCCAGGATGGCGACGGTGATTGCCGTTCCTAGCGACATGGCGAGAACCGAAAGCACGCCGCCGAGATAGAGACCGTTCAGCAGCGAGAAGGTCATCACCAGCAGCGCGCCGGAGCAGGGGCGAAGGCCGACGGCGATGATCGCCGACCAGGCCTCGCGGATGCTGAATGTATCCGATCCGAGCAGCGAGGGATCGGGCATATGCGACTGGCCGCAGGTCTCGCAGGCCATGCCGGAAATGAAGTTGTGGCCGGCCTTGCGGGCCTTGGTCTCGCCGAAGGCGTAGACACCAGATTGCTGCGCGCTGTCATTGTCCTTCCAGTCCAGCATCATGCTGACCGGGCCTTCGGCCGTTGCCACGACTTCGCGCTTCGGCAGGCCTGAGATCATCGAGCGCAGCTTGCGAAACAGCAGCCAGCCGCCGAAGGCGATGACCATCACGAAGCTTGCGATCTCCATCGCGTGCGTCGCCTGTGTCAGGGTGATGCCGCTGCCGCGCAGGACAAGCCAGGCGGCGCCGACGAGCGCCACGGCAACGATGCCCTGGATGAAGGCAGAGATGAAGGAGATGACGACGCCGCGGCGGAGCTCGACCTCGTTGGCGATCATATAGGAGGAGATGACGGCCTTGCCGTGCCCGGGACCTGCCGCATGGAAGATGCCGTAGGCGAAGGAGAGGCCGATCAGCGAGGTGAGCTGCCAGGGATCATCCCGCATCGCCTTCAGCGCGCCGGTCAGCGCGCGATAGAAGGCCTGCTGCTCGTAGTTCACATAGGCAAAGAGCGGCGCCAGCGGCCCGCCGATCGGCTGAAAGCTCGGCTCCGCCGTTCCGATACCGAGCGGCGACTGAGCATAGGCGCTGCCAGCGGCGGCAACCAGCATCAGCACCGCGGCGGAAAGGATAAGCGGCCTGCCATGCTTCAGCATGAGATTTCCAGCCTCGTGGCGAAGAGCTTCGACATGTTCGTGCCCGTCGGGTCATTGAAGAAGGCGTCGGTCAGCGATTGCTTGTTCTGCGAGATCACCTGATCCGGATCGGGGCGCAGGACATCATGCTTGCAGCCCTTGAAGCCATCGCCGACCAGGACGAGCTCCTTGTCGCTCGGAAAGTCGATGGACGTATAGAGCGTGGGGTCATAGACGCCGAAGGTCAGCCTGCTCTTCAGCGGCATCGGCTGCGACGGCTTGACCGCGAAGAACATCAGGAGCTGCCCTTCCTTGTAGTCGACATGGATGATGTCCGGCTTCTCTACCGTCACGTTCTTACCGTCGACCGTCAGGTTCATGTAGTAATCGTAGTCGGCAAGGGAATCGCGGACTGTCTTGCCGACTTCCGCGAGCTCGTTCGGCTCCAGCTTCAGATCGGTGTTCTTGTCGAAATCCATGACGACGGAGGACGAGAAGACTTCGTCGAAGCGCCAGATGTTTCTCAGTTCCTGGATGTTGCCATCCGGGCCGGCCACCACTTCCAGCCGGGCCTCCACGAAAATATGCGGATGCGCCATGGCCGCGGCCGGTGCGAGTGCCAGCAGCCCGGCGATCAGGAACGTGGATTTCTTCATGCGTCGGCTTACCGCTCTGCCCAAATCGGTTGGTGTTTTCTTGCCTGACAATGGGACGGAATTGGGACCGGCCTCAAGGCGGCAAAGTGAATCAGGCCGCTTTCAGCTGTGCTTGCGGAACCAGCCGTGGAGATAGTCCACGAAGATGCGCACCTTGGCCGGCAGGTAGCGGCGGTGCGGATAAACCGCGTAGATTCCGCGATCCGTGGGGAGATAATCGTTGAACAGGGTCACCAGACGCCCGTCCTCGATCGGCTTGCGGGCGATGAAATCGGGGATCAGCGCGATGCCAAGACCTGAAAGGGCCGCGCGCAATGTCGCATGCGGGCTGTTGACCTCCATCGGACCGGCAACGGCGACAGCAAAGGAGCTGCTGTCAGGATTGTAGAAGCGGATGCTCGCCTGGGTGCGGGCATTGGTGTCGACGATGAACGGGACGTTCGAGAGGTCGGACGGATGCTCGATATTTGGATGGCGTTCCAGAAATTCCGGCGTGGCGCAGATGTGGACGCGGAAATCCGAGATCTTGCGGGCGATCATGCCGGAGTCTTCCAGCTTGGTGACGCGGATCGCGAGATCGAAGCCTTCCTCGATCAGGTCGACGAAACGGTCGTCGGCGGCGATCTCGAGCTGCAGGTCAGGGTTCTCCTTGGCGAAGTCGATCAGGCACTGGCCGACTTCGGCATCGACGAAGGTGCGCGGCACCGAAATCTTCAGCCGGCCCTTGAGCTGCGCGTTATTCTCACGCACCAGATCGGCGAGATTGTCGATCTCTTTCAGGATGTCGGATGCGGTACGATAATAGGTGTGCCCGGCCTCGGTCATCGAGAACTGGCGGGTGGTGCGATTGAGCAGCAGGGCGCCGAGCTCGTCTTCCAGCTCGCGCACATATTTGGAGAGCAGCGCCTTCGAGCGTCCGGTCCTGCGCGCCGCGGCGGAAAAGCCTTCCGCTTCAACGACATCGATAAAGGCGCGTATGCGGGTAAGCGTGTCCATGGCGACCCCCCTGCTTCGTTGCGGAAGATTGAACAAATTGCGTGTCTTCGTTCAATTTATTTTTTAGGTCTGGGGTCAAAAAAATTCTTGATTATGACGCCGAATATTCTTATCTCGTCCTCAGCCCAAAGTCGCACGTGCCCATGGGTGTCCGCCGAACCCTCGAATTGGTGAGGAAATCGGTAAGGTACCTGGAATTAACCCCTCCAGTCGCTATTCCGGCCAACCGGAAAATGCGAGGACGCCTGAAGCAACGACGGTGCGGGCCTTTTTGTTCTCTCCCTGCTTTCCATCAGCGGGGGTTACTGAAGAGGCACACCTTCATTGCCGGAAGTGCGGTAGGGAACACCCTCCAATCCATGGCAGACAAAGCCGGATCCATGTCGCTCACGCGGCGTTGATTCATCATTCGCGCATCGAGCGCTTGCTATGGTTCCGGGGTCTCCACCGGCTGGTTCCAATGCGAGTTCTCGTATGCCCTTTGTCCTCCGGTTTTTGCCGGAGCTCTGGAATTGTAAAGGGAATCGACATGACCACTCAGCGCATCCGCGACTTTCTCGCAACCCGACGTCCCGACGGTCCCTGCCTCGTGGTTGACCTCGACGTCGTTCGTGACAATTTCTCCGCTTTCCGCCACGCCATGCCGGACAGCTCGATCTACTACGCCGTCAAGGCAAACCCGGCTCCGGAAGTTCTGAAGCTGCTCGCCGACATGGGCTCCAACTTCGATTGCGCGTCCGTCGCCGAAATCGAAATGGCGCTGAACGCCGGTGCGACCGCTGCCCGTATCTCCTACGGCAACACGATCAAGAAGGAACGCGACGTTGCCCGCGCGCATGCGCTCGGCGTCAGCCTCTTCGCCGTCGACAGCCATGAGGAAGTCGAGAAGATCTCGCGTGCCGCTCCCGGCGCCCGCGTGTTCTGCCGCGTTCTGACCGATGGCGAAGGCGCCGAATGGCCGCTGTCGCGCAAGTTCGGCTGCGTCCCGCAGATGGCCGTCGATGTTCTCGTCTACGCTCACCAGCTGGGTCTGGAGTCCTACGGCGTATCGTTCCATGTCGGTTCGCAGATGACCAAGGTCGATGCCTGGGACTCGGCTCTTGCCGATGCCAAGCGCGTCTTCGTTCAGCTGGCCAAGCAGGGCATCCACCTGCAGATGGTCAACATGGGTGGTGGCTTCCCGACCAAGTACCTGCGTGACGTCCCGTCGGCTGAAGCCTACGGCCGTGCGATCTACCAGAGCCTTCGTGACCACTTCGGCAACAACCTGCCGAAGACGATCATCGAGCCGGGCCGCGGCATGGTCGGCAATGCAGGTGTCATCAAGACGGAAGTCGTGCTGATCTCGAAGAAGTCGGACAACGACGCAGCCCGCTGGGTGTTCCTCGACATCGGCAAGTTCGGCGGTCTCGCCGAAACGATGGACGAAGCCATTCGCTACCCGATCCGCACCGAGCGCGATCAGGACGAGATGGAGCCCTGCGTCATTGCCGGCCCGACCTGCGACTCCGCGGACGTGTTGTACGAGAAGAATCTCTATCCGCTGCCGCTCACTCTCTCGATCGGCGACGAGATCCTGATCGAAGGCACCGGCGCCTACACGACCACCTATTCGGCGGTCGCTTTCAACGGCTTCGAGCCGCTGAAGGCCTACATCATCTGATGGTGCCAGCCCCGTAGCCAGCCGGGGCGGCAAACTCACAATTCCTTTTCATCGCCGCTAACTACGGTATTGGGTACGGGAGGCCACGATGGCCGCTGTTCTTGATTCTGTCCGCGCATTCTTTGCGCCTTCCATTTTCACCATCGATGCCGAGAACCCTTCGGATGTCGTGGCACGCGAGAATCTTCTCGACCGCGCCATGGGCCCGAACCGCCGCAAGAAGTCGTCGGAAAAGATCCGCCGCGGCCGCATTCCGGCCGAAGGCCTGGCGCTCGTCGCCCGCGATGGCGACGGTCATCTGATCGGTACCGTACGTCTCTGGAACGTCGAGGCCGGCGTCAACAGCGAGGGCACGCCGATCACGGCTCTGCTGCTCGGCCCGCTTGCCGTCGATTCCGCCTATGAAGGCAAGGGTATCGGTGGCGCGCTGATGCGTGCGGCGATCCTCGAAGCGAAGAACCGCGGCCACGGCGCGATCCTGCTCGTCGGCGATGCGGCTTATTACGAGCGTTTCGGCTTCTTTGCCGAGGGTGCTCGCCATCTCGTCATGCCCGGTCCGTTCGAACGCTCGCGCTTCCTGGCGCTGGAGCTGGTCGAGGGCTGGCTTGACGGCGCTGCCGGCATGATCGTGCCCACGGGCCGCATGCTGGCAAGCGCGCCGGTCCGGAAGGCGGCCTGACCGGCAACAAGCCTCTCTCCCGAAAGGAGAGGGGCTTTTTTGTTTTCAGCCGGCGATCTTGCCGTTCTCGATCAGCCAGCCGACGGAATCCTGCACCGCTTCCAGCGAGCTGTAGCGCGGCCGGAAATTCAGAAGATTGCGGGCCTTCTCCATCGAGCAGTTCGGGCTGCGGGCGATATGTTCCCATGTCGCCGCGGCGTCGACTGGCGGCTGCTCCTTCTTCCATTCGTCGAAGGGTTTGAAGGCGAGCTTCGGCTCGTGGCCGAACCAGCGATACATCGCCTCGGCATAGCCGCGCAGCGTCAGCGCCTGTTCGGAAACGGCGTGGAAGCTCTCGCCGGTCGAGGCGCGCCAATTGCCGATCGCTGCCATGAAGAGGGCGGCGATATCATCGGCATGAACGTGATGGACGGTTTCCAGGCCGAAATTCGGCAGCGTCAGCTGGTCGCCGCGGGCGATAGTCTCGAAGGCCGAGAGATTGAAATGACCGGCCGGATTGAGCGGCGCCCAGGCGCGGCCGACGATATGGCCGGGATGGATCAGCGTCACCGGCAGGCCGCGGAGCCTGGCTTGCTGCAGGAAGTAATCCTCGATCGCCTTTTTCTGGATGCCGTAGTCGCCGAAGGGCGCCTTTGGAGCATCCTCCCGGGTCGGTACGGCAAGCGAATGCCCATGCGTCCATATCGTGCCGGTGTGCAGGAGATGGCCGGTATGGCCGTTCAGGGCTTCGCCGAGCTGGCGGGCGCTATCAAGCGTGAAGCAGATCTTGTCGATGACGATATCGGCATTCAGCGCCCGGATGGCGCGGCCGAAGCTGCCGTCGCGCTCGAGAGCGGCGCGGTCCATTTCCTTCCACTCGACGCTCTTCCAGGCGGCGTGCGGCGTGTAGGGCTCCGACCGGCCGCGGCTGATCGCGATCACCTCATGCCCGGCCTCGACCAGCCGTGGCACCAGATAGGTGCCGACGTGCCCTGTTGCTCCGATAACGGCGACGCGTGCCATAGATATCTCCTCGATCCATTCGGCCGGGACTATGTCGCGCCGTAGTGTCCTGCGGCAAGGGGCTTCATAGGTTTTCACGAGCGCGTGAAGGGCGGCGTGCTGCCGGTGATTTGTCGCGGGCAGGGCACTACCTTGCGGGCATGCAAAGATTTCTCGCCGCCCTCATCGTCGTCGTCACCATGCCGCTCTCCGCCTTTGCGGAAGACCAGCGCCTGAGCGACTTGCTCGAAAGCCTGCGCACCCGTCAGGATCTGACACCGCTGAAATCAGTGGTTATCGCGCGTGATGGCCAGATCGTTGCCGAGCAGGGATATCGTGGTCATAGGACCTCCGAATCCGCCAACATCAAATCGGCCTCGAAGTCTATCATTTCGGCGATGGTCGGTATCGCCATCTCGAAGGGTTTGCTCGAAGGACCTGACCAGAAGATCGCACCAATCCTGCGGGCCGATCTGCCTGACAATCCCGATCCGCGGCTGAGCGAGATCACCATCGGCAATCTGCTCTCCATGCAGGCCGGGCTTGGGCGCATGTCGGGGCCGAATTACGGGCGCTGGGTATCGAGCCGCAACTGGGTGCGCTTCGCGCTCGCCCAGCCTTTCGATGACGAGCCGGGCGGGCAGATGCTCTATTCGACGGCCTCGACGCATCTGCTGTCGGCGATCCTAACCAAGGTCGGTGGCAAGTCGACGCTGGCTCTGGCGCGGGACTGGTTCGAGCCGGTGCAGGGTTTCCGCATCGGTGCATGGGAGCGCGATCCGCAGGGCATCTATCTCGGCGGCAATCAGATGGCGATGAGCGCCCGGTCGCTGCTGGCCTTCGGCGAGCTCTACCGCAATGGCGGCAAGACGGCCGATGGCATGCAGGTCGTGCCTGCCGACTGGATTACGCAGTCATGGCAGCAACGCACCAATTCCCGCTTCTCCGGCGATGGCTATGGCTACGGCTGGTTCGAGCGGCAGATCGGCGGCGAGACGGTGCATTTCGCCTGGGGCTATGGCGGGCAGATGCTCTACATCATCCCGTCACTGAACCTGACGGTCGCCATGACTTCGGCCGAGAGCGGCCCTTCGGCGCGCAACGGCTATCGCGATGCGCTGCATAATGTTCTTGGAGAAATCATCCAGGCGGCGCGGCTTTCGTAAAGCCGCGCCCGAAGGATCAGGCCGAGATATCGACCACGCCGCAATCGCCGGCTTCGGAGGCGAAGGCTAGCAGCTTGCCGTTCTTGCTCCAGCTCATGGCGGTGATGGCGCCCTTGCCGGGGCGGCGGATCAGCGCTTCCTTGCTGTCGGCAAGGCGCACCGCGAGGATCATGCCGTCGATGAAGCCGATTGCCAGGATATCCTCGGCCGGATGGAATTTCACCGAGGTCGCCATGATGTTGGCACGGGTGCCGAGCTCCAGCGGCGACTTGCCCATCGGGCCGTCCTTGCCCTGGAAGGGCCAGACGATGGCGGCCGGTGCGCCAGACGAGGCCAGCCACTTGCCCTTGGCGGACCAGGAGAGCGACTTCACCTTGGCCGGATAGCCGGTCATGCGCATGTGGCGGGCCTCGGAGCCCGGCTTGATATCGAGCTTCCAGCCATGCAGGGCGTTTTCCTGCATCGAGGTGACGAGGAAATTGCCGTCCGGCGAGAAGGTGACGCCGGTGTGCGCGCCCTTCCATTCAAGATCGACCGGCTTGGCGCTCATCGTCACCCAATGCAGCGACACGCCATTATAGCGGGCAGCGGCGATGCGCAGGCCCTTCGGCGCGAAGGCGAGGCCCTCGACGGTGCGCTCTTCGGTGAATTCCTTGGTCTCGCCGTTCGACAGGCGCACGAAGGCGCTCTTGCCATAGGAATAGGCAATGGCGCCCTGCGGGCCGGCGGCAACCTGGGAAATCCACTTGCGCGGCGCGCTGGCGAGTTCGGTGACGCTGGCATCGGCATTGATGCGCAAGACCTTGCCGTCTTCGCCGCCTGAAATCAGGCTTTCGCTATAGGGATCGCGGATGCAGGTGAGCATGCCCTGATGGGCTTCGGTCACCTTCTCGCTGCCTTCCAGGCGATGGAAGGTGCCGTTGGCATTGGCGAAGAAGGGGGTGTCACCTAAAAATTCGACGGCCAGGATATGGCCGTCGAGATCAAGCGGAGCAACTGTTGGCATCAGGCCGCAGCCTCGCATGCCTTGAACGAGGCTTCGAGCTTTTCGCGGTCGAGTTCCCGGCCGATGAAGACGAGACGCGTCTCATGCTTCTCGCCGTCCTTCCACGGACGCTGATGATCGCCTTCGACGATCATGTGCACGCCCTGAACGACGTAACGCTCGGCATCGTCCTTGAAGGCGATGATGCCCTTGAGACGCAGGATGTTCGGACCCTGCGTCTGGGTGATCTTCTGGATCCAGGGGAAGAAGCGTTCGGCGATCATCTCGCCGCCGCGCAGCGAAACCGATTGAACCGTCACGTCATGGATCGGCGACACGGCGCCATGATGATGGTGATCGTGATCATGGTGGTGATGCTCGTGGTCATGGTCATGACCATGCGCGTGATGATGGTGATCGTGATCGCAATCCGGGCCGCAGACGTGATCGTCATGGCCATGCTCGAGGAAATGCGGATCGTTTTCCAGCGCACGTTCGAGGTTGAAGGCGCCCTGATCGAGAACGCGGGCCAGATCGACGCCAGAGCGGCTGGTCTTGTAGACGCGGGCCGACGGGTTGATGGCGTGGACGATGTCCTCGATCTGCGCCAGTTCTTCCGGGGTCACGAGGTCGGTCTTATTGATGAGCACGACGTCGGCGAAAGCGATCTGGTCTTCGGCTTCGCGGCTGTCCTTCAGGCGCAGCGGCAGGTGCTTGGCATCGACGAGGGCGATGACGGCATCGAGCTCGGTCTTGGCGCGGACATCGTCATCCATGAAGAAGGTCTGGGCAACCGGAACCGGATCGGCAAGGCCGGTCGTCTCGACGATGATGCCGTCGAAACGGCCGGGGCGGCGCATCAGGCCTTCGACGACGCGGATCAGGTCACCGCGCACGGTGCAACAGACGCAGCCGTTGTTCATTTCGTAGATTTCTTCATCGGACTCGACGATCAGGTCGTTGTCGATGCCGATCTCGCCGAACTCGTTGACGATGACAGCGTATTTCTTGCCGTGGTTTTCCGAAAGAATGCGGTTCAGCAGCGTCGTCTTGCCGGCACCGAGATAGCCGGTGAGCACGGTGACGGGAATGGGCTTCTGCTGCGTGGAAATTGCGTCGGTCATGAGAACCTCGAAGAAATTGGTATACCGCCGATGGGGCTTTAAACGGTCGGTTTCATATAAGGAGTTGGGAGCGGCAGTTCAAAGGGTTTTATAATGTTATAAGATCACATTCTGCCGGTGCTGCGTCTCAGGCTAGTTCGGATGCGTCGAATGCATCGACATCCCGCAGCAGCTCGACCAATCCTTTGACGGCATGCGCAATCAGGGCTTCGCCTTTTTCCGCAGTCGCTGCCGCGGCGTTGCCGGCGACGCCGGTTTTGTTGAGATCGGACATCTTCCAGCCGAAGGCATGCGGCCCATAGGCGCGCAGATGCTTGAAGCGCTTGGCAAACTCGCTCTGGCGCGAGGGGAAGTCGGCGGCTTTCTGCATCTTCACCTTGGATGGATGCAGCGCCAGCATCACCGATGTCTCTATATCGCCGCCATGGATGTCGATCGCCTTCGCTTCAGGTGAAATGACGCCATCGGGGACGCCGAAGCGGGTCCAGCTGGTGGCGACCGCCAGCATGTTGAAGTGGACGCGCGCCTCGGTCGAGACGATCGCCGTCAGCGGCGAGTTGCCGCCATGGGCGTTGAGGAGCACCAGCTTGCGGATGCCAAGATCGTGCAGCATTCCGGCGATGCCAAGCCAGCGGTGGATGGCCTCGCCATAGGTGAGCGTCTTCGTTCCCTCGATATCCATATGCTCGACCGAATAGCCGATCGGCTCGGCCGGGAGGAATGTGACCGGCAGGGAAGGGGGGAGTGCTGCCTTGAGGCGCTCGACGATGCCCTCGGCGATCAGGGTGTCAGTATCGAAGGGCAGGTGGGGGCCATGCTGCTCATGTGCGCCAAGTGGTAAGATGGCGATCCAGCGGCTTCTTTCGTCAGGCGTCAGCGACGGATCGTTGTCCGCAAAGTTTAGTGAGGGGACTGTCATCCGGTTTCAATGCCCCTTGTTTGTGACGTGAAGCTGCGCAATGTCATATTGCAGTAAATCAAAGGGATGGCGATGGGCAAGAAGAACAAGGACGGCAAGAAGAACAAGTCCAAGAAGAAGGACCAGACCGAATATACGGTCGCCGATCTCTCGCCCGCCCTGACGCAGGCGGCGCGCTCGATGCGCACCGTGCTGTCACGCAATCTTCTCGAAAGCGGCCTCTATGCCGGGCAGGACGGCGTGATCCTGTCGCTTTCCGAAAGCGACGGCATGACGGCGGGCGGCCTTGCCCAGCGGCTTGGCGTCAAGGCGCCGACGATGACCCGCACCATCGGCCGCATGGAGGCGCAGGGCTTCCTCGAGCGCAAGCCGGATGCCGAAGATGCGCGTCTCACCAAGGTCTATCTGACCGAGCTCGGCCGCGGCAGCGTGCAGGCGATCGAAATGGCCGGATCCTCCTGCGACAAGCTGGCGACCCTCGATTTCTCCGACAAGGAAATCCGCAATCTCGTTCGTCTGCTGAAAGCGATCGACAGCAATCTCCAGGCCGAGGTGCAGCATTTCGAAGAGCCGGACGAAAATTAAACCTGGCTGAAATTTAGGTTTGCCTCTATGCGTTTAATCTTTTAATTAAACATTTTAAGGGGCGTCGTCATCCGGTCTCATATCGCGCTCCACCATCTTGCGCGTTGCCTGGGGAGGATGCGTGGCTCAGAAGATCAAGCTTTCGACGATTGCCGAAACACTCGGTATTTCAACGGCAACCGTCTCTCTTGCCCTACGCGACAGCCCGCTCGTGGCTGGCAGCACCCGCGACAAGATCAAGGAACAGGCCCGGGCGCTCGGCTATATCTATAACCGCCGCGCCGCCAGCCTGCGCACCTCGCGCTCCGGCATCATCGGTGTCGTGGTGCATGACATCATGAACCCGTTCTACGGGGAAATCCTGAAAGCGATCGAGAGTGAACTCGACCGCAGCCGCCACACCTTCATTCTGTCGAACCATTACGACTCCGTCGAAAAGCAGCGCACCTTCATCGAGACGCTGCTGCAGCTCGGCGGCGACGGCGTGATCATGTCGCCGGCGATCGGCACGCCGCCCGAGGACCTGCAGCTGACCGAGGATAACGGCATGCCGGCGATCCTTGTTGCCCGTTCGATGGATGTCATGGACCTGCCGACCTATCGCGGCGATGACAGCTACGGCATTTCGCTTGCCACCAATCACCTGATCGGCCTTGGCCATCGCTCGATCGCAATGATCGGCGGCACCGACCAGACCTCGACCGGCCGCGACCGCTACCAGGGCTATGTCAACGCGCTGCGCAAGGCCGGCATCGAAGTCGATCCGAACCTGCGCATTCCCGGGCCGCGCTCGAAGCAGGGCGGTTTCGAAGCCGCCGTCCACTTCCTGTCTCTGCCGCAGAAGCCGACGGCCGCCGTCTGCTGGAACGATCTCGTCGCCATCGGCCTGATGAACGGTATTTCCCGCGCCGGTCTTGTTCCCGGCCGCGACATCTCGGTCACCGGCTACGACGACCTTGAGGAAGCATCGATCGCGACACCGGCGCTGACCACCGTCTGGAACGGCCAGGCGGAAGTTGGCCGGCTTGCGGCGCGCGCGCTGCTCGATCGCCTTGCCGGCAGTCACGAGCCCGATGGTATCCACCTGATCAAGCCGGAGATGCGCATCCGTCAGTCGACGAGTCCTGTTAACTCCCGCTCATAGCCCCAGCCCACAGCCAAGAGGAAAAGCCATGTCCCGCATTGCCATTCTCGTTCCCGGGAAGATACACGATCGCGTTCCTGCCAGACTGCAGGAGCATTTCGAGCTGGTTCCGGCGGCGCGCGATGCAAATGGCAGGCTGGCAATCGATGCGGAAACGGCGAAGCGCATCCGCGGCGTGGCGGTTTCGGGCACGATCAATGCAGCCGATATCGACGGGCTTCCCGCGGTCGAGATGATCTCGAGCTTCGGCGTCGGCTATGACGGTGTCGATGTGAAGCATGCGGCCTCTAAGAACATCGTCGTCACCAATACGCCCGATGTGCTGAACGACGAGGTCGCCGACACGGCGCTGGCGCTGCTTCTCAACACCGCCCGCGAATTCCCGCGTGCCGAAAACTGGCTGCGCGACGGCAACTGGAAGCCGGGCGTCAATTATCCGCTGTCGCGCTTTTCGCTGAAGGGACGGCATGTCGGCATGTTCGGCCTTGGCCGTATCGGCCAGGAAATCGCCGCGCGCCTGGAGCCATTCAAGGTCAAGATCAGCTACCACACGCGCAGCCGCAACCCGGATGTCGCTTATGACTACTATTCGTCGCTGAAGGAACTGGCCGCAGCCGTCGATACGCTGATCGCCATCGTTCCGAAGACGCCGCAGACTCACAAGGTCGTCGATGCCGATATCCTCTCGGCACTCGGATCCGACGGCATCTTCATCAATGTCGGGCGTGGCTGGAGTGTCGATGAGGATGCGCTGATCGCAGCACTGAAGAACGGCGTCATCGGCGCCGCCGGTCTCGATGTCTTCTATGACGAGCCGAATGTGCCTGCCGGTCTGCTCGACCTGCCGAACGCAGTGTTGCTGCCGCATCTCGCATCGGGCTCGGTGCCGACGCGCAATGCCATGGCTGATCTGGTCGCCGACAATCTGATCAGCTGGTTCCAGCAGGGCAAGCCGCTGACGCCAGTGCCGGAAACGCCCGTCAAGGCTTAAGCGATGGTCTTAGCACCGGCCTTCTTCGCCACATAATCGCGCACGGCGTCGCCGAAGGCGGCGAAGATCTGGTTCGAGGCCTTGTCGGTCTCGGCCCAATATTCCGGATGCCACTGGACGCCGACGGCGAAGGCCTTGGCGTCGATCACGGAAACGGCTTCGACCGTGCCGTCTTCGGCAAGTGCCTCGACCTGCAGGCGCGGCGCGGTCTTGGCGATCGCCTGGCGGTGCAGCGAATTTACCTGCACTTCGCCGGAGCCGATGATGCCAGCGATGCAGGAACCTTCCTTGACGAAGACGCTCTGGCGGATGGCATACATGCCGTCGCGGTCGACGCCTTCGGGTCTGCGGTGGTCCCATGTGCCCGGCTGTTCCTGGATCTCGCTGGCGAGCGAGCCGCCGAGCGCGACATTCAGCTCCTGGATGCCGCGGCAGATGGCGAGCAGCGGGATGCCGCGGTCGATGGCGCGGCGGATCAGCGGCAGGCTGGTCGCATCACGCGCCGGATCGAAGGGGCCGTCGCTGTCCCGTGCTTCGACGCCATAAAGCGAAGGGTGGACATTGCTGGCCGAACCGGAGACGAGCACACCGTCGACGCGGTCCAGAACGGCGTCGATGTCGTAGCCCTTCTCGAAAGCCGGCACGATCAGCGACATGACTTCGGCGGCATTCAATGCTGCGCGGACATATTGGTGCTGGGCGGCGTGCCAGACGGCGCCATCGAGGATGCGGATATCGGCGGGAACGGCAACGATCGGCTTGGTCATGGTCTATCCGGAAAATCTCTTGGTGATCGCTATTTGAGAGCCGAGAACGGCTGCAAAGTCAACTTCTCGGCGCAATGGCTGGCCAAATTGCGGCAATGTCCTCCGTCCCTCCCGCAAATCGGCTAAACTGCTGATTTTGATGGAAAGCCCGCCTATGCCGCATTGCTGCCGTGATGCCAAAGTCTCATAGACTAACGCTTGAAACGCGAACGGCTGCATGCTTAGCTCGTCGCCATTGCGACGGGTAGGGAAGAGTTTAGCCGCGCATTGCCATCTATACGGGAGGTTTTTGATGGATCGTCGTTCATTTATCAAGAAGGCGGGTGCAACGGGGGCAGGCGCCGTCGCGGCTGGCGCATTGGCTGCACCTGCTATCGCGCAGGAAAATCCGAAGATCTCGTGGCGCATGACGTCATCGTTCCCGAAGAGCCTCGACACGATCTATGGCGGCGCCGATGACGTCGCCAAGCATGTTGCCGCGGCGACCGACGGCAACTTCCAGATCCAGACTTTTGCTGCGGCCGAAATCGTACCGGCTCTCGAAGCGGCCGATGCCGTCAGCTCCGGAACTGTCGAAGCGGCTCACACCTGCTCCTATTACTTCGTCGGCAAGGACCCGACCTACGCGATCGGCACCGCCATTCCGTTCGGTCTCAACGGCCGCCTGACCAATGCCTGGTTCTACGAAGGCAACGGCAATGCGCTGATGAACGAATTCTACGCGACGCAGGGCATCTACGCGATGCCGGCCGGCAATACCGGCGCGCAGATGGGCGGCTGGTTCCGCAAGGAGATCAACACGCTCGACGACCTCAAGGGCGTCAAGATGCGTATCGCCGGCATTGCCGGTCAGGTCATGTCCAAGGTCGGCGTCATCCCGCAGCAGATCGGTGGCGGCGACATCTATCCGGCGCTCGAAAAGGGCACGATCGATGCGGCCGAATTCGTCGGTCCCTATGACGACCTGAAGCTCGGTCTGCACAAGGTTGCGAAGTATTACTACTATCCGGGTTGGTGGGAAGGTGGCCCGACGGTCCATGCCTTCTTCAACCTCGAAAAGTGGAACAGCCTGCCGAAGCACTATCAGGCGGCCCTCACCGACGCTTGCGCCTACGCCAACACCAACATGATGGCGAAGTACGACATGAAGAACCCGGGCTCGCTGAAGCAGCTCGTCGCCGAAGGCGCGACGCTGCGTCCGTTCAGCCAGGAAATCATGGAGGCCTGCTTCCAGGCGTCGATGGACCTCTACAAGGACATCTCCTCGAAGAACCCGTATTTCAAGAAGATCTACGAGGACCAGGCTGCCTTCAAGCGTGACGCCTATCTCTGGATGCAGCTGTCGGAATACACCTTCGATACGTTCATGATGATCCAGCAGCGCGCTGGCAAGCTCTGAGCTTAGAAGCTACCCGCCAACAAAAAGCCCCGGAGTAATCCGGGGCTTTTTTGCTACCTACTTGATGACCGGCGGCTGGCTGAGGTCGGGCTGCGCCGGCGCTGCCGGGGCGGGGGCTGCCGGCGGTTGGCCGGGCGTGCCGAGTGGCGGCAGGGTGAGGCCCGGGATCTGCGCCGATGCGCCGCCCGGAACACCCATCGGCGGCAGGCCGAGCTGACCGCCGAAGCCGGGAACCTCGATCTTGATGGTGTTCGGATCGACTTGCGGACCCTTGTCCAGCCAGTAGGTGACGGACTGCGGCCAGAAGATGATGATCGCGACGAGGATCAGCTGCATGCCGACCCAGGGTATCGCGCCCATGTAGATATCCTTCGTCTTCACGTCGCGGCTGGCGATCGAGCGCAGGTAGAAGAGCGCGAAGCCGAAGGGCGGGTGCATGAAGCTCGTCTGCATGTTCACGCAGATCAGTACGCCGAACCAGATCAGGTCGATGCCGAGGCTGTGGGCCACCGGGGCCAGCATCGGGATGACGATGAAGGCGATCTCGAAGAAATCCAGGAAGAAGGCGAGGATGAAGATGAAGATGTTGACGAAGATCAGGAAGCCGACAGGACCGCCCGGAATGCCCGAGAGCATGTGCTCGATCCAGCGCGAGCCGTCCATGCCCTGGAAGACGAGGCTGAAGCAGGTGGAGCCGATCAGGATCATCACCACCATGGATGTTATGTGCATGGTCGAGGTCATCGCCTCGCGGATCAACGGCCAGGTGAGGCGGCGGTGCAGGGCGGCAAGCGCGATGGCGCCGACGACGCCGAGTGCGCCGGCTTCTGTCGGCGTCGCCAGGCCCATGAAGATGGTGCCGAGCACCAGGAAGATCAGCACGATCGAGGGGATCATGCCCCAGAGGACGGTGGCAAGCAGCTTCCAGTCGAAGTCGCCGCGCACTTCCTTCGGCAGCGGCGGCATCGACTTCGGATTGATGATCGACAGGATCAGGATGTAGCCGACGAAGATCGCCACCTGCAGGATCGAGGGGCCGATGGCGCCGAGATACATGTCGCCGACGGAGCGGCCGAGCTGGTCGGCGAGAACGACGAGAACCAGCGACGGCGGGATGACCTGGGTGATGGTGCCGGAGGCGGCGATGACGCCGGTGGCAAGCCGTGGGCTGTAGCCGTAGCGCAGCATGATCGGCAGCGAGATGACGCCCATGGTAATGACGGACGCCGCCACCGTTCCGGTGATGGCGCCAAGCACGGCGCCGACGAGGATAACGGCGTAGGCCAGGCCGCCCGGAATGGCGCCGAACAGCTTGCCGGTGCCCTCAAGCAGGTCTTCCGCCAATCCGCATCGCTCGAGCACCGCGCCCATCAGAGTAAAGAAGGGGATGGCAAGCAGCAGGTCGTTGGAGACGATGCCGAAGAAGCGCAGCGGCAGGGCCTGCAGGAACACTTCGCCAAAGTGGCCCGTTGCGATGCCGATCAGGCCGAAGAACAGGCCGACGGCTGCGAGCGAGAAGGCGACAGGGAAGCCATAGAGCATGAAGATGATCATGCCGACGAACATGGCGGGCGGAATAATACCGTAATCGAACACGTGCTTTCTCCCCCAGTCGTCTTATTGCAGCGGCTTTTCGTATTTCGTGTCGATCTGGATATCGCCGACGAGTGCCGCGATCCTCTTGATCAGCTCCGAAATGCCCTGAAGGGTGAGAAGCGCGAAACCGGCAAACAGCATGAACTTGACCGGCCAGCGGATCAGGCCGCCGGCATTGGCCGAGACCTCGCCCTGCTGGAAGGAGTGCATGAAATAGGGCCAGCAGAGGATCGAGAGGAAGATGCAGGCCGGGATCAGGAAGACGATCAGGCCGATCGCGTCGATCCAGAGCCGGGCGCGATCGGAGACCGATCCGTAGATCAGGTCGACGCGCACATGCTCGTTGTTGCGCAGCGTGTGAGCGGCGCCGAGCACGACGACATAGGCAAAGAGATACCACTGGATCTCAAGCCAGCCATTCGAGCTGTAATTGAAGGTATAGCGGACGATGGCATTGGCTGCGCTGATCAGGCAGCAGAAGAGCACCATGTAGTCTGCAATCTTACCGATAACTTGGCTGAATCGATCGATCAGCCGGCTGACACTCAGCAGAGCCGCCATTCCTCTCCCCATGTTTGCCTTTACGGCAAGTTCTCCTCGTTGAAATTTGTGTAAACGAAGGGTTTCTAAAATGAAAGATTAAATGGGCCGTCTAGGAGTTTAGTCGTAGGCGCGGCGCCCGGCGCCCGCATCCGGCCATCCCGGCGGCGGCAACCTATGAGCGGAATATCAGTCGGAAATAATACATCCCGAGGCTGCGTATAACGCGTCAATATTTTGGATTTCGTCTCAAAGTTTTAGAAAAACCGGCCAAATACATAGGGTTCATGCAATCAATTTTTAAAAGGTTCTGAGTATCTTGCCCGCGCACAGGGAAAATATGGATGAAGCCACATAACCCGAACAGGGTCCCTAAGGATGTGTATCTGTCATTCGTGAGTTCCCTCTTCGGGAACCGCATGACGCTCGTGGCCGGCGTTATCGTGCATGTCGTTGCCTTCGTTGCCGTCGCCGCCAAGGCGGATGCGCCGCTCTATTATCTCCTCGCTCTCGCCTTCCTGCTGACCTTCGTCGGCCGCATGCTGACCTTCCGCCAGTTCGACAAGGTGGAGAAGCAGTCGCTGACGCGCGCCGATATCGAGCGTTGGGAGACATTCTATGTGATTGGCGCAACCTCGACCGCGGCAATCCTCGGCATCGGCAGCGGTTATGCGATCTTCATTCTGCGCGATCCCTTCGCTGAGCTCGCCTGCATCGCGGTGACGATGGCATCGATGGTGTCGGTCGTCGGCCGCAATTACGGTTCGCAGCGGGCGATCGACCTGCAGACGCTTGCCTGCTGTCTGCCGATGATCGTCTGTAGCCTGATGGCGCTCGATTTCTATCGCGCCATTCTTTCGGCCTTCCTCATTCCCTTCGGGCTGACGACGCGGGCGATGGCCAATGGCGTTCGCGAATTCCTCTATGAGAATGTCATCGCTCACCGGCAGATTTCGCTGATCGCCGACCGTTTCGATACCGCGCTCAACAACATGCCGCACGGCCTCGTCATGGTGGACCCCGGCAACCGGATTCAGGTGATCAACCGCAAGGCCTGCGAACTCCTGAAGATCGGCGACCCCGACAGGCTGAAGGATCGCGATCTCGGCGCGGTGCTGCGCTATGGCGCGCGCTACAGCTTCGTTGATGCCTCGCAGCCGGACCTGATCCTGCGCCAGCTGTCGCAGGTGGCCGAAGGCAGCATGTCGCGCGTGCTGATCCATCTGCCTGAGGACCTGTCGCTGGAGTTCTCCGCCAAGCGCCGTATCGACGGCGGGGCGGTGCTGATCTTCGAAGACGTCTCCAGCCGCGTTAAGGCCGAGCAGAAGATTCTCCACATGGTCCGCTTCGATGCGCTGAGCGGCCTGCCGAACCGTGAATATTTCGGCCAGCTCGTCCAGGACTATCTGAACCGCCATCCGCGCCGCAAAGGGCCGCTCGGCTTCATGGTCATCGACATTGATGAGTTCAAGCATGTCAACGACATGCGCGGCCATATCACCGGCGACAAGCTGCTCTGCGCGATTGCCGAACGGGTCAAGGAAAAGGCCGGAAGCGCGATCGTCGGGCGCCTGATGGGCGACCAGTTCGTGATCTTCTTCCCACATGCCAAGAACCGGGAAATGCTGGAGGCGGAGATCCGCACCGCGCATGCCGACATCCAGGGCCATTACGAGGCCGATGAGGTGACGTTCCTGATCTCGCTCAGTGCCGGTTATGCCGTGCTCGAGGGCAATGCCTTCGCGATGGACGAGTGGAGTATCAAGGCGGATCTGGCGCTCTTTGAAAGCAAGTCGCGTGGACGCGGCGGCATTGCCGGTTTCGAGCGCGAAATGGATGGCCGCTATGTCGAGCAGCAGAAACTGAAGGCCGATCTTCGCGATGCCGTCGCCGCCGGTGCGCTGAACGCTGTCTACCAGCCGATGTATCGCGCCGATGGCTCGCGGATCGACTGTGCCGAGGCGCTGGCGCGCTGGGTGCACCCGGAGCGCGGCTCGATCCCGCCCGATGTCTTCATCCGGCTGGCCGAGGAGATGGGTATCATCTCCGACATCACCCGCTTCATCCTCGTACAGGCCTGCAGCGACTGCATGACCTGGCCGGAGCATATTGCCGTCTCGGTCAACCTGTCGGCGCGCGACCTGCGCGACAACGATATCCTGTTGCTGGTCTCCGAGGCGCTCGCCAAGACCGGCCTGCCGGCCTCGCGCCTGCATCTCGAGATCACCGAGAGCTGCCTGATCGATGAGCCGGCCGCGGTGCGCGCGATCCTTGCGGAGCTGCGCTCGCGCGGCATCACCATTGCCATCGACGATTTCGGCACCGGCTTCTCCAGCCTCAGCTATCTCGACACGCTGCCGCTCGATATCGTCAAGATCGACCGTTCCTTCGTGCGCAACATCGCCCAGGATACGCGGCGGCTGAAGCTGCTGCGCGGCACGGTCAACCTTGCCCGCGAGCTTGGCCTGAAAATCGTCATCGAAGGCGTCGAGACGACGGATCAGCTGGCGATCATCAACAAGGAACGCAGCGCTGACCTCATCCAGGGCTATGTGTTCTCTCCGCCGGTACCCTCGCAGAACATCGGCATCCTCTCCGGAAATCTCCGCCCGGCATCGCGCCGCAAGGCCGGTGCCGCCTGAACCCCACCGCCTGATCGGTATTTTTCTCGGCGCCTTTTCCGGGCGCCGTTAACCTTACTGATTCAAATGTGATTAAGATTGTTTGCAATCATTGCGCGAGAAGAAACCGTATGCTTAATAGTCCGTTAACAAACGGTGGGCGTGATGGCGGACGGGTTTTCGACAGTCAGCGATTTCAGCATGAAGCTCATGGAGGTTCTCGATCACGTCGAATACCGGCGTATCGAGAGCACCGAGGACATGGAGGATGTCGAGCGTCTGCGCTTCCGCGCCTATAAGGCGCGCGAGGTTCTGCCTGTCGCCGCGAAGACCTTGATCGACGATGTCGACTTCGACAGTCAGGCCTATGTCTTCGGCCTCTACTACTATGAAGAGCTCGTCAGCACGATCCGCATCCACCATGTGACGCCCGATCATCGCGTCTCGCAGTCGGGCGGGATCTTTCCCGCCGAGATGGATGCCTTTCTCGATGCAGGGATGACGCTGATCGATCCGGCGCGGTTTGCCGCCGATCCGCAGGCGGCGGCCGAGCTTCCCTGGCTTCCCTATCTGACGCTGCGGCCGAATATCGTCGCGGCTGCGCATTTCCGGGCTGACCGGGTGCTGCAGCATGTGCGTCCGGCGCACGCGGCTTTCTACAAGCGCGTCTTCTATGCCGATACGGTCGTCGCCTCGCGCATGACCGAGATGTACGGCTTCGACCTGACGCTGATGGCGACCAATGTGCTGGAGGTCGGGCGCAAGCTGCTGACCCGCTATCCGTTCTTCATCTCAAGCGCCAGCGAGCAGCGGATGATGTATGGCAGGGCGCCGGGCAAGGGCGCTCCGGCGCTGACGATCGTGCCGACAGCGCGTTTCGTTCCGGATGGGCAATTGGGCACCGATCTGCCGCTCTGATTGCGTGTCGCAAGAAAGCCTTTGGCCGTACTGCATGCGGCATTCTCATGCATTGCGCTTTCACAAAGCTTTGTGTAAGCCCTGAACAGGGATTGTTCCGCCGCAAGTGCTGCGGAATCATGGCATTCAGGCGGTCTGCCGCACTGTGCGGGCCGGGCATTTGAGGGAGACGAAATTCATGGCCGAACATCACACCGGACCCGCCGAAGTTGGCGCACCGATGGACTACAAGGAACATGAGTCCACTTACAACCTGTTCATCGCTGGCGCGAAATACGGCACGATGTTCCTCGTTGCCCTGCTGCTCGGCATGACGGCTGGTTTCTTCACCGGTGGCGGCCTGCTCGGCGGCATCCTGGTTTTCCTCATCATTCTCGTTGCCGGTATCGTCCTGCTGCGTTGATCGCGGCAGGGGGAGGGCATTCCCAGAACGTAAGCTGACGCTTGGGCCATAAGCGGGGAGACCCGTGGCGGTCTGGCTGACCCGGAGGAGGGGGCAGTTGGGCAATATCGTTTTCGTCGCAAAGGAAGCGGCGGACTTGGAAACGCGCGTATCCGCGTCTGCCGAGACCGTCAAGAAGATGAAGAACCTCGGTTTCGACGTCGTCGTCGAGGCTGGGGCCGGCGCGTTGTCCCGCATCCCTGACGGGGAGTTCGAAGCGGCGGGTGCGCGGATCGGAACGATTGCCGATGCCGCGACTGCCGATGTCGTCTTGAAGGTGCGGCGTCCGGCGGAAGCCGAAATCGCCGGCTACAGGAGCGGTGCCGTGGTCATCGCCATCATGGATCCCTACGGCAACGACGAAGCGATCGCCGGCATGGCGAAGGCCGGGCTCTCGACCTTCGCCATGGAACTGATGCCGCGCATCACCCGCGCCCAGTCGATGGACGTGCTCTCCTCCCAGGCCAATCTTGCCGGTTACCAGGCGGTCATCGAGGCAGCTGCGGTCTATGACCGGGCCATGCCGATGATGATGACGGCGGCAGGCACCGTGCCCGCGGCCAAGGTCTTCGTCATGGGCGCCGGTGTCGCCGGTCTGCAGGCGATCGCCACCGCACGCCGTCTCGGGGCTGCGGTTTCTGCAACCGACGTTCGCCCGGCTGCCAAGGAACAGGTTGCGTCGCTTGGCGCCAAGTTCATCGCCGTCGAGGATGAAGAGTTCAAGGCAGCGGAAACGGCCGGCGGCTACGCCAAGGAAATGTCCAAGGAGTATCAGGCGAAGCAGGCGGCGCTGGTTGCCGAGCATATCGCCAAGCAGGACATCGTCATCACCACCGCTCTCATCCCTGGCCGTCCTGCACCGCGCCTCGTTTCGCGCGAGATGCTGACCTCGATGAAGCCGGGTGCGGTCGCGGTCGATCTGGCCGTCGAACGCGGCGGCAATATCGAAGGTGCCGTGGCTGATCAGGTGGCCGAGGTCGAAGGCGTGAAGGTCATCGGCTTTGCCAATATGGCCGGCCGCGTCGCGGCCAGCGCCTCGGCGCTCTACGCCAAGAACCTCGTCACCTTCCTGGAGACCATGGTCAACAAGGACACCAGGACTGTCGTCATCAACCTCGAAGACGAGCTGATCAAGGCGACAATGCTGACCTATGCAGGCGATGTCGTGCATCCGGCATTCGGCGGTGCGAAGAAGGGGGACAACTGATGGCCGGCGAACAAATGGACAAGGCGCTGCAGCAGCTGAACGACGCCGTAACGGCCGTCGCGACCGCCGCCGCCCATGCGCCTGAAGCGGCAAGCGCCGCAACGGGCGGAATGATCGATCCCTTCGTCTTCCAGCTGGCGATCTTCGTGCTGGCGATCTTCGTCGGCTATTACGTCGTCTGGTCGGTGACGCCGGCGCTGCATACGCCGCTGATGGCGGTTACCAACGCCATCTCCTCGGTCATCGTCGTCGGTGCGCTGCTTGCGGTCGGCATTTCGGCCAGCGGCCTTGCGACAGGCTTCGGCTTCGTCGCGCTGGTCCTCGTCTCGGTCAACATCTTCGGCGGCTTCCTCGTCACGCAGCGCATGCTGGCGATGTACCGCAAGAAGGACAAGTGAGGCCGGGCGCATGACCAATATCGCAGCTTTTCTCTATCTGGTCTCCGGCGTCCTCTTCATCCTGGCGCTTCGCGGCCTCTCGCATCCGGCCACCAGCCGCAAGGGCAATCTCTACGGCATGATCGGCATGGGGATCGCCATCCTCACGACGCTGGTGCTGGCAACGCCGTCCTTCATCGGCTTCGTGCTGATCGTTCTTGGCCTCGCGATCGGCGGCGGCGCAGGCGCCTATATCGCCCGCGTCATCCCGATGACCTCGATGCCGCAGCTCGTCGCCGGCTTCCACTCGCTGGTCGGCCTTGCCGCGGTGCTCGTTGCTGCCTCGGCGCTCTATACGCCGCTCTCCTTTGGCATTGGCGATATCGGCTCGATCCATACGGAAGCCCGTGTCGAAATGGCGATCGGCGCGGCGATCGGCGCGCTGACCTTCACCGGCTCGATCATCGCCTTCCTGAAGCTCGACGGTCGCATGTCCGGCAAGCCGATCATGCTGCCCTTCCGGCACATCATCAATATCGCGCTGCTCGTGCTGATCGTCTTCTTCATCATCGGCCTTGCAGTCACCGAAAGCCATTTCGACTTCTGGGCGATCATCGTGCTGGCGCTGGCGCTCGGCGTGCTGCTGATCGTGCCGATCGGCGGCGCTGATATGCCCGTCGTCGTATCGATGCTGAATTCCTATTCGGGTTGGGCCGCTGCCGGTATCGGCTTCACGCTCGGCAATTTGGCGCTGATCATCACCGGTGCGCTGGTCGGCTCGTCGGGTGCGATTCTGTCCTACATCATGTGCAAGGGCATGAACCGCTCCTTCATCTCGGTCATTCTCGGCGGCTTCGGCGGCGAGGTGTCGGGTGGGGCTGCCGACAATTCCGACAAGACGGTCAAGCTCGGCTCGGCCGAGGACGCCGCCTACCTGATGGCCAATGCCTCCAAGGTGATCATTGTGCCGGGCTACGGCATGGCCGTCGCCCAGGCGCAGCATGCGCTGCGCGAACTCGCCGATAACCTCAAGAAGGCCGGCGTCGAGGTCAAATACGCGATCCATCCGGTCGCCGGCCGTATGCCGGGCCATATGAACGTGCTGCTTGCCGAAGCGAATGTGCCCTATGACGAGGTCTTCGAGCTCGAGGACATCAATTCGGAATTCGCGCAGGCCGACGTCGCCTATGTCATCGGTGCCAACGACGTCACCAACCCGGCCGCCCGCGACGACAAGACCTCGCCGATCTACGGCATGCCGATCCTCGACGTCGACAAGGCGAAGACCTGCATCTTCGTCAAGCGCTCGCTCGGCTCGGGTTACGCCGGCATCGACAATACGCTGTTCTACAAGGACGGGACGATGATGCTGCTCGGCGATGCCAAGAAGGTCACCGAAGAGATCAACAAGTCGATCGGCCACTGACGCTGCCCGTATCGACAATGCCGAATACGAAAAGGCCCGCCGGAGAGCGGGCCTTTTCCATTGCCGCCGGACCCTCTCAGGTCGCGGCGGGCGCCAGCGTCATCTTCTCCACGCCAACAGCCAGATTGAGACCCTCCTGGGCCTGGACGTTCAGCGGCTGCAGCATGAAGGATTGGTTGGTGCCACCGGCAATCACCTTGGCGCCTGCACCTGCACCGAGGCTCGCATCGGCGCCGACGCCGTAATATTCGCCGGCCAGCGCAAATTGCGGGAAGTCGGTTCCGGTCTTGGCGAGCACCTGCCAGATCATCACGCTCTTGCCGGTCTCGCCGATATCGAGGCCGAATTTCTCGATCTTGCCGGCATAGACGGCCTTCATGCCGCCGGAGGCCGGGGTGTAGGTGCAGATCAGGTTCTTCTCGGACTTGATGATGAGCCCCTGGCCGCCGTCCGATCCGCAGACCAGCCGGCCGAGAGTGACATAGTCCGCAGCTGCCGCCGGTGTGGCGCAGGCTGCAGCGGTCAGCGCGGCGGCTGCGATCATCGTGTGCTTGAACATGGTCCTTCTCCTTTGAATGACCTGTTCGAAACGGGCGATGCTTTTGATTGTTCCCTTTGCCGGCTAGTCGCGGGCAAGCGTGCTGCGCGGCGCGGTCAGCACCCAGAGAAGGCCTTCCGGCAGATAATCGACCTGCACCGTGCCGCGGAATGCGGCGGCGGCGTGGGTCTTGATCACGGTCGTGCCGAAGCCTGAACGGTCGGGGCTCCTGACCTCCGGCCCCTGCGACTCGCGCCAGACGAAACGCAGCATCGGCTCGGTCTGGCCTTCTTCCTCCGCGTCTTCCCAGGAGAGCGCCACCCGTCCCTCGGGAACGGAGAACGCGCCGTATTTCACCGAGTTGGTGGCAAGCTCATGCAGCGTCAGGCCGAGGTTCTGAACCGCTTCCGGCTTCAGCATGAAATCCTTGCCCGAGATCTCGATCTGATCGACGGCCTGCGGGAAGGCATCGAGATGGATGTCGATGACGCGGCGCAGTGATGCGCCTGCCCATTGCTCGCTGGTCAGGAGTTCGATCGAGCGGATGAGGCCATCGAGGCGCTCGGCGACGGCCGCCTGGAAGCCTTCGACGCTGTCGGCCTGCTTGGCGAGCTGGCGCATCATCGCCTGCGCCAGCGTCAGCAGGTTCTTCGTGCGATGCACGAGCTCGTGCATGACGAAATGCAGCCGGTCTTCGGTCTGGCTGCGGTCGAAGGAGGCATTAGACAGCGCCACCGCCACCTGGTTCGCTTCGATGACGCTGGTATCGATGGGGGCGACGATATGGCCTTCGCCCATGCGGTTTGCCATCTCGGCGATATCGCGGATCGTCGTGCGCACTTGACGGGCGACGGCATAGGCGGCGAAAACCGCGACGGCGAGGAGCGCGATGCCACCGATGATCAGGAAGCGCCAGGTTGTCAGGATTGAGGCCTGCGCCGTCGAGATCGGTCCCCAGATGACCGTCTTCCACGACCAGCCGGGGATCTGCGCGTAGCCGAGCAGTTGATCGGGCAGGATTGCCGTGTCCTCGAAGACGCCGCGCGAGGCGATCAGCGACGGCAGGATACGGGAATCGAAGGCGGTGCCGGGCGCAATCGCAAACGGGCCGCTGGAAGCGACGACATGGCCCGACTGGTCGATGACGGCGGCGGACCAGCCGGGTGCGAGGCCTTCCGGCTGCAGGATCTTGGCGAGGTCGCTGGCATTCTGGGTGATGATCAGCGCGGCCGTCTTGCCGATATCGACGGGCATCGTGACGTTATAGACCCACTCGTTGCTGACCGATCCCTTGAAGACGTTGGATGCCTCGATGCGGCCGCTGTCGAGGGCATATTTCAGCGCCGTCAGATTGCTCATCTTGCCGAGCTGGGTGCCGAAATCGCGGCGGGTGTTGAGGAACTGCTGGCCTTCCTTGTCAGTGGCGATGACGAAGAGCGTGTCGCCGCGCAAGGCCGTCTCGGTGCGGGCGTGGAAGGAAGCATAGTCCTCGTGCTCGAGCTCCGGCGAGGTAGCGAGCAGGCGCAGCGTTGTCGCCATGTCCTGCAGCTGCCGGTCGACGGACCGGGAAAGGGCGAGCGCATCCTGCGCCGTCTCGCGGCGCAGCGTGTCGCGCTGATTGTCTTCCAGCTGCAACAGAAGAAGGGTCACGAAGGCGAAGATCGGAACGGCGATCGCAACCGCCATGGCAACCAGATAAGTGCCGATCGAGGCCTTGGGAAACATGCGGGAACGCAGGCTCATCGGCAGGGTCTTCCCGGATGCCGGGCGGCAAGGCGCGCGAAATTCTTGCCAACAGTTACGAAAGCAGAAAACTGCATTGCCGCCATTGCCCTCAACGCGTCCTGATTCCCGATAGCCTGCTATCGATGCGCCGTCATGTTAGGGGGTGGGGGAAGGGGTTGCAACATACTAAATGCACGCAGGCGCTCTGTCGGATTCCGTACACAGGTTCAGCTGAACCGAGTGAGCCCGAAAGACTCCAGCATGGCGTCGCGTTCTCCCGAGAGGATTTCCTTCGATGCGAGCAGGCCGGCGACCGGCGCCAGCGTCACGCCGGAATGCATGACGGCGATGTAGAGGCCGTCAACGCCGCCATTGCCGATGATCGGGAAACCATCCTTCGGTGTCGGCCGGTAGCCGACGGTGAAGAAGTCCATCGACAGCCTGTCGCTCTCAGCAAGGTTGGCCTTCACCTTGGCAAACAGCGCTGCCGCTGTGACCCGATGATCTTCGCCGGGATCGCTGCCACCGAAATCGCTTCCGGCAATGATGCGGTCTTCGGCGGTCTGGCGCATGTGAAGTTCCATCGCAATCACCAGGCCGTTCAGGCGTTTTTCGAAAGGACGGGAATGGACGATCAGCCCGGCCGGTGCTTCGAGCGGCAGGGCAACGCCGGCAGAGGCGGCGATCGGAACAGATCCTGCGCCGGCCGCAAGCACGACATGGTCAGCCTCGAAAATCCCTTCGGAAGTGACGACGCCGGTAATGCGCTCGCCACTGCGCAGCAATCCACGCACCGCAGCAGTGACGAACTTGGCGCCGCGGGCTTCGGCATCGGCGAGCATCAACCGGGCGGCGGCCACCGGTTCGACGGCGCCTTCTTCGGCTGCATCGAGGGCAAAATCGGGGATTTGTGTCAGGAAGGGTTCGCGGGCGGCGATATCGGTCTTGCCGATCGGCCGGATGTCATAGCCCCAGCTCGCATGCTCTTTCTGATAGGTGAGCAGTTCAGCCTCTGGCAGATCCCAGCAGATGCCGCCGCACCAGGAAAGCGGCAGGCCGGGCAGTTGCGCAGCCAGACGTTTCCACTCGGCCATAGAGCGGCGGCGGAAGCGGAAATAGAATTCGGGATTGCCCCAGCTGGCATTGATCCAGGCAAAGGAATTGGGTGTCGCGACACCGCCGGTATCTTCGGCGATCACAGTGACATCGGCGCCATCGCGGGTCAGGTGCCAGGCTATGGAGGCGCCGATGATGCCGGCACCGGCGACGATCACACGTTGTTTCGCCGCCATGGTGCCGTCTCCGATGCTTCAGGATCAGCCGTTGCTGGGGGCGCCGAGCCGGGCCATGCCGTCTCGCGCCGGCTGGTATTTCGGGTCGAGGCCGACAGCGTGGCGATAGGAGCGCATCGCCTTGTCCTTGTCGCCGCGGCGTTCGTAGACCAAGGCTTGGTTTGCCCAGGATTCGGCCACGTTGCCGTTGAGCTCGATCGCGTGATTGAAATCGGCAAACGCGTTGTCGTCGTCGTTCAGCGCAATATAGGAAATGCCACGGCCGTTATAGGGCTCGGGCGAATTCGGAGAGAGCGAGATCGCCTTCGAGAAGTCGTCGATCGCCTTGTCCTGCTGATTGCGCTTCTGGAAGATCAGGCCGCGATTGTGATAGGCGCGTCCGTCGGTCGTTCCGAGCTGGATCGCCTTGGAGAAATCGTTGAAGGCAGCGTCGTCCTGACCAGCCTGACGGTAAACGTTACCGCGGCCGATATAAGCGACGTCGTAGTTCGGGTTGATCTGCAGGGCGGCGTTATAGTCGCCGATCGCCTGCTGCTGCTGACCCATATTGCGGTAGACCAGCGCGCGGTTGGCATAGGCCTGGTAGAAGCGCGGGTTGATCTGCAGCGCGGTGTTGAAGTCGTTCAGCGCAGCCTTGAACTGGCCGGCGCGGCCATAGGCGGAGCCACGAACGTTATAGCCTTCGGGATCGCGCGGATTGGCGTTGATCACCGAGGTCAGCGAGGCGATGTTCCCTTCCGAGCCCTGGGCCTTGTCGATGCGGATCACGGCATCGGAGGTGTTGTCGGTCTGGCAACCTGCGAGACCGGCCGCGGCAAGAACCGCGAGCATCGGCAGCAGCCGCGCCTTGGGCGCGCGCAAGGACCGGGACGAAGAGAACAAGAAATCAGCCATTCGTGCGCTTTCCCCATGCGTCATATCCGCGGCAGCCGGATATGCGATCTTTCAGCGGCAAAAATTAAAAAGGCGGCGGCGACACCAATCGCCCCCGCCAACATGCATCTGAAAACGTCGAAATAACGACGGCAACGCCTTAGCGTGCAACCAGACCTTCGCGCTGTGCCCGCTTGCGAGCCAGCTTGCGAACGCGGCGAACGGCTTCAGCCTTTTCGCGAGCGCGCTTCTGCGACGGCTTCTCGTAATAGTCGCGCATCTTCATTTCGCGGAAAATACCTTCGCGCTGCATCTTCTTCTTGAGAGCGCGGAGAGCCTGGTCAACATTGTTATCGCGGACGAGTACCTGCACGAGAATCACGTTCCTTTGGTTTTGGTTGCGCCATGAGGCGACACGGCGCCAGAGGCAAAAACATAACGTTCGCGCGGCGAGAGCCTTGCGATTGGTGATGCGGGATAGCAGATCGGATTGGTGAAGTCCAGCCGGGATAGCGGCTTTCACGGAAAAAATGGGGATTGGCGCCGAGGTTGCAAGACCGAAACCCATCCATACGGGCGAATGGTCTTTCCCCGGAAAGCATCGTAGATTTGCGGCTCAAGCTCAAGGGCGCTGCATGTTTATGACGCGTACGCAGCAAATCGGCGTCTTCATCGGTCTGTTGATCGTTGCGGCGCTGACCGCCGTTCGGGCGAGCGATCCGCCGCTGCTGCAGCAGGCGCGGGATGTCACTTTCGACGAGTATCAGCGGATTGCGCCGCGGCCCTTCGAGCCGGTGCCGGTTCATGTCATCGATATCGACGAGGCATCGCTGAAGGAATTCGGCCAGTGGCCCTGGCCGCGCGACCGGCTGGCACTGCTTGTCCGGCGGCTCTCGGACCTGGGTGCGGCGGCCATCGCCTTCGACATGCTGTTTGCTGAGCCGGACCGGCTGTCGCCGCGCTCGCTGGCCGCGGGGATCGAGGGGATTGCGCCTGACGTCATCGCCAGGCTCCCCGACAACGATCAGATCTTTGCCGATGCGATCGCCGGCAAGCCCGTGGTGCTGGGCTTCGGTCTTTCCAACGAGGGCGATTACCGGCCACCGGTCAAGGCAGGCTTCGCCTTCACCGGCGAGGATCCGGCCTCGGCCCTGCCGCATCTTTCCGCCGCGACACCATTGCGGCCGGGTTTGGCTGAGAATGCCGCGGGGATCGGGCATATCAGCCTCAATCCCGGCAATCCCTCGCCCGTGGTGCGCGCGGTTCCGCTCTTCGTCAGCGACGGCAATCAGTTCTATCCCAATCTTGCGATGGAGGCGCTGCGCGTCGCGCAGCGGGCATCGACCTATGTGCTTGCCGGCGCGCCTGGAATTGCTGGTGTCATGACCTCGGCCAAGATCGGCGATTTCGTTGTCCCCGTTACCTCTGCCGGTGAGCTCTGGCTTTATGTGACGCCCGATCGGGCCGAGCGCTATATCTCCGCCCGGCTGATCCTCGGAGCGGCCGATCCGCCGCCTGCGGTCGCCGAGGCGATTAATGGCAGCATCATCTTCGTCGGTACTTCGGCCGCGGGACTTCAGGATATCCGCACCACGGCGCTCGGCGAGAACGTGCCGGGTGTTTCGCTGCATGCGCAGACGGCCGAGCAGATCCTGTCCGGCCATTTCCTGTCGCGGCCGGACTGGGCCGATGGGCTGGAGATCCTGTCGATCGCTGTGCTCGGCACGCTGCTGGTTTTCGTCACCACCTTCGTCAGCCCGGCCGTCGCGCTCGTCTGCGGTCTGGCGATTACGGCGCTGGCGCTTGCGGCTTCCTGGTTCTGCTTCTCGGCGCTCGGCCTGCTCTTCGATCCGCTGGCGCCGATCGTCGGCGGATCGATCACCCATTTCGCCGCGACCTCCTTCCGCATCCTGGTCATCGACCGCGAGCGGCGCGAGGTGCGGCGTGCCTTCGGTCATTATCTCTCGCCGTCGTTGCTCTACCGGATCGAGCATAACCGCGATGCGCTGCGGCTCGGCGGTGATGATCGTGAGCTCACCGTGATGTTCGTCGACGTCCGGCATTTCACGGCGATCAGCGAGCGGCTGGCGCCGACCGCCGTCGTCGGCTTCCTCAACACGCTGCTCGATGCATTGAGCCGCCATGTGATCGAGAACGAGGGGACGCTCGACAAGTTCATCGGCGACTCGATCATGGCGTTCTGGAATGCGCCCGTTGATGTCGCCGATCATGAGGCCAAGGCGGTGCGCGCGGCGCTGGCCATGCGCGAGACGCTGGAGCGGCTGAACGCGACGGATGCCTTCGGTTTCGGCACGGAAAATCCGGTCGGGATCGGCATCGGCATCCACACCGGCATTGCCTGCGTCGGCAATATGGGGGCGGAAACGCGCTTCAATTACTCGGCCGTCGGCGATGCCGTGAATGTCGCAGCACGCATCGAATCCTCCTGCAAAGAGGTCGGCTTCGATATTCTGATCTCCGAGGAGACAGCGCGGCGCCAGCCGGAGATCGCCCTCCTCGAAGCCGGGGCCGTGGGGCTGAAGGGCAAGAGTACGCGCACCGAGCTCTTTGCCGTCGTCGGCGATGCCGAGCTTGCCGCCTCTGCGGAGTTTGAGGAATTGCGCAGCCTGCACAATGAATTGCTGGCGGCGCTGCGCATCCGCTCGTCGAAGCTCCGGCGGCTTGCAAGCGCGGTGCGTCTGCGGGCCAAGATCGTCTCGCCGCAATTGCCGGATTTCTATCGCAAGCTGGCGCGGCGCGCCGATCACTTCCGCCACGCGGATACGGAGGCGGATGAGCAGCCTCGGGCGGCGACCTAGCGGTTGTTGCTCCAGCCGCGGCCCTTGCCGCCCCAGCCGCCGCGATCCCTGTCATTGCCCCGGTCGCCGTCGCGATCGCCTCTTCCGTGGTCATCGTCGCCGCGGTCGTGATTGCCGTGGTGATCGCGGTCGGGACGATCCGGCCTGTCTGGCCTATCCGGTCTGTCCGGCCGGTCAGGCTTGTGCGGCTTTTCGGGCTTATGAGGCTTGTGCGGCTTATCCGGCTTGTGCGGTTTCGGCGGCTTTTCCGGGGGCGGAGGTGGTGGTGGCGCGACGCGGGGCGCAGGGGCGACCGGATCGCGCCGGTCGCGGAGAGCCGCGGTCATGCCGCAGCTCGTTCCCATCATTCCGGAAAGACGCTGGTTGCCGGAGAGAAACGGCAGGGCGCGTGCCGTGCCCAGGGTGTCGAGCACGTTGCGGTCGACAGGCCTTACGTCCGTCATCGCCCCGTTGCGCTTGGCGACCACGCAATCGCAGCGCTGCGTCAGCTGGCGGCAGCCGCCGGGACCGCAGAATTGCGCGGCGCCATTCAACAGCACCACCGCCGTCGTGCCATCGGGGCCGACATAGAAGTCGAAGGCGGTACCGCGCACGCCGATCGTGCCGGCCGGTGTCAGGATCTGGTAGGCCGACGATTTCGAGCTGCCGCTGATCCAGCGGAAGGTGCCCTTGGCGGCCTTGATGCTGAGGCGCTTCACGGAATCGGAATCGTCGAAGACGTAGCGGTCGATGACCACCGACGAACCCCAGCCGACGGCAAGCTTGGTACCGTCGCGGAAAACGAACTGGCCGAGGCCGGATTGCGACGTGCGGATGCGCTCGTCGCGATAGACGGAGGAGCTGACGATGAGGGGGCCTTGCTCGCCGGTGACTTCCGTCTTGATCTGCACAGCTTCGCCGACAGGCTCCGCAGCGGCGGCCGTCCAGGCATTCAGCAACAACAGACCGAGCGCCACGACGATGGCGCAACGCAAACGCAACATGAAATACCCCTCACACATATGGATATTAGCATGTGCGGCATTGGCGGGTCTGCCTGCCCTCTTGGGCTAACCCTGTCTGGAAAGGCAGTAGACCGAGGCGGGCGGCAGGTTCAGCTGAACGCGGCCGAGCCTGCGCGCCTGCAGCCCGAGCGAGCGCAGAACGGGGGCCGGGACCGAGCATCGCTGGCCGTAGGTGAACTGATAGAAGCGGCCGCCCCGCGGCATCAGCGAGAAGGCGCCGGAGACGATCGCATGGATCGTCTCCTCGCTCATGTTGCGCAGCGGCAGACCGCTGACGACGGCTGCGAAATCCCCACGGTCCAGCTGATGCAGCCGCCGGGCGTCGTGCTGCAGGACGGTTGCCTGCGGAAAGCGGCGGCGCAGCAGATTGACGAAGCTGGTCTCGACCTCGACCAGCGTGAGATTTCTTGGCGACATGCCGCGGGCGATCAGGGCCCGGGTGAAGATGCCTGTTCCCGGCCCGAGCTCGAGGACGGGACCTGCCGCGGGATCGATCTCCGAGGTCATCAGACGCGCGAGGCCGGAGCCCGATGGCGCGATCGCTCCGACGGTTTTCGGCGCCGCGAACAGCGTCTTCAGAAAGGTTGCAAGGAAGGTTTTGGTCATCGTGAGCTCTCCGGGGCTTTTGCTGACGCCCGTCTTGGAGAGCTCACGTGATGTGGACATTGCGTGCGGCCTCAGACCACCGGAAAACTCATGGTGAAACGCGCGCCGCCGCCGGGCGCTTCCCCGGCGCGCACTTCGCCACCGTGAAATTCGACGATCTCGCGGACGAGATGCAGGCCGAGACCGATGCCGGCGCGATCGGCGGACAGCCGCTGGAAGGGCTCGAAGATCCGCTCGCGATCGGCAGGCGCGATGCCCGGGCCATCGTCCGTTACCGAGATTTCCGCCGGAGCCGAGACGCGGATGCTGATCATGCCGCGCCGCCCGCCATGGCGGATGGCATTCTGCACAAGGTTGGCGATGGCGCGCTCGATAGAGGATGGATCGGCCATGATCGTCTGCGGCTGCGACTGGATGTCGAAGTCCGCTTCGTATCCGGCTGCGACGATCAGCGGCGCGAGGTCTGCGACCTGGCGTCTGGCGAGCGCGGCAAGATCGACCGGTTTCAGCTGCGCCGGTTCGCTGTTCAGCCTTTGCAGGTCGAGCAACTGTTCGGTGAGGGTCGCGAGCCGGGCGAGGTCTTCAAGAAGCTTTTCGGTGGCGGCGCTCCGCTCCATCGTTTCGATCCGCGTCTGCAGGATGGCGATCGGCGTGCGCAGCTCATGGGCGGCCGAGAGCATGAAGCGCTTCTGCCGCGTATAGGCTTGTTCCAGACGCGTCAGGGTCTCGTTCATGGCGGTCACCAGCGGCGCGATCTCCGCTGGAACTGCGTCGAGCGGCAGGCGGTAATCGCGCTGCTCCGCGGTAATCCGCCCGGCAGCGGCTGCCAGGGTTTCCAGATCGCGCGGGATGCTGCGCATCACAAGCAGCGTCACGGCCATGGTGATCAATCCGGTCAGCAGGATCGCAGGAAAGACCGCGCTTGAGGCGAGGGCGGTCAGTGTCAGCAGCAGCCGACCGGGCGGCAGGATGCCCTGGCGTCCCAGGATCACGGTCAGCGGACCGTGAGGGGTATCGAGAACCTGCATTCTGGCAGCAATGGAATCGGCTTTTCGTTCGTCTCCATTGAAACGCGCTTCCGAAATGCCGGCGCCGATTGCGGCGATCGTCCTGAACTCATCAGGAACTGCGCCTTCGGAAACGGTGCTTCCCGTGGCGTTGCGGGCGATGAACCAGAAGCCGGGCGCCGTCCGCTCCTTCTCCAGCTCCGCCGTGCTCCGGATCGTAAGGTCGCCTTTCTCGGACCAGGCGATCGACGAAGCGACATTGGCAATGGCGTCTTCATCCGGCGCAATGATGCCGATGAAGCCCATGCTCCAGAGGCCGAGAACAAAGGCCGTTCCCAGCGACAGGATGGTCAGGGCCTGTAGTGCGACGAGGCGCCGGATCAGCCGCCATTTCAGCGATGGGAAACGGCGGTTCATGGATGCGTCTGCCTGAGAAGGTGGCCGACGCCGCGGATCGTGTGGATATCGACACCGGCTTCGGCGGCTTCCAGCCGGCGGCGCAGGCGGGAGACATGCGTATCGAGCGCGTTCGACTGGATCTCGTCGTCGATGCCGTAGACGGCATTTTCCAGCACCGAGCGTTCGACGGTCCGACCGGCACGGCGCATCAGCGCCTCCAGCACCAGGAGCTCCCGGCGCGGCAGAACGAGCGGAATGCCACGGACACTGGCCTCGCGGTTAAGGATATCGAATGTCAGCGCGCCGAGCTTCAGCGGTGCGGTTTCCAGCGTACCCGGCCGGCGAAGCACGGCGCGCAACCGTGCCATCAGTTCGGCGGTCGCAAACGGTTTGGCGAGATAGTCGTCGGCGCCCTTGTCCAGCCCTTCGATCCGGTCGGCGAGATCGCCGCGGGCCGTCAGCATGATTGCCGGCGTGCTGGCGTTGAGGGTGGCGCTGCGGCCCTGGCCGAGCAGCGACAGGCCGTCTCCATCCGGCAGGCTGCGATCGAGCAGCAAGGCATCGTAGCGGTTGGATTTCAGTGCTTCGGCAGCATCGGCCAGTGTCGCGACATGATCGACGACGAGGTCGTGGCTCTGCAGCGCCGCCGACAAAACGGCGGCAAGCTCGGCTTCGTCTTCGGCTAGCAGCAACCGCATGGTAATCTCCCTGCAGCGGCATGCCTGCCCAACATTGCGTGAACATGACGCGCGGTCAGCGATTTCGCGCATGTCAAACAAAAGCCTGTCCACGTCGCAAAAGAAACGTTGTGCCGCATTTGGATTTGCGATTTGTATTGCCACGAAGAAGAATGCCTGTCCCTGAAGGAGATGATGGCGGATGCGGAAATACTCGGTCTTTGCCGTTGCGAGAGAAGCCCTGCGAGCCCACAAGGGCTGGGAGAAGCAGTGGACCTCTCCGGAACCGCGCGCGGAATACGACGTCATCATCGTCGGCGGCGGCGGCCATGGTCTGGGCGCTGCCTATTACCTTGCCAAGGAGCACGGCATCACCAATGTCGCGGTGCTCGAGAAGGGCTGGCTCGGCGGCGGCAATACCGGCCGTAACACGACCATCATCCGCTCGAACTATCTCTATGAAGAGAGCATGCACATCTACGAGCATTCGATGAAGCTCTGGGAGAACCTCTCCCAGGACCTCAACTACAATGTGATGTACTCGCCGCGCGGCGTGATGATGCTCTCGCACAATGTACACGACCAGCAGTCCTTCAAGCGCCATATCCATGCGAACCGCCTCTATGGCATCGACAATGAGTGGCTGACGCCGGAGCAAGCCAAGGCCTATTGCCCGCCGCTCGATATCTCGGCGACGGCGCGTTACCCGATCAATGGCGCCGCCCTGCAGCGCCGCGGTGGCACGGCCCGTCACGATGCGGTTGCCTGGGGCTATGCTCGCGCTGCCTCCGACCGCGGCGTCCACATTATCCAGAATTGCGAAGTCACCGGCATCCGCCGCGGACCGGACGGGCGCGTCACCGGTGTCGAGACCAATCGCGGCTATATCGGCGCGAAGAAGATCGGCGTTTCCGCTGCCGGTCACTCGACCGTCGTCATGAACATGGCCGATGTCCGCGTGCCGCTGCAGTCGAGCCCGCTTCAGGCGCTGGTTTCCGAGCCGCTGAAGCCGATCTTCCCCTGCGTCGTCATGTCGAACACGGTGCATGCCTATATTTCGCAGTCGGACAAGGGCGAGCTCGTCATCGGCGCCGGTACGGACCAGTATAATTCCTACTCGCAGACCGGCGGCCTGCAGATCATCACGCATACGCTCGACGCGATCTGCGAACTCTTCCCGATGTTCCGCCGCGTCAAGATGATGCGCCAGTGGGGTGGTATCGTCGACAACACGCCGGATCGTTCGGCGATCCAGTCGAAGACGCCGGTTCCGGGTCTTTATGTCAACTGCGGCTGGGGTACCGGCGGCTTCAAGGCGACGCCGGGTTCGGCGAACCTGTTTGCGCATCTCATCGCCCGCGATGAGCCGCACAAGTTCAATGCCGGGCTGACGCTGGACCGCTTCCGCACCGGCCGCCTGATCGACGAGGCAGCGGCTGCCGCCGTTGCGCACTGATGATTGCGGAGGTCCTCCTTTCGGCAGGACTTGTCATGGGGGCGGTGCCCGCTGGCAATGTCGTGCCGGAAGCCCAGGATTTCCGGCTTCAGAAGATCGAGCGGGCAGGGGGCGAGAAGGATTGGCCCTTTGTCGCAGATAGCGGGATGCTCGCCTGCGCTTTCGTTTTCCACCAGCCGGCGGTCTATTTCCTGCCGTCGGAGGGTGGCTCCAAAGACCGGGCCTACGTGATCGACACGGACTTATACGGAATGGCTTTCGCAAATATCGGAATAACGGATGTGCTGAAGCCCTATGACAATTTCGAGCAGCTGCTCAAACGGATCGGCCCCTATGTCGCGCTTGGCAGGCGGCTTTGCAATCAACCTCCCGGAACCATCGTGTCCGGATCGGAACTCTAAGACGGGTATCAAATGCTACTGATCTACTGCCCATATTGTCAGGAAGAGCGCTCCGAGCTCGAATTCCGCGGCGCCGGCGATGCGCATATCGCCCGCCCTACCGATATCGCCTCGATCTCCGATGAGGCTTTCGAGGAATATTTCTTCCTGCGCGACAACCCGAAGGGCCTGATCTTCGAGCGCTGGCGCCACATGCATGGCTGCGGCCGCTTCTTCAATGCGGCGCGCGACACGATCAGCGACAAATTCATCAAGACGTACAAGGCAGGCGAGCCGAAGCCGGATATTGGCGCGGCCACCATCCCGCACGCCCCCGTCGAAACCCAAGCGACCGAGGGAGACGCGAAATGAGTGGCGCAAACCGTATTGCCGGCAAGGGCCGCCTGACGCCTGCCAAGACCGCTCGTTTCACCTTCGACGGCAAGAGCTATACCGCGCTTGAAGGCGATACCGTCGCCTCGGCGCTGATTGCCAACGGCATTCACCTCGTCGGCCGCTCGTTCAAGTATCACCGTCCGCGCGGCATCCTGTCGGCCGGTGCGGAAGAGCCGAATGCGCTGATCGACGTTGCCCGCGACAGCGCCCGCAAACAGCCGAACGTGCGCGCCACGGTTCAGGAAGTCTTCGACGGCATGATCGTCAAGTCGCAGAACCGCTTCCCGTCGCTGGCCTTCGACATCGGCGGCGTCAACAATCTGATGTCGCCTTTCTTCGCGGCCGGCTTCTACTACAAGACCTTCATGTGGCCGAAGGCTGCGTGGAAGCACATTTATGAGCCGATGATCCGCCGTGCGGCTGGTCTCGGTGTTGCGCCAACCGAAGCCGATCCCGATCACTATGCCAGCCGCTATGCGCATTGCGACGTGCTGGTTGCCGGTGCCGGCGTTGCCGGTCTTTCGGCGGCACTTGCGGCTGCGGAAGCCGGTGCCAGTGTCATCATCTGCGACGAGCAGGCCGATGTCGGCGGCGCGCTGCGCTACGACAGCGGCGTGAAGATCGACGGCGTCGACGGTTACACCTGGGCGCAACAGACGGCTGCCAAGCTGCGCTCGATGGACAATGTCCAGGTGCTGACCCGCACGACTGCGTTCGGCTATTACAACCACAATTTCATCGCGCTTGCCGAGCGCGTCACCGACCATATGGCCAAGCCCGGTCGCGATCTGCCGCGCGAACGTCTGTGGCAGGTCCGTGCCAAGCGCGTCATCCTCGCCAACGGCTCGATCGAGCGCCATATGGTGTTCGCCAACAACGACCGTCCGGGCATCATGCTGGCCTCCGCCGCCCGCATGTATCTCAACCAGTACGGGGTTGCAGTCGGCGCCAAGGTTGGCGTCTATACGGCGCATGACTCGGCATATGAAGCGGCCTTCGATCTGAAGCGCGCCGGTGTGGCGATTGCCGCGATCGTCGATTGCCGTCCGCAGCCGGGTGCCGCTGTTCTCGCCGAGGCACGTTCGCTCGGCATCGAAGTGCTGCCCGGCCATGCCGTCATCGACACGGCAGGCAAGCTGCGCGTCTCCTCGATGAGCGTCGTGCGCAATGGCGGCGGTTCGCCGCGCAAGATCGCCATCGACGCGCTGCTGGTTTCGGCCGGCTGGACGCCATCGGTGCATCTGTTCTCGCAGTCGCGCGGCAAGGTGAAGTTCGAGCCGGAAACCGAGCGTTTCCTGCCGGGCACCTACGCCCAGGAATGCCTCTCTGTCGGCGCCTGCAACGGTACCGACGATCTGCAGCAGACGATCGAAGAGTCGCTCGCTGCCGGTGAACTGATGGCACAGGCATCGGGCAAGCAGGCTGGCGGCAAGATCAGCATCTCGGCCGAGCAGGCCTTCCAGTGGACGGGCGGCATGATCGGCGCTGCCGAGGGTGCGGGTCCGGAGACCAGCGCCAAGGCTTTCATCGACTTCCAGCACGATGTCTGCGCCAAGGATATCCGCCTCGCGGTTCGCGAAGGCATGCATTCGATCGAGCACATCAAGCGCTTCACGACGAACGGCATGGCTTCCGACCAGGGCAAGCTGTCCAACATGCACGGCCTGGCGATTGCCGCCGAAATGCTGGGCAAGGACATTCCGCAGGTGGGCCTCACGACCTTCCGCGCGCCTTATACGCCAGTTACCTACGGCACGCTGATTGCGCATTCGCGCGGCGAGCTGTTCGATCCGACGCGCAAGACGCCGCTCCACCAGTGGGAAGAGGCCCAGGGCGCCGTGTTCGAGGACGTCGGCAACTGGAAGCGTGCCTGGTTCTATCCGCGTGCGGGCGAAACCATGCATCAGGCCGTTGCGCGTGAGTGCAAGACGGCGCGTGACGTCGCGGGTGTCTTCGACGCCTCGACCCTCGGCAAGATCGAGGTTGTCGGTCCCGATGCGGCTCAGTTCATGAACCTGATGTACACCAACGCCTGGGACACGCTGAAGCCCGGCAAGTGCCGCTACGGCATCATGACCCGTGAAGACGGCTTCGTTTACGACGACGGCGTCGTCGGCCGCCTCAGCGAGGATCGCTTCCACGTGACGACGACGACCGGCGGTGCGCCGCGCGTTCTCAACCACATGGAAGACTACCTGCAGACTGAGTTCCCGCATTTGAACGTCTGGCTGACCTCGGTCACCGAACAATGGGCGGTTATCGCGGTTCAGGGTCCGAAGGCGCGCGAGATCATCGCTCCGCTCGTTGAAGGCGTCGATATTTCCAACGAAGCCTTCCCGCACATGAGCGTTGCCGAGTGCAAGGTCATGGGTGTTCCGGCCCGTTTGTTCCGCGTCTCGTTCACCGGTGAAGCCGGTTTCGAAATCAACGTGCCTGCCGATTACGGCCAGGCCGTTCTCGAAGCTGTCTGGGCCAATGCCGAGCCGCTCGGAGCCTGCGCCTACGGTACCGAGACGATGCACGTGCTGCGCGCCGAAAAGGGCTACATCATCGTCGGTCAGGATACCGACGGCACGGTGACACCTGACGATGCCGGTCTCTCCTGGGCTGTGTCCAAGAAGAAGACCGATTTCGTCGGTATCCGCGGCCTGAAGCGCATCGACCTGACGAAGGAAGGCCGCAAGCAGCTGGTCGGTCTCGTCACCAAGGATCCGAAGGTCGTTCTGGAAGAAGGCGCGCAGGTCGTCGCCAATCCGAACGAGCCGAAGCCGATGACGATGCTCGGCCACGTGACCTCATCCTACTGGTCGGAAAATTGCGGCCGGTCGATCGCCTTCGCGCTTGTCGCCGGTGGCCGCGCGCGCATGGGCGAGACGCTCTATATCCCGATGCCGGACAAGACGATCGCCGTCGAGGTGACTGACATGGTGTTCTTTGACAAGGAAGGAGGCCGGATCAATGGCTGAGACCGCAACCCGTAGATCCGTTCTCGCCGGCCGTCAGGGCGGCTCCTGGGCCGTACGCCTGACACCCGCTGCAAACGCCACCCGCGTTGCGCTGCGTGCGCCGCAGGCTTCGCTTTCGGCCCTGTCGTCGGCGCTCGGCGTTACCATCCCGAACGCACCGAAGACCTCCGGCCGCGCCAATGGCCGCTCGGTTCTCTGGATCGGTCCGGATGAATGGCTGGTCATCGACGAGAATGGCGGCGACCTTATGGGTGCGCTTGCCGGTGCCGGCGTCTTGCATTCGGCAACCGATGTCTCGCACCGCAATGTCGGCATCATCGTTTCCGGCCCGGGCGCCGAACTGGCGCTCGCCTCCGGCTGCCCGCAGGACCTGTCGCTTGCCGCTTTCCCGGTTGGAGCCTGCTCGCGCACCATCTTCGGCAAGGCCGAGATCGTCATCTTCCGCACGGAGGACGATACGTTCCGCGTCGAGTGCTGGCGCTCCTTCGCCGACTTCGTCTTCGGCCTGCTCGCCGATGGCGCGGAAGACGCGGCGCATTAAATTGCTATTGCCGCCGGAGTGATCCGGCGGCTCCTTCTTAGACCTCCGGCCGATCCTTCGGATCAAACTGTGCGATGGTGATCCAGGTCGCCGTCAGCGCGGGCTTCTTCTCGTTTTCGATTTCGACCGTCACTTCGTAGGTCGTCATCATCATCGCTGCGCCGCGCAGGCGGGCGTCGGCGAGGGTGAAGCGGGCGCGGATGCGGGCGCCGCATTTGACCGGCGACATAAAGCGGATCTTGTCGAAGCCGTAGTTGATGCCCATCGTCTGTTCGCGGATCTTCGGCAGGGCGTCGAAATTCATCGCCGAGAGCAGCGAGAGCGTCAGGAAGCCGTGAGCGATCGTTCCGCCATAGGGGCTTTCGGCGGCCGCGCGTTCCGGATCGGTATGGATGAATTGGTGATCGTTGGTGGCGCCGGCGAAGGCGTCGATCATCGTCTGGTCGACCGTGATCCAGTCGGACACGCCGGTCTCGGTGCCGACGAGACCCATCACGTCGGCGAGTGCAATTTCCTTACCCATTCAGTCCTCGTCAAAACGGCCGCAGGCGTGAAGCCTTATCGCGCCTTTGTGACGTTTGCGACAAGGATTCACCGGGGATGGCCGGGAAGCCTAATTTTCCAGATAGAACATAGCGCTGCGGGCGGGAAGGGTTACTGCCGCCGCCACTTTTTTGCTGCCCGAGCGGCTGAGCTCGCGCCATCCGGATCCGGCCGGTAGCGTGAAGGGAAGGGGATCGTTCGAGCGGTTGAAAGCGATGGCAAGGCGCACGATCTTGCGCGCGGTTCCGTCCCGGGTCGCGAGCATCATGCCGAAAGAGGCAAGGTTCGGTGTTTCCCATTCGCCCGTCGTCATCGGTTGACCCGACGGAGAGAGCCAAGCGACATCGCCGTTGCCGGTGAAGAAGTTGCTTTCGGAGAAGACCGAGAAGCGCTTTCTGAGACTGGAGACGAAGGCCGTGTGGGCGATCAGCTCGTCGTCCAGCGTCTTCCAGTCGACCCAGGTGATCTCGTTGTCCTGGCAATAGGCGTTGTTGTTGCCGCGCTGGGTGCGGCCGCCTTCGTCGCCTGCCGTCAGCATGATGCTGCCGCGGCTGGCGAAGAGCGTGGCGATCAGCGCCATCAGGTCGGCGCGGCGTCTGGCGTTGATATCGGGATATTTCGTCTCGCCCTCGACGCCGTTGTTCCACGAGTGGTTCTCGTTATGGCCGTCGCGGTTGGCCTCGCCATTCGCCTCGTTGTGCTTGCCGTTATAGGAGACGAGGTCTTTCAGCGTGAAGCCGTCATGGGCGGCGAGGAAATTGACGCTGCGGGTCGCCTGGCGGCCATCGCGGCCGAAAATATCCGAGGAGCCGGCGAGTGCCGTTGCGAGCGGCCCGGTCTTCCAGTCGTCGCCGCGCCAATAGCAGCGGATGTCGTCGCGGACGCGGTCGTTCCATTCCAGGAAGGGCGCAGGGAAATTGCCGAGCTGGTAGCCGCCGGGGCCGATATCCCAGGGCTCGGCGATCATGACGCGGTCGGCAAGGATTTCGTCGGCGAGGAGCGCGGTCAGCGTCTGGCCGCGGCCTTCGAAGCCGTTGGCGGTCCGGCCGAGGACCGGCGCCAGATCGAAGCGGAAGCCATCGATGCCGGCGCCGAGCACGAAATGGCTGAGGCTGTCGATGATCAGCTGTCGAACATAGGGGTGGTCGCAGGCGACGGTGTTGCCGGTTCCGGTGTCGTTGACGAGTTCGCCGTTGCGGCCGGGCAGGTGGTGGTAGAAGGAGAGGTTGTCCAGACCGCGCAGCGACAGCGTCGTGCCATAGCGGTCGCTCTCGCCGGTATGGTTGAAGACGAGGTCGAGGATGACGGCGATGCCTTCGGCATGCAGCTTGGCGACCGTATCCCTGAGCTCGGCCATGCCGCCAGGGCAGAGGCGCGGATCGAGCGCCATGAAGGCGACAGGGTTATAGCCCCAGCCATTTGTGAGATTGAGCGGCGGCAGATGGCGCTCGTCGATCCAGGCGGTGATAGGCATCAGCTCGATCGCATCGACGCCGATCCGCTTCAGGTGGGCGATGATCGAGGGATGGGCCAGCGCCGCGACCGTGCCGCGCTGCTTTTCGGGTACATCAGGGTGCAGGATGGTGAAGGGTTTCACGGCCACTTCGTAGATGAAACCGCCAGAGCGGAAAAGCGGCTTGCCGGGCTTTGCCTTCTGATCGCGGGTGACGATCGCCTTCGGCATCAGATCCTGGGTGTCTTCGCCCAAGATGCCCAGGCGCGGATTGTGCTTGAACGGCCGGTCCAGCTCCTTGGCATAGGGGTCGACGAGGAGTTTCGAGGGATCGAACCAGAGGCCGTTATCAGGCGAATAGATGCCATCGGCGCGCAGGCCGTAGCGCGCGCCCTCCTTCAGGTTGTCGACGAAGAGGCGGTGGAAGTGGCCGTCCTCGCGCGCCATGGGCAGGCGCGCGACTTCCTTGTTGCCGCTCTTGTCGAAAAGGCAGAGCTGGATCTCTGCGGCGTGGTGCGACCAGACTGTGAACTCGACGCCGGTTTCGAAAAGAACGGCGCCGCCTTGTGCCCTGTTGTCTGCCCGCATGTGCCCCCGGTCAGGTGATGACGGAAGGTGCGTCCCGGCCCGTACGCTTGCGGATGTCGGCGATGGCCTCCGCGGCGGCGATCAGGTCGGCCAGCGCCTCCTGCGTTTCGATATTGTGCCGGCTCGAATCCGGCTCGTAACGCTCGATATAGACGCGCAGGGTTGCGCCAGACGTGCCAGTGCCGGAAAGACGGAAGACGACGCGCGAGCCGCCCTTGAAGAGGATGCGGATGCCCTGGTGCTCGCTGACCGACTTGTCGACCGGATCGTGATAGGCAAAATCGTCCGCCTTCTCGACCGTCAGGCTGCCGATGGTCTTGCCCGGCAGCGTCGGAAGCTGGGCGCGCAGATTGTCTATCAGGCCGTTTGCGGCATCGGTATCCACGCCTTCGTAGTCGTGGCGCGAATAGTAGTTGCGGCCGTAGGTCTGCCAATGCTGGGTGACGACGTCCTGAACGCTCTCGCCGCGCACGGCAAGGATGTTCAGCCAGAGCAGCACGGCCCAGAGGCCGTCCTTTTCACGGACGTGGTTCGAACCGGTGCCGGCACTTTCCTCACCGCAGATCGTCGCCATGCCGGCGTCGAGCAGGTTGCCGAAGAACTTCCAGCCGGTCGGCGTTTCGTAGATGCCGATGCCGCGCTTTTCGGCGACGCGGTCAGCGGCGCCCGAGGTCGGCATGGAGCGGGCGATGCCGGCGAGGCCGCCCGAATAGCCGGGCGCCAGGTTGGCGTTGGCGGCGAGGATCGCCAGGCTGTCGGACGGGGTGACGAAGATGCCGCGGCCGACGATCAGGTTGCGGTCGCCGTCGCCGTCGGAGGCTGCGCCGAAATCAGGGGCGTCGTCGCCCATCATCTCGTCGTAGAGTTCCTTGCAGTGAACCGGGTTCGGGTCCGGGTGGTGGCCGCCGAAATCGGGCAGCGGCATGAAATTGCGCACGGAACCGAGCGGCGCGCCGAGGCGGTTCTCGAAGATTTCCTTGGCATAGGGGCCGGTGACGGCGCTCATCGCATCGAAGGCGATGCGGAAGCCGAGGCTGATCAGGTTACGGATGGCGCCGAAATCGAACAGCTCTTCCATCATCGCGGCGTAGTCTTCGACCGAGTCGATGACCGAGAGGATCATGCCGCCCGGAAGCTCTTCCTTGCCGATGCGGTCGATATTGACGTCGGAGAAGTCGGCGATCTTGTAGCTGTCGATAACCTTGGTTCGCGCATAGATCGCGTCGGTGATCTTTTCAGGGGCCGGGCCGCCGTTGCTGACATTGTACTTGATGCCAAAATCTTCGGTCGGGCCGCCGGGATTGTGGCTGGCAGACAGGATGATGCCGCCGAACGCCTTGTACTTGCGGATGATGTGGGAAGCGGCGGGCGTCGAGAGAATGCCGCCCTTGCCGACGATGACCTTGCCGAAGCCATTGGCGGCGGCGAGCTTGATCGCCTTCTGGATGACTTCGCGGTTGTAGTAGCGTCCGTCACCACCGATGACGAGGCTCTTGCCCTGGTAGCCTTCCAGCGAATCAAAAATAGACTGGATGAAATTCTCAGCATAGTTCGGCTGCTGGAAGACCGGGACCTTCTTGCGGAGACCCGAGGTGCCGGGTTTCTGATCCTGGTAGGGCGTGGTGGATACGGACTTGTTCATTTTCTGTCACTTGCCTTTCGGGGCGAGGCTTGAATACAGGGCAGCGTAGCGTTCGGCGCTCTTCTCCCACGAGACATCCGATTTCATGCCCTGCTTTTGCAGTTGGGTCCAGACTTTTTGATCCGCATAGAGCGTCATCGCGTGGCGGATGGCCTGTAGCATACCCTCAGCCGTGACGGGAGAAAACTGTATTCCTGTCGCAACTTTAGCCGCAAGCGCGGCATGGTTAGCATCGATTACCGTGTCGTTCAGGCCGCCGGTGCGGGCGACGATCGGCACGCAGCCATAGCGCAGGCCATAGAGCTGCGTCAGGCCGCATGGCTCGAATCGCGAGGGGATGATGATCGCATCGCAGCCGGCCTGCATCAGGTGGGACATCGGCTCGTTATAGCCGATCGAGATGCCGATGCGGCCGGGATGGCGGGCGGCAGCGGCGAGCAGCGAGCCTTCGAGCGCCGGATCGCCGGAGCCGAGAATGGCGAGCTTGCCGCCGAGCGCGACGATCTGGTCGGCCGTCGCGGCGATCAGGTCCATACCCTTCTGCCAGGTCAGGCGGCTGATGATGCAGAAGATCGGCGCGTCGTCGTCGTGCAGGCGGAAGAATTCGGAGATCGACTTGCGATTCTCGGCGCGGTTCTTCAGCGTCGCCGGGCCGTAATGGGTGTGGACGACTGGGTCGGTCGCCGGGTTCCAGATATCGGCGTCGATACCGTTGACGATGCCGTGCAGCGCGTCGCGGCGGCTGGCGATGACGCCCTCGAGACCCATGCCGAATTCCGGCGTCAGGATTTCGTCCGCATAGGACGGACTGACCGTGGTGATCGCCCAAGAAGTCTGCAGGCCGCCCTTGAGATAGCCGATATGGCCGTAATATTCGATGCTCTCGGTCGAGAAGGCATGCGGCGGCAGGCGAAGACCGGGGAAGATCTCGGCGCCGAACTGGCCCTGGAAGGCGATGTTGTGGACGGTGAGAACGCTCGGCAGTTCCGGCGTCGGGTAGTAGCGCATGTAGACGGGCGTGAGTGCCGCCTGCCAGTCATGGGCATGGACGAGATCCGGGCGCCAGTCGGGCATCAGGCCGGCAGCGATCTCGGCGCCTGCCAGAGACAGGGCGGCAAAGCGCCGCCAGTTGTCGGGATAGTCCTTGCCGGTCTGGTCCAGATAGGGACCGCCCGGGCGATCGTAATAGGCGGGGGCATCGAGCACGAGGATATCGAGACCCTCGTGCTGCACTTCCAGAACCGTCGCAGGCTCTCCCAGGAGATCATCGAACTGAAGGCGGACGACCGGATTGCGAATGGCCCGCATGACGGCGGGATAGCCGGGCATGAGGGTCTTCGTCTCGATACCGAACCGCTTGAGAGCGATGGGCAGGGCGCCCGCCACATCGGCGAGCCCCCCTGTTTTGATCAAAGGGAAGACTTCGGACGAAACCGAAAGGACTTTCATATGTTTAAAGATCCAACTTATCGATCATGGGCTGCGTGATCAGGCAAATACCGCTATCAGTCCGCCGGAAGCGCTTGGCATCGAGTACCGGATCCTCACCGACGATGAGGCCTTCCGGGATGACGACGCCATGATCGATCACGACGTTCTTCAGCTGGGCGCGGCGGCCGATCTTGACGCTCGGCAGAACGACCGCGCCTTCCAGTTTCGAATAGGAATTAGCGCGAACGCCGGTGAAGAGAAGGCTCTTGTTGAGGCTGGCGCCCGAAATGATGCAATCGCCGGCGACAACCGAGGACGTTGCCGAACCGCGGCGGTTCTCGTCGTCGTGGACGAATTTCGCCGGCGGGGTGATCTCGGCATAGGTCCAGATCGGCCAGGACTTGTCGTAGATATCGAGATCGGGAACGATAGCCGTCAGGTCGATATTGGCCTGCCAGTAGGCTTCGATCGTGCCGACGTCACGCCAGTAGGGCTCGTTCTCGAAATCGGAACGGACGCAGGACTGGGCGAAGCGGTGGGCGACGGCCTTACCGTTCTTCACGATATAGGGGATGATGTCCTTGCCGAAGTCCTTGCTGGAATTCGGATCGGCGGCATCGCGCCGCAGGGCATCGATCAGGAACTTCGTGTGGAAGACATAGATGCCCATCGACGCGAAGGAGCTTTCCGGCTTGCCGGGGATCGATGGCGGATCAGCGGGCTTCTCGACGAAGTCGATGATCCGGTCGGTCTCGTCGACATGGACGACGCCGAAGCCGGTCGCTTCCATGCGCGGCACTTCAAGGCAGCCGATGGTGACGTCGGCGCCGGAATCGACATGCTGCTGCAGCATGTATTCGTAGTCCATCTTGTAGACGTGGTCGCCGGCAAGGATGACCATGTACTCGACGCCGTAATCCTGGATGATGTCGATGTTCTGATAGACCGCGTCGGCGGTGCCTTCATACCACTGCGTTTCGGAAACGCGCTGGGAGGCCGGCAGAATGTCGAAGCTCTCATTGCGTTCCGGCCGGAAGAAGTTCCAGCCGCGCTGCATGTGGCGGATCAGCGAGTGCGCCTTGTACTGGGTGGCGACGCCGATGCGGCGGATGCCGGAATTCAGCGCGTTGGACAGCGCGAAGTCGATGATGCGCGCCTTGCCGCCGAAATAGACCGCAGGCTTGGCTCGGCGGTCGGTGAGTTCCTTCAGGCGGCTTCCTCTACCGCCGGCCAGAACGTAAGCCATTGCATCACGGGCAAGTGGCTGAATGCGCTTCTCTACCATAGTCTACTCCTCCCACCAGTCTTCAAGTCTCGGGTTCAAGCATGATCGTCGCCAGCGGCGGCAAGGTGATCGTGGCGGCGATGGTGCCACCGGCGTTGACGGCTTGCACGCGCCCGCCATTGCCCTTGCCGCTGCCGCCATAGATATCGGCATCGGTATTGAGGATTTCGCGCCAGCGCCCCTCGAAAGGCAGGCGGATCGAGTAGTTCTCGCGGTAAACAGGGGTGAAATTGGTGATGACGGCCACGGGCTTCTGATCCGGTGCCTTGCGCAGCCATGCGAAGACCGAGTTCTCGTGATCGTCGGCGATCAGCCATTCGAAGCCTTCGCCCTCGCAATCGCGGGCATGAAGTGCAGGCTTCGAGCGGTAGGTGAGGTTGAGATCGCGCACCAGGCGGCGCATGCCTTCATGCATGCGGTATTGCAGCAGGTTCCAGTCGAGCGAGGTCGCCTCGCTCCATTCACTCCACTGGGCGAATTCCTGGCCCATGAACAGCAGCTTCTTGCCGGGATAGCCCCACATGAAGGCGTAATATGCGCGCAGGTTTGCGAATTTCTGCCAGTCGTCGCCCGGCATCTTGGCGATCAGCGATCCTTTGCCGTGCACGACTTCGTCATGCGAGAGCGGCAGGACGAAATTTTCGGAATAGGCGTAGAGCAGGCCGAAGGTGAGTTCGTTATGATGATGGCGGCGATGAATGGGATCGCGCTTCATGTAGCTCAGCGTGTCGTGCATGAAGCCCATGTTCCACTTGAAGCCGAAGCCGAGGCCGCCTTCATGGACGGGTTGCGAGACCTTGGGCCAGGACGTCGATTCCTCGGCAATGGTCATGACGCCGGGGTGTTCCCCGTAGATGCGCATGTTCATGTCCTGCAGGAAGCGCACGGCCTCGAGGTTTTCATTGCCGCCATATTCGTTCGGGATCCATTCGCCGTGTTTGCGCGAATAGTCGAGATAGAGCATCGAGGCGACGGCATCGACGCGCAGGCCGTCGAGATGGAATTTCTCGGCCCAGTAGAGCGCGTTGTTGACCAGATAGGAGAGGACTTCGGTGCGGCCGAAATTGTAGATCGCCGTGTTCCAGTCCGGATGGAAGCCCTTGCGGGGATCCTCATGCTCGTAAAGCGCCGTGCCGTCGAACCAGCCGAGGCCGTGCTCGTCGGTCGGGAAATGCGCCGGCACCCAGTCGAGGATGACGCCGATGCCGACCTTGTGGCAGCCGTTGACGAAACGAGCAAAACCCTCCGGCTCGCCGAAGCGGGCGCTCGGCGAATAGAGGCCGGTCGTCTGGTAGCCCCAGGAGGGGTCGTAGGGATGTTCGGTGATCGGCAGGAATTCGATGTGCGTGAAGCCCATATCCGTGACATAGGGGATCAGCGTATTGGCGAGTTCATCCCAGGACAGGAACGTGCCGTCCTGGCGGCGCTGCCATGAGCCGGCATGGACCTCGTAGATGGAGATCGGCTGGCGGCGCTTGTCGGTCTCGCGCCAGTGTTTGAGATGGGCGGCATCCTCCCATTCCTGCAGAAGTTCCGGCGCGGTGACCGAAGCGGTCTTCGGGCGCAGCTCGCTGCGGCGGGCGAAGGGGTCGGCCTTCAGCGGCAAGAGCACGCCGTCATTGCCGCGGATCTCGAACTTGTAGGGCACACCGGTCGGCACATCAGGGGCGAAGATCTCCCAGATGCCGGCGCCGGAGCGAAAGCGCATGACGTGGCGGCGGCCATCCCAATTGTTGAAATCACCGACGACGGAGACGCGCTGGGCATTCGGCGCCCAGACGGCGAAGTGGATGCCTTGCGCGCCTTCATGCTTGATCCAGTGGGCGCCCATCTTGTCGAAAAGGCGCAGATGCGAGCCTTCACGAACGTAATAGTCGTCCATCGGGCCGAGAACCGGGCCGAAGCTGTAAGGGTCGGTGACGGCCCATTCCGCATCGCCTTTGCGGGCGCGATAGCGCACCGGCTGCTGCTTGGTGAGTTTCACCGGTCCGGCAAAGAAGCCATCCGGGTGAAGCTGTGTCAGTTCGCCGATGACAGTGCCATCGAGCGACATGGCGGTGACTTCCTCCGCGCCGGGAATGAAGCAGCGGGCGGCATAGCTGTCACCCGCCTGATGCACGCCGAGCGCGGCAAAAGGATTTGCATGCGAGCCAGCGAGAATCGCCGCGATTTCGTCTGCCGAAATTTCCCAGGGACGCTTTACCTCAGGGGTGGCTTTCGGCGTTTTCATCCGGCTCTCCAGATCTCGTCGGCATATTGCCGGATCGTGCGGTCGGAGGAGAACCAGCCCATCCGTGCCGTGTTGTTGATCGTCTTGGTGTACCAGGACGACTGGTTGTTCCAGATCTGGTCGACCTCGCGCTGGGCAGCGGCATAGGCGTCGAAATCGGCGGCGACCATGAACCAGTCGTGCGAGTAGATGCCGTCGATCAGCTGGGTGTAGCGGTTGCGGTCGTCAGGCGAGAAGACGCCGCCGGCGATCGAGGCGAGCGCCTGAGACAGCTCGCGCGACCTTTCGATGATTTCACGCGGATTGTGGCCGTCGCTGCGCACCTTAGCCACTTCGTCGGCCTGCAGCCCGAAGATGACGATGTTGTCGTCGCCGACATTGTCGCGCATTTCGACATTGGCGCCATCGAGCGTGCCGATGGTCAGTGCGCCGTTCAGTGCGAATTTCATATTACCGGTGCCGGATGCTTCCATGCCGGCCGTCGAGATCTGCTCGGAAAGGTCGGCTGCGGGAACCATGACTTCGGCCAGCGAGACGTTGTAGTTCGGCACGAAGACGACCTTCAGGAGGCCACGGACGGCCGGGTCGTTGTTGACCGTGCGGGCCACATCGTTGATCAGTTTGATGATCAGCTTGGCATTGTGATAGCTCGGCGCCGCCTTGCCGGCGAAGAGTTTTACGCGCGGCGTCCAGTCCATTTCCGGATGCGAGCGGATCTGGTCGTAGAGCGCCACGGCTTCGATGACGTTCAGCAGCTGGCGCTTGTATTCGTGGATGCGCTTGATCTGGATGTCGAACATCGCCGACGGATCGAGCTTCACGCCCATGCGGCTGGCAACGAGATTGGAGAGCGCCACCTTGTTGGCGCGCTTCACGGCGGCGAACTTCTGCTGGAAAGCCGGATCGCTCGCGAACTTATCGAGCGGCTTCAGCTTCTCTGCGTCGTCCATGAATTCGTCGCCGATCGCTTCGCGGATCAGGCCCGTCAGCCCCGGATTGCACTGCTGAAGCCAGCGGCGCGGCGTGATGCCGTTGGTCTTGTTGTTGATGCGGTCAGGATAGAGCTTGTGCAGGTCGGCAAAGACCGTGACCTTCATCAGGTCGGTATGCAGCGCCGAGACGCCGTTGATCGAATGCGAGCCGACGAAGGCGAGGTTGCCCATGCGCACGCGGCGATCGCCGCTTTCGTCGATCAGCGAGATCGAGCGGATTTCGGTGTCGGAGAAGTTCTTCTCGCGGCGCGCCTCGACCAGAACCTTGGCATTGATCGCATAGATCAGCTGCATGTGGCGCGGCAGCAGGCGCTCGAAGAGCGGGATCGGCCAGGTTTCCAGCGCTTCCGGCAGCAGGGTGTGGTTGGTGTAGGAGATCGTGCGGCGGACGATATCGAAGGCGGTTTCGAAATCGAGGCCGTGAACGTCGCAGAGCAGGCGGGTGAGCTCGGCCACCGAGACCGCCGGGTGCGTGTCGTTCAGCTGGATCGCGACCTTGTCGGGCAGCGAGGTGAAATCCTCATATTGCTGCAGGTGGCGGCGCAGGATGTCCTGCAGTGAAGCGGACGAGAAGAAGAATTCCTGGCGTAGGCGCAGCTCCTGCCCGGCGGGCGTTGCGTCTGCCGGGTAGAGAACGCGGGTCAGGCTTTCGGCCTTGTTGCTCTCGCGCAGCGCGCCGATATGGTCGCCGGCATTGAAGGCGTCGAGCAGGATCGGATCGATCGGCTGGGCCGACCAGAGGCGGAGCGTATTGACGCGCTTGCCGCGCCAGCCGACCACCGGCGTATCGAAGGCGGCGGCGATGACGCGCTCGGCGGGCTTCCAGACATAACGCGGTTCGCCATCGTGATCGCCGACGACTTCCACAGCGCCGCCGAAGCCGATTTCATAGGCGCTTTCGCGGCGCTCGAATTCCCAGGGATTGCCGTGGGCGAGCCAGCTTTCCGGCAGCTCGACCTGCCAGCCGTCGGCCAGCTGCTGGCGGAACAGGCCGTGGACATAGCGGATGCCATAGCCATAGGCGGGGACATCAACCGTTGCCATCGATTCCATGAAACAGGCGGCGAGACGGCCAAGGCCGCCGTTGCCGAGAGCGGCATCCGGCTCAAGGCCGGCAATGACGTTGATATCGACGCCGAGAGAGGTCAGCGCATCGCGCACCTCTTCCATCAGGCCGAGATTGGAGACGGCATCGCGCATCAGGCGGCCGATGAGGAACTCGAGGGATAGATAGTAAACGCGCTTGTCGCCCGTGGCGTAAACCTTGCGCGTGGAGTCCATCCACTTGTCGATGATGCGGTCGCGTACAACGAGGATCGTGGCGGTCAGCCAGTCATGCGGCTTGGCGACTTTGGCATCCTTGCCGATGCGGTATGTGAGGCGCTCAATAATTTCTTCTGCAAGAATTTCAGGCCGGGAGCTGCGAGGAGCGGGGGAGGGGATGGTCGGCTTGGAAGCTGTGTTCATCGTCAGGTCTCGCCAATTTTGATTGGATTTCAGTATGTTATGCCTGAGGTAATCGCTTTGTCACACACACGAATACTGTCAGTTTATGCACCGTTACCAAGCACTTGCAACAGCCGATTTAACCAAAGCAAAAATTTGCGAAACCTTCACATTCCCCTCCGCCCCGGGACTTGATTTCAATCGATTTTCCCGATTTGATACAGAGGATTAGCAGACAACGAAAAGCCGCCCCGGTTTGTTCCGGAGCGGCTTTTGTTTTGGGAGGATTTGGGCGGGTTAGTTGGTCAGAAGAGTCAGCGCACGGGTTGCGGTCTGTGCAATGCTGTCGAAGTCATCGACGAGATCTTCCATCGTCTCGGCTTCGAAGTAATTGCTGCCCGACGATGCACAATATCTCAGCAGGCTCTTGCCGTTGTCCGGCGCCATGAAAGCGACGGTGAAGATCTGAATGCCGGCCTTCTTGGATGCGTCGCACGCGTCGCGGACGTTCTTGTCCTTTGTACTGTTCCAATCGGAGCTGTTGCCGGTCATTTCACCGTCCGTCATCAGTACGATATAGCGATCGACCGTTGTATTGCCCTTCTTGGTATGTTCCACCGCCTCGGTGTCGGAGCCATCGGCCTTCTTCTGGATGGCTGTTGTGGCGGACTGCATGGGCTCTGTTGCGTCGGTGCCGCCGTTGGCCGTCAATGTCGATACATAGGTTCGACCGACCGATGTACCCCAGTTCATCGGGCTGATGCCGATAATCTTGTTGTTGTTATCGCGTGTAATGCCGTTGTTGTACGATATGACACCCGTGCGAACCAGCGCATGCTGGGGATCGGCTTTGTCTAGCGCGTCAAACAGCTTAACCGCCGCCGCCTTGAGAGCTTCGATCTTGATGACGTATGTCTTGCAGCTGCCGTTCTTTTTATAAGTGTCGCAGGTGCTTGTGTTGTAGCCCATCGAACCGGATTGATCGAGAACAAGCTCCATCGAAAGCGCGGTCTTGGTATCGCTCGTGCCGCTGGTCGTAGCGCTGTTGCTCGCGAGCGAAACCGTCTTCTTACCAAAGACGCTCATCAGCGGTGTCAGACCCATGTTGTAAGATGCGCTGACGTTGACCTTGTAGTTCTTGCCGGTCGCCGTCGTGGTTGTCACGATGTTCACGGTGACATTGTTCTTCAGATAGGCCACATCGCTTGCGCTGAGGTAGTTTGCCATCTGGCCGGCGACAAAGTCCTTGGCGAGCTGCTGGGCGGCCGCCGTATCGGCTACCTTTCCGTCTGCAAGGGCGCTTGCCGCCGCGAGGGCAGCAGAATCAGACGCGACCTGGAGCTGACGTTGGGATACGACCACATTCGAAATGTCGATGGCAACGCCTGCCGATCCTAAGAGAATCGGAAGGACGATTGCGGTCACCATGCCAAAATTACCGGAGCGATCGCGAAGCAGGGCGGATGCCTCGGAGAGCAAAGTCGAAATGGGAGACATCATGTCACCTGCAAAGGGGTTGAGTTAACATGACGGTTTACAGCCCGATTGTTACCGTACTCCTTAAGGTAAAACCTAAAATTGAATGCAACTCACGATTTCGGCACAGAACTTATGCGTATCAATGCATCGTTGATATTGAAGCCGGAATATTCGTGACATCGGCCCATTAATATCTATGGCACGGGCCTTTGCGCTTCACTGCTTCAGCGGCACGACATCCACGGCCTGCACCGCCCGCTGGCCGCCATAGCTCTTGAGCACGCCGATCACCGGCGCCACATCGCTGTAGTCGCGGCCGTAGGCGACGACGATATGGTCGGTGCTGGCAGGGATGTTGTTGGTCGGGTCGAGCTCGACCCAGCCTAGCGTCTTGCCGCACCAGACGCGGACCCAGGCATGCATGGCATCGGCGCCTTCGAGGCGTTCCTTGCCGGGTGGGGGGATGGTGCGCAGGAAGCCCGAGACATAACCGGCGGGGATGCCGAGGCTGCGCAGCGCCAGGATCATCACATGAGAGAAATCCTGGCAGACGCCGCGTTTGAGCTCAAAGGCATCGAGCGGCGTCGAGTCCACCGAGGTCGCCTCGGTGTCGTAGGTGAAATCCTTGTTGATGCGGGCGCAGACGGCCGTGGCTATCTGCAGCACGGTGCGTGAGGCATCGGCGCTTCCGCGGGCGTAGTCGGAGATCGCCTTGGTCTCGCTAAGGCGCGGGCTGTCGCCCAGAAAATGGTGCGGCGATTCCGGGTCGAGCGACCAGATGGCTGCGACTTCTCCGGGTAAGCCCGTCAGCATCGGCGAGAAGTCGGCGGCGATCGAATGGCTCTCCACCTGGACGCGCGCCTGCATGCGGATATCCAGCGTTTCGTGCGGCGAGCGCAGCAGGAAGGATGTGGAGGGATGGCGGAAGAAATCGGTGAAATGCGACTGCTCGTCGGGTGACGGCGAAATGGTGATCGAGCCGGCGATCAGCCGCTGGCGGTCGGGCAGGGACAGCGGCATCAGCCGCATGATGTGGCGGGCGCCGGAGGCCGGGCTGTCGTAGATGTAACCCATATGGAGCGAGAGGTCGTAGAGCACGGCGTCACCCCAGATAGGTCTGTGCGAGCAGATCGGAGAGCGCTTCGAGTTCGCGCTCCAGCTTCTTGTAGACCTCGACGCTCATCGTTTCCGGCGTCATCACGGCGAGGCCGGAATGCAGGCGCATCGCCTCGCGGTAGAAGGGCGACATCTGGCCGTTGATGAAGGCGTTCGGCAGCTGCTCCACCTCGCGGTGGATCTCGTTCATCTGGAAGAGGATGGAGCGCGGATTGAGCGGATCGAGCGCCAGCAGGTCGGTCACCGTCAGCCGGGCGGTGTTGACGTTGTAGCGGCGGCGGTGGGTCATGACGCTGTCGCCGATCTCGAGCAGCATGTCGAGCGCGCCATCGGGTGCATCGGGGCCGGACATGTGGCTGAGCAGGCGGGTCAGATGCAGGCCGCGCTCGATATAGCGGCCGAGCGACAGGAAGCGCCAGCCGGTGAAGCGGTACATGTTTTCGTGGACGAGACCGGCAAAGCCCGCGAGCTTGCGGAGCAGGATGGTCATCGCATGGCTGGCGTCGTCGCCGGCGGCAACCGTCATGCGGAAGCGGCGGGCGGTCTTGGCAAGATCGTTCAGCGCCAGCCAGCCATCGGGCGAGAAGCGGTCGCGGATATTGCTGGCGGAGTAGACGGCGCTGTCGATATTGCGCAGCAGCGTTTCCGGCACCGGTTCCTCGGTGTCGATGTCGAGCGCCGCCAGATATTCCGAGACGTCGGCCAGCAGCGGCTGGTTCGGGTCTGCGGCCTCGGCATAGCGGGCGTGCCAGGCGCGCAGGATGCGCAGTGCGCCTTCGGCCCGCTCGATGTAACGGCCGAGCCAGAAGAGATTGTCCGCCGCGCGGCTCGGCAGGCTGCCCGGCATGTTGCGGGTGAAGCTGCCTTCGGCCGGCAGAAGCGTATGGCGCTCGACCGGCTTGTCGCTGACAATCCAGACGTCGGCGGCGGCACCGCCGGATTGCATGGCGATCGCCTCGACATCGTCGCTGGCGCCGATGCGGGCGAAGCCTCCGGGCATGATCTGCCAGCCGTTCGCGGTGCGGGCGGCGAAGACGCGCAGCGACATCGGCCGCGGCGTGAGCTTGCCGTCGACCCAGGCGGGCGTGGTCGAGAGCGTCACGACTTCCTGGCCGACGAGCTTCGGGCCGTCGCTACCCAGCCAATCGGAAATCGAATCCTTCGCGGTGGCGCGCAGCGAAGAGCCGAGCACGGATTCGCCATTGTCGTCGAAGAACGGGGCGCGGGAGAAGGCGGGGCCGATGACCATCTTCTCGATATTGCCAGCGACATGTTCCTGCTCGCCCTTCTGGCCGCACCACCAGGTGGCGATCGAGGGCAGGCGCAGGTCTTCGCCAAGCAGGCGGCGACAGATGGTCGGCATGAAGGCGAGCAGCGCGCGGGTTTCGAGAATGCCGGTGCCGAGGCCGTTGACGATAGTCACCGTTTCGGCGCGCAGCGCATCGAGCAGGCCGGGCGTGCCGATATGTGAGTTCTGGTTCAGTTCCAGCGGGTCGGCATAGGCGGAATCGAGACGGCGCCAGAGCACGCCGATCGGCTTCAGGCCGGCAACGGTGCGCACCATGATGCGGCCGTTGACCACGGTCAGGTCCTCGCCCTCGAGCAGCATGAAGCCGAGATAGCGGGCGATATAGGCGTGTTCGTAATAAGTCTCGTTTGCCGGGCCAGGTGTCAGAACCGCGATGCGGTCGTCGCCCGAATGCTTCATCGTCTGCAGCGTATCGCGGAAGGCGCCGAAGAAGGAGGCGAGGCGGTGCACCGGCGTTTCGGCATAGACATCCGAGAAGGCGCGGGTGGTGGCCACGCGGTTTTCCAGAGCGAAACCGGCGCCCGACGGCGCCTGTGTCCTGTCGGCGAGCACCCACCAGTTCCCGTCGGGGCCGCGGCCGATTTCGAAGGCGCAGAAATGTAGGTAGTGGCCGTTCGCCGGTTTGACGCCGACGAGCGGACGCTGGAATTCCGGGTTGGAAGCGATCAGGCCGGGCGGCACGAAACCTTCCTGGACGAGGGAATTGCTGCCGTAGATATCGGCAACGATTGCTTCCAGCAGATCGGCGCGCTGCACGAGACCGGCAGACAGCTGCTGCCATTCGCGCTCGTCGATCAGAACCGGGATATGGGAGAGCGGCCAGGAGCGCTCGCCGGTGCCCTTGTTGCCATAGGCGCGGTAGAAGACGCCGGCGTCGCGCAGATAGCGGTCGGCACGGGCGAAGCGTTCGGCAAGCTCGGGCTTCGGCACGCGGCCGAAGGCGGAGAGGAAGCGCTGCCAGACCGGGCGGATGGCGCCGTTGTTGTCGACCATCTCGTCGGCAACGCCCGGCAATGGCGAATAATCGAGGATCGCATCGTTGCCGCTGCGGTTCTCGACTGCCTTGCGCTCTGTTGCCGGTTTCTTGCCCATTAAAACCTAGCCTAAAGTCCTGCCGGGCGTCTCAGATCGAGCGTCAGCGGGAATTCCTGCGAACCTGTTTCGGCGCGCGGAATGAAGCCGCCTGCCGTATGTCCCCACGGTTCGAATCGCGCCAGCCGCCGGGCTTCCGCTTCGTTTCCGTTGACCGGGAAGGTGTCATAGTTGCGGCCGCCCGGATGGGCAACATGATAGATGCAGCCGCCGATCGAACGCTTCGACCATGTATCATAAATGTCAAAGGTGAGCGGTGTGTTGACCGGCAGGACGGGATGCAGGCCCGACGAAGGCTGCCATGCCTTGTAGCGCACGCCGGCGACGGAAACGCCCGATGTGCCGGTCGGCGTCAGCGGTACCGTCCGGCCGTTGCAGGTGACGGTGTAGCGCGAGGCATTGTTGGTCTCCAGCCGCACCTGCAGGCGCTCGACGGAGCTGTCTACATAGCGAACCGTGCCGCCGATCGCGCCTTCCTCGCCCATCACATGCCAGGGCTCCAGCGCCTGGCGCAGTTCGAGCTTCGAGCCCTCGTATTCGACTTCGCCGCAGAAGGGGAAGCGGAACTCCAGCTGCGCCTTGAACCATTCGGGGCTGAGGTCGAAGCCGTTTTCCCGGAGATCGTTGAGGACATCGAGGAAATCGGCCCAGACGAAATGCGGCAGCATGAACCGGTCGTGCAGCGAGGTGCCCCAGCGCACGAACTTGCCGTCGGCAGGATTGATCCAGAAGCGGGCGATCAGCGCGCGCACCAGGAGCTGCTGGGCAAGCGACATGCGGGCATTCGGCGGCATTTCGAAACCGCGGAACTCGACGAGGCCGAGGCGGCCGGTTGGGCCGTCGGGCGAGAACAGCTTGTCGATGCAGATTTCGGCGCGGTGCGTGTTGCCGGTGACGTCGGTCAGGAGGTTGCGGAAGAGCCGGTCGACGAGCCAGGGAAGTGGTGGGACGCCGCGGCCGGGCATCGGCACCTGCGCCATGGCGATTTCGAGTTCGTAGAGGCTGTCGTGACGGGCTTCGTCGATGCGTGGCGCCTGGCTGGTCGGGCCGATGAACATGCCGGAAAACATGTAGGAGAGCGAGGGATGCCGCTGCCATTGCAGCACGAGGCTCTTCAAGAGATCCGGGCGGCGCAGGAACGGGCTGTCGCCGGGATTGGCGCCGCCGACGACGACATGGTTGCCGCCGCCGGTGCCGGTGTGGCGGCCGTCGATCATGAACTTGTCGGCGCCGAGGCGTGTCTCGCGGGCTTCCTCATAGATGGTGGTGGTGATGTCGATGCAGTCCTGCCAGTTCGAAGCCGGGTGGATGTTGACCTCGACGACGCCGGGATCGGGCGCGACCCGGATCACGTTGATGCGCTCATCCTGCGGCGGCGAGTAGCCTTCGATATGGACGGGAAGACCGAGGTCGCGGGCGGCATGCTCTGCAGCGGCGATCAGCTCGAGATAGTCCTCGATGCGCTCGACCGGCGGCATGAAGATGCAAAGCCTTCCGTCGCGCGGCTCGACGGACATCGCCGTGCGTACGGAGCCACCGATCTCGCCGATCGTCTGCTCGACGCGGGTCTGGCCGCCCTCTTCGGCATGGCGGGATGCTTCCAGCATGGCGCGGCCGGGCGGTGTCATCAGCTTCGGCAGCGGTTCACGCGGGATCGAAGGGTCGGCGGTGTGGATATAGGGAAATTGCGCGGGCGAGATATAGGGCAGGGTGCCGAGCGGCAGGCGGTAGCCGACGGGGCTGTCGCCGGGCACGAGGAAGATCTTGCCGCGGCGTGTCTGCCACTTCTCGCTCATCCAGCGGCGGCCGGAGGCCTGGGCGTTCCAGGCCTGGACGGGGAGGATGTAGCCGGTCGGAACCGTCAGGCCGCGTTCGAAGACGCGGGCGATGCGGTTGCGCTCTTCGGGGTCCTTGAGCTTCGAATTCGAGGGATCCACATTCTCCGGCAGATTGCCTTCCTTGACGATCCACTCGGCGGGATCCTCATAGGCAGGCAGCACCATGTCCGGCGAGATTGCCAGTTCGCGGGCGATGCCGGTCATCAGCCGTTCGGCATCGGCCGGTGTCACGCCGGTATCCTTGCCTTCGGCAGCAATCAGGTTCGGGTCCTGCCAGATCGGCATGCCGTCCTTGCGCCAATAGAGCGAGAAGGTCCAGCGCGGCAGGCTTTCGCCTGGGTACCACTTGCCCTGGCCGTAATGCAGGAAGCCGCCGGGCGCGAAGCGCTCGCGCAGCTTGCGGATCAGGCTATCGGCCTTTTCGCGCTTGGTCGGGCCGACGGCGGCGGTGTTCCATTCGGCGGATTCGAAATCGTCGATCGACACGAAGGTCGGCTCGCCGCCCATGGTGAGCCGGACGTCTTCAGCCTCCAGAATGCGGTCGATCTTCTCGCCCAGTTCGTTCAGTTCATCCCAGCTCTCGTCGGAGAACGGTTTGGTGATGCGCGGATGCTCGGCGACGCGGGCGACCGTCATGTCGAAGGCGAATTCGGTATTTGCCTCGCCGAAATAGCCGCCGGAGATCGGCGCGGCATTTCGGAAATGCGGGGTGGCGGCGAGCGGGATATGGCTTTCGCCGGTGAGCAGGCCGGAGGTCGGGTCGAGGCCGATCCAGCCGGCGCCCGGCAGATAGACTTCCGCCCAGGCATGCAGGTCGGTGAAATCGACTTCGGTGCCGGAGGGGCCGTCAAGCGCCTTCAGATCAGGCGTCAGCTGGATCAGGTAGCCGGAGACGAAGCGGGCGGCGAGGCCGAGATGGCGCAGGATCTGCACTAGCAGCCAGCTGGTGTCGCGGCAGGAGCCCTTGGCGGTTTCCAGCGTCTGCTCCGGCGTCTGGACGCCGGCTTCCATGCGGATGACGTAGCCGATCTGCTGCTGCAGCCGGGCATTGAGGCCGACGACCATATCGACGGTCGGCTGGCCCGGCGTGTAGTCGAGCGTTTCCAGAAGCGCCTTGAGCCGCGGGCCGGGCTCCTCGGGCTTCATGTAGATCGACAGATCTTCGCGGATGGTCTCGGGATAATCGAACGGCCATTTCGTCGCTTCCTCTTCGACGAAGAAGTCGAAGGGATTGTAGACGGTCATGTCGGCGACCAGATCGACCTCGATCTTGAATTCGGTGACCGGCTCCGGAAAGACGAAGCGGGCGAGATAGTTGCCGTAGGGATCCTGCTGCAGGTTCACGAAATGGTTCGACGGCGTCACTTTCAGCGAATGGCTGAGCACGCGGGTCTTCGAATGCGAGGCGGGTTTCAGGCGGATGACCTGCGGCCCGAGCCGGACCGGCTTGTCATAGGTATAGTGCGTTAGATGATAGATGCTGGCCTTGATCGACATATTTCGCCTTATCCGGCGCCGCATCGTTGTGCGGCTTAGCTGTTCCCAAGGCGATAGTGTGCAATGCAGCGAAAGAATGCAAGGCACAAAGGTTAACGGCTGGAAGGCTTTACGACAGTTTTGCGAAGGTGACCGAAGCCTTGAGGCCCTTTCCATCCGGGCCGTTGGCGAGCGTCAGGCTGGCATTGAAGAGATTGGCGATCTCCTCGACGATCGGCAGGCCGAGACCGGCGCCGGGCGCGCCCGAATCGTTGCCGCGCGAGAAGCGCTGGCGCACGGCTTCAAGCTTTTCCGGTGGAATGCCGGGGCCGTTATCCTCGACTTCGAGCGCCACCGTCTCGCCGTTGCGGCAAACGCGGACGGTCACCTCGGCGCCCTTTCCGGCATAGGCGATGGAGTTGCCGGTGAGATTGCGCAGGAGTTCACCGATCAGCAGCGGCTCGGCGCGGATCATCGCGGCACCTTCGCCTTCGAAACCGAGATCGATCCCCGCCTCGGCGGCGGTCGGGATCAGCTCGCCGGTGATTTCCTGGGCGATCGGGGTGAGATCGATCGCCGTCGCCGTCAGCGCTTCCTTGGCGGTGGCGGCATCGATCTTCGCCATCAGCAGCAGCTGGGCAAGGATGCGCTCGGCGTGAGCGACCGCCTGATCGCCTTTCAGCGCGGATTGATGGGCTTCGTCCAAGGTCGCGGAGCGGGCGGAGAGCGCAAGCTGAGTGCGGATGATTGCCAGCGGGGTGCGCAGCTGGTGGCTGGCATTGCCTGTGAAATTGCGCAGCGCGTCGAGCGCCGATTGCAGGCGGACCATGAAGCTGTTGACCGTATCGACCAGCGGCTCGACCTCGGTCGGGACCGACTGGCGGATCGGGTGCAGGTCGTCGGGGCTGCGCTCGCCGATGGCGTCACGGAGCTTGTAGAGCGGGCGGAGCGCCACAGTGACTGAGATCCAGACGATGACGGCCGCCCCCGCGATCATGAACAGCAGGCGCAGCGCCGAGCGGAGCAGGATGGCTCGCGCGAGCTGGCGGCGGGCGATGGTGGTCTCGGCAACGGTGACGGCGAAGGGCACGGAGCGGATGCCTGTCGAGGCCGAACGCCGGAGCGTGGCGACGCGGATCGGCTCGCCGCGGAAAGTGTCATCGGCAAAGCCTGCGACTTCGCCGGATATGTCGGCAAGCGTCGGCAGGTTCTGGTAGCCGGTGATGAACTCGCCGGGCGGTCCGTCGACGCGGTAGAAGACGCGGTCCTGGGCGGCGGAGGTCAGCATTTCCAGCGCCACATAGGGTATGTCGACTTCGAGCGTTCCGTCCTCGGCGACGACGACGCGCTCGGCGATGGCCAGCGCCGAGCCGGCGAGCACGCGGTCCGAGACGATGTTCGAAGTCTGGATCGCCTCGCGATAGGTATCGGCGAGCGCCAGCGTTCCGATGATGGCGGTCGAGATCAGCAGCCAGAACAGCAGCCGGCGGCGCAGCGAATAGGCAGCGCTCATGCGGCCTCGGTCATTTTGTCGAGATAGTAGCCGATGCCGCGGGCGGTCTTGACCGTCAGGCCATAGGGCGCGAGCCGCTTGCGCAGGCGGCTGACATATTGCTCGATCGCATTGGCCGATATGTCGTCGTCGAAGGCCGTCAGCGACTGGATGATGGCTTCCTTGGCGACGACCTTTCCGGCGCGCATGAAGAGGATTTCGAGCAGGCCGAGTTCGCGGGCGGGGATATCGATCTGTACGTCGGCCGCCGAGAAGGTGCGGGAATTGAGATCGAAGGAAACAGGACCATACATGACGGTCGCCGAATGCAGCCCGGCCTGGCGGCGCAGGAGCACACGCACGCGGGCCTCGAATTCGGCGATATCGAAGGGCTTGATCAGGTAGTCGTCGGCGCCGAGATCGAGGCCGCGGACGCGCTCTTCCGGCGTGCCGCGGGCGGTCAGGATCAGGACGGCGGCCTTGCTCTGGCGGGCGCGCATGTTGCGCAGAACGTCGAGGCCGTCCATTTCCGGCAGGTTGAGATCGAGGATGACGAGATCGAAATTCTCGGCGGCGATGACGGCATTGGCGGAGGCTCCGTCATGCACGACATCGACCGCATGCCCCGTACCGCGCAAGATCGCGGACAGGCCATCGGCAAGCGCGACATTGTCTTCGGTCAGCAGGATGCGCACGGATGTTTCCTTTTTTGGAAAGGAGATTACAGGGCGGGTGTGCCGCTGTCATCAGCCGTGCTGTCGGTGTTTTTGCTGATGCGGGGGTGAGCTGCCTCTTCCTGCTGCGCAATCTCGCGCAGCCTGATGAAGCGCGGGTGGGTACGGACGTTGTCCAGGTCGGAATCGTTGTCGAACCATTTGATATGGTAGATCGAACTGCGCACCAGCAGCCTTTCCAGGAGCACCATCGCCTCGTCCACATCGCCGAGAACGGAATAGACGCAGGCGAGATTGTACTGCGCGACGATATCATCCGGGTCGATAGCGATGGCGCGCGCCGCCCAGTTGCGGGCTCGCCCGGCATCGCCGAGATGGGCGAGCGCCAGCGCGCCGCGATGCGCCGGCCCGGAATTTTCCGGGTTGAGGTTGAGGGCGCGTTCGGCGCGCAGCAGCCCGAGCTTTGCCCAGTTTTCGGTGTCGGCGGCGCGCCCGAGCGAGCGGTAGGCACTCATCAGGTGGATCGGCGATACGTAATCGTCGGTGCGGATATGGGCGGCGCGGGTGAAATAATGCACCGAATTCGCATAGTCGCCGCGCATGAAGAAGAAGCGGCCGTAGTGGAAATTCGCTTCATAGAGGTTCGGGTCGAGGGCCAGCGCGCGCTCGAAGGATTCGATCGCCTGCTGCTCCTCGCCGTTCTGATGCAGCGCCAGCCCGTGCGAGGCATGGGCCTCGGCCAGATCAGGATTGAGCTCCAGCGCCCGGGCGCTCGCCTTCAGGATTTGCTCTACGGAGACTTGGTCCGGATCCCAGTCGCGGATGGCGGCGTCACAATCGGCAATGCCGGCATAGGCGCGGCCATATTCGGGATCGAGCTCGACGGCCTTTTCGAACATGCGGCGGGCAAGCACCAGATAGGATTTCGTCCAGGTATGGGAGAGCTGCCGGCCGCGGAGGTAATAGGTATAGGCCTCGACATTGGCGGTCGGCTCTTCGGCGATCGCCTTGCGCTCCTCCGGCAGCAGCCGGATCTTCAGCTGGCCGACGATCGAGTTGGCGATTTCGTCCTGAATGGCGAAGATGTCGGTCAGGTTCCGGTCATAGCGGTCGGCCCAGAGGTGGTCGCCATCGGTGGTGTCTATCAGGTGGCTGGAGATGCGCACGCGGGTGCCCGCCATGCGCACGCTGCCCTCCAGCACATAGCGGACGCCGAGTTCCTGGGCGACCTGCTTGATGCGCACCGAAGTCCCCTTGTAGGTGAAAACCGTGTGGCGCGGCACGACATGCAGGCTGGAGACCTTGGAGAGATCGGTGATGATGTCCTCGGTGATCCCGTCGGAGAAGTAGTCCTGCTCGGTGTCGCCGCTCATATTGGTAAAGGGCAGGACGGCGATGAAGCAGGTGTTGCGCCGCTGGGTGGCGCTGCGGCTGCTGCCGGAACCCTTGGTGATGTCGATGGTATAGACCTGCACCGGCTGCTTGATGTTTTTCAGCGCATGCTCGCCCTGCAGCTCGAAGCCGACATTCAGCCGCGTACCGACCTGATCGCGCACCGAGCCGGACACGCAGATGCCGCCGGGCTGCGCGAGCTTTTCCAGCCGCGCCGCCACGTTGACGCCATCGCCGAACACGTCACCATCCTGGACGACGACGTCGCCAAGATTGATGCCGATGCGGAATTCGATGCGTTGTTCCTTCGGTACGCCCTCGTTGCGCGCCGCCATGTTTCGCTGGATTTCGACCGCGCAGGCAACGGCATTCACGACGCTCTGGAACTCGACAAACATTCCATCGCCTGTCAGCTTGAATGTCCGACCCTTGTAGTCGGAGATCCTGACATCGATCAGTTCGCAGCGGTGACGGTTGAGAGCCTGGAGGGTGCCGGACTCGTCGATACCCATCAGGCGGCTATAACCCACGACGTCGGCAGCGAGTATTGCACTCAGCCGTCGTTCCAACATCCCCTCCATGAAAACGGTCTAATTTAGCTTAACTTCTTTTGAAGTTCTTGTCGCGGGGCGACTGCGATTTTGCCGCTTTGACTAGAGTATCGGCGCTTGCTCCCGTTTTGCACGCATGCAATCCTTGGGGCATGAGGAGACTTTTCATTCTTTTACTAATACTCTGTCCGGGCTTTGCTTACGGCAACCAGACCTTCTATCCGGCAAAGTCGGGCAAGGCGGATGCCAGGGTGCTGACGGTTTATTCGTCGCTGGACGAGCCGCTTGCCAAGCCGATGATAACGGGCTTCCAGCATGCCAATCCCGATGTGGCGATCCGCTATGAGGATATGCTGACCGGGGAGATTTACGACCGGATCGTGGGGGAAACCGATGCCGGCAAGAAGACGGCTGATTTCGCCTTTTCATCGGCCATGGACCTGCAGGTAAAGCTGTCCAACGACGGTTACGCGCAGGTCAGCAACCTGCCGATGAGCGGGCGATGGCCGAAATGGGCGAACTGGCGCAACACCGCCTATGCACTGACCTTCGAACCCGCCGTCTTCGTCTATCACAAGCCGAGCTTCAAGCATGAGGCGGTGCCGTCGTCGCGTGCCGAATTCGTCGATTACCTCACGCGCAAGGGCAACGCCGTTTATGGCCGTATCGGCACCTATGACATCGAGCGGTCGGGCGTCGGCTTCCTGTTCATGGCGCGCGACCAGGAGCAGTTCGGCGATATCTGGTCGGTGATCGGCGCCATGGGTGCGGCGGGCGTCAAGCTTTACTCGACGAGCTCAGCGATCCTCGAGCGCGTTGCCGACGGGCGCTTCGTGCTTGGCTATAACATCCTCGGCTCCTATGCCGCTGACTGGGCGGCCCGGCATCCGGATGTCGGGATCGTGCTGCCGAAGGATTATACGGTCGTCATGTCACGCATCGGGCTGGTGCCGCAGGCAGCGGCCGATCCTGAACTCGGGCGGCAATATCTCTCGTTCTTCATGTCGAAGGAGGGGCAGACGATCATGGCGCGCGAGCTGCAGATACCTGCCGTGAGCCCCGAGGTGGCGGGTGACAATACTGCCAACACCATGCAGGAGCTGCTCGGCGCGCAGCTGAAGCCGGTGCCGGTCAGCCCCGGTTTGATGGTCTATCTCGATCAGGTGAAGCGGGCACGGCTGATCGCCCATTGGAACGAGGTGCTGCGCCGGCAGTAAGTCCGGCTCAGCGTCCCTTGAAGAAGGCCGCGGTCCGGCCTCTCAGTTCGTCATTCTGTTCGGCCGCGCTGTCATAGTCGAAATGGCCGGCATCGAGGATGAAGATCTCCTTCTCGCCCGGCAGGGCATTGGCAACGGAAAACTGGCAGGGGGGTGCCACGGCGGGATCGAAACGGGCGGGTGCGACGAGCATCGGCACGCGGATGCGCGTTGCGGCCGTTGCGGCATCGAAGAAGCGCAGGGTTTCCAGAACGCTGCCGTGCTTGCGCTGATATTGCTGCACGGAATCGGCGCTGCCGACGGTCGGCAGCCGCAGCCAGAGCGGCCGGTTTCCGAAGGTCGGCACAGTCAGGAAGCCGCGGTCGATACGCCGGTCGAAGGGGATCGCTAGGGCGCCCAGCCCGCCGCCGAAGCTGACGCCGGAATAGCCGATCGCGCCATCGAGCCAAGGGTAGAGTGCGATCAGCGCCGACACGCCAAGCCAGATATCCTCGACGCAGCCGCCGATGACATAGCTGTCGCGGCTCTCGATGCCATGCAGCACATGGCCGCTCGCCTCACTAGGGATTGGTGGGTGGGCACTTCGCGACATGCCGCGGGCGCAGAAGAACAGAACGGCGGTGTCTTCGACGGGTATGTCGAGATCCGGCTGATCGCGGCCGCCATAGCCATGACCGACGACGAGGCCGCGGCGCACCTGTCCGTGCTTCGGCAAAAGCAGCCATCCGCCGATCATCACGCCGTCCGTCGAGGCGTAGGTGATATCCAGCACATGCCAGCGGGCATGCTCGGTCTCGCTGCGCGAAACGGCAGTTGTCGGGTCGATGGTGAGTGCCCGGGAGTAGCGCTCTTCCCAGAAGGCATCGAAGCCATCGGGCGCTTCCGGCGGACGGATCGATTGCAGCGCCGACAGGGTGGCGCCGTAGGTGGGATCGAAGGGAAACGGATGTTGCTTTGGGATGCTCATGGCACATTCATTTCCCGAAAGCCTGATGTGCGCAAGCGGCTTTGATCCAGCTATTTTGAAGCTGGGTGAGAGCGGGAATTTATACTTACGCATATTCTCAAGTGATAATATTTATGCGGATCCCACAAAAGAAAATTTTACTCTGAAAGTAAGAAAAATTTACTTCGTCCGAGTGTCGCCGAAAATGCCGCTTTTTTACATCTGATTTTACAAGTTCGTTGTTTTTATTATTATTTTTTCTGTGTCGCATTTAGCGAAAATTAATCGAAAACCGGTGGTTATTCTCGATATGAAACGGCTTGCGCGGGGCCGTCAGAATGTCCGTGCGGGCGGCATGAAGCTGCAAATCATATCTCTCCACAATGACGGGGCGGGGGAGCGCGAGAGCGCGGGGCCCCCTTTTTCAGAGGTTCTTTTTCATGAAGCGTCCAAACGTAAAAACATCGATGGTGGCGATATTCGCGGTCATCGCGGTCTTGTTCGGCCTGACCGGCTTTATTTCGCTGCGCAGCCTCAACACGTTCAACGAAAATGCCGACGACTTCGCGACCAGCTATCTGCCGGGCGTTTCGAAGGCGACCGATATCCAGCTGGCGCGCTACTCGCTGCGCGGCTCCTACGGCGACTACGTCATGGGCCGCACCGAAGGCGGTCCGGATGGCTTCGTGAAGAAGATCAAGTCGAAGCAGGCAGCGCTGCTGAAGGCCGTTGCCGACTTCAAGGATCAGGTCGATACCGACGCCGAGCGTGAGGCCTTCACCTCGATCGACGATACGTCCTCCAAATATGTCTCCGCGGGCGACAATCTGATTGCGCTCGTCCAGGCCGGCGAAAAGCAGAAGGCGATCGATGCCTTCGACAAGGATCTCGGCCCGATCGCCGACGAGCTCGCCGCCAGCGTCGACAAGGTCGTGAAGTCGAACCAGGCACTGGCTGCCAGTGCTGCCGCCGAAAACCGTTCGGAATTCAGCCGCACACTGCTGTTGCTCAGCGTCATTCTCGGCATGAGCGCGCTGCTCGTCTGCGGTGCAGCCTATTTCGGCATTGCCGGCATTGCCAATGCGATCGGCCGGATCACCGGTTCGATGCGCGCCCTTGCCAATGGCGATACGCATATGACGGTTGCCGACGCCCATCGCGGCGACGAGATCGGCGAGATGGCAAAGGCCGTCGAAGTGTTTCGCCAGGCTGCGATCGACAATCAGCGCCTGCAGGCCGATGCGGAAGCCAACCGCGCCCAGGCCGAGGCCGACCGCGAACGGCTGACGCGTGACGCCGAAAGCGCTGCCCAGGCACGCCTCAGCGAAGCGACCGCCGGTCTTGCCGCTGGCCTGAAGCGCCTTGCCAATGGTGATCTCAGCTTCCAGCTCAACGAAGCCTTCGCGCCCGATTTCGAGCCACTGCGCCAGGACCTGAACGGCGCCGTCATGCAGCTTGCAAACACGATGAAGGCGATCTCCTCTTCGGCAGGCGCGATCGGCACCGGTACCCGCGAAATCGGCAGCGGTGCTGACGATCTCTCGAAGCGCACGGAACAGCAGGCCGCTTCGCTCGAGGAAACTGCAGCCGCGCTCGATGAGATCACCGTCAACGTCTCGAACTCTTCCAAGCGTGCCGACGAGGCCCGCCAGGTGGCGATCCAGGCAAATGAAAGCGCTGCCCGCTCCGGCCAGGTCGTCTCCAACGCCGTCAACGCGATGCAGAAGATCGAGCAGTCGTCGAACCAGATCTCCAGCATTATCGGCGTCATCGACGAAATCGCCTTCCAGACCAATCTCCTGGCCCTCAATGCCGGTGTCGAAGCCGCGCGTGCCGGTGAAGCCGGTAAGGGCTTTGCCGTCGTCGCCCAGGAAGTGCGTGAGCTTGCTCAGCGCTCGGCGGAAGCCGCCAAGCAGATCAAGGACCTGATCCGCAACTCGTCCGTCGAAGTGCAGGGCGGCGTCCAGCTGGTGCGTGAAACCGGCGATGCGCTGAAGACCATCGAGGGGCTGATCGTCTCGATCAACCAGCACATGGATGCGATCGCCACTTCGTCCCGTGAGCAGTCGACCGGTCTCTCCGAGGTCAACAGCGCCGTCAACCAGATGGACCAGGTAACCCAGCAGAACGCCGCGATGGTGGAAGAAACCAATGCCGCCAGCGCGACGCTCGCCTCCGAAGCAGTCCGCCTGCGCGACCTGATCGCCAACTTCAAGCTGGCCGGCGATCACCATCAGGGTGCTTCCGATGCAGAGGCTCTGCGCCGCACGGCCTCTGCAATGGCCCGCAGCGCGCCGAAGGCCGCTGCACCGGTCTATCGCAGCCACGGCAACGCCGCCGTGCAGCAGGAATGGTCGGAATTCTAATTCCAACCTTCTGAAAACAGATCGCAATTCGATCGAACGGCCGGTCCGCTGAAAGGCGGGCCGGCCGTTGCCGTTTGGGTGCCTGGGCGAAAGAATTGCGGCAAAAAAGTGTCAACGGACACTGGATAGGTGGGCGATGTCAGCTAAATGACAGCTTCTTGTGGTGCTTTCGGACACTTCTTCTCCGTGGAGGCGGAGGAAGTTTCGGGAGGACTTGCCGTTCATTTGCGATTGATCGCTCTTTCGCCGGCGGCCGTGCTTCCCCCGATCCCTGACAGCAATGACGCGGCATTAAGCCCGCGCTCAAGGAGGACACGTCTTGAAACATACATTTATCGCCACTCTCTTTGCAGCCGCCATCGCGCTGCCGGCCGTTGCGGCCGATTACACCATCATCGCTCCGGCAGCGCCGGGCGGCGGCTGGGACCAGACGGCCCGTTCGCTGCAGTCGGTGATGCAGCAGGAAGGCATTTCCAGCAACGTTCAGGTTCAGAACGTACCGGGCGCCGGCGGCACCATCGGCCTCGCACAGTTCGCCAACCAGAGCGCCGGCAACCCGAACACGCTGATCGTCGGCGGCTACGTCATGGTCGGCGCGATCCTGACCAACAAGGCGCCGATCACGCTCGCCAACGTTACGCCGATCGCCCGCCTCACCGGCGAATACGAAGCGGTCGTCGTTCCCGCATCGTCCGACATCAAGACCATGGCCGATCTCGTTGCCAAGCTGAAGTCCGATCCGGGCTCGGTCTCCTGGGGCGGCGGCTCTGCCGGCGGTACCGACCACATCACGGCCGGCCTGATCGCCAAGGCTTCGGGTGTCGACCCGACCAAGGTCAACTACATCGCCTTCTCCGGCGGCGGCGAAGCGCTTGCCGCTATTCTCGGCGGCCAGGTCACGGCCGGCATCTCCAGCTACAGCGAGTTCGAATCGCAGGTTAAGGCCGGCACGCTGCGCCTTCTCGCCGTCTCGAGCGACGCTCGTCTCGAAGGCATCGATGCACCGACCCTGAAGGAAGCCGGCACCGATGTGTCGATTCAGAACTGGCGCATGGTTGCAGCCGCTCCCGGCCTGACGGACGAGGAAGTCAAGGTTATCGCTGCCGACGTCGAAAAGCTGCACAAGTCTGCCGGCTGGCAGGAAACGCTGAAGACCAAGGGCTGGGCTGACACCTATCTCGCGGGCGACGAGTTCAAGGCTCAGCTCGAGAAGGACGTTTCGGCGACCGAAGGCATTCTCAAAGAGATCGGACTGGTAAAATGAGCGAGGGTAACACCCCCTCGGCAACGAAGCGCCGCCCTGATTGGGCGGCGCTGGCTATTGCCGTCTTTCTGTTCGCAATCTCGGGCGTGATATTCTGGGATGCGTCTCACCTGAGCGCGATTGCGCAGTACGACCGCGTCGGTCCGGCGACAGTGCCGGAGTTCGTTGCCTTCGGTCTTGCCGCTCTCGGTCTGTGGACCGTCGCGGAAGCCTGGCGTGGCGAGTTCCCGGAGCGCGAGCGCCAGGAAGTTCCGCCAGTTCTCTGGGTGGTCGCTGGTCTGGCCTGTCAGATGATTTTCCTGCGCACCGCAGGTTTCTCGATCGCTACCGGCCTGCTCTTCGGCCTGACGGCGCGCGGCTTCGGCAAGCGCCAGCTGTGGATCTCGATCCCGGTCGGTATCGTCTTCAGTTTCATTGTCTGGATGATCTTCTCCAAGCTGCTGCAGCTGACGCTGCCTGCCGGCTGGCTTGAACATCTGTTCTTCTAAGGTGCAGCCCCCATGAGCACTTTCGAATTCCTTCTTCAGGGTCTCGCGGTTGCATTCCAGCCGATGAACCTGCTCTTCGCCTTCATCGGCGTCATGCTCGGCACCGCTGTCGGCGTTCTCCCGGGCATCGGTCCGGCGCTGACAGTCGCTCTGCTGCTGCCTGCCACCTACAAGCTCGATCCGGGCGGCTCGCTGATCATGTTCGCGGGCATCTATTACGGCGGCATGTATGGCGGGTCGACGACCTCGATCCTCTTGAACACTCCGGGCGAAAGCTCGTCGATCGTCACCGCGCTCGAGGGCAACAAGATGGCTCGCGCCGGACGCGGCGGACCGGCACTTGCGACGGCTGCCATCGGCTCCTTCGTCGCGGGGCTGATCGCGACGCTCGGCCTCGCCTTCATCGCGCCTTACATCGTCAAGCTGGCGCTGGTCTTCGGTCCGCGCGAATATTTCGCGCTGATGATCCTTGCCTTCGTCACGGTATCGTCTGCTTTCGGCGACTCGGCGCTGCGCGGTCTGACGTCGCTGTTCATCGGCTTTGCGCTGGCCATGGTCGGTATCGACCAGCAGACCGGCCAGGCGCGTCTCTCTTTCGGCATTCCCGATCTGCTTGACGGCATCGAAGTGACGACGCTTGCCGTTGCGATGTTCGCGATCGGCGAGACGCTTTACATCGCTGCCCAGGGCAATCTGGTTGCCGACAAGATCGAGGCCGTGAAGGGTTCGCTCTGGATGACGGCGCAGGACTGGAGCCGCTCCTGGAAGGCGTGGCTGCGCGGAACGGTCATCGGTTTCCCGATCGGCGCGATGCCGGCCGGTGGTGCCGAAATCGGCACGTTCCTCTCCTACGCCACCGAGAAGCGTCTGTCGAAGAACCCTGAGGAATTCGGCAAGGGTGCCATCGAAGGCGTTGCCGGTCCCGAGGCTGCGAACAATGCATCGGCTGCCGGTACGCTCGTGCCGCTGCTGACGCTCGGCCTGCCGACCTCGGCAACGGCTGCGATCATGCTCGCCGGCTTCCAGCAATACGGCCTGCAGCCCGGTCCGCTGCTGTTTGCGACCAATCCGCAGCTCGTCTGGGGCCTGATCGCCTCGCTGCTGCTCGCCAACGCTATGCTGCTGGTTCTGAACCTGCCGCTGATCGGCCTCTGGGTGCGTCTGCTGACCATCCCGAAGCCGTGGCTCTACGCCGGCATCCTGCTGTTTGCGACGCTCGGCACCATCGGCGCCAACCCGTCGGTCTTCGAACTCGGCATGCTGCTCGCCTTTGGCGTGCTCGGCTACATCATGCGTCTCTTCGGCTATCCGATTGCGCCCGTCGTGGTCGGCTTGATCCTCGGACCGCTTGCCGAACAGCAGCTGCGCCGTGCGCTGTCGATCAGCCAGGGCGACCTGACGACGCTGGTGATGTCGCCGATAGCGGCAGGCCTTCTGCTCGTTGCGGCAGCGGCCTTCATCATTCCGTTGATCCTTCGGTTGCGCGGGCGCGGGCAGGTCCTTTCCCAGCTCGCTGCAAACGAAGACTAACAAAAAGACGGCATCCAACCCCTACCTGTGAGCCGGCCCGCGCAAGCGGGCCGGTTTTTCGTTTTGACCGCAAGATGGTTGGACGGTCCGCCGTGTATTCCATAAACTTCACTAGTGAAATTTGCGGTATTGGCTGCTGGTTAGAGTTAATTCTGTTTTAATCCCTCAGGCATTACTTTCATGAGAATCGTATATGATGTCGCATCTTCGTATTTCTATTGAGGATGTCATATGATTTCATATTTTAATTTTAGGATCATTCGATGAAGCGCCCCCGCATCAAGATGTTATTGTCTGTCATTTTCGTCGCTGTCGCGATCATGTTTGCATTGCTTGGATGGATGGCGATCAGCAGCATGAGCATGCTGCACGGCCAGACCGAGGTGATCGCCACGAACTGGATCCCGAAGATCTCGACGGGCAAAAGCATCGAGAGCGCCTTCTACCAGCTCGACAACGCCTATTCGCAGCACATCCTGGCTTCGACGCCTGAGGAGATGAAATCTGCCGAGGCGCTGATTGCCGAGCGGAACGGCGCGCTTCAGAAGCAGCTGGAGACCTATCATCCGCTGATCTCGACGCCGAAGGGCGCAGACTTGATCAAGTCTATCGAAGACAGCATCGATGCCTATCGCAAGGCGTCCGAACACATGGTCGAGCTTTCCTCGGCGGGCAAGGATGCGGAGGCCAAGGCTTCGCTTTCCGGCGAGATGCGCACGGCGATGAACAATGCCAGCGCCCATCTGAACGAACTGCTCGACTTCAACACGGCGAGCTCCGAGAAAATCCATCAGCAGGGTGCTGACGTGTTCCGGTCGACGCTGGTATTCGCCTGCAGCCTGATTGCCGGATGCCTTGCCATCCTGATTGCCTCGGTGGTCTTTGCGATTGCCGGTATTGCGCGGCCGATCGAGGCGATCACGGCATCGATGCGCGTACTTGCCGGCGGCAATGACGAGGCGGCGATTCCCTTTGCCGGGCGTACCGACGAGATCGGCGACATGGCGGCGGCGGTCGAGGTGTTCCGTGCCAATTCAGTCGCCAACAAGCGGCTGGAGCGGGAAGGGGCCGAGCAGCGCCATCTCACCGAAGAGCAGCGGCTTCGCACGGCCGAAAGCGATCGCATCAGGGCCGAGCAGATGCGCCAGGCGACGTCAGGCCTTGGAAATGGTCTCAAGCATCTGGCATCCGGCGACCTGTCCTTCCAGCTCGACCAGCCTTTCGCGGAAGATTTCGAATCCCTTCGTGCCGATTTCAACGGCTCGGTGACACAGCTTGCTGAGGTTCTGCGCGCCGTTTCCGCCAGCGCCTCGTCGATCGACAGCGGCAGCCGCGAGATCAGCCAGAGCGCCGACGACCTGTCGCAGCGCACCGAGCGTCAGGCCTCCTCGCTGGAGGAGACGGCGGCGGCACTCGACGAGATCACGGCGAACGTTGCCAATTCGTCGAAGCGTGCCGAAGAGGCGAAGGTCGTTGCCGTTCAGGCGAATGAGAGTGCCGCAAAGTCTGGCGCCGTCGTCTCCGATGCGGTCCGGGCGATGGAGCGCATCGAGCAGTCGTCGAGCCAGATTTCCAACATCATCGGCGTCATCGACGATATCGCCTTCCAGACCAACCTGCTGGCGCTGAACGCCGGTGTCGAGGCTGCGCGTGCCGGCGAGGCGGGCAAGGGCTTTGCCGTTGTTGCGCAGGAGGTGCGCGAGCTGGCGCAGCGATCCGCCCAGGCGGCACGCGAGATCAAGTCGCTGATCGGCGCCTCGACAGGCGAGGTCGAAGCGGGCGTGCGGCTGGTGCGCGAGACCGGCGATGCGCTGACGGCGATCGGCGAGCATGTTGCCGTGATCAACCGCCACATGGAGGCAATCGCCACGTCGTCGCGCGAGCAGTCTCTCGGCCTCAACGAGGTCAACGCTGCCGTCAACCAGATGGACCAGGTGACCCAGCAAAATGCCGCGATGGTCGAGGAGACAAGTGCGGCCGGTGCCACACTTGCCACCGAGAGCGGCCGGTTGCGCGACCTGATCGGCAGGTTCAGGCTCGGCCAGAAGCAGGCGGCTGCGCCTGCCGCAAGGGCGGTCAGCGGGTCGGCTCCGCGTACGGCGCGCTACGCAACTTCGGGCAACGCGGCACTGAAGCAGGAATGGTCGGAATTCTAAGTTTCACCACAGCCTGAACGCGATCGAAGCCCGGCTCTCATGTGGCCGGGCTTTTGCATTTCGGCCGCCGCATCGGCGTTTTTGCATGGCAGCGCTGAATTTCCGCGACTTGTGGTAGATGTTGCGATGCACCATATGTGAGCAGTGAATAATGAAGCTAAAGCGAGAAGACAATGTCCTACGTTAAGTCCATCCGTGAAGGTTTCCTTGGCCGCGCCTTCGCCGTCATCGGTGCCGCAAATGCAGTCAGCGCCGCAGTCGATGCAGGCCGCCGTCCGCAGGGCCGCCATCTGAAGACGCTCGGCATCGACGCCGATGTGTTCGATCACATCCGCCGCTAAGCGCCGCTGAAACCTACGCATGAAAATAGCCCGCAACCGGTTGGTCGCGGGCTTTATTTTTGTCTTGGTGACTGCGGCTGATGCCCCGCCGCAGTCTCGTTATCAGGCTTCCACGCTCTTGGCGTGATGGCCGTGCGCCAGGCCTTCGGCCGCTTCCTTACGGTTATGACGGATCGAGGACCAGAGCGAGATGCCGATCAGCGTCGCGCCGCCGAGACCGGTGATCACCTCCGGAATGTGGTAGAGCGTCTGGACATACATGATCACCGCCAGGATCAGGATCGCGTAGAAGGCGCCGTGTTCCAGGTAGCGGTATTCCGTCAGCGTTCCCTTTTCGACCAGCATGATCGTCATCGAGCGAACGTACATGGCGCCGATGCCAAGGCCGATGGCGATGATGAAGAGGTTCTGCGTCAGGGCGAAGGCGCCGATGACGCCGTCGAACGAGAAGCTGGCATCTAGCACTTCCAGATAGATGAAGGCGCCGAGACCGCCGCGGGCGGCTTCGCTCATCGCCCTCTGCGAGGCATCCAGCAGGCCGCCGATGACTTCGACAGCCAGGAAGGTGACTAGGCCATAGATCGCGCTATAGACGAAGGTGGTGGCTTCCTCGCCTTCCAGAAGCGACGAGAAGAGCAGGATGAGCAGGAGAACGACCGCGATCTCGATGCCCTTGATCGCCGCACCGCGCGACATCATCCGCTCCAGCGAGGAAATCCAGTGGATGTCCTTCTCGTGGTTGAAGAAGTAGGAGAGGCCGACCATCATCAGGAAGGTGCCGCCGAAGGCTGCGATCGGCAGATGTGCGTCGTTCATGATGCGGGCATATTCGGCCGGTTCGCGGGCCGCGAGGATGATCGCGTCGATCGGGCCGATGCCGGCGGCGATGACGACGATGGCCAGCGGGAAGACGATACGCATGCCGAAGACGGCGATGACGATACCCCAGGTCAGGAAGCGATGCTGCCACTCCGGCGTCATCTCTTTCAGCTTGTTGGCGTTGACGATGGCGTTGTCGAAGGAGAGCGAGATCTCTAGAACCGCCAGCACGGCACAGATGAAGAAGACGGTCGCCATGCCGCCGATCGTGCCAGTCGATTGCCAGCCGAGAATGGCGCCGAGCGCCAGGCCGACTGCGGTGATGATGAAGGACCAGCGGAAATATCCGAGGGTCGACTTATGGCTTTGTGCCTGGTTCATGGCCGCACCTCATTGGTGCGAACATCGTTTCTGACATTGGGTGTCGTGGAGGAACGCGGCATGCCAGAACGGGCATGCGCGAAAGGCATGGTGAACTTGTTCATCGATTGAAAATCCGCCGGCTCTCTGCAGGCGGTACCGACATCACGAGAGCGCCGTAAAAACTCTCGCCAGAGGGGCCCGGCACCAGTGTTTATCCATCGCCGATGTTTTTCGCATGGGGGGCAACCATGCACATCTCTGCGGCGACAGATCAGCGCTTAGGTAATCAACTTATACAGGCAGTCAAGAGGGAAGACGTCTGATCCCAGCACGATTTTCTTTGGAACCTTACGCAGCCCCGGCCGTTTGAATGAGGTTGAGCGATGCGATGCATCGCGGGTGCGATGATAAGGAGGCCGATGATGCAGACTTCGACCCACTCCCCCGACAAGAGAACCGAGGCAGCCGACCGCATGAAGCGGGCACGCCCGAACCGCATGCAGAAGGCACAGGTGCTGCCGCCGCATCAGGTGGATCTCACCCTGCCACAGTCGCCTGTGCATGATGTGCATGTGCCGGCACATGTGAGCGGCAGTGACCTTTCCAAGGGCGGCCCGGATATTGCCGCCGATGCCATCAAGAACAAGCGCTGAGCCAGTAGCTACTATGAAAGGTGATATGCGAATGGACACTCGTCTTGTGCCGCAGGACATCTATCTCCAGCATGAAGAAGAATGGCGGATGATCCGCACGGCCGAAGACAGCGGCAAGGATGAGCGCAGAGGCAGCGTTGCCTGGAAAGGCATCAAGGCGAAACCGAAGGCTTCGCCATCCCTCGATCAGGAAAGATCGATCCGCAATTGATGCAGATGAGCCCGGTCCAGCCGGGCTTTTTCTTTTAGCGGTGATCTCTCTCGTCGGAAGCAGAGAGGCGCTTTTCCATCTTGCCGAAGGCATAGAGAACGCAGACGGCCGCCACGGTGGCGAAGAAGGCGATCGGCCAGTAGCCGAAGCCCATGGCGAGACCGATCGCGCCGGACAGCCACATGCCTGCCCCTGTCGTCAGTCCCTTCACCCGGCCACGGGCAAAGACGATCATTCCCGCAGCCAGAAACGCCACGCCGGCCGTCACCGCTTCGATGACGCGGAGCGGATCGATGCGGACCTGCTGGTCGTCGGCAATGCCAGGCATATGCACGGCCTCGATCGAGATGATGCCGAAGAGGGCGGCGGCGAGGCTGATCAGGATATGCGTTCGAAAGCCCGCCGGGTGATCACGGGCCTCGCGCTCGATGCCGATCAGGCCGCCAAGGATGACCGCGCCGATCAGGCGGGCGAAGATAACAGGATAGTGGATGCGCGACTCGGGAAACATGTCGGCAAAGACAAGGTCCATGGCTTCAGTTCTCCAGCGAAGAATTCTTCGCTGACTAACGCCGGCAGGTCACCTTTGTTCGGCTTCAGAAACCGATCGTCTCTTCGTATTTGTCCCAGGAGCTGTACATGGCGTAGCGGCCAAGGCCCTTGATGGCGAAATTGCCGTAATAGGGGCTGAGCTGGAATTCGGCGGCGGTCTCGCTCATCTTCTCGACGGCGCCGACATAGATTGCCGAGGCAAGGCCGGTCCGGTTGGCGCCGTGTTCGCAGTGGATGAGAAGCGGCTTCGGCGCATCGGCCATGATCTTTGCCAGCTTCTGCGCTTCCGCGATCGGCAATTCGCGCGACGAAGACATCGGAAAGTCGATCAGGGTGATGCCGTTGTCGGCCGCCGCCTTCTGTTCGTCGGTGTACCATTCCGTGCGCTTTTCGTTGCGCAGGTTCAGGATGGTGCGGATGCCGTGGTTCTTCGCGTAGGCGTTGACATCGGCGCCGCTCGGCTGCGCTGAGCGGTAGAGCTCTCCGGCAATCACTTCATGGAAATTGCCGGTCGCCTGCCCGAGTGCCGCATGCGCGCCGACAAGGGCCGCCAATCCGAGGATGGCGCCCGCGGGCCAGGCTATGAAGGACAGATAACGCATCAGACACCGGTTGCTTTGCGCGCGACTAGCCACCCAAATGGGGGCTCAATGTGACGGATGCCAGACCGCACGTATATTATTCTCAGATAGACCTTGTTCCGCTTCGTTGTCCAGCCTCGGCAGAAGCCTGTGCATAGCCATGCCGCTCGCCAACCTTTCGGAAAGGATTGCCGTCCAATAATCCGGCCACTCACGGGATTCGGGACAATGGCGAAGACAGCGACTCGCGGCCGTAGCCGCAAATCATCGGGACGCAGCAAGAGCAGCGGCAGCGGCATCCTGCCCTGGGCGGCTATCGGCATTCTGACCTTCGGCGGCATCTATGCGCATGACAACTGGAAAAGCGTGAAGCCGATGCTGGCCCGCGCACCCGATGTCTCGACGATCACGGCTGCAATTAAGCCGGATGCTCCCAAGGCCACAGCGCCCAAGACTGCGGAAACGAGGACTGCCGAGCCGAAGCCGGCCGTTGCTCTCGCTCAGCCGCAGCGTCCGCTGCCGCCGGCCGATGTGCCCGTGCCCGCCGCCCAGCCGGTCAAGGCATCGCCGGCCGATACGCTAAGCGGCAAGGCCGCCTTCGGCTATTGCGGCCAGGGCGAGCATGTGAACTGCGTCGGTGATGGCGGGGTGTTCTGGTACAAGGGCGAGAAGATCGTTGTTGCCGATGCGCTGGTGCCAGATGTCACCAACGCGCGCTGCGAAAACGAGCGGCGTCTCGGCTTTGCCGCCAAATCGCGTGTCTTCAAGTTCCTGAATGCCGGACCCTTCACCATGAATACGGCCGGCAAGGGCGGCAATAACGGCGCCCCGCGGGTGATTTCCCGCGACGGCGGTTCGCTTGGGGCGCAGCTCACGAACGAGGGGCTGGCACGCAAGCCAGGCGCCGGCGGCGCCTGGTGCGCCTGATCTGATTATTTCTTGGCGGGTTTGGCCTCGGGCGTCGGCGCTGCTGCTGCGGCGGGCGCCTTCGGCTGAACCGGCGCCTTGCCGTTGGTCTGGAAATTGGCAGCGAAGGTGCTGTCCTTGCTCTCGGCGGTGCATTCGATCGCCACCGGCTTGCCGCCGTAGGGATTGCCGAAGGTGCAGCTGCCGGCAACCTTCACTTCGCCGGTCATCTTCTGTCCGACGCCCGTGGTCACCAGCGTCAGCGGGATCCGGGCATTGCCGTTCGAGGCCGGCTTGATCGCCTTGCCGTCGCCCTGGAAGCCCAGCATCTTGCCCTGTGCCGTGAAGATGAAGGTCACGTCGCCGTTTGGCAGCGCCACGGCCGCGATCTCGTTCTTGCAGGGCTTGGAAACATCGAGCTTGCCTACGACAAGCTTGGAGCATCGGCCGGCCAGCGTGGTGACGCCTGCGCTCGGAAAGTTCTGGGATTGGGCGGAGGCCGAATCGGCAAAGGCAAAGGCGGAAATGGTGGCTGCGGAGAGGGCTGCCGCGGCGGTAATCAGTCGTCTCATAAGGTTGCAAATCCTGTCATGCTGCTCGTCTGATCTGTGACTGGCATGTTTGTGTGTCGGAATTTTGCTTTGTTCAAGCCTTCGAGACCCGCAAAGATAGATGGCAGGCAAAAATGAAACGGGCCGCTACAGGGGATCGCGGCCCGTTCCAGGAAGCGGGGGCGCCTTGGCGGCAGCCGCCCTCTTTATCTCTTCAGTGCTGGCGGTTGGCGTCTTCCATCGACCAGCCAAAACGCCAAGCCTCATAACGCGCGTACCAAGTTTCGAGGGCTGCAGCGTCCCAGATGGGCATGAATTCCGGGTGCGACATAGGGTTGTCACTCAGCCGGCATCCCAGGATGCGATCGCGAATGCCCCGCTCCTGCATATTCAGCAGCTCTTCGATTTCCATATGCGTGCCCTCAACCACCGGCCCCTCAGCCGACCCGTTCAAGGAAACATTTCCCTTTGCTAATGTCCACAAAAGCCGAACTCATCCCCGTTATTCACAGGATTAATCACGAAAAAGCCTTGACGCATTCGGTGATGCGCCAGTGCAACTTCTATCTGTTTAATCCAGTGCGAATTTAACCTTATTAGCATCTTGTGATGGATGTGTGCTGTTACGCCAACTATAGATTTTTATGGGTTGTAAGAGGGCGTGATGGGCAAGGTCGTATCGAAGATCATCCGGATATTGTTGCATCCGGCATGTGTTTGCATTGCCGCGATATTGTTTTTCGCGCTGATCCGTTACCTCGATACCCGCTGGCGGTTCCTGCCCTATACATTCGCCGTGACGCTGGTGATTGCGGCGATCTTCTTCCTGTTTTCGCGGCGCCCCGTCTTTTCGTTCTATGGCGCGGCGGCGATCGTACTGTTGCAGACGGCGGCGTCGATCGTGAAGTTCAAGCTCAAGGGCTATTCGCTGCACGTCTTCGATTTCATCTTCACCAGCACCGATACGGCGATCCTCGCGTTCCTCATCAAGTATTATACGCCGCTGGTGGTTGGGGCGGTGCTGGCACTCGTTGCGACCGGCGCATTCCTCTGGGCGCTGTTCCGCGCTGAGAAGCCATGGAATGCGCCGGTACTCGTCCGGTTGCCGGCGCTGCTTCTGACCGTCGGCGTCTCGATCGGCGCACATCCGACGGCGCGGCCGGGCGATCCGCCGTTCATCTTCGGCTTCAACGCCTCGTCGCTCTTCATGTCCTTCTGGCATATTCCGAGCCTGATCGGTGAACCGCCGCTGGCCGCCAAGCTGCGGGCCGTCCAGACGCAGGGTGCGCTTGCGGATACGGTCGAATGCGGGCCGGAGGTGGGAAGGGCCGACCTCTATCTTGTGCTGTCGGAGAGCCACGCGTCGCCGATGCGGTTTCCCGAGATCAGCTTCCCGCCCGAGATCGCCGACACGTTCCGCTCCGGCGACGGTACGATCAAGCCGATGTTCGTCGAAACCTTTGGCGGCGGCACCTGGATGAGCAATTTCTCGATGCTCACGGGACTTTCCAGCGCCGATTTCAGCTGGCAGGCGCCCTATGTGAACCAGCTGCTCGAAGGCAAGATCAAGGGCGCGCTGCCGGAGATGCTGGCGCGCTGCGGCTATCGCACCGTGGCGATCATGCCGATGAAATATAATGCGGTAAACGAAGGGCCGTTCCTGCGCTCGATCGGCTTCCAGGAGGTCTTCGATGCCGCCGATCTGGCGCTGCCGGAATGGGGTGTGAGGGACAAACTCTACTTCGACTTTGCCGAAAAGCTGATTGCCGAGCACCGCAAGACCGACACGCGGCCGCTGTTTCTGGCGATGGAGACGATGTTTGCCCATGCGCCCTACGACAAGGAAATGGTGCCGCAGGCTCTCGTGCCCGCCGAGAGCTTTGCCGATGACCGGAAGGTCAATGAATATGCCAGGCGCGTGACGCTTGCCCGCGCCGATTTGCAGGCGTTTCTGGATCGACGTGCCGAAGAGGCGCCGGAGCGGCGCAGCGTCGCCGTCGATTTCGGCGATCACCAGTCCGAAGCGACGCTCGGCTACGCGCTGGCGCTCGATCCCGCGAAGAACATGTTCGCCGATTTCCGCTCGCCCGTTTACGAAACCTACTTCGCGGTGAGGGGCTACGGCGTCGCTATCGACTATGCAAAACTCGATCAGGCGGAGGACATCGCCTTCGTCATGGCCCGAATTCTGAACGCCACGGGGCTGCCGATCTCGCCGAAATTCAGAAACCTGAATGAACTGAGTGAGGCCTGCGGCGGGCGCTATCACACCTGCAACGACCGCGGCATTGTCGATGAACACCTGAAAAAGCTAGCAAATTCAGGGCTTCTGGATGCCAGCTGACGGCTAAAATCGTCATCACTAATGTTGTAAAAATATCGTTAAAATTGCCCATAACAAGTTTTTGTTCATCTGCCGTTCAGAAAACTGTTTGGGAAAGACGCAAAGTGGCGCACACTCCTCCTTGTGAATAAGGAGATAGTGCATGATTCGATTGACCGCGGCTCTGACGCTGTTCTCAGTCTATGCGTTTACGATGTTTTTCATCGCATCCATTCCTGAGACCCCGTATCTGCAAACCGCAGCAACGACGATAACCGAAGACGCATCGCTTACGAAGTGAGTTGGGCGAAGAGGGCAGGCTTGGGGGCAAGCCTTTGTACAGGGTGGTGGCGTAAATGATACGCTTCCCTGTGGGACAGAGCTTTTATTGCTTTGTCGTGGTTTCAGGAGTTGCGGCCGGGCCGCCTGACTTTGCTGCGAAACCTTCCCATCACCGCGCTGCCGATTTTTATCCAAGCTTTGCCGGCTAGGTTTCAGCGCGTTTCTCATCCCGCTAATAATCAAGACAAAACAAGCTGCCAGAAGCTGGACGACAGCTGTCGGCCGTACGCTTAGGTTGTGCATTTTTTGCCGCTACGAATCGGGCGTTGTTTCTCCATCCTCGCGCAAGCTTAGTGCGACACATATCCCAGCAGGACAACGGCACATTAAGTTGTAATTGCTGGTTGTATGTGCGCCTGGATTTGCAGTTCGCAAATTGAGGCTTCGAGCGCAACGATGTTGCGATTGCCGTGCCGAGGCCGTGGTTGGGGGACCGTGGCTCGGCTCTATGTGCACTGTCCTGGCATCGGCTCCTTCGAGCGATGTCTTCCAAAGCAGTCTGTCGAACCATTCCCTCATGTAGCAACGCGCGGTGCGCGAAGGCTCCGGTCGTGGCTGGAGCGCGCGGACTGCGGCTTCAGGGATGCGAGAGGCAGAGAAATGTAATCGCCAACGCCGGGGCAGGGCAATTTCATGACGTCGATCATCTCCTCCTTTACCAGCAGCCAGATCAAATCCCTGTCGCCGAAGACGATCCGGGAACTCTCGGCAGAGGATATTGCAGGGCTTTCGCCCGAGCAGCTCAAGAACCTCAGCAAGGATCAGGTGGCGGCTCTTGAGGTCGAGGATATCCAGGCGCTCAGCTCCACCCAGCTGGGCGCGATCTCGACGAGCGCGATCGCCGGGCTGAAGCCGGAACTGCTCGCAGTGCTCGATGCGGCAAAGATCGCAAGCCTCGGCAAGGATCAGCTGGCGGCATTCAGCGCCACCCAGATTGCATCCCTTACCCCCGATCAGATCGAAGGCCTGACGGTCGACCAGATCAAGGGGCTGAGCGCCACGCAGATCGCGTCGATCGGCCCTGACGATATCATCAAGTTCACGCCCGATGAGGTCGCCGCCATCACGCCTCAGGCGATCAGCGGCCTGAAGCGCGAGACGATCGCAGCGCTGAGCGACGAGCAGATCGCCAAGCTGAGCGCCGACCAGATCAAGGCGCTGACGGCGCAGCAGATGCCAGGTTTCAGTGCTGCCCAGCTCGGCACCTTCTCGGCCGTGCAGATGGGCGCCCTGACGGCGACACAGGTCGGCGCATTGAGCACGCTGCAGATCGTCGGCTTCAGCGGCAGCCAGATCGGCCAGCTCAGCACGGCGGCGATTGCCGGCCTCAAGGCAACGCAGATCGCGGCGATGACGGAAACGCAGCTTGAGGGCCTTAACGTGGCTCAGGCGGCCGCGTTGACGGCGGCGCAGGTGGCGGCCCTGACAGTCGCAGATATCGAGAAGTTCACGCCGGACGAAATCGGTGCCATCGGTGCCAAAGTCATCGGCAGTCTGAAGCCGGAAGCCGTGGCCGCGCTCAGCGCCGAACAGATTGCCAAGCTGAGCCCTGACCAGATCAAGGGTCTGGCGTCGAAGCAGATCGTGATGTTCTCGGCCGATAAGCTCGCAGGCTTCTCCCCGGCGCAGATGAGCGCGATGACGGCTGTGCAGGTCGGCGCCCTGACCAACGCACAGATCGCCGGCCTCAGCGCCGCGCAGATCGGCCAGCTCAGCACCACGGCGCTTGCCGGTCTCAAGGCGACCCAGATCACCGCGATGACGGCCGATCAGGTCTCCGGTTTCTCGGCCGCGCAGACCGCCGTCCTGACGGCTGTCCAGGTTGCCGGCTTCACCGCTGCAAACTTCGCCAAGCTGTCCGATGATGCTGTCGTGGCTATCGGCTCCAAGGCCATCAGTGGCCTGAAGGGCGAGGTGATGCCCGTCTTTAGTGATGCGGTCTTGAGCCGGTTGAGCACGGATCAGATCAAGGCGCTGACACCGAAGCAGATCGCAGGTTTCACGCCGGCCCAGATCGGATTGCTGTCCGAGACACAGATTAAGATCCTGTCGGCCGCGCAGGCGGCGGCGCTGACCACCGCGCAGATCGGCGGCCTTAGTGCCACCCAGATCGGCCAGCTGAGCAATGCCGCCTTCAGCGGCCTGAAGGCGACGCAGATCGCGGCGATGACGGGCGATCAGATCGCCGGGCTGACGGCCAGCCAGATCGGCTTTCTCACGGTCTCGCAGATCGCCGGCTTCGGCGCTGGCAACATTGCCAAACTGAGCCCGGAGGCATTCGCCGCCACTCCTGCAAAGGTCATCGGCAGCCTGAAGGGTGAGGCGGTTGCCGCTCTCACCGATGCGCAGATTGCCAAGCTCAGCGCCGACCAGGTCAAGGGCCTGACCTCAAGGCAGATGATGAGCTTCACGCCGGAACAGCTCGGCCTGTTTTCCGAAACGCAGATGAAGGCCCTGTCGGCGGTCCAGGTCGGATCGCTGAGCAATACGCAGATTGCCGGGCTTAGTGCGGCCCAGATCGGCCAGCTCAGCAACTCGGGTGTTGTCGGCCTGAAGGCAACGCAGATCGCATCGATGAGCGCGACGCAGCTCGAAGGGCTCAGCGTGGCGCAGGTCGCGGCGATGACGGCAGCGCAGATCGCCGGGCTGACGCCGGAAGATATCGCCACCTTCACGGACGACGAGATTGCGGCCATCAGCACCAAGGCCATCAGCGGCCTGACGAATGATGCGATCGCCAAGCTCAGCGAAAGCCAGGTCGGCCATCTCAGCGCCGACCAAATCAAGGCTCTCACAACCAAGCAGATCGCCGCTTTCACGCCCGAGCAGTTCAGCAAGTTCACCGATACGCAGCTCAAGGGGCTGACGGCGGCGCAGGCAGGGTCTCTCACCAGCGCGCAGATCGCCACGCTTTCCGCAGCCCAGATCGGCGAGCTTACCAACGTTGCCGTTAGCGGTCTGAAGGCCACACAGATTTCGGGCATGACGGCGGATCAGGTGGCCGGCTTTACGGCGGCGCAGACCGCGGTGATGTCGGCGGCTCAGGCCGCCGGATTTACCGCGACCAATATCGTCAAGTTGGCGGACGATGCCGTCGCAGCCCTCAGCACCAAGGCCATCAGTGGCCTGAAGAATGAGGCGATTGCCAAGCTCAGCAATGATCAGGTCTCGATGCTGAGCGCAAATCAGCTCAAGGCCTTCACCGCAACGCAGATCACCGCCTTCACCGACACGCAGCTCGGCACCTTCACCGACGAGCAGATGAAGGCGCTGTCTGCAGCGCAGACCGGTTCGCTGACGGCCCCGCAGATCGGCGGGCTGTCCGGCGAGCAGATCGGAGAGCTTACCAATTCGGCCGTGACAGGTCTGAAGGCCGCGCAGATCGCCGCCATGACGCCGGCCCAGGTTGCGGGCCTGACCGCGGCTCAGCTTGCCGTCCTGACGGCAGCGCAGCTGGCCGGGTTCACCGCTATTAATGTCACCAAGCTGTCGGATGACGCGATTGCCGCGATCAGCCCCAAGGCGATCGCCGGTCTGAAGGGCGAGGCGATCGCGGCGCTCACCGACAGCCAGATCGCCAGCCTGAGCCCGGATCAGATCAAGGGCCTCAGCGCGCAGCAGATCGCAAGCTTCACGCCGTCCCAGCTCGGCAAGTTCAGCGGCGATCAGATCGCGGCGCTGTCGGGCGTTCAGGCTGGTGCCTTGACCAACGACCAGATCGCCGGTCTCTCCGCCGCCCAGATCGGCCAGTTCAGCAATGCGGCGGTCGCCGGATTGAAGCCGGCGCAGATCGACGCGATGAGCGATGCGCAGCTCGAGGGCTTGAGCGTTGCTCAGGCCGGTGCGCTGACAGCCGCGCAGCTTGGTGCGATGACGGCGGCGGATCTTGCCCGGTTCACCGACGAGGAACTGGCAGCGATCAGCCCCAAGGCACTTGCCGGCCTTAAGAGCGAAGTCATCGCTGCTCTGAGCGACAGCCAGATCGGCAACCTGACGCCGGAGCAGATCGCCGGTCTGCTGCCGGCCCAGATTGCCAGCATCAAGCCTGCCCAGGTCGCCCGCTTCACCGACGAACAGATCGGCGCGCTGTCGGCGGCACAGGCCGGAGCGCTGACGGATACGCAGATCGATGGCCTGTCCGCCGGTCAGATCGGTCAGCTCAGCAATGCGGCCGCTGCCGGTCTCAAGGCATCGCAGATCACCGGCATGACGGCTGACCAGGTGGCAGGCTTCACGCCCGCCCAGGCGGCTGTGCTGACCGCGGCGCAGACGGCCGGTTTCACGGCGGCGAATGTCGCCAAGCTCAGCGACGAAGCCGTTGCCGCTCTCACGCCTGCCGCGATCGCCGGCTTGCCGAATGAGGCGGTTGCCGCGCTGACCAGCAGCCAAATCGGCGAGCTCAGCACGGATCAGGTCAAGGCGATCGCGACAAAGCAGATCCCAGGCTTTACCGCTGCGCAGATCGCTCAGTTCAGCGAGGCGCAGATCGGCGCGCTGACGGCGGCGCAGACCGGCGCGCTCACCGGGGCGCAGATCGGGGCGCTGACACCGGCGCAGATCAGCCAGCTCAGCAGCGCGGCGATTGCCGGCCTGACGGCGGCACAGATCTCTGCCATGTCGGCAGACCAGGTGGATGCCCTCGGCGCTGACAAGATCGCGCTGCTGACGGCCGCCCAGGTCGCCGGCTTCACGGCCGCCAACATCGCCAAGATGAGCGACGAGGCATTTGCCGCGATCAGCCCCAGCGCGATCGGCGGGCTCAAGCCTGAAGTGCTCGCGGGTCTCAGCGACAACGAGCTCGCTTCGCTCGGCCCCGACAAGATCAAGGGACTGAACGCCCAGCAGATGGCCGGCTTTACGGCCGGTCAGCTCGGCAAGTTCACCGAGGAGCAGATCGGTGCGCTGTCGGCGGCGCAGACGGCCGGTCTGACCGAGACGCAGGTCGGCAGCCTCAGCGCGGCTCAGATCGGCCAGCTGAGCAGCGCCGCGGTTGCCGGTCTCAAGCCTTCGGTGATCGCCGCCATGTCGGCAGCGCAGCTTGAAGGTCTGAGCGCGGCCCAGACGGCGGCACTGACGGCGGCCCAGGTCGGCGCATTGAGCCCCGAGGCTATCGCCAAGTTCTCCGCCGATGAAATCGGCGCGATCAGCGCCACCGCGATTGCCGGCATGACGAATGCCACGATCGCGGCTCTCAGCACCGAGCAGGTCGCGAGCCTCAGCAAGGAGCAGATCGCCGGGCTGCAGCCTACGCAGATTCCGGGCTTCACGACGGCGCAGCTTGGCAATTTCACTGATGAGCAGATCGGTGCCCTGTCGGCGACGCAGGCCGGGGCGCTGACCAATACGCAGATATCGAGCCTCTCTGCCGCCCAGATCGGCAAGCTCAGCCCCACGGCCACGAGCGGCCTGAAGGCGAGCCAGATCACGGCCATGTCCGCCGATCAGGTCGCAGGCCTGACGGTGGCACAGGTGGGCGCGCTGACGGCGCTGCAGGTCGCGGGTCTCACGCTTGCCAATATCGCCAAGATGAGTGACGAGGCCTTCGGTGCCATTAGCCCCCGGGCGATGATGGGCCTGAAGGACGAGATCATCGCGTCGCTGAACGACAGCCAGATCGGCAAGCTCAGCGCGGATCAGCTCAAGGCGGTCACCGCGCTGCAGATGACGCACTTCACCTCGGACCAGCTCGCCAAGTTCACCGATGCGCAGCTCGGCGCGCTGCTGCCCACACAGGTGGGGGCATTGACCACCGCTCAGATCACCAATCTGACGCCGGCGCAGATCGGCAAGCTCAGCGATGCCGCCATCACCGGCCTGAAGCCCAGCCAGATCGCTGCCATGACGCCTGCCCAGATCGAGGGTCTGACGCTGTCGCAGACGGCGAAGCTGACCGCCGAGCAGATCGCCGCAATGGCGCCCGAAGATGTGGCAAAGTTCGCCATCGACGAAATCTCGGCGATCAGCGTCGGCGCCATTGCCGGCCTCTCCGTCGATGACATCTCGAAGCTCGACAGTGCGCATGCAAATGCGTTCACGACGCAGCAGGTCGAGGCGATGACCAACGACCAGCTTGCGGCAGTGATCGCGGCCTACAATGCTGTCTGACCGCCAGACAGGGTAGTGCGCGCCATCAGTGTTGATCGAAATCGGGTCCGCAATCTTGCGGGCCCTTTTTCTTTTTGGGAGATAGATTTCGATTCGCGGCGCTAACCGGCGATCATCGCGTGACGTCGAGGCGAATTGTCGATGATGTGAGATCGGATGGTGGGCGTGACAGGGATTGAACCTGTGACCCCTACGATGTCAACGTAGTGCTCTCCCGCTGAGCTACACGCCCATCCGATGGGCAATAAATCCGTCGCGAATTCATGCCCTTAACGGCGCGCTTGATAGCGAGCCTTTGGCGCCTTGGCAAGCGCTTATGTGATGCGGCGCGATCGAATTTGTGGATCGAGCCCGGTATTGTGCCTGGCACGCTGAAATGCGCGATATCGAACGTTCTGAGGAGCCGAGGAAGGGCCGCGGAGCTTGCTGCCGTGAGGCCGCGAAACTGAGCGGCGATCGCTGCCATCGCCAAGCCTTGCCGTGCGGCAGGCTTCTCCGCGCGACAAAGCGAACCGTTCTTCGCTTTGCGAACCGCTTCTCTAAGTCTTTGACTTTGTGGAGATTTCGGATGGTGGGCGTGACAGGGATTGAACCTGTGACCCCTACGATGTCAACGTAGTGCTCTCCCGCTGAGCTACACGCCCATCCGATGGCGGCGCATAGATCACAAAACCTTTGGGGCCGTCAATAGGCTTTTTTGAAGTTTTGTGACGCGACGCCTGGAAGCCTTATGCGGCAAGCATTTTATTCACTTCATCGACCAGGTCGCGGAGGTGGAAGGGCTTGGAGAGGACCTTGGCGTCCTTCGGTGCCTTCGAATCGGGGTTCAGCGCGACGGCTGCGAAACCGGTGATGAACATGACCTTCAGGTCCGGATCGAGTTCGGTGGCGCGGCGCGCCAGCTCGATGCCGTCCATTTCAGGCATGACGATATCGGTCAGGAGGAGGGAAAAGGGTTCTTCGCGGAGCCGGTCGTAGGCGCTTGCGCCGTTGTCGTAGGACAGAACCTTGTAGCCGGCCTTTTCGAGCGCCTTCACAAGGAAGCGGCGCATGTCATTGTCGTCTTCTGCAAGCAGTATCTTCTGAGTCATTATCCAGACCGCTGGTGAGATGAATTTTTATGGAAGGCTCCAGCCATTACACTAGTCCTTCCCCAGTAAACAACCGGTGAAGTGACGGCCCAAGGCTGTCATCCCCTGTACATAGTATGGACTTGAGGCCGGGCAACTGGCAACATAGGCCAAGTCAGCCTCGAACGACATGGTTAAGAGGGCAGAAGGTGCCGGAAATCCGCGAATACGAGCTTTTTGAGATACGTGAGCCCGTGTCGCAGACCATTCCCTTCGTTTACAATTCCCCCCATAGCGGCCGTATTTATCCACCGGAATTTATCGCTCAGTCGCGTTTGCAGGGCATTTCGATCCGCCGCTCGGAGGATCATTATGTCGAAGAGCTGTTCTCGGCGGCGAGCATGCTCGGTGCGCCGCTGCTGTTTGCAAACTTCCCGCGCGCCTATCTCGACGTTAACCGTGAACCGTACGAACTCGATCCGCGAATGTTCGACGGCATGCTGCCGTCCTATGCCAACGTCAATTCGCTGCGGGTTGCCGGCGGTCTCGGGACGATCCCGCGCATCGTTGCCGAGAACATGGAGATCTACTCTCACCGGATCCCGGTCCAGGAGGGGCTCTACCGCGTCGAGAGCGTCTATAAGCCCTACCATGCGGCGCTGCGGCGGCTGATTGCCCGCACGCATGTCCAGTTCGGCTTCGGCGTGCTGATCGACTGCCACTCGATGCCGGGCAACATTCGCATCGCGGGCAGCAACCAGCGGCCAGATTTCATTATCGGCGACCGCTACGGGACGTCGGCCTCGGCGGAGCTGTCGCGCACTGCGATCAGCATTTTCGAAGAAATGGGCTTCAACGCCATCCGCAACAAGCCCTATGCCGGCGGCTTCATCACCGAGCATTACGGCCGCCCCTCGCGCGGGCTGCATGCGCTGCAGATCGAAGTCAACCGTTCGATCTATGTCGATGAGGTGACGCTGGAGAAGCGGGCCGATTTCCCCGTCATTGCCAATGCGGTGACCAGCTTCATGCGGCAGATGGCCGATTATGTGCAGCGTTTCGCCGACGATACGGCGCTTGCCGCAGAATAATTCCTTCCTCCAGGTCAAAAAAAACCGCGCTCTGCAGCGCGGCTAAGTCTAGGGAGGAAACACCCAAGGAGGGTATTTACAGTCAGAAGACTGTAAGAAGAAGCTACTATTGCATTGCACAATAGTCAAGCAAAATATTGCAGTGCGAAATATTTAGGCAGATAAAGAGCGATTGCCTGAAGTGTTTGCATTTTAACGCAGTTTCGCTATGAAAAGCGCCATTCCCGAGGCTAAAAACGGATCCGCCATGCTCCCCGACCGCTCGTTCTTCAATCGCCTGGCGGAAGCCGCCAAGGCTGAGACTTTGCCGCGTTTCCGCTCCGGCCTCAGCGTCGTCAACAAGCTCGCCAGCGGCTTCGACCCGGTCACCGAGGGTGATCAGGCGGCAGAAGTCGCGATCCGCCGGCTGATCGAGGAGCATTATCCCGAGCATGGTATTCTTGGCGAAGAGCATGGCAGCGTCGGTCTGGATCGCGAATATGTCTGGGTGATCGATCCGATCGACGGCACTCGCGCCTTCATTTCGGGCGTTCCGGTCTGGGGCACGCTGATCGGCCTGCAGAAGAACGGCCGGGCCGTCATGGGGATGATCGAGCAGCCGTTCACCGGCGAGCGCTATTTCGCCGACGAGAACGGCGCGATCTATACGGGTCCCGAGGGCGAGCGGCGGCTTCAGGTGCGCGATTGCGGCAGCCTTTCCAACGCCATCCTGTTCACCACCTCGCCGCATCTCTTTACCGGCAGCGAGATGGACAAGTATCGCGAGATCGAAAGCCAGGTACGGCTCTTCCGTTACGGCTGCGATTGCTACGCCTATGCGCTGCTCGCGGCCGGCCATATCGATCTGGTGATCGAAAACAGCCTGAAGCCCTATGATGTCGGCGGCATCATCCCGGTCATCGAGAAGGCCGGCGGGATCATGACGACATGGGATGGCGGACGGCCGGAAAATGGCGGTTCGATCATCGCTGCCGGCAGCCGCGCCGTTTATGAGCAGGCGATTGCCATTCTGCAGCGCTAAAGGGCGCGGGCGTCAGACGCCGATTCCTTCGACCTCCTGCTCAGCCTCGGCATCGCTGCCGGGGATGAAGGCGTGGAAGGCGGCGAGCGCGGCGGCGCGATAGGCGTCACGCTCCTGGAAGATCTCGTGACGGGCGCCGTTGATCGGCACCAGCTGGCCGGCGCGGAAATAGCGCGACAGCCGCTCCTGGGCGATATAGGGCACGACGCCATCGCGGGTGGGGGCGATCACCACCGTCGGGATGGTGATCGAGAACAGGTGGTTCGGCGTCATCACCTTGTCGATCGTCTTGAAGGATTCGACCAGCCAGCGGGCCGTCGGCGGCCCGAGCGTCAGCTCGGGATGGTCGCGCATCATCGAAACGTTGCGCTCGAAGCGCACCTCATCCGAGGTCAGTGGATTGTCGCGGAATTCTGGTTCGCGCAGCTTGCCGGTCAGCGGCATGGAGCCGAGCCCGATGGCGCAGGCGGTCGATGCCAGTCTCCTGATCGTCGAGGCGGAGGCCGCTTGGCCGATCAGGCCGATGAATGGCGCCGAAAGCACCATGCGCTCGATACGGGTGGCGAGATAGGGGGCGGCGGAAAGGGCGATCAGCGCGCCAGTCGAATGCGCCAGGATATAGAAGGGCAGGCGGGTATCGGGCAGCACGACCTTCTCGAGGAAGATATCGAGATCGCGCTCGTAATCTGAAAAGCGGCGGACATGGCCATGCTGGCGCTTCTTGACGAGGCGCGGCGAGCCGCCCTGGCCGCGCAGATCGAAGGTGGCGACCCAGAGACCCCGGGCGGTCAGGTCGCGGATCGTCTCGAAATATTTCTCGATATATTCGTTGCGCCCCTGCAGCAGGACGACGGTGCCCTTGGCAACGGAGGCGTTGGAGCGAAAGACGGCATAGCGCAGCTTCTGACCGTCGAACGTCTCGAAATAGCCTTCGGTCCGGTTGTCGGGCGCCGGATTGTCTGGTGTCGAGATGAGAACCTGATCCATGAGCATTGCCATCGTTCGCTGAGCTTCCAGTCTAGGGGATAATGCACGAGGGCGTGAAATCAACTCTTAAAGATCGCCACCCGCCAAGAGCAGTGGAGAAAAAAGAGACCGGCGGGGCGAGAGGGATGCCCGGCGCCGGTCCATAATCGGACTGAAGAAGAAGGGACGATGCACTTCAGCCATCGGGCCAGTTTGATCACCCGACGATCCAATTCCTAAGGCAGTGCGGCTGAACGCATGCCGAACCAGGCGTTCATGCGTGGTTCACGGGTGTTAACGGCGGGGCTTGAACTCGCCAAAAACCATCACCATCTGAATTCTGCAGGCGCCGGAAGGGCCTGCGAAACCGTCCCGAAGCTGCCGAATATGGGGTTTCAGGGGCATCTTTATCGCAACTCGTCGCTTCCCAAGGAGGACACTATGCGTCACGTCGATTTCTCTCCCCTCTACCGTTCCACCGTCGGTTTCGACCGTCTCTTCACGATGCTCGACAGCCTCGCTCAGCCGGATCAGGGCCAGACCTATCCGCCCTACAATATCGAGCGCACCGGTGAGAACACCTACCGTATCACCATGGCCGTCGCCGGTTTCGACGAAACCGAGATCTCGATCGAAGCCCAGGCTCACGCTCTGAACGTCAAGGGTGAAAAGAGCGAAGACAATGCCGAAGGCAGCGAATTCCTCTATCGCGGCATCGCCAAGCGCACTTTCGAGCGCCGCTTCCAGCTGGCCGACCATGTCGAGGTCACCGCCGCTTCGCTGAAGAACGGTCTCCTGCATATCGACCTTCTTCGCAGCATTCCCGAGGCCATGAAGCCCCGCAAGATCGCGATTGCCGCCGAGCCGGTGAGCGCGCCGAAGGCGATCGAGGCTCAGGTCAACAGCTAACCAATTCCTCCCAGGAATAGGAAAAGGCAGGCGGCGCTCCGTTGGAGCGCCGCTTTTTTATTGCGCTATATCTAAGGGGATCAGGCCGGGCTTGCGGCCTGTTCGATTTCCTTGGCAGTCGCCCGCTTCTTGGCGGCGGCTGCATATTTCTGGGCGATGACGGCGCAGGCCATCAGCTGGATCTGGTGGAACAGCATGAGCGGCAGAACGATGGCGCCGATCGGCTGGCCGACGAAGATGACGTTTGCCATCGGCACGCCGCTCGCCAGGCTCTTCTTGGAGCCGCAGAAGGTGATGGTGATCTCGTCGGCCTTGTTGAAGCCGAGCAGGCGGCTGCCGAACATGGTGAAGAGCAGCACGAAACCGAGCAGCAGCATATCGACGATGATGACGGCGGCGATGTCGCCGATCGAGAACTGGTGCCAGAGGCCCTCGATAACCGCCTTGCTGAAGGCTGCGTAGACGACCATCAGGATCGAGCCGCGGTCGACGGGCATCAGGATCTTCTTCTTGGAGCGGATCCAGTCGCCGATCCAGGGCTGCAGCACCTGGCCGAGCACGAAGGGCAGAAGCAGCTGCAGCATGATCTGTTCGAGCGCATCCCAGGAAAAGCCGCCATGGCCGCCGACCGAGAAGAGCAGACCGACGAGCAGCGGCGTCAGGAACATGCCGAAGATATTCGATGCCGAGGCCGAGCAGATGGCTGCCGGAACGTTGCCGCCGGCCATCGAGGTAAAGGCGATCGACGACTGCACGGTCGAGGGCAGGACGCAGAGGAAGAGGATGCCAAGATAGAGCGGTTGCGGCAGGATCGAGTCGGGAATGAAGCCGATTGCGAGGCCAAGCAGCGGGAAGAGCGCGAAGGTCGTCAGCAGGATCGCCAGATGCAGGCGCCAGTGCAGCACGCCGGCGATCACCACATCGCGCGACAGGCGGGCGCCGTGCAGGAAGAAGAGAAGGGCGATCGCCAGATCCGTCGCGACGCTGAAGTAATCCGCAAAGGCGCCGTCGGCTGGAAAGAACGATGCAAGAATGACCGTGCAGACGAGCAGGATCGTGAAAGTATCTGGCAGAAAGCGGCGCATGGCGTGGTCCCGGGCAATAACAAGTTCATTGTCTTGTCATCCATTATGATTCAGGATGCAAGGAATAACAGTTATCACGAAATGGGATCGTCATGCTTGATCTGACCCAATTGCGCAGTTTCGTCGCCGTCGAGCAGATGGGCAGCTTTACCCTTGCGGCGGAGCGGCTCGGGCTTGGACAATCGACCGTCAGCCAGCATATTCAACGACTTGAAAGCTCGGTCGGCCGGAAGCTCCTCGCCCGCGATACGCATAAGGTGGTGCTTACAGGCGATGGCGAGGCGTTGCTGTCGCATGCCCGCGCGATGCTTTCAATCGAGGGGCAGGTGCAGTCGCTGTTTCGGGGAAACAGCCTGCGCGGCAAGCTGCGGCTCGGCGTTTCCGAGGATTTCGTGACCAGCCAGCTGCCGGCCGTGCTTGAAGATTTCGTGCGCTCGCATCCGTCTGTCGATCTCGAGCTGACCGTCGCGCTCTCGGGTGCGCTCTATGAGATGCAGGACAATGGCGAGATCGATCTGGTTCTCGCCAAGCGCAGGCTCGGCGATGCGCGCGGCAAGCTCGTCTATCGCGAGCCGCTGATCTGGCTGGCGCGCGATCCCGAGCATGTTCTGCAGCAGAGTCCACTGCCGCTGATCGCCTTTCCGGCGCCGAGTGTCACGCGCAGCATCGCGCTGGAGGCGCTGGGGCGGACGCAGGTGGCCTGGCGGATCGTCTGCACCTGCGGCAGCCTGAGCGGCCTGACGGCGGCGGCCCGCGCCGGGATGGGCGTGCTGGTTCAGCCGCGCAGCATGGCGCCGGCGGGATTAAAGGAGATCGCGCCCGGGCGGTTGCCTGTTCTCGAAGATGTGGAATTCGTGCTGGTGCCGCGTAAGGGGGCGGACCGGGCGCTGGTGTCTGCTCTGTCGGACGATATTCTCGGGAAGGTTCGCAGCCTTCGCTCCGGCGGCTGACAAGAAAAACCCCGCCGGAGCGGGGCTTCTCTTCAATCAATAGGGGCCGACGCACTGCTGGCGGGGACCGTTATAGGGCTGGAACGTGTTGTCCGATGCCCTGTAGGAGCGATAGCGGCTGTAGCACCAGCGGGTATGCGAGTTGCCGCCGTAGTAGCGCGGCTGCGTGGCAGCGCTCAGCGCACCACCGATGATCGCGCCTGCTGCGAGACCGCCGATGATCGCACCGGCATTGTTGTGGTGGTGGTGATGGTAGTAGCGGCCGCGATAGTAGCGGTTGTTGTAGTAGCGCCTGTTGTTGCCGTGCCACCCATGGCGGATCCAGCGGCGGTCGCGGACCTGTTGTACATCCGAGGCAATGCCGGGCGATGTGATGTCGGGCCTCTGGATTGCCATGACCGGGAAGGCCTGAGCGGGGGCGATGCCTGTAAAACCGGTTACAAGCGAGACGAGTACGATTGCGAGCTTTTTCATGATTTTTCACCTTTCGCCTGTAAAGTCCTGAGGCGAGGGTAAAGTTCCGCAACACTTTGCTTTTGTTTGTATCTTCACGCAAAAGTTAACGCCCTGCTTACTATTTTAAGCAGGTCTCAACCCTGTCGCTTAGGCGTTTGGTCAGATTTCGGTTCGTAATTTAGCACCAGGTAAAGGTCGTCGTTCGGGGCAAGGGAGAACGGACCGATGATTTATGGTGCAGTGTTCATATCCGGGCTGGTTGCCTGCGTGATGATGATCGTGGTGATCGGCCACGAAGCAGAAAAGGCGGATCAGGGAGCGCCCCAATCCGCCGTCTTCGGGCATCAGAATTGATGCTGTCTTATGCCGCCAGGCATTTCAGGAAGCCGTCGACATCGGCTTCCGTCGTCGCGAAGCTGGTCACCAGGCGGATCAGCGTTTCGTTGTCGCCAACAAGTTCCGGCATGGAAACCGGGATCGGCCATTCATAAAATTTCGCGCCGCGGCTTTCGGCCGTCTTTGCAGCACTCTTGGTGATCACCGCGAAGACCTCGTTCGATGCCGTCGGCCAGGCAAGGCGGGCAGAGTTGCTGGCGCCGATGCCGGCGCGCAGGTGATCGGCCATCCCATTCGAATGGCGGGCGAGGCCAAGCCAGAGCTCTTCCTCAAAATAGGCATCGAACTGCGCGGCAATGAAGCGCGACTTGGAGAAGAGCTGGGCGGCGCGCTTGCGGATGAACGGCATTTCCTTTGCCTGATCCGGATCGAAGAAGACGATTGCCTCCGCACACCAGCAGCCGTTCTTGGTGCCGCCGAAAGAGAGAATGTCGACGCCGCGCTTCCAGGTCATGTCGGCGGGTGTGGCGCCAAGCGCCACGAGCGCATTGGCAAAACGGGCGCCATCCATATGGAGCGGCAGATTGCGCTTCCTGGCGATCGAGGAAATCTCGCCGATCTCCGGCAGCGAATAGACGGTGCCGATCTCGGTCGCCTGGGTGATGGTGACGGCGCTGGCGCGGCCGTGATGCACGGCGTCCTCAGGGTAACCGGCGATCTTTGCCGAAAGTTGCGCGGGATCGATCTTTCCGAACTCGCCGCTGACGGCAACGAGGCGCGAGGCGTTGGAAAAGAACTCCGGGGCGCCGCATTCATCTTCGATCACATGGGCTTCCGAATGGCAGAAGGTGATGCCGCCGGGGCGCTGGACGCTGGCAAGCGACAGCGAATTGGCAGCTGTGCCGGTCGAGACGAAGAACACGGCGACATCGCGCTCGAAGACTTCGGAAAAGCGGGCCTGGACCTTTTTGTCGAGGTCGCTGTTGCCATAGGCGGCGGCAAAGCCGGTGGAAGCGGAAAGCAGGCGCTGGGCAATGGCTTCGTGAGCGCCGGCCCAGTTATCGGATGCGAAGAACATGAGGAAACCGTTTATCAAATGAAAAGGCGGGGCAAATCCCGGCAGGGACATTACGCCATTGCGGTGAGCGATCAAGGCGCCATTGCAGTGAGCGACAAGGGGCCGCTGGCCGATCCATCACGAAATCTGATTTCGGCAATCAACAAACAAAATAATGCAAAACTGTGTAATTTTATTGCGTACCAAAAATACAGATTGTAATTTTCATTCGGAAGTTCATGTTTTTTTAATTTGATGGTCTTGCGGGCGCCCCAGCCTTCTGTCATAGAACTAGTGAATTAGGGCAGGGTTGCTGTCCTATTTTGGCCTTTATGGCCGAAGAGGCGCCGAGAGTCCTGACGTTTTCAGGCTTTCACGTTATAGTCGCCAGGAGCGCGGGCAATCGGCCCAAGCGGAGGCGGCTGGCAGGCGCGGAGCGCGGCGGATCGCTTTTGGCGGACGCATGCGGCCGGATCTTCACAATGCAACAGCGCTGTCACGCGCCGAACCTAAGATCGGGGACGGTGCATGACGAAAGGCCGCCCGCAGTCCCCGCGGGCTTTGACAGGAGCGAAGACGATGACGAAGAAGACGCCATCCACGAGTTTTGACCAGATTGCTGCAGCCGATGCGCGCGCAACGGCCAAAACGCGCAAATTCGCTTCCGGTCTGCCTGCCAAGCAGGGCCTCTACGATCCGCGCAACGAGCATGATGCCTGCGGCGTCGGCTTCGTTGCCCATATGAAGGGCCAGAAGTCGCATCAGATCGTCAAGGACGGTCTCTTCATTCTCGAGAACCTGACGCATCGCGGTGCCGTCGGCGCCGATCCGCTGATGGGCGATGGCGCCGGCATTCTCGTGCAGATCCCCGACCGCTTCTTCCGCGAGGAGATGGCGAAGCAGGGCATTACCCTGCCGAAGTTCGGCGAGTATGGCATGGGCCATATCTTCATGCCGCGCGACGAGAAGCAGATCGAGCATTTCAAGAAGGTCATCAAGGACGTCATCGTCGAAGAAGGCCAGGTCTTCCTCGGCTTCCGCGATGTGCCCGTCGATAACTCCTCGCTCTCCAAGGCGCCCGAGATCGCCGCCACCGAGCCGCATCACGTTCAGGTCTTCATCGGCGCTGGTAAGGATGCCGCGACCAACGACGAGTTCGAGCGCCGCCTCTTCACGCTCCGCAAGGTGATCTCCAACCGTATCTATGACGAGTTCGACGGCGAGGAGAGCAACTTCTATCCGGTGTCACTGTCATCGGCGACCGTCGTCTACAAGGGCATGTTCCTGGCCTATCAGGTCGGTGACTACTACAAGGACCTGGCGGACCCGCGCTTCGAATCCGCGGTCGCCCTCGTGCACCAGCGCTTCTCGACCAACACCTTCCCGTCCTGGAAGCTGGCGCATCCGTACCGCATGGTCGCCCACAACGGCGAAATCAACACGCTGCGCGGCAACGTCAACTGGATGGCGGCGCGTCAGGCTTCGGTTTCCTCGCCGCTCTTCGGTGAGGATATCTCCAAGCTCTGGCCGATCTCCTATGAGGGTCAGTCGGATACGGCCTGTTTCGACAACGCGCTCGAGTTCCTCGTGCGCGGCGGTTATTCCATGGCGCACGCCGTGATGATGCTGATCCCGGAAGCCTGGGCCGGCAACCAGTCGATGGCTGCCGAACGCAAGGCATTCTACGAGTATCACGCCGCTCTGATGGAGCCGTGGGATGGCCCGGCGGCCGTTGCCTTCACCGACGGCAAGCAGATCGGCGCGACGCTCGACCGTAACGGCCTGCGTCCGGCCCGCTATCTCGTCACCAACGACGACCGCATCATCCTCGCCTCCGAAGCTGGCACGCTGCCGGTTGCCGAAGAGGATATCGTCCAGAAGTGGCGCCTGCAGCCGGGCAAAATGCTGCTGATCGACATGGAAAAGGGCCGCATCATCTCGGACGAAGAGGTGAAGTCCGAGCTTGCGACCAAGCATCCCTATCGCAGCTGGCTCGACCGTACCCAGCTCATCCTCGAAGACCTGAAGCCGGTGGAACCCCGCGCGCTTCGCCGCGACGTGTCGCTCTTGAACCGCCAGCAGGCCTTCGGCTACACGACCGAAGACACCCGCATCCTGATGTCGCCGATGGCGACGACGGGCCAGGAAGCCGTCGGCTCGATGGGCACGGATACGCCGATCTCGGCGATGTCCGAGAAGTCGAAGCTGCTCTACACCTATTTCAAGCAAAACTTCGCGCAGGTCACCAACCCGCCGATCGATCCGATCCGCGAAGAGCTGGTCATGAGCCTCGTGTCGTTCATCGGCCCGCGTCCGAACCTGCTCGACCATACCGGCATGGCGAATGCCAAGCGCCTGGAAGTGCGCCAGCCGATCCTGACCAATGGCGATCTCGAAAAGATCCGCTCCATCGGTCACACCGAAGACCGCTTCGACACCAAGACGCTCGACTTCACCTATGACGTCGAGCGCGGCGCCGAAGGCATGCCCGAGATGCTCGATCGCCTCTGTGAGCGCGCCGAAGCTGCGGTCAAGGGCGGCTACAACATCATCGTTCTCTCGGACCGTCAGCTCGGCCCGGACCGTATCGCCATCCCGGCGCTGCTGGCGACCGCTGCCGTCCACCATCACCTGATCCGCAAGGGTCTGCGCACGTCCGTCGGCATCGTCGTCGAAACCGGCGAACCACGCGAAGTGCATCACTTCTGCCTGCTGGCCGGCTACGGCGCCGAAGCGATCAACCCGTATCTCGCCTTCGACACGCTGCTCGACATGCATGCCAAGGGCGAGTTCCCGAAGGAAGTCGATGCCTCGGAAGTCGTCTACCGCTATATCAAGGCTGTCGGTAAGGGCATCCTGAAGGTCATGTCCAAGATGGGCATTTCGACCTATCAGTCCTATTGCGGCGCGCAGATCTTCGATGCGATCGGCCTGCAGCAGGAACTGGTCGACAAGTATTTCTTCGGTACTGCGACGATGATCGAAGGCGTCGATCTCGCGGCGATCGCCGAGGAAACCGTTGCCCGCCACAACTCGGCTTTCGGCAAGGATCCGCTGCTCGCCACGACCCTCGATATCGGCGGCGAATATGCCTACCGCATGCGCGGCGAAAGCCATGCCTGGACGCCGGATGCCGTTGCGACCCTGCAGCACGCCGTTCGCGGCAATGCCGAGGACCGCTACCGTGAATTCGCCGAGATGGTGAACACCTCGGCGCTGCGGATGAACACGATCCGCGGCCTCTTCAACATCAAGAGCGCCGAGCAGCTCGGCCGCAAGCCGGTCTCCATCGACGAGGTCGAGGCTGCTGCCGATATCGTCAAGCGCTTCTCGACGGGCGCCATGTCCTTCGGCTCGATCAGCCGTGAGGCGCATACGACGCTGGCAATCGCCATGAACAGGATCGGCGGCAAGTCGAACACCGGCGAAGGCGGCGAAGAGAGCGACCGCTACATGCCGCTGCCGGATGGTTCGTCCAACCCGGAACGCTCGGCGATCAAGCAGATCGCGTCGGGACGCTTTGGTGTGACCACCGAATATCTCGTCAATGCCGACATGCTGCAGATCAAGGTCGCGCAGGGCGCCAAGCCCGGCGAAGGCGGTCAGCTGCCCGGCCACAAGGTCGATGCGACCGTCGCCAAGACCCGTCACTCCACTCCGGGCGTCGGCCTGATTTCGCCGCCGCCGCACCACGACATCTACTCGATCGAAGATCTGGCGCAGCTGATCTACGACCTGAAGAACGTCAACCCGACGTCTGACGTCTCGGTCAAGCTCGTTTCGGAAGTCGGCGTCGGCACGGTTGCCGCCGGCGTTGCCAAGGCGCGCGCCGACCATATCACGGTCTCCGGCTTCGACGGCGGTACCGGCGCATCGCCGCTGACGTCGCTGAAGCATGCCGGTTCGCCCTGGGAAATCGGCCTTGCCGAGACGCAGCAGACGCTGGTGCTGAACGGCCTTCGTTCGCGCATCGCGCTGCAGGTCGATGGCGGTCTGAAGACCGGCCGCGACGTCATCATCGGGGCGCTGCTCGGTGCTGACGAATTCGGCTTTGCGACGGCTCCGCTGATCGCGGCGGGCTGCATCATGATGCGCAAGTGCCACCTGAACACCTGTCCGGTGGGTGTCGCGACGCAGGATCCGGTCCTGCGCAAGCGCTTCAAGGGGACGGCAGAGCACGTCATCAACTACTTCTTCTTCGTCGCCAACGAAGTGCGCGAAATCCTGGCCTCGCTCGGCTTCACCAAGCTCGATGACATCATCGGCGCTTCGGAGCTGCTCGAGAAGGACGAAATGCTGGCGCACTGGAAGGCCAAGGGTCTCGATTTCAGCCGCATCTTCCACAAGGTCGAGGCTGAGAAAGAAGCGACCTACTGGACGACCCGCCAGAAGCATCCGATCGACGACATTCTCGACCGCAAGATGATCGAGCAGGCGCAGCCGGCTCTTACGTCGAAGACCCCGGTTGCCTTCGAAGTCGACATCAAGAATGTCGACCGTTCGGCCGGTGCCATGCTGTCGGGTGAGGTGGCCAAGCGCTACAATCACCGTGGTCTGAAGGAAGACACGATCAACGTTACCCTCAAGGGTACGGCTGGCCAGAGCTTCGGCGCGTTCCTTGCCCGCGGCGTCACCTTCAACCTGATCGGCGACGGCAACGACTATGTCGGCAAGGGTCTCTCGGGCGGCAAGATCATCGTTCGTCCGCCTGAGAATTCGAAGATCGTCGCCGAAGACTCGATCATCGTTGGCAACACCGTTCTCTACGGCGCGACCGAAGGCGAGTGCTACTTCCGCGGTGTCGCGGGCGAGCGCTTCGCGGTTCGTAACTCCGGCGCCATCGCTGTCGTCGAAGGCGTGGGCGATCACGGCTGCGAATACATGACGGGCGGCGTGGTCGTCGTGCTCGGCGCAACGGGCCGCAACTTCGCGGCTGGCATGTCCGGCGGTGTGGCCTACGTTCTCGACGAGAGCGGCGACTTCGCCAAGCGCTGCAACATGGCCATGGTCGAACTCGAGCCGGTTCCGGAAGAGGACGACATGATGGAGAAGCTGCATCATCACGGCGGCGATCTGGCGCACAAGGGACGTGTCGACGTCTCCGGCGACATGACGCGTCACGACGAGGAGCGCCTCTACCAGCTGATCTCCAACCATCTGCACTACACGGGCTCCACCCGCGCCAAGCAGATCCTGGACGCCTGGGCCGACTACCGCCCGAAATTCCGCAAGGTCATGCCGGTCGAGTACCGCCGTGCGCTTGAGGAAATGGAGCGCGCCCGGATGGGGATTGCTGCCGAATAACTTGCAGAGAAGTCCGCCGTGCCGGTGCATGGCGGATGACCGGACTATCTTCAAATGACCCGCGCCGATCGGCGGCAGCATCCTGCTGCTGGTCCGCGCGGATGGATCTCAGGGGATAAGTGCTGATGACGGTCGAAAGAAGCAACCTGCCTCCGAAGTTGAGGCTGATGATGGACAACTGGCCGCAGGCGAGGCGGTCATGAGTGTAAGGGACGAAAATATGGGTAAGGTTACAGGCTTTCTGGAAATCGACCGGCAGGTTGCGAAGTATCAGCCGGCGTCCGATCGTATCCGGCATTTCCGCGAATTCACGATCCCGATGTCGGACCCGGAAGTGCAGAAGCAGGCTGCCCGCTGCATGGACTGTGGCATCCCCTATTGCCACGGTCCGACCGGCTGCCCGGTGCATAACCAGATCCCTGACTGGAACGACCTCGTCTACAACAACAACTGGGAAGCAGCGATCCAGAACCTGCATTCCACCAACAACTTCCCGGAGTTCACCGGCCGCGTCTGCCCGGCGCCCTGCGAGGAAGCCTGCACGCTGAACCTCGAAGATACGCCGGTCGCGATCAAGACGGTCGAACAGGCGATTGCCGACAAGGCCTATGAGCTCGGCTTCATCCGGCCGCAGCCGGCGACGGTTCATACCGGCAAGAAGGTTGCGATCATCGGCTCCGGTCCTGCCGGCATGGCGGCTGCCCAGCAGCTCGGCCGCGCCGGTCACGAGGTTCACCTCTACGAGCGCGAGTCGAAGCCCGGCGGCCTGCTGCGCTACGGTATTCCTGACTTCAAGATGGAGAAGAACTTCATCGATCGCCGCGTCGAGCAGATGAAGGGCGAAGGCGTGACCTTCCACTGTGGCGTCAATGTCGGCGTCGATGTGAAGATGGAGCAGCTGCTCGCCGATTACGACGCCGTTCTTTATTGCGGCGGTTCGGAAACGCCGCGTGAGGCAGGCATTCCGGGCACGGATTTCGCCGGCGTTCACGATGCGATGCCTTACCTCGTGCAGCAGAACAAGCGCGTCGGCCGCGAAAATATCGACAGCGTCGGCTGGCAGGCAGATCCGATCCTCGCCGGTGCCAAGCACGTCGTCGTCGTCGGTGGTGGCGATACCGCGTCGGACTGCGTCGGCACGGCTTTCCGTCAGGGCGCCGTGAAGGTCACCCAGCTCGACATCCGCCCGCAGCCGCCGGAGAAGGAAGACAAGCTCGCCGTCTGGCCGTTCTGGGCCACGAAGATGCGTACCTCCTCCTCGCAGGCCGAAGGCGCCGTACGCGAGTTTCAGGTCGCGACGCTGGAGTTCATCGGCGAAGACGGCCAGCTCACCGGCGTCAAGTGCTGCGAAGTCGACGAGCGCCGCAAGCCGGTTCCCGGCACGGAGTTCATCATCAAGGCCGATCTCGCCTTCATCGCCATCGGCTTCCGCGGCCCGTTCACCGATAGCGTGCTGAAGGATCTCGAAGGCAAGCTGACACTGAATACCGATCGCCGCGGTTCGACCAACGTCGTTGCCAACGACAGCGACTATAAGACCTCGGTCGACAAGCTCTGGACCGCCGGCGACGTGCGCCGCGGTCAGTCGCTGGTCGTCTGGGCGATCCGCGAAGGCCGCCAAGCCGCCCGCGCCATCGACGAAGCGCTGATGGGCTCGACGGTTCTGCCGCGCTGATCTGCCGGTCTGTCCGGTTGCAGACAAGCCGCTTGCGAGAAATCGCAGGCGGCTTATTTATGTCCGCCATGACCTTCTCGTTTCGAAAAGCCGTGCCTGAGGACGCCGCCAACGTTGCGGCTCTGGCGATCCAGGTCTGGCTGCATACCTATGCCAAGACCGGTATTCGCCGGGCGATCGCGGACTACGTTCTCCAGCAGTTCACCGAGGAAAATTTCCGGCGGCAGATCGCCTCGGATCCGCAATATTTCATCCTCTGCGAAAGCGAAGGCCATCTCGTCGGCTATCTGCGGCTGGATTTCGAGGCGCCATGCCCTGATGAGCCTGATATCGATACCGAGATCGTCACGCTCTATGTGCAGGAGCATTTTCTAGGAAAGGGTCTTGGCGCGAAGCTCCTGGAAGAGGCTGACCGCGTGCTGTCAGCGCACGGCAAGCGTCATGCCTGGCTTGGGGTCAACCATCAGAACCTGCCGGCAATCCGTTTTTATGAGAAGCAGGGGCTTCGGCGGGGCGGCTCGACCTATTTCGAGTTCGAGGGAGAGCAGCACGAGAATTTCATCTACATCCGCTCTGCCGGTTAGCCGTTACTTCGCCGAAACCTGCTTCGGTTCCTTGGCCGGAAGGCGGTAGTCGTCGACGCGCCCGGCGGGAGCCTCTTCGACCATGCCGTCCTGCACCAGCAGGTCGCGCGGCGACTTGGTGAGCGAGACCGGCGGTGCCTTGGCGCCGAGCAGTTCGGAGCCGCCGTCGAGGTTGGGATCGGAGAGACTGATCGGCTGCGTATGCGGCACGTTCGGCTCCGGCAGGCCGAGGCTCGGCAGGTTGCTGGTGTCGAGGCGCACGAGGTCCGGGCTCGCCTGCGTGCCGAGGATGCGGCGGGCGGGCTTTTCGACATAGAAGGCGACCTTGCGGCGGCCGGCCTGCGTCAGGTTGATGCCGTCGGAGGTGCGCAGGCGCACCTGCTGACCGTTGATATCGGAACCGGTGACGATGAACTGGCCGCCTTCGTCGACGAAGCCGTCCCAGATGTCGACGAACTCGCCGCCGACGCTTTCCACCTGCTTGCGGTAGAGCTGGTTCATCTGCACTGCGTCCGAGGTCATCGAATCGGAGCCGAAGGCGGGCAGGCCGACCCAGAGCAGCGGGATCTTGCGGTTGGTCACTTCCTTGCCGAAATTCAGCACGCGCTTTTGATATTCGGCGTACCAGGCCTCGGTGCGGAATTTCTCCTTGTCGCCGTTAATCGCCATCTGCTGGCGGTCGTTGGCGCCGATCATGACGACGACGATGGCGGGCTTCACCTCGTCCATCATCTTCAGGAGTTGCTCGGGCCAATTGTAATAATCGTCGCGCACCAGGCCGGAGGAGACGTTCCCGCGCGCATCGATGACGACGCCCGGCGAGGTCTTGAACGCATCGGTCATGCCATCGCCGAGGCCGCTGGCCAGGAAGTCGCCGACGATCAGGATCTTCTGGGCGTTTTCGAGCTTCTGGACCGTCTCCTCTTGCGGAACGACAGGTGCGGGCTTCGGCGCGGATGTTACCGCCTTCGGCTTGGCCGGAGGGCGCTTGCGCTGCGGGCGGGGGCGCTCCACATCCGGCGGCGGCGGATAGTCGTCGACATAGGTGCGGCGGCCGAAGAAGAAATCGAGAATCGAGCGGCGCTCGTAGCGCTCCTGCGCATCGGCAAAATGAACGGGCGCGGTTACGCCGAAAGACAGGGCCAACAGCGCGATCGTCGCCGTCCGCCAGCCGGATTTACGCTTGTTGCCCTGTGGTCGCATGGTCATGTCCCGCATCTCGCGGCATTTTCGCATGGAGTGGGCGCGAGCGTCCACTCCGGATAGGATTTATGTCGCGAAATCTTACCGTCTAGCGGCGCAGCGCGTTGAGCAGCGGAAGCGAGGGCTCGCCGTCGGCCTGCATCCCCAGGCGCTCCTGCACGGCCGAGATGGCGGCTTTCGAGCCGGAGCCGAAATTGCCGTCCACTTCGCCGTTGTAATAGCCGAGCGTCTTCAGGCGCGTCTGCAGCTCGAACTTTTCCTTCACATCGAGCGTGCCGTCCGGCCGCGGCCAGCGCTGCTTCATGCCGCCATAGCCGGCGATCTCGTCGGCGAGCAGGCCAACGGCAAGCGCGTAGCTGTCGGAGGCGTTGTACTTCTTGATGGTGAAGAAGTTGGAGGTCATCAGGAAGCCAGGGCCACCAGCGCCGCCCGGCATCTTCAGGATCGCCTTGGTGCCGGCGTCCTTGAAGCTCTTGCCGTTCGGACGCGTCAGCCCCATCGCCGCCCACTGGGCCAGCGTGTGCGTCTTGCCCGCCTGCTTGGCGGCGGACGCCGGAACGCTCACCTCGTAGCCCCAGGTCTTGCCGGTCTGCCAGCCGTTCTTGGCAAGCAGGTTGGCGGAGGTGGCGAGCGCATCGGGAACCGAATTCCAGATGTCGCGGTGGCCGTTGCCGTCGGCATCGACCGCGTAGAGCAGGTAGCTGGTCGGAATGAACTGCGTGTGGCCCATGGCGCCGGCCCAGGAGCCGGTCATGCCATCGGCGGAGATGTCGCCGTTCTGCAGAATCTTGAGGGCTGCGATCAGCTGCTTCTTGGCGAATTTCGCCCGGCGCTCGTCGGCATAGGCCAGCGTCGCAAGTGCGCGCGGCACGTAATGCAGGCGATCGTCCTTTTCGAGAACGGCGCCGTAGTTCGATTCCATCGACCAGATCGCCAGGATGATCGTCTTGTCGACGCCGAAATGGCGCTCGATGGCGTTCAGAGTCGAGGCGTGCTTTGCGGCCATTTTGCGGCCGATCTCGACCGTGTAGGGGTTCACGCGGGAATCCACATAGTCCCAAATCTTGGTTGTGAATTCCGGCTGAAAGGCCGCCTTTTCAAGGACTGTAGGGTCGGGTTCGCTCACACCGGAGAAGGCTTTCCGATAGGTTGCCTTGCTGATGCCATTTTGCGCGGCAGTTTGATAAAAATCCGCGATCCACTTCTGGAACCGCTGGTCGGCAGCCGCGTTATGGGGTGCCAAACCGGCGGACGCGGTCACAACGAGGGCGAGGGCAAGACCACGAAGGGAGTATTTGTGATTTTTGGTCATCGGCAGTCCGTATCCGTCATCTCTGTTACAAGTGCGGCGGAGGGGCATTCCGTCCGGACCGGAGACTACCGGAAGGAAGTCAACAAATTCTTTACCATGACAACGTCTTCCCGTCATCATTTGTAAAACAGTAGCGAATTTAGCTTAATTCACCCCAAATAGCTTGAGTTCAAAGCGATAAACCCCCCAGGAGGTTCTACGTGACGCAGCAGAAAAAAGTTCGTAAAGCGGTATTCCCGGTCGCAGGTCTTGGAACCCGGTTCCTTCCAGCGACGAAGGCCGTTCCGAAGGAAATGCTGACCGTCGTCGATAAACCGATCATTCAGTACGTGGTCGACGAGGCTCTGGAAGCCGGTATCGAACATTTCGTTTTCGTCACCGGCCGCAACAAGCACATCATCGAAGACTATTTCGATATCCATTTCGAACTGGAGCAGACGCTGCGCGAGCGCAGCAAGAAGGCCGAAATGACGCTGCTCGAAGCGCAGCTGCCGAAGGCCGGCACCGTCAGCTTCACCCGCCAGCAGGAACCGCTTGGTCTCGGCCACGCCGTCTGGTGCGCCCGTGAGATCGTCGGCGACGAGCCCTTCGCGCTGCTTCTCCCCGACATGATCATGAAGGCTGAAGGCAAGGGCTGCATGAAGGGCATGATCGACCTTTACGGCCAGAGCGGCGGCAACATCATCGCCGTCGAGGAATGCGCTCCGGATCAGGCTCACAAATACGGTATCGTCGGCGTTGGCGATGCGATCGGCGACGGCTTCCGCATCACCGGCATGGTCGAAAAGCCTGCCAAGGGCACGGCGCCCTCGAACTTCTTCATCAACGGCCGCTACATCCTGCAGCCTGAGATCTTCAAGATCCTGGAAACCCAGGAACGCGGCGCCGGCAACGAGATCCAGCTGACCGACGGCATGCTGAAGCTGCTGAAGGATCAGGCTTTCGCCGGCTACCACTTCCGCGGCACGACCTATGACTGCGGCGCCAAGGATGGCTTCATCCTCGCCAACGTCGCCTTCGCGCTCGACCGTGCGGATATCCGCCCGACCGTCGAGGAAGGCTTCAAGGCTCTGCTGAAGGGTCTCTGAGGTCTAGCGCTTCAACCGCAAACCGACACCGGCTCGCCATTGCTGCGAGTCGGTGCCTTCATCCCGCGTCGTCAGCTCGTAGCCGACAGTGCTCGTCAGATCGAGATAGCGGTTGATGTTCCAGATCAGACCGGCGCTCGTCGTGTAAACGGTCTCATCGCTGCTCGCTCCGGCCGGATAGTCGCGGAGCGTCACTCCACCCAGAACCGTTGCCTGCAGATTGTCGCGCAGCTGATGCGTGATCGTTGTCGACAGGGCATGCGAGACGTAACCGCTCAGCCCCGGCGTGGTGGAAGGCTGAATGCTGGTCTGCAGGTCGAAGCCGACATTGGTGCCGCGCAGCGGCGACCAGACGATATTGGCATCGACGGTTGCCGTATCGATCGACGACAGACGGTCGTCATCGAAATTGGCCGTCTCGTAACCGGCGCTGACTTCGCCCTTCAATTTCTCGCCGAGATCGATCTGAACACCGGCCTTGGCGCCGTAGCTGTTGCCGGAGCGCGCATAGCCTGAACTGTCGCGCGTCTCGTCATAGACGGTCTTGCCGACGGTGCCTTCGATGAAGGGGATGAGCGCCGGGGAGAGCTCGTAGCCGATGCGGGCGCGGAAATTCCCGGCGGTCTGGTCGCGGTCGCTGAGGGAAACAGTCGTGCCGTTCGCCAGCGTCACGTCGGAATAGATCGTCCGGACGACACCGATTTCCGTCGTGCCGCGCAAGACGCCGAAGTCACGCTCGATCGAGGCGCCGGTGCTGAATTCCTGGACGTTCGACTGCTCGTCGGCGTCGGAGATGGCGTTCGGATCGTCGGTGTCTTCGCGGTAGAAGCGGTAGCCGCCCTTGAGATGGGCTGTGGTGTCCTCGGGCAGATCGAGGCGCAGGTCGCCATCGATCTGGAAGGACGGCTGTTCCTCGCCTTCGCCGCTGATGTTCTGCTGCCAGCTGCCCTCGCTGGTGACTGTCAGCTGATGCAGGCCCCAATCGGAGGTCAGCGTCGCATTGCCGTCGGTCTGCAGGAAGCCGCGGCTTTCCTTGATGCCGTTATCCTTGGTCGTCTCGGTATTGATCGACTGGGTGATCGACGGGCGCAGGATGAAGGTGCCGACGCGGATGCCGTCGGTGTCCTTCTCGGTCAGCGTATCGTCGGCCTTGCGCGGCAGGCGGCGCTCATCGATCGCCGGTTCGCGGGTGTTCAGGCGGCGGATGTCCTCGTCGAGGATCGAGCCGGTTGTTTCGTCGCTCGGCTGCTGGTCTCCGCTTGCCGTGGTGGATACCGTGCCGGTCTGCTGCGTGGTGCCGGTCTGGGTCGCCGTGCCATCGGGGGAGGGAACGCCGGGCTGGCCGGGATCCGGGACGCCGTCGCCATCAAGATCAACGGTTTGCGCCTGCTGATCGCCGGCGTTGCCGCCGGAAGAATATTGGGACGATGATTGATAGGCGGATGTGCCGCTGCCGTAGGTCTGCGCCGACTGCGCGAAGGCGATCTGCGGCAGCGCTGCGGTGAGAAGAACGGCAGACACGGCAAAGCGCGTCGCACGGAGCGGCGTCAAACTGCTCGTATCACGTTCCTTGCCCATTCAGAATCCGCGTGTGGCATGCTTCAACTCGTTACCCGAAAGTAAAGTGTCATAGTTAATCATTCGTTTAGGACGACCGAGGCGGCCTGTGCTTGCGAGCGCGACAACGATGGACAGCCACAGTGAAAAGCGGTAACGCAGGCACATGATGAGAAAAGTCGTCAATCTGATCGAAAACAGCGTGCTGGAGTCCGCGCGGCGGACCATCAGCATCGAGCGGCGCGGCCTTGAAGCCCTTGAGCGGGCGCTCGACGATGGTCTCTCCGGACCCTTCAGTCAGGCCGTCGAGACGATCAGCGCCATCAAGGGGCGCCTCGTGGTAACCGGCGTTGGCAAGAGCGGCCATATCGGCGTCAAGCTCGCGGCGACATTCGCTTCAACGGGCACGCCTGCCTTCTTCGTCCATGCCGCCGAGGCCAACCATGGCGATCTCGGTATGATCGGTGATCAGGACGCGATCATTGCGGTTTCCTGGAGCGGCCAAGCGCCGGAACTGAAGGCGATCCTGAACTACTCCCGCCGCTTCTCGATCCCGCTGATCGCCATTACCTGCGATGAGAAGTCCGTTCTGGGCGAGGCGGCCGATATCGTGTTGAAGCTGCCGAAAGAGATGGAGGCTTGTCCGCACGGTCTGGCGCCGACGACATCGGCGATGATGCAGCTGGCGATTGGCGATGCGCTCGCCATGGCGTTGCTCGATGCGCGCGGCTTCACGGCCCGCGACTTCCACGTCTTCCATCCGGGTGGCAAGCTGGGCGCGAGCCTGACCCACGTCTCCGACATCATGCACAAGGGTGACCGTCTGCCGCTGGTGGCGGAGGGTACGCCGATGCAGGATGCGATCAAGGTTCTGTCGAGCAAGCATTTCGGCTGCGTCGGCGTTCTCGACGGCGACGGGAAGCTTTGCGGCATCGTCACCGAAGGCGATATGGCACGCAACCTGTCGCGCAATCTTGCCGAACTGGCCGTCGACGACATCATGACCCGGACGCCGAAGGTGGTGAAGCCGAAGGTGCTTGCGACGGCTGCGCTTGCCTTGCTCGAGGAATATCACATCGGCGCGCTGATCGTCGTCGACGACGACAACCGACCCGTCGGCCTCGTCCATTTCCACGATCTCTTGCGGATCGGCGTCGCCTGATCAGGCGGCTTCCACCGTCAGGTCGCGCCCGGTGCTGGCGACGACCCTAACGCGGGTGCCGGCCGGCAGGTCCGGTCCCATCACCTGCCAGATCGTATCATCCAGCTTTATCCGGCCGCGGCCTTCAGTGATCGGCTCCGCCAGCGTGGCTGTGCGCCCGACCAGGCTCGCGCCGCGCTGATTGAGGAAGGGCTCGTCGGTCGCATCGTGGCGCAGCGTCAGGCGGCGGCCGATGAAGGTCGCGGCGACCGAGAGCGCCGCGAACAGGATGAGCTGCACTTCCCAGACCCAGAAGCCGGCATCCCAGAGCAGCAGCGACAGGATGCCGACGGCAAGCGCCGCCAACCCGATCCAGACGAGGAAGAAGCCGGGCACGATCATTTCGGCGGCCAGCAGCACGAGGCCGGCTACCCACCAGGTCCAGGGCCCGAGCTCTGCAACGATGCGTGCCAGCATGCGTCAGCGCTCCGGGTTCTGGTTGAAGGGGTTGACGGGCGGCGTGCTGCGCTGCGCTACCTGCCGGGGCGGCTGCGGCGCAGGCGGGGTGCTGCCGTCGCCGAAGACTTCCTTGGCGATGGCGCCGATGCCGCTCAGCGAGCCGAGAATCGACGATGCCTCGATCGGCATCAGCACGACCTTGGAATTGGATGCCGAGCCGATGGAGGTCAGCGCTTCGGTGTATTTCTGCGCCACGAAGTAGTTGATCGCCTGGACGTCACCGGCGGCGATCGCCTCGGAAACCATCTTCGTTGCCTTGGCTTCGGCTTCGGCCAGGCGCTCGCGGGCTTCGGCGTTGCGGAAGGCTGCCTCGCGCTGTCCCTCGGCCTGCAGGATGGCCGACTGCTTGGCGCCTTCGGCGCGCAGGATCTGGGCGTTTCGCGAGCCTTCCGCTTCGAGAACCTGGGCGCGCTTCTCGCGCTCGGCCTTCATCTGGCGGGCCATGGCATCGACGAGGTCGCGGGGCGGCGGGATGTCCTTGATCTCGACGCGGGTGACCTTGATGCCCCAGGGATGCACGGCCTCGTCGACGACGCGCAGCAGGCGGTCGTTGATGGCGTCGCGGTTCGAAAGCAGTTCGTCGAGGTCCATCGAGCCCATGACCGAGCGGATGTTGGTCATGGTCAGGTTGAGAATGGCGTTTTCGAGATTCGAGACCTGATAGGCGGCCTGCGCGGCGTTCAGCACCTGATAGAAGGACACGGCATCGGCGGAGACCGAGGCGTTGTCCTTGGTGATCACTTCTTGGGTCGGCACATTCAGCACCTGCTCCATCACATTCATCTTCGCGCCGACGCGCTCGATGAAGGGTGTGATCAGGTTGAGGCCGGGCTCCAGCGTGCGCGTATAGCGGCCGAAACGCTCGATCGTGTAGCGATAGCCCTGCGGCACCGTCTTGATGCCGGCGAACAGCACCAGGATGACGAAGATGACGAGTGCGATGACGACGATGTCGAAGCCGCCCAGGACCATGAAATTCCTCCACCGGTTGTTGCCGGAAAATCCGGCACACATCAAACGTGGAGACTTATCCCGTTATTTGCAACGATCCGCAACAAAAAGCCGCTGGCTGGATCAGACCCAGCCGAGCAGCTCCCGGCGGACCACCTTTTCGAGCACGCGCATGCCGTCCTCGCTGTCGTTCAGACAGGGGATATGGGTGAATTTCTCGCCGCCATTCTCATGGAAGGAATGGGCCGCCTGTTCGGCGATTTCTTCCAGCGTTTCCAGACAGTCGGAAACGAAGCCAGGGTTGAGGACGGCGATCTTCTTGACGCCGTCCTGCGCCAGCTTCTCGACGGTCTTGTCGGTATAGGGCTGGAGCCATTCTTCCGGCCCGAAGCGGGACTGGAAGGTGACCATGAATTTTTCCTTCGGCAGGCCCAGGCGCTCGCGCAGCAGCCGTCCGGTCTTCTGGCACTGGCAGTAATAGGGATCGCCCTGCTTGAAGTACGACATCGGGATGCCGTGGAAGGAGGCGAGCACCATGTCCGGCTCCCAGTCGAGGGTCGCGAGGTGCTGCTGCACGGAGTTGGCGAGCGCTTCGATATAGGTCTCGTCGTCGTGATACTCAGGGACGGTGCGCACCGCCGGCTGCCAGCGCATGGTGAGCAGCTTCTGGAAGGCCTTGTCGTTGACGGTCGCCGTCGTCGCTGCCGCATATTGCGGATAGAGCGGGAAGAGCACGATGCGGTCGCAGCCCGCAGCCTTCAGGCTGTCGATTTTCGAGGCGATGGAGGGGTTGCCGTAGCGCATCGCCCAGTCGACGACGACATTTGGCAGGTCCTTCAGCCGCGCAGCCATCAGTTCTGCCTGGTTGCGGGTGTAGGTGCGCAGGTAGCTCTCGTTCTTGTCCCTGTTCCAGATCGTCTCATAGGCCTTGCCGACTTTCTGGGGGCGGGTGTTGAGGACGATGCCGAAGAGGATCGGGTACCACTTCCAGGGCGACCATTCGATGACGCGCTTATCGGTCAGGAACTCCCGGAGATAGCGGCGCATCGAATTGTAGTCGGTGCCATCGGGCGTGCCGAGATTGACGAGCAGCACGCCCACCTTGCCAAAGCTGACGGGCGGATGGTCCGCCGGGCGGTTCGAAATTTCAGCAGTCATACTGGCCCCAACGCTCATGATGTCTTCGCCCCGTTCATACGCAGCCGGGTTCGGTTGGTTCAACCCTATAAGTAGAAAAGCCGGCCCGGGGAACCCCGGACCGGCTTCGAAGATCGGGACAAATCGTCTTACTTGGCGGGAAGCTTCAGCTCCTCGCCGACCATGAGGCGGCGCGGGTTCGGGCTACCGTTGGCTTCGGAGATCTTCTTCCAGAGTTCGCCGTTGCCGTAGAACTGCTTGGCGAGATCCCAGAGCGTGTCGCCGGCGGCAATGACGTGGCTGGACGGCGTTGCGGCGGCCGGTGCGGAAGCGGCCGGTGCAGCCGGTTCGGCAGACGGTGCCGATGCTGCAGGAGCGGCGGGTGCCGCCGGAGCAGCGGGTGCCGCCGGAGCAGCGGGTGCCGCAGGAGCGGCCGGGGCAGCAGCGGTGCCGGTTGCAGCGATCTCGGTGACGCGGCCATCGGTGTAGGGCTTGTAGGGGTTGTGCGCGGTCAGATACTCGACAGTGACGTCGGCAAGGTCGGGGCCGAAGTCATAGGCGTTCTTGCCGGCGGTATCGAAGATCGAGTAGCCGTCACCGCCCGCGCGCATGAAGTTGTTGGTGGCAACGCCATAGGTCTTGGCCGGGTCGATCGGTGCGAAGGCATCGCCAGTCTTCACCTGAACGTCGCTGACGCGGCTGCCGACGGGCTTCGACTGATCGAAGGTATACTTGAGACCCGCAACCTGCGCGAAGCGGCCGGCGCCTTGGTCGATCTGGCTGACGCCGTTTTCCAGCGCCTTGACGACGTCGGCACCGGTCAGCTGGAAGGTTGCCAGCGTGTTCTGGAAGGGCAGGACGGTGATGACTTCGCCCTGGGTGACGTCGCCGCCATCGATCGAGGCACGCAGGCCGCCGCCGTTCTGGATGGCGATCTGGACGCCCTGGCTCTTGGTGCGGTCGAGCATCGCATCGGCGACGAGGTTGCCCATCGAGCATTCCTTGACGCGGCAAATGGTGCGGTCGCCCTCGATCGGTCCTTCCGAGGCGCCGATGACCTTCTTGCGGAGGTCTTCGATCGGCTTGGCGAGCTCGGCAATGCGTGCCGTCAGCGCCGGATCGGGCGTGAAGGAGGAGTCGATCAGGATCGGATCGCCCTTGGCGCTCTTGACGACGCCGTTATCGTCGAAGTCGACGACGAGATCACCGAGATACTTGCTGTAGGATGCGGCCTGCACGACCGGAACCTTGTAGCCGCCGGGATTGTCGACCATCGTCGGATAGGGGCCTTCGGCCTTCGGATCGGTGTTCGACAGCAGGCTGTGCGAGTGGCCGCCGACAACGACGTCGACATCCGGGATCTTGGCGATGAAGGCGAGATCACGCGGGTAGCCGACATGGGTCAGCGCGATGATCTTGTTGATGCCCTGTGCCTTCAGGTCCTGAACGGCTGCGGTGATCGAGGCGACGTCGTCGGCGATCAGTACCTTCGGGCCGGGGGAGGAAAGCTCTTCCGTGTCGTTGGTCACGGCGCCGACGACGCCGATCTTCTGGCCGCCGACATCGAGAACCAGCGACGGCTTGATGCGGTCGCCGAGCTTGGAGCCGTCACCGGCGAGAACGTTGGCGGAGATGACCGGGAACTGAACCTTGTCGAGGAAGGTGGCGAGGCCGTCTTCGCTGTCGTCGAATTCATGGTTGCCGACGGTCATGACGTCGAACTTCATGGCGTTCAGCACTTCGGCTTCGGCCGCGCCCTTGTAGGTCGTGTAGAAGAGCGAGCCCTGGAAATTGTCGCCGGCATTGAGCAGCAGCACGTTCTGGCCCGTCAGAGCCTGGCGGCGCTGGTCGATCGCGGTCTTCAGGCGGGCGGCGCCGCCGAAGCATTCCTTCTTGCCTTCTTCCTCGGCAGAGCAGGTGGAATCGAACTTGTTGATCGATTCAATGCGCGAATGGAAATCGTTAATGTGAAGAATATTGAGCTGGTAGTCCGCAAAGGCGGCGCTCGTGCTGAGCGCCAGCATGGACGCCGTCAGCAGGCCGAAATTAAAGGATTTCGTCATCCTGTTCTCCTGATTTTCCGGCGGCAGCGCTTACCCCTGGCTGTTCCGCCGATCCCTCTAAGCCGTGTTACCCGGCGCGCCGGATGTTTTCATCAAGCCTGCGCAACCGCAAGCGAAAAGCTGTGCCAGTCCCGGCGCTTTCCAAGTAGCGGTAAACAAAAAAGCTCCCGCGAAGGGGAGCTTTTCATCGTCCGGATTTCGAGCGCAGTTACATGCTGCGCGTCAGCGTGAACTGCGAGCCGGAATCGGCGGTGCAATTCAACTGGGTCGGGTTGACGAGGGCGCAATTGACCTTCGACTGCGTCTTGCGCACCAGCGAGGTCATGTTGATCTCGACCAGAGACGGCCCGGTGTTCACATAGGTACCGGAGGCGAGCAGCTGGTTGCTGTCGGTCGTGCGGGTGGTGAAGGTACCGGCCTGGAAAGTCGAGACGATGCCGTTCGGATCGCGCCATGCGCCTTCGACACCGGCCGGAGCGGCGCTTGTGGCGACAGGCATCGGGCGGGGATCAGAGGAAACACAGGCGGCGAGCGCTGCTGCGGCAGCCGCCAGCGCGGCAATATTTCTCAACTTCATAAGCTTCTCCGGCAATTGACGGCGGACTTTATCCGCAAGAGTTCGGAAAAAACATGGCGCGGGGCGGCCGCCAAGGCAAGTCTTCTGCAACGCCGAAGCGAATTTACACAGCAGGCGTTACAAAAATGCCCGCCTTGCGGCGGGCATCTTGGTTTTCACCGGTTCGCGGTTACGAGCGAACCAGGATGTTTTTGAACTGCCACGGATCCTTGGTGTCGAGATCTTCCGGGAACAGGCCCGGGCGGCCGTCCAGCGGGGTCCAGTCGGTGTAGTGACCTTCGACCGGGCCGAGGTAGGGCAGCTGCACTTCGAGGCAGCGCTTGTAGTCGATCTCGTCGGCTTCAACGATGCCGGCCTTCGGGTTTTCGAGGGCATAGACCATGCCGGCCAGAACGGCCGACGTGACCTGCAGGCCGGTGGCGTTCTGGTACGGCGCGATGCGGCGGGTTTCTTCGAGCGACAGGCGCGAGCCGAACCAGTAGGCGTTCTTCTCGTGGCCGTAGAGCAGCACGCCGAGTTCGTCGATGCCTTCGACCAGTTCGTCCTCGTCGAGGACGTGGTGAACGGGCTGCGAGTTGCCGCCGTTGCCGAACATTTCATGCAGCGACAGAACGGCGTCGTTCGCCGGATGGTAGGCATAGTGGCAGGTCGGGCGGAAGGTCACTTCGCCGTCCTTGTCGCGCACCGTGAAGTAATCGGCGATCGAGATGGACTCGTTGTGGGTGACGAGGAAGCCGTACTGCGGACCCGGCGTCGGGCACCAGGTGCGAACGCGGGTGTTGGCGCCCGGCTGCTCGAGGTAGATCGCGGCCTTGCAGCCCTTCTTGTGCTTCTTGGCGTTCTTCGGCATCCAGTTTTCGTGGGTGCCCCAGCCGAGTTCGGCCGGCTGCAGACCTTCCGAGATGAAGCCTTCGACGGACCAGGTGTTCCAGAAGACGTTGAGCGGCTTCGGGTTCTTGGTGAGCTGCGTGTCGCGCTCGGCAATGTGGACGCCCTTGACGCCGAGCTTCTTCATCAGCTTCGCCCAGCCTTCGCGGTCGTGCTGATCCGGCTCTTCGAACTTCAGGCCCGTGTCATTGGCGAGGTTGACCAGCGCCTGCTTGACGAACCAGGAAACCATGCCCGGGTTTGCACCGCAGGTGGAAACGGCCGTCGCGCCGCCCGGGTTCTTTTCCTTTTCCTTGCGTACGGTTTCGCGCAGCGCATAGTTGGTGCGGTCGGCATTCTTCATGTTCTTGTCGAAATAGAAGCCGAGCCACGGCTCGACGACGGTATCGATGTAGAGAACGTCGAGCTTGCGGCAGAGCTTCATCAGGTCGAGCGAGCCGGTATCAACCGAAAGGTTGACGCAGAAGCCCTGGCCTTCACCTTCCGTCAGCAGCGGCTTCAGGAGGTCCTTGTAGTTGTCCTTGGTCACATATTCCTTGATGTGACGGACGCCGTGCTTCTTGAGGATTTCCATGTCGCCCGGCTCTTCGCGCGGGTCGATGACAACCAACCGGTTCTTGTCGAACTTGAAGTGGCGCTCGATCAGCGGCAGCGTGCCGCGGCCGATGGAGCCGAAGCCGATCATCACGATCGGGCCGGTAATTTCGGCATATACCGGGTGGTTCTGTTCCGTCATTCTTTTCTCCTGTGGAAGGCGACGAAGGCGATCTGCCTGAAGAATTCTTCAAAATGGGCTGAAAATTCGCGAAGTGACCGGCTCTAACCACAAAATGGCGTCACAATAAAGAGCGTTCGGCCGGGAAATCTAATATCAGGCGGGTGCGAGCTGTTGTGCAAGGCTGTGCAGCTTCTGCACGAGCTCGGCTTTCTGCAGCGTCAATCCCTTGTAGGCCGTCTGCTGTTCGTCAAGCGCGGCAAGCTGCGTGGCGAAGCTCGACGCGAGTTCGGCGGCGCGCGGGTGATGCTCGATCGCGGCGATCGGATCGACATAGACGCGGATCGTGAAGACGATGTCGCCGGAAACAGGAAGCTTGCGCAGCGTCTGCCGCTCGACGCGGGCGAAGCGCTCGGCAAGCGTGAAATCCTCGGAAGACGGCGGGCGGCGGTGCTTGGACATCGGCAGGAAGAGATCGCCCGTCGTGTTGACCGACCAGTTCATACGCTCGACCGGCTGGGCGACCAGCAGGTTGTCGAAGATGCGGGTGATCAGCGCCGCGTTGCGCGTGCCTTCGCTGAAGCCCGGAACATCGGCATGGATTGCCTGCATCGGCCGGCCGAACTTTTCCTGTAGCGACCAGGACGACGGAAAGGAGACATGGCCTGCGACCAGATGCCACCCATCGTCCTTGCGCCGCATGATGACGATGTCGTCCTCGACAAGGAGTCCTGCCTTCATCAGCGGCGGCAGGGCAGGGTCAGCGAGATCGACGGTGGTTCCGGCTGCATCGATGAGGCTGCCATGGCGTTTGTAGAGGTTCGGATGTGTGGAACAGAGATAATCCGCGAGCAGCTGCAGACATTCCTCCTGCGCGGCCAGCATATCGTCCTCGGCGACGAAAACATCGGCGCGACGCGAACCGGCGAGGCTGCGCTTTTCCGCAAGATAGCGCGGCAGATCCGCATCCGGCTCGATCCACCTTGCGAGATCGAGCGGCATCAGGCCGATGGTGAACGGCTTGGACGATCCATCATAGGGTGTGTAAGCGGGAAGTTTCATTGTCAGGAAACTGCCGGTTTGCTAGGCTTGATGCAAGAGCGAAAAGGAAAGCTTCTTGGCAAGCAACACGGTCTCCTTTGATATTCCCGATCCGATGAAGCGTAAGCTCGATCAGCTTTCGCGCATGACTAAACGCGATGCATCCACGCTCGTGCGCGAAGCGCTTGCGGACTACCTGCAGCGGCAAGACGAGCAGGCCGCGGTGATCGACGAAGCCCTGCGTTCTGCAGATGACGGTCAGTTTGTTTCGCACGACGCGATGTCGGAGTGGCTTGAATCATGGGGCAGCGCCGAAGAGAAATCGCCGCCCAAGATCGACGTTGTCAAAGCCCGGCGATGAAGCTTCTATGGGCCGCGCTCGCACGAGACGATCTGCTGGCCATCCGCCGCTATATTGCTGAGCATCATCCGGGTGCTGCCAAGGCTATTGCGGACAAGATTCTGCGTTCAGCAAACTTGTTGCGCGAGCAGCCTGAACTCGGTCTGGCAACACACAGAGATCATGTGCGGCGGTTGATTGTTGCGGGGTCCGTCTATTCGATCATCTACCGGATTTCCGATCAGGACATCGAGATCATCGAAGTCTTTGATGGTAGACGGCACGCCCCGCGCACCGATCTGAAGCCGGGTGACTAATTACCCCTTCAAAGCTTCCAGTCCCTCATTGACCGTCGTCAGGGCCACTTCGGTCACCTGATACTCCGCCACCCCATGCACCGTAAACGGATCGGCGGAGACATAGGCTTCGATCTCGGCGCGGTCGCCGGTGGCGAGGATGACGCCGCCGGTGCGGGGGACCTTGCGGCCGGAGGCCAGGAACCAGCCCTTCGCATAGCCTTCCTTCACCCAAGCCATATGCGGCTCCATGTGCTTGTCGGCCTCTTCGTTGGGCTTCACATAAGTGAGGGAAAGTATGAACATCTTTGATCCCGGGGGTTGTGCCGTTTTGGGGCTGTTGATAACAGAAATTGTACTGCCTTATCCATTTTCTTTTTATAGTTTTGAAGCATTGTGCCACACATCGCCATTAGTACGCCCGGAACCGTCGCATGACCAATATATCGGAGCGGCTTGCGGAGTTGCAGGAGGAAAGCGCCGTCATGATCGTCCTCTACGATCAGGACGACCGCGTGCAATATACAAATGCCGCCTTTCGCTCCACCTTCGCGCTTGAGCCGGACGAAACGCCCACATGGGCAGAGCTGATGCGCCGCAACACCAAGGCGGGGCGCGGCACCATCATTCGCACCACGGATTTCGAGGCATGGCTGATGTCTGCCCAGTCCCGCCGCGGCAAGCTGCCGTTCCGGGCCTTCGAGATGGATGTCGTCGACGGGCGCTGGTTCTGGATGACGGAGACGGTGCAGCGCGACGGCTGGATGCTGTGCATGGCGAGCGACATCACCCATATGAAAGCCAGCCAGCGTGATCTGCGCCAGGATCGCGATTTCGCGCTGAGGGCATCGCAGACCGACGAGCTGACCTGTATCTCCAACCGCCGCTTCATGATGGCTGCGCTGGAGAACATGATCGCCCGCCAGGAAACATCGGCGCTCAGCGGCTGCATTTGCATCGTCGATCTCGATTTCTTCAAGCGCATCAACGACAATTTCGGCCATCAGGTCGGTGATCAGGTGCTGATCGATTTCGCCCGGCGGGTGCAGCCGGTGATCAGGCGCCGCGACAGTTTCGGCCGGATCGGCGGCGAGGAATTCATGCTGGTGTTTCCGGATACGACGCTGGAGCAGGGCGAGCGGATCATAGACCGCGTGCTGGAGCTGGTGCGCATTGCCCATCCGCTTCCCGCCCTGCCGGGCTTTTCCTATACGTGTTCGGCGGGCCTTGCAGAGCTCAAGCCCGGAGACACGGTGCAGCAGCTCTATGCGCGGGCCGACGAGGCGCTCTATATAGCCAAGCAGAGCGGCCGCGACCGGCTGAAGATCGCAGCCTAGGCAAGCACCGCGGGGATCAAGCCGCGCAGCGAATTGCCCATGTAGAGCTTGCCCCCGGCAATATCGGCGAGGCTGATCCTGCCGACGTGGGCTTTGCGCTGGCAGATGAGTTCGGTGCGTAAGACGCCTGCCAGCAGGCCGCAGGAGATTGGCGGAGTGCGCAACAGGCCCGAGCCGTCGTCGAGAAAGACCGAGGTGATCGTGCCTTCGCAGATCTCGTCATTCTCGTTGAGCATCAGGACTTCGTCCGCTTCACTCGCCGGATATTCTGCGCGGGCGGCTTCGTAGACCTCTCGTCGCGTGGTCTTGATGCGCAGCAGCTTGTTGGCGCTGTCGAGCCGTTGCGAGGCGATGCGGAGTTTCCAGATTGTGTCCGGCGCCAGTGGCGTGAAAGCCGCGCTCGTCACATCGATCCGCCCGGCAGCATCGAGCGTCAGGCGGACGCGCAGCGATGTCGTTGCACCAGCGACGGCCTCTTCCAGCCTGTCCTTCGCCTGAAGCGGCGTGGGGAAGCCGATGCGGCGGGCTGAACGGTCCAGCCGGGCGAGATGCAGCCGCAGGCGGGTGAAGCCGATGCCGGGTTCGAAGCGCAGGGTCTCGATCAGGGAGAAATCGCTCATCGGGCAATCTCCTGGTCGCCGATCGCGAAGCGGGCCTTCAGCAGGCATTCCTCGTATTCGGCTTCGGCAGTCGAATCGAAGACGATGCCGCCGCCGACATTGAAGACCGCGCGGTCGTTGTCGAACAGGCTGATGGTACGGATGGCGACGGAGAAGCGCATGGCGCCCGTCGGAGCGATCATGCCGATCGCTCCGCAATAGACGTCGCGCGGCTGGTCCTCGAGATCGTCGAGGATCTGCATGGCGCTGAGCTTCGGGGCGCCGGTGATCGAGCCGCAGGGGAAGAGGGCGGCGAAGATATCGCGGATCGTCAGATCCGGCAGGAGTTTCGCCTGCACATGGCTCACCATCTGGTGCACGGTCGGATAGGTCTCGATATCGAAGAGTTTCGGGACATCGAGTGTTCCGACTTGCGTGATCCGCGAGATATCGTTGCGCAGCAGGTCGACGATCATCCGGTTCTCGGCCTGCGTCTTGATATCGGCGAGCATCGCCGCCTTGATCGCCTCGTCCTCGGTGGCATCGGCGCCGCGCTTGGCGGTGCCCTTCATCGGATGCGTCTCGATCCAGCCGTCCTCGTCGGTGCGGAAGAAGAGTTCCGGCGAGCGCGACAGGATGATAGGACCACCGAGATCGGCATAGGCGCCGTATTTCACCGGCTGCCGTTCGATCAGCGACCAGAAGGCGGCCAGCGGATCGCCGCTCCAGCGCGCCTCGATGGGCATGGTCAGGTTCGCCTGATAGCAGTCGCCCTGGCGCAGATGCCAGTGGAGGCGGTCAAAGCGCTCTCTATAGGTTTCGAAATTCCAGCCGGCTTTTGGGGCGGTGAGGAATTCTTCGTTGTCGCGGCGGCGGACAGGCTGGGCGAGGGGGTGACTGTCTGGTGTCGGACTGTCGAAGATGCCGAAGCAGAGGAGGGGGGATTGCCGATTGGCCGGGAGTTTTGGAGCGAGCTTGTCCTCGAACAGGTAGCCGGCTTCATAGGAGATGTAGCCCGCAAGCCATTTGCCGGCGGCTTTGGCGTCCTCCATGCGCTGCAGGGCGGAGAAGAAGTCGGTGCTGTTGTTTGCGATGATGATTTCGGACGGCTCGGCGAAGAGCATAGTCTGATCGGTGGTGTCGTCGCGGAACAGGATGAAGGGGGAGGATACGTTGTCCACTTACGTCTCCCTCATTCCTGTGCTCGTTACAGGAATCCAGCGCGCCCAAGTCCTTGGGCGCGAAAGACTCCCTTCACGGCGCAGACGCGCCGTGGCTGGATTCCTGTGACATCCCGTGGGCGCAGCCCTAAGGGCACAGGAATGAGGGAGAGTTTGGGTTGGCGTCATTCGTTCTCTCATGGACCAACGACAAGGACGGCCTAATACCCGCCTGACAGGCCGAAGCGTCCCCTCATCGGCCCTTCGACTTCAGCCCTTATCCAAAGCTTCCAATTCGTCGATCAGCCCTTCGATCATCGACAGACCCTTGCTCCAGAACGACGGATCGGTGGCGTCGAGGCCGAAAGGCTTCAGGAGTTCGGAGTGATGCTTGGTGCCGCCGGCCTTGAGGAGCTCGAAATACTTGTCCTGAAAACCCTTGTCGGCCTTCTGGTAGACGGCATAGAGCGAGTTCACCAGGCAGTCGCCGAAGGCGTAGGCATAAACGTAGAAGGGCGAGTGGATGAAGTGCGGGATATAGGCCCAGTAGGTCTCGTATCCCTCGGAGATCTTGATCGCCGGTCCCAAGCTCTCGGACTGCACCGAGAGCCAGAGGTCACCGATATCATCCGACGTCAGCTCGCCGGCCTTGCGGGCGGTGTGCACCTTGCGTTCGAATTCGTAGAAGGCGATCTGGCGCACGACCGTGTTGATCATGTCCTCGACCTTCTGGGCGAGCATCGCCTTGCGCTCGCGCTTGTCGCTGGTCTTGTCGAGCAGCGCGCGGAAGGTCAGCATTTCGCCGAAGACCGAGGCGGTCTCGGCCAGCGTCAGCGGCGTCTGGCACATCAGCGCACCCTGACCACCGGCCAGAACCTGATGGACGCCGTGGCCGAGCTCGTGGGCGAGGGTCATGACGTCGCGCGGCTTGCCCATGTAGTTGACGAGTACATAGGGATGCGCGGAGGGAACGGTCGGATGCGCGAAGGCGCCCGGCGCCTTACCGGGGCGAACCGGAGCGTCGATCCATTCCTCATCGAAGAAGCGCTTGGCGATCGCGGCCATCTCCGGTGCGAAATTGCCGTAGGCGGAGAGGACCGTGTCCTTTGCTTCGTTCCAGGAAATGACGGCGTTCGAGGTTTCCGGCAGCGGCGCGTTGCGGTCCCAGAAATTCATTTGGCCCATTCCGAGCCACTTTGCCTTCATCGAATAGTAGCGGTGCGAGAGGCGCGGATAGGCTTCCTTGACGGCGGCGGCCAGCGCATCGACGACTTCGCGCTCGACGCGGTTGGCGAGATGCCGGGAGTCGGCGATGTCTTCGAAGCCGCGCCAGCGGTCGGCGATGTCCTTGTCCTTGGCGAGCGTATTGGTGATCAGCGTGAAGGTGCGGATATTGGCCTTGAAGGTTTCCGCCAGAGCCATCGCCGCCTTGTGGCGGGCTTCCGGGTTCGGATCCTGCAGCATGTTGAGCGCCACTTCGAGCGGCAGCTTCTCGCCATCGATCTCGTAGCGCAGCTCGGCCATCGTCTCGTCGAACAGGCGATTGAAGGCAGCGGCCGATGTCATCGACTTCTCAAGGAAGAGCTGCTCCAGCTTGTCGTCGAGCTGGTACGGCTTGTCCTTGCGCAGGTCGACCAGCCACGGGCGGTAGTGGCCGGCGGCGGGATCGTTCGCCATGCAGGCGTCCATCACCGCGTCGTCGATGCGGTTGAGCTCGAGCGCGAAGAACAGCAGGTGGCCGGAGAATTCGGTGATGCGCGCCTGGACGTCGCCATAGAGCTTGCCGTTCACCGGGCTCGTCGTATCGGAGAAATAGGTGAGGCCGGCAAAGGAGCCGAGACGGCCGATGATGTCGTCGAGCGCCTCATATTCCTTCAGCGCCTGGCCGATACCTTCCGCACCCGTCTTGGTGGCTGCGGCGGCCAGCTTGCCCTTCCACTTCTCTTCGAAGGCGATCGAGTTCTTGCCGGCCTTTTCCATGTCGCTGGTGAAGGCGGTCGAGGTTGCGGAAGGGTAGAGATCCTGCAGTTTCCAGACCGGAAGATCGCCGAGCGCAGCGTCGGATGCACCGGCGGCAGATGTTGCCGAAAAATTAAGACCGGCGGCGTTGAGCACAAAATTCATGGCAGGGCTCCTCTTCCTCTTTTCAAACAGGTCTGACTGTCTATGCGCCAGAAGCCCCCGCATCAAGGGGTTTTCAGCAGCCAAAAGGCCCCGCTTCGGCACGGAATCGCCATCGTCACAATCGTTAAAATGCGATTATTTCTCAAAACTGGATGTTCAAGCCTTTCGGGCAGAGTGCAACCTAGGTTTCGCATGAAGTGAGGCGACAATGACCGGTTACAATGAGCTCAAAGGGGCAGGGCAGATACTCGTGGTCGAGGATGACCCGGTACAGCGCCGTCTGTTGAAGAACGCAATCGAGCGCCACGGGCACGTCGTCCATCAGGCAGAAAACGGCCGCATCGGCCTGGAGATGGTCAAGCGCGATGCTGGCCTCTTCAATGTGATCGTGCTCGATCTGATGATGCCGGAAATGACCGGTCTCGAGTTTCTTGAGGCGGTGCACGAATTCGGCACACAGATCCCGGTGATCGTTCAGACCGGCCAGGGCGGCATCGAAACGGTCGTCCAGGCGATGCGCGCCGGCGCCTTCGATTTCGTCGTCAAGCCGGTTTCCCCGGAACGTATCGCAACGTCGATCGCCAACGCGATGAAGCTCGACCAGCGTGAAGTGAAGGCCCGTGCCGGCCGCCGCTCGCGCTCAGGCGTCGTCGGTTTCGATGATATCGTCTCGGCAAGCCCGGCGATGATCCGCGTCATCGATCTGGCGCAGCGCGCCGCCCAGTCGAACATCCCGGTCGTTCTCGAAGGCGAGTCCGGCGTCGGCAAGGAACTCGTCGCCCGCGCCATCCAGTCGGCCGGTGATCGCTCCGGCAAGCCGTTCGTGACCGTCAACTGTGGTGCGATCCCGCACAATCTGGTCGAAAGCATTCTCTTCGGTCATGAGAAGGGTGCGTTCACCGGCGCGACCGAACGCCACATCGGCAAGTTCATGGAAGCCGATGGCGGTACCATCTTCCTCGATGAGATCGGTGATCTGCCGCTTGAGGTTCAGGTGAAGCTTTTGCGCGCCGTGCAGCAGGGCGAGATCGAAACGGTCGGCGCCCGTACGGCCCATAAGGTCAATGTCCGGCTGATCTCGGCGACCAACAAGGACCTGATCGAAGAGGTCAAGAACGGCCACTTCCGCGAAGACCTTTACTATCGCCTCAACGTGTTCCCGATCACCATTCCGGCGCTGCGCAAGCGCAAGGAGGACATCCCGCATCTGGTGCGCGTCTTTGCCGACCGCTTCTCTTCGGAACAGAAGAACGGTCACCGCATGACCGTCAGCGCCGGCGCGCTGGCGCTGCTGACCGCTTATGACTGGCCGGGCAATATCCGCCAGCTGGAAAATGCGATCTTCCGCGCTGTGGTGCTTGCAGAAGGGCCTGAGCTGACGGAATCGGACTTCCCGCAGATCGCCGCACAGCTGCCGGAATACGATGTCGTCGATCATCTGGCGCTCGTGGCCGACAACTCGCACCGTGACCGCGAAGCCGAGTTCGCAGCGGCCGATTACAGCGTTCCGCCGCCGTCGATGATCGACACGTCTGGCCGCCATGGCGAAACGGCTGATAACGCCATCGCCAGCGTCAACCCGGCGGGCGAAGTGCGTAAACTTGCGGATGTTGAAGAGGAGTTGATCCGATTCGCCCTTAAATTCTATCGGGGCCAGATGAGTCAAGTTGCGAGGAAACTCGGCATCGGGCGATCAACTTTGTACAGGAAGCTGAAAGATTACGGCATCGACCCCGATAATCCCCAGAAAGACGCGGCATAGCAGCTGCCGCGTTAACATTCCCGCAAGCATGTCCGGTTACTGTTTATAAACCACTTGTTAGTCGATCGTTGACTATGTAAAGAAAAGGTTGATCGTGTGTGGCATTTTTGCCATCGTGTCACCGCATTTGACAGTCATTGGGACAGCCGGACTATTAGGGCAGTCTGACGGGGATTGAGTTTGCCGGATTTGAATGAGCATACCAAGCCTTCGCGCTTGAGCTGGCGTGCACGTTGCGCCAACGTTAGCGGAAAGGCGGTTAGGACGGCGATGGCCGCCCTTCTCGCGCTCGCGGTGTCCTCACCGGTATTGGTCGGCACGCCGTCCGAGGCGGCGGGGGAAACCCGCAGCCTTAAGCTCTATTTCATCCATACGGGTGAAAAGGCAGTCATCACTTACAAACGCAACGGCAAGTTCGATCCCAAGGGTCTTGAGCAGCTGAACCGATTCCTTCGCGACTGGCGCAAGAACCAGCCGACGAAGATGGACCCGCATCTGTTCGACCTGATCTGGGAAGTCTACCGCCAGAGCGGCTCGAAGGATTACATCAACGTCGTCTGCGGTTTCCGTTCGCCCGGCACCAACGCCATGCTGAAGGCGCGTTCGCGCAATTCCGGCGTTGCCGAAAAGAGCCAGCACATGCTCGGCAAGGCGATGGACTTCTTCATTCCCGATGTGAAGCTCGCAACGCTGCGCGCCATCGGCATGAAGATGCAGGTCGGCGGCGTCGGCTTCTATCCGAAGTCCGGTTCGCCCTTCGTGCACATGGATGTCGGCGGCGTTCGCGCCTGGCCGCGCATGAGCCGCGACGAGCTGGTCCGGCTTTTCCCGAACGGCAACACCCTGCATATCCCGGCTGACGGCACGCCGCTTCCGGGCTACCAGCAGGCACTCGCCGACTACAAGCGCCGCGTCAATTCCGACACGCTCGTTGCTGCCGTTGGCGGCGATAACCTTGCTTCGTCCAAGAAGCCGAAGACGCTGTTTGCGGCGCTGTTCGGCGGTGGTGCGGACGAGGAAGAGGATAGCTCGGACGATTCCGCACCGGTCGCAGTTGCCAAGGCAACGCCGACGAAGCCCGAAGCTCCGGCTGCCGCGGCTGAGCCTGCCGCGCCGGAAGACGTTCAGGTGGCTGCGGTCAACGCGCCGGTTCCGCAGGTTCGTCCGGCCTTTGCCGGCCAGCTCGGCGGTGGCGAAGTTGCCAATGCGATGCTGCCTGCCAATTCCGGCAATGCTGCCCAGCAGGCGCTTGCCGCCGCAACGGCGCAGGAAGACCAGCCGCAGCAGTTTGCCGATCTCAGCACCTATCGCGTCCCTGTTCCGGAGCTGCTTGGCCAGCGCCGCGAGCCGGGTGATGCGGAAGTTGCGTCTATCGATCCGTCGATGGCTGTCCCAACTCCGGTCGATCGTCCGGTGGCTGCAGAGAACCTGCTTGCCGCTGCTGCCGACGCTGATCCGGATGCTGCAGGCGACGAGGCCGAGGCACAGCAGCTTTCGCCGGCCGTTGCCCAGCAGCTCGCCAAGGATGGCGATGCCGCCAACCAGCAGGTCGCGGCTCTCGCGCCGTCAACCGTCGAGCAGGCGATCAGCGCTGCGATGCCGGGTTCGGCGAAGCCCGCTGAAAAGGCTCCCGTCCAGCTCGCTGCTCTGGCGCCCGCCAAGACCGCAAGCTTCGGTGACAGCTTCGACATGCCGCAACAGCGCGCCAGCGACGATGTCGCGCCGGTCGCGCCTTCCAAGGGCGGCCGTCCGACCAAGGCCGTTGCCGCTGCCGCCGATGCTGGCCGCGCTTCGATCCGCACCGAGCCGAAGCTGACGCAGAAGATGATCTCGCAGTGGGCGCTGACGAATTCCCGCATGGAAATGGTCACCAAGCCGGTCAAGGCGCCGCGCTTCGTCAGCCAGACGCTCCGCGCCCAGCCGACGGCCGTCTATGCCGAAGGCTTCAACGTCAAGACAGCTTCGATCGATCCCGGCCGCTTCAGCGGTACCGCCGTCAACTTCATGGAAGTGAAGAAGTTCAACACGAACTGACCGGTTTCAAATTCATTGAAAAAGCCGCTGGAGCGATCCGGCGGCTTTTTTGTTTGGGTTCTGTCACGGCAATAAAAAAGCCGCCGAGGCGCGGGGCCTGGCGGCTTTTGAAGCGAGTATCTGGGATCAGCCTTCCGGCGGAGCCTCGATCATGCCGAGCGCGTGCAGGTAGGTGTCGAGGATCGCATCTTCTTCCATGCGCTCCTGCTCGTCCTTCTTGCGCAGAGCGACGACCTTCTTGAGGATCTTGGTATCGAAGCCCATGCCCTTGGCTTCGCCGTAGACATCCTTGATGTCGTCGGCAATGGTCTTCTTTTCTTCTTCCAGGCGTTCGATACGCTCGACAAAAGCGCGAAGCTGATCGCGGGCGACGCCATGAGCATCAGACATCCGTGTTCTCCTGATTTTTCGGATTGGAATTCGTGGGCAGTGACTGCCGTGAAGCGGCGCCGCGGTCAAGTCCCTTCGGCGGCGATGACGTTATTTGTGGGGATTGTTTTCGGCAAAAGCCGTCTTCTGTGCTTCCGATGCCTCGTTCTGGTGGAGGTTTTTCCACTCGTCATAGGGCATGCCATAGACGATCTCGCGGGACTGGTCCTTGGTGACAGGCACACCGTTTTCCTCGGCCGCCTCGCGGTACCAGTTCGACAGGCAGTTGCGGCAGAAGCCGGCGAGGTTCATGAGATCGATGTTCTGGACGTCGGTGCGCTCACGCAGATGGGCGACCAGCCGGCGGAAGGCGGCTGCCTCGAATTCGGTCTGCTGTTCCTTCGTCAGTTCCGTCATCGTCTCTTCCTTCATGCGTAGGGGCCGGTGCGCGAGGGGTGCACCTTGTATTCGTGCAGCGCCGGATCGGCATTCATCGCCGCAAAGACCGGCGCTAGCCGTTCGGCCCATTCGGCGATCCCGGTCTCGTCGCCGATCAGATCCTGGCGGACCTCGAGGAGCGCGTGGGGGATGCCCGTCACCATGCAGTGCTGGTACATGGTATCGCCCTTGAGCGCGCCGTCATAGGGCTCGTTGTCGCCGACTATCAGATCGGGATCGCGGCGCAGCATGTCAAGCAGCGGGCCGACGGCGCGGTGATCGCTATCCCAGAGTACGGCGGCATGCCAAGGGCGGGGAACGCCCTTCCATGCCGGCGTATAGGAATGCAGCGAGAGGACCAGCGGCGCCTTGCCGGTGGCGCTGGCCACCTTGGTGATCTCCATCGCTACGGCATCGTGATAGGGGCGATGGAAGCGCTCGATGCGGCCCTGCCATTCGGCCTTGGAGATCGGGTGATTGCCGGGAATGATCGCGCCGTCGGAGATTTTCATGATCAGCGTCGGATCGTCCTCGCCGCGGTTCGGATCGATCAGCAGGCGGGAGAAGCCGCCGAGAACGGCGGGTACGCCGAGCCTTGCCGACAGGCTGCGCACCAGGCCCTCGATGCCGATGTCGTAGGCGATGTGGCGGGCGAAGGCGGTCTCCGGCAGGCCGAGCTTTCCGTAGCTTTCGGGCAGACGGTTCATGGCGTGATCGCCGAGGATCACCATGCCGCTGTCATGTTTGCCGGGTAGGATTTCGAAGGGTTGGAAGTCTTCCATCAGCGAATGGCCATTCGTCATTTCGGGCGAGGGGTCACTGATCGCATGCACGTGCCGGAGGTTCAAGCCGGATCATCGCGCATCTGCGGCAACGCGATGGTCACAAGCAGGTTATGAAAGGAATATAATCGATTAGCATCGCGTTGACATTCGCCGGATGGCGGCGCAAGAAGGCACGGGAAAACGAATAACCGTGGGAGCAAATCGGAAGCCGTGTTGATGCAAGCCGCACCAAGTTTCCTCACCCGGTCCGGGCCGCTTGCCCGCCTCGCATTGTTCGCATTCGCAGCCATGATGCCATTCTTCGCCGCAAACGCGGCCCGCGCGGACTTCCGCGTCTGCAATGGCACGCAAAATCTGGTCGGGGTCGCCATCGGCTATCGTGCCAAAGATGGCTGGATTACCGAAGGCTGGTGGCAGGTCCCGGCAACGACCTGCGCGACGCTGATCGAAGGAGAGCTGCAGTCGCGATACTATTACCTCTACGCAGAAGATGCCGCCCGGGGAGGCCGTTGGACGGGCGATGTGCAGATGTGCGTAGCGGAAAACGAGTTCAAGATCACGGGCGTCAATGACTGCTATGCCCGTGGCTACCAGAAGATGGGGTTCAAGGAATATGATACGGGCCGCCAGGGCAGCTGGATGGTCCAACTTTCCGATACGCCCGGAACGCAAGAAAGCCCGAATTGATGAAGCGTAACCGCAAAGTAAAAATCCTCGCAACGCTCGGCCCCGCCTCCAGCGAAGAAGCGATGATCGAGAAGCTGCACCAGGCCGGTGCCGACGTTTTCCGCATCAACATGAGCCATGCGAGCCATGACCTGATGCGCACGCTGGTCCAGCGTATCCGCTCCGTCGAAGCGCGCTCCGGCCGCCCGATCGGTATTCTCGCCGACCTGCAGGGCCCGAAGCTTCGCGTCGGCAAGTTCGCCGATACCAAAGTCGACCTGAAACCCGGCCAGACCTTCACGCTCGACAACAACGAAGCCCCTGGTGACGCCACCCGCGTCTTCCTGCCGCATCCGGAAATCCTGGAATCGGTGCAGCCGGGCCATCGCCTGCTGATCGACGACGGCAAGCTCGCGCTGCGCGCTGAGAAGTGCGACGGCAAGAGCATCGTCACCACCGTCATTTCCGGCACCAAGATTTCCGACCGCAAGGGCGTTAGCCTTCCCGATACGCTGCTCACCGTCGGCGTTCTGACGGACAAGGACCGCGTCGATCTCGACGCCGTGCTGGCCACCGACGATGTCGACTGGGTCGCGCTTTCCTTCGTACAGCGCCCGGAAGATCTCGCCGAAGTGCGCAAGATCGCCAAGGGCCGCGTTGGCATCATGTCGAAGATCGAGAAGCCGCAGGCAATCGAGCGCATCGAAGAGATCATCGAGCTTTCGGACGCGCTGATGGTTGCCCGTGGCGACCTCGGCGTCGAAATGCCGCTCGAAGCCGTTCCCGGTATCCAGAAGCAGCTGATCCGCGCCTGCCGCCGTTCGGGCAAGCCGGTGGTCGTTGCTACGCAGATGCTGGAATCGATGATTACCGCTCCGGTTCCGACCCGCGCTGAAGTCTCCGACGTCGCGACCGCCGTGTTCGAAGGTGCGGATGCCGTCATGCTGTCGGCCGAGTCCGCTTCCGGTGACTATCCGGTCGAGGCAGTCGCGACCATGGCGTCGATCGCCAGCGCCATCGAGCGCGAGCCGCACTATCCGGGCATCATCTACGCCCAGCGCGCCCAGCCTGAAGCAACCGGTGCCGATGCCATCTCGCTCGCAGCGCGCCAGATCGCCGAAACGCTGAAGCTCTCGGCCATCGTCTGTTATACCTCGTCGGGCACGACGGGCCTGCGCGCCTCGCGCGAGCGCCCGCAAGTTCCGATCCTGGCGCTGTCGCCGATCATCAAGACGGCCCGCCGTCTGGCGATCGTCTGGGGCCTGCACTGCGTCGTCACCCATGACGCGACCGACCTCGACGACATGGTCAACCGCGCCTGCCGCATCGTCGCAGACGAAGGCTTCGGCAAGCCGGGCGACCGCATCATCATCTCGGCCGGTGTTCCGCTCGGCACGCCGGGCGCGACCAACATGATCCGCATCGCCTATATCGGTTCGGATGGCCGCAGCGGCATCTGACAAGTTCGAGGCTTGGTATCGATAGCCCGCCGGGAAACCGGCGGGTTTTTCTTTTGCCGTAATCTTGAACGGACGATGGCGACATGCGAGCCTCCTGAAAAATCCGGGAGGTGGATATGGACGTCGTTACAATTCTCGCCTTTGCCGCAGTTTCTTTCGTTGGGATTGCGACGCCTGGGCCGACGGTCCTGCTGGCGCTCAACAATGGCTCGCGCTACGGCGTCAGGCGGGCGATTCCCGGCATGCTGGGCGCCGTGTTTTCGGATTTCGTCCTGATCGGGGCGGTTGCCGTTGGTCTCGGTGCTTTGCTTGCCGCGTCGGAATTCTGGTTCTCTGTGCTGAAATATTGCGGTGCGGCCTATCTCGCCTTTCTCGGCGTCATGCTGCTGCGATCGAAGGGATCTCTCGATGTCGCGCTCGCGGAGCAGGGCGGCGGATCCCGGCCAGCGATTGCTATCGGGCTGAAGAGCTTCATGGTGGCTGTTACCAATCCGAAGGGCTACCTGTTCTTTTCCGCCTTTTTGCCGCAGTTTATCGATCCCACATCGCCACAGGCATCACAGTACCTGCTGCTTGCGCTCGTCTTCTCCGCGCTCGATTTCGTCATCATGTTCGGCTACGCGGTGTTCGGTTCGCAAGCGGCGCGCTTTCTCAAGACGAGCGGTGCCATATGGCTTGAGCGCGCCTGCGGGGGCGCGCTCCTGGCTCTTGCGGGCTCGCTCGCGTTTTACCGCCGGGCAGCGGCCTGAGCGGCGGCTGGCAGCGACATATGTCCGACGCGGTAGATCTGGCCGTCGCCTGATATCAGCGGCATATCCGCGTAGAGCATGAAGCGGACAAGCGACCACGATCTGGCTTCGAAGCCGGAGATCGAGGCCAGCGCATCGCGCTTGCGGCCTGTCTGCCTTGCACGCTCGGTTTCTTCCGAGCGGAGAGCCGTGAGATCGGCGTGCGGCTCGATCGGGAGACGCTCGGCGGTCGCGAACTTGGCATTGCCAGGATCGGCGGTCACCTCGGCGTGCCACACCATCCACTGCTCGATGCTTGGCCGGCCGAAGGATTGTGTCAGCGCCTGGAAGCCCGGGCCGGTGATGAAGTTGCTCGCGCCCTCCGGCTGCTCCCAGAGGTAGAAGGGGGCGTAGAGGTTTTCCTGGCCGCCGAATTCGCCTCTCCTGGCGCTGAGATAGGCCTTGAAGGCGAGATGCGGAAAGCCGTCAGTGCCCGGGCCGCGTTCGCGCATGCGGCGGTCGATGATGCCCATGTCGTAATCGGCAGGCAGGGTGAAGCTGTATTGCATGGCGATCATCGCGGTAACTCCACGGGCTCCAGCCAGTCGACGAAGCGCTCCCCATCGGTTGCCTGGATGCTGACATAGCTGAAGGGCGCATCCTCGGCCGCGCCATGCCAGTGCTTTTCGCCAGCCGCAAACCACACGGCGTCGCCGGGCCTGATTTCCTCGACCGGGCCGCCGTCGCGCTGCGCCCGTCCTATGCCCGAGAGGGCATAGAGCAGTTGTCCGCGGGGATGCGTGTGCCAGTTGGTGATTGTGCCGGGATCGAGCGTGGCGCGCATCGCCGCATTCTCTCCGGCGGCACTGCCTTCCAGCAGCGCCTCCACCCAGAAAGGCTCGGATGCGATGCCATCGGGGGAGCGCACGGCGCCTCCCGGACGGCGGATCGTCATGGCCGTGGGATTGCCGCTCATGACGGCTCTCCCATGGCGCGGGCACGCCAGTTGTCGTCGGCCATCTGTGCCACGCCGTCGCCGAAGGACCATTCATCGGGCTGCGAGCTGACGATGGTGATCATGATGTCTTCCTTGCGCAGACCCGGCGCCTCGCCCAGCAGTTCGGCGGCGCGCTTGAAGAAGGCCTTGCGCGTCTCCGTGCTGCGGGGGCGTCCGGCGCGGATGGCAAACAGGACGAAATCGTCGGAGCGGGGTCCGGCCAGATAGTTGCGGTCGAAGATCAGCTCGCCGGGTTCATGCTGCTGGATCTCATGGAAACGGTCGGCCGGGGGCACGTCGAAGGCCTCGACGAGGGCGCGGTGGATGCCATCGGAGAGGGCGCGCAGATATTCCGGCGACTTGCCTTTGAGGAGAGAAATGCGAACGAAGGGCATGGGAGCCTCCTTGTTTGAAATCTTGACAGGAGGACCATTGCACGGCAAATTAATCCATAAAATCAGAATATATCGAACGTATGATCCTGAAAAATGGGATTGATGATGCGCAAGACAAATTTCGATCTGGATGTTCTCCGCACCTTCGTGACCGGCATGGAGCTCGGCAATTTCGCCAAGGCGTCCGAGCGTCTCGGCCGCTCGACATCGGCCGTCAGCGCGCAACTGAAGAAGCTGGAGGAACAGGCGGGAACGCCGATCTTCCGCAAGTCCGGCCGCGGGCTGGCGCTGACCGATGCCGGGGAGACGATGCTTGCCTATTCCCGGCGGCTTCTGGAGCTCAACGATGAGGCGGTGGCGGCGATCCAGAGCGTAGAGCTCGAAGGCTGGGTGCGGCTCGGGCTGCAGGAGGATTTCGGCGAGACCGTCTTGCCGGAGGTGCTCGGCCGTTTTGCCAGGGCACATCCGAAAGTCCGGATCGAGGCGCGCGTGGTGCGCAATGCCGAACTGATCGAGCGGGTGACGACCGGCAAGCTCGATCTGGCGCTTGCCTGGAGCAACGGCAATGTGACGGCGCATTGCGAGATGGTGGGCGAGGTGCCGATGCTGTGGGTCGGACCGGCTTCGGGGCCGCAGGGCTGGACGGTCGAAAGCGGCGAGCCGCTGCCGCTGGCTTCGCTCGAAGCGCCCTGCTTGCTGAGGACCGCGGCGATCGATGCGCTCGACCGGGCCAATATTCCCTGGCGGCTTTCCTTCGTCAGCCCAAGCCTCGGCGGCCTCTGGGCGGCGACGGCGGCAGGGCTCGGTATCACCATCCGCACGCCGCTCGGTCTTCCCCTCAAGGTGAAGCCGGTTTCGCCTGAAGCTGCCGGTTTGCCCGCTCTGCCGTCGCTCGGCCTGATGCTGCATCGCGCCGAGGCAGATCCGGATGCGGCAACCGCGCGGCTGTCATCGATCGTGCTGCAGGCGGCGCAGGAAGCGCTTGCCGGTCTTTCGCCGCAACAGATGCTGATGCGGGCCTAGGCGACCAGTTCGCTCTGGGCGTTGCGGCGGATGGCGGCCGGCGGCTGGCCGAAAGCGCGCAGGAAGGCGCGGCGCATCCGCTCGCGGTCGGCAAAGCCTGTTTCGCGCGCCACGACATCGATTGGGTGCCGGCCCTGTTCCATCATCAGCCGCGCCGCTTCCAGCCGCAGGTTTTCCACGGCCTTTGCCGGGGACTGGCCGGTCTCGGAGCGGAATGTGCGGCTGAACTGGCGCGGGCTCAGATGCGCGGCGTCGGCCAGTTCCTCGACGGAGAGCGCGCTCGTCAGATTGCTTCTGGCATAAGTGAGCGCCTTCTGGATGCGGTCCGATTTCGGCTCGAGATCCAGCAGCGTCGAGAATTGCGACTGGCCACCGGCGCGGCGGTGGTAGACGACCAGCTTGCGGGCAACGGCGCGGGCGACGTCGGCGCCATGATCGTTCTCGACCATCGCCAAAGCCAGATCGAGACCGGCAGTCATGCCGGCCGAAGTCCAGATCGAGCCATCGACGATGAAGATGCGGTCTTCATCGAGCTTGATGGCGGGATAGCGGGATTTCAGCTCGCGGGCGAGATGCCAGTGGGTGGTGACTCTGCGGCCGTCGAGGACACCCGCGTCGGCCAGCAGGAATGCGGCGGTGCAGATCGAAGCGAGCCGCCGCGAGGCATCTGCCGCCTCACGAATGAACGCGGCCTCGCCCGCGGTCGGCAGGCGGATATCGGGCGCACCGGAAACGATCAGCGTATCGAAGGCGGGATCGCCGAAGGCCTCCGTGTGGATAATCATGCTCAGCGAGCTCGGCACCGGACCGCCGGTTTCCGAGACATAGCGGATCTCGTAGGCCTGCTCGCCAAGCTGGATATTGGCGAACTCGAAAGCCGAGACGGCGGCGAGGCTCATGATCTGGAAGCCGGGATAGACAAGAAAGCCGATGCGCTGCATGGCCGAAAACTCCGTTTGTCCTAAAAGGTGGTTTATATGACATTCAGGACATCGGCAATCCCTCGTAAAACATCCCTCAAGCGATGGCACCCGCCAAAGCAATTGAAGGAGAAAGACCATGAGCGATTTGAACAAGGGCATCGCGCTCGTCACCGGTGCGTCATCGGGCATTGGCGCGATCTATGCCGACAGGCTTGCCAAGCGCGGCTACGATCTCATTCTGGTGGCGCGCAATGGCGAACGCCTCTCGGCGCTCGCGAGCCGCATCGGCGCTGAGACCGGCCGCAAGGTCGAGACTGTCGTTGCCGATCTCGGCGCGCAGGCTGATCTTGCCAAGGTGGAAGCTGTGCTGAAGGGCGACCGCAACATCACGCTCTTGGTCAACAATGCCGGTGTCGGCGGCACGGCGCCGCTGCTTTCGGCCGATGTCGACAAGATGCAGCAGATGATCGACCTGAACGTCACCGCGCTGATGCGGTTGACCTATGCCGCAGTGCCGGGCTTCGTTGCCCGCGGCGGCGGCGCGATCATCAATATCGCCTCGATCGTGGCAATCGCGCCGGAGATCCTCAACGGCGTCTATGGTGGCACGAAAGCCTTCGTGCTGGCCTTCAGCCAGTCGCTGAAGCATGAGCTGACGGACAAGAATATCCGCGTTCAGGCCGTTTTGCCGGGCGCCACCGCAACGGAATTCTGGGGCATTGCCGGGATGCCGGTCGAGCACCTGCCGGGCGAAATCGTCATGTCCGCCGAAGCGATGGTCGATGCCTCGCTCAAGGGCTTCGACCAGGGCGAGTTCGCGACCATCCCCGCGCTCGAAGACGTAGCGCTGTTGCAGGCCCATGAGGATGCGCGGCAGGCAATGATGCCGCACCTTTCCCGCTCTGTACCTGCAGCCCGATACGGCGTCTGAGTTAGCCGAAGCGCTCCAGCGCCGTCGCGAAGACATCGGTATCGACATTGCCGCCCGAGGTGATGGCGATGACGGTGTCGCTCTCCAATGCCTTGCCGTGGAACAGTGCCGCGGCAAGTGCCACTGCGCCGCCCGGCTCGACGATGATCTTCAGCCGCTTGAAGGCGAGCGCCATGGCACGGAGCGCCTCCTCGTCGGTGACGACGATGCCGGCGCCGGCGAGGCGCTTCAGGATCGGGAAGGTGATTTTGCCGGGCTCGGGCGTGATGATCGCATCGCAAATCGAGCCGGTCATCGCGGCATTGCGCTTGATTTCGCCTGACGCCAGCGAGCGGGCGTAATCGTCGAAATTCTCCGGTTCGCAGGTGCGGACCGTGAACGACGGAGCGCTGGCCTCAAGCGCGAGGGCGACGCCGGAGCTCAGGCCGCCACCGCCGCAGGGGATCAAAACCTCGGCCGCCTTGATGCCTTCCTCTTCCGCTTGCTCGGCGATCTCCAGACCTGTCGTGCCCTGTCCGGCGATGACGAGCGGCTCGTCGAAGGGTTTGACCAGCGTCAGGCCGCGCTCGGCCGAGAGCCGGTCGCCGATCGCGTCGCGGTCTTCCTTGGCGCGGTCGTAGAGCACCACTTCGGCGCCGAAGGCGCGGGTGTTGTCGATCTTCAGCTTCGGCGCGTCCGAGGGCATGATGATGACCGAGGGAACGCCGTGCAGCTTGGCGGCAAGGGCCACGCCCTGGGCATGGTTACCGGAGGAGAAGGCGATGACGCCGCGCTTGCGGACATCAGGCTCCAGCCCCGATACCGCCGACCAGCCACCGCGGAACTTGAAGGAGCCGGTATGCTGCAGACATTCGGCCTTCACGAAGACCCGCCGCCCGGCCATTTCATCGAGGAACGGTGAGGAGAGCAGCGGCGTGCGCCTGGCATGCCCGCGCAGGCGGGCACGGGCGGCAACGATCATTTCAATGGATGCCATGGGATGTTCTTTCGGCTGATGTGCTGCGCCATGAATAGAATGTGACAAAGCCGTTGTGAACGGCGGTTTTTGTCACGGTGACACGAATGCCGGGGCGCGGCTTGGGCTCGCGACCGTTCCGGCCTGCTCGCGCCGCCGGTATTCGGTCGGGCTCGCGCCTGTCACCCGCAGGAATTCGCGATTGAAGTTAGACTTGCTGATGAAGCCTGCCTCAAACATGACGCTGGTGACCGGCAGCTCGGTGCGGAGGAGCTGATCGCATGCGAAGCGGATGCGGAACTCGTTGACATATTGCGAGACGCTCATGCCGTGGATGCGGTTGACCGCCGTCGAGACACTGCGGGCCGGCAGGCCGAGCTTGCGGGCGATGCGGTTCAGATTGAGTTCGGGATCGCGGTAGATCTGCCTGGTCTCCATCAGGCTGTCGAGATGGGCGGCAACGGCGCCATCCTCCTCGGTCGGCAGGCTGGGCGGGGGTGGCGCGGCTTCGGTTGCCGGTTGCTCCGGCTGGCTGGTTCCGGCAATCGTCGCCGCACTGCCGAGGATCAGCAGCACGATGACATTGCCAAGCGCCACGATCTGCCCGGCATGGGCGCCGCCGGTATTGTCGAAATCCAGGCTGATGAAGACGTCGCTGAGCGCAGAGGCGATCAAGGCGACGGCCGTTACCATAAGGGAGCGATGGGAAAGGAAGGCGCCGTCGAGCCGCGAGGCGACGAGGCCGTCGGCGCCGCTGCGGGAGATCCAGAGCAGGCTGAGGCCGTAGCCGAGAAAGATCAGGATCAGGCTCAGACCGACGATATCGCGCCAAAAGGCGAAGGCGAGCGCCACTCCGATCGCCGGCAGGAGATGCGGCCATTGGCGCTTCAACGGACGCGGCGTCTCCAGTGTCAGGTCGGCGAAGCTGGCGAAGGAAAGCGGTGCGACGAGTGCCGCCAGCACCGCCTGAAACGGCATGATGGCGAGCGTGTCATAGCCCCAGCGAAAGCCGATGAGGACGGATTGCAGGGCATAGGCGGCGATCAGCGCCAGAAACAGCCGGCGGCCGGGCGCATTCCATTCCTCCGTCCGCAGCATCCTGACGAGCAGGATGAGCAGCAGCAGTGCGACGACGAAGGGTAGCGGCACGAAGATCATGGTCGGCGTCCGGATGATTGCCTTGAGGATATGAGCACGAGAATGGCCTCGATCGCAATTGCGGGCGACCCGAAACACGATCTAGGTCTCCGGAAAACTGCACGAATTGCACCTTGGTCTCGCCGGATCTGCCGGCCTTATTCAAGGAGCAAACCGATGAGCCTCATCCTTTCCATTCCGCTTTTCTTCATGACCCTGCTGTCGGCCTTCGGCGGCTCGATCACGCCGGGCGAGACATTCGATATCACCGCGATCCGCTCGATCGTCATCCGCGGCGATTCCAGCTCGATCCGGATCACCACGGATGCCGGCAGGCCCTATGAGGCCGTGACGACGGGGCGGCGCATCGGCTGGTTCTCGTCCTGGTATTCGAACTGGTTCTTCAACGCATGCAAGGATGAGAGCCGGGTGCAGATCGACGGGACGTCAATGACGATCGATGTCGCGGTTTCGGCCTGGAGCGATATCGGCGATTGCGCGCCTGATGTCTCCGCCAACGTACCGGCGGGGGCTGCCGTTAAGATCGACCAGCATGCCTTTATGGCGCGGCTCGACGGCAATTTCTCGAGCTTTCGCACATCGGGCAATGCCGCCGACATCAGCCTCGACGGTCATGCGTCGGAGGTCGATATTTCCGGCACTGCTGTGCGGGCGAACCTCACCTATGCGTCCATCGCCAGGGACGAGAAGATCGGCATCGAGGCGACCTCGCTCGATGCCACGCTTGGGTTTGGAGCGGACGTGCCGGTCGATTACACGGTTACGGCCAAGGCATCGCTTGTCGATGCCGAGAAGCCGAGCGTGCCGGGTGCCAAGCCTCAGGTGACGATCCGGGGCGATTATGTCCGCGCCCGGATCCGCTGATCAGTAGCCTTTGGCAGCGCCCTCGACGGCGCGGCTATCCATGGCGCCGTAGTAACGCGCGCCGCCGCCCTTCTCGATATGGGCAAGGCTCTTGCCGCCGACGAGGATGCCGGCTGCCTGGCCCCAGACCGGCGCGTCATTGCCGCCGTCGAATGTGTAGCCCATGGCGGCGAGCGTCTTTTCCGTGTCGGGCGAAAGCGCGTAGGGCTCGAGGAAGACCTTGTCCGGCTGCCATTGATGATGAATGCGCGGCGCGTTGACGGCCTGGCTGATATCCATGCCGAAATCGATGACGTTGAGGATCGCTTCCAGCGTGATGGTGATGATGCGCGAGCCGCCGGGGCTGCCGATCACCATGAAGGGCTTGCCGTCCTTGGAGATGATCGTCGGGCTCATCGAGGAGAGCGGCGTCTTCTTCGGCGCGATGGCGTTCGCCTCGCCCTGCACGAGACCATAAAGGTTCGGCACGCCGGGTTTCGAGGTGAAATCGTCCATCTCGTTATTGAGCAGGATGCCGGTGCCGGGTGCGACGACGCCGGCGCCGAAGGAGCCGTTCAGCGTATAGGTGACGGCGACGGCATTGCCCTCGTCGTCGATGATCGAATAATGCGTCGTCTCGGTGCTTTCCTTGCCGCCGAGCGGCTTCAGGTCGGCCGACTTGCCGGCCTTGTAGGGATCGATCTTTTCGCGGATCTCGGTGGCATAGCCCTTGTCGAGCAGCTTGCTGACCGGATTGTCGACGAAGTCGGGGTCGCCGAGCGCGGCGTTGCGGTCGACATAGGCGTAGCGCATGGCTTCCACCATGGCATGCACCGTTTCGGCCGAGCCATAGCCGAGATAGGAGAGCGGGTAGCCTTCGAGGACATTGAGAATCTCGCAGATGATGACGCCGCCGGATGAGGGCGGGGGCGAGGAGACGATGTCGTAGCCGCGGTAATTGCACTCGATCGGCTTCAGCTCGCGGACGGAATATTGTTCGAAATCCTCCTTGGCGAGGATGCCGCCCTTCGATTGGCTGGCCTTGACGATCGCCTCGGCCGGCGCGCCCTTGTAGAAGGCCTCGGGGCCCTTCTCGGAGATTGCCTGGAGCACGGTACCGAGCTCCGGCTGAACAAGCTTTTCACCGGCGGCCAGCGGCTTACCGTCCTTCAGGAAGATCTTGGCGGCAGCTTCGTCCTTGGCGAGGCGCTTGGCGCTGTCGGCGAGGATCGCGGCATCGCCCTGCTCGAAGGTGAAGCCGTCCTTGGCGAAGGCGATGGCAGGTGCGAGAAGATCGGCGCGCGACTTGGTGCCGTATTTCTCGCGGGCGGTCTCGAAGCCCATGACGGAGCCGGGGACACCGACGGCGAGATAGCCATCGAGGCTGGCGCGCGGCACGATATCGCCCTTGGCGTCGAGATACATGGTCTTCGTGGCGGCAAGCGGCGCGCGCTCGCGGAAATCGAGGAAGGTGGTCTTGCCGTCCTTCATGCGGATGGTCATGAAGCCGCCGCCGCCGATATTGCCGGCGGTCGGATAGACGACAGCGAGCGCATAGCCGACGGCGACTGCGGCATCGACGGCATTGCCGCCGTTCTTCAGAACCTCGACGCCGACATCTGTCGCCAGATGTTGGGCGGTCACCACCATGCCATGCCGCCCTTCGACGGGCGCGGGCGAGGCGGCGAAACTGGTGGAAAGTGGGCTGAGAGAGAAAGCGAAAGCGGTGAAAAGCGAAATGGTTCTGGCCTGAAGCCGGTCCATGAGATCCCCTCCAAAAGATAAATTATCGAGTGGATATGGTTCGGCTTTTTGCCGGTGCAAGGTTTCAGGCGGCAACTGCCGCTATCTCTCCGGCAAGGCGCGCTTCCGCTGCGCGTGCGGCGGCCTGCAGATCGCGCGAAAAACCGGCGATCTTTTCGAGCGCGGCGATCGCTACATCGGTCGCGAGATAATCCGGCTTGTGGCCGACGCCGCGGATCTTCACCAGCTCGGAGCCGGCGATATCGCGGGCAAGGCCCTGCGAATGAAGATGCTCCCAGACGATATCGTCGCTGTCTCCTGTTATGATCACCGTCGGCGCGGCAATCTCGGGGTAGCGGTGCGATTCCGCCTCAAGATAGGCATGGAGACGGGTGAAGTCGGCGGCGTTGTTGTAGAAGGTATCGGGACGCAGCACGAGAGACGGGCCGGTGCTGGCGATATAGTCCGATGGCCTGAGGTTCGGGCGGAATACGTTCAGCGTGCCCTGTTCGAGACGCCGCATACCCATCGGCACGACGAGGGCGTGATTGAACAGCCAGCCGAGAACGGGTGCCGTCGCGACGTGATAATACCAGTCGATACCGCCGGGCCATGGATGGGTGGCAGGCGCCAGAAACAACAGGCCCGCCGTCTTTTCCGGATGATGGACGCCGAAGGCGGCGGCAATGGCGCCGCCGAAGGAATGGCCGACGATGATCGCCTTCTCGATCCCGCGCTTTTCCATCAGCCGGGCGATCGCAGCGGCCTGGCCGGAGGGGATCGCGTTTTCCGGGCCGCCGCGTTCGGAATAGCCGTGACCCGGCCGGTCGACGAAGAGCATTTCGGCGCGGCCCTGCAGCGGACGCAGGAAGGCGCCGGTCTGGTCGAGCAGATTGCCGCTGGCGCCGTGAATGAAGACGACGGGCGGCAGGTCGGCAGTCTCCGGGCGCGGGATATGCAGCGAGTTCAGGCGATAGCCGCCGACATCGATGAGTTCACCGACATTGGGATAGGCGCGTTCGAACTGGCGGGCCTTGTAGGAACTGTAACCGATCGCGGCGGCAATGGGGGCGAGGAGGGCGGAAACTTCGGCAAGCATGGTCGGACCGGGAAGGTGTATCACTTATCCCTAAGATTGGGTGCGGCGCGCCGCCGTCAAGATCAGGTCCGGCTGCCGGCGAGTTTTTCCGAAAGGGTGTTCACCTGCTCCTGCGCCGTGCGGTTGGCGGGGAAGACGTCGAGGAAGCGTTCCCATGCCTTCAGCGTCAGCTGATCGTTGCCGGTGTCGTTGAGGATGGCCGCCATTCCCGACAGCGCGCCGAAATGGCGGGGGTCGAGTTCCAGCACATGCTCGATATCGGACATCGACTTGCGATAGTTGCCGGAAGCGTAGTTCAGAGTGGCGCGGCGGTTCCAGCTCTCTGCATAGGTCGGCTTCAGCGCGATCGCCTCGTCGAGGAAATCGAGGGCGGCGGCGCTGCGCTTGTCCTCGATCGCCTTGTCGGCCCATTGCATCAGGAGATTGACGGTGGCGCTACCGGAATCGTTCCATTCCATGCGGATCTCCTGGGCGATGCCGTTCGCCTTCTCCGGATCACGCTCGCGCTTCAGCTGCGCATAGAGATTGTCGAGCCGTTGTTTGGGGGAGGCATTGGCATCCGGCTGCTCGACAATAACGTCCTTTTCCGCAGCGGCGGCAGGAGCGATTGGAGCGAGGAGACCAAGGGTCAGCGGCAGGGCCGCGGAGAGCAAAGCAAAAAAGCGCATGGCGGACAATGTAGCCCGCCAACGCACAAGATCAAAGAAAATTTGACGTGATCACCGCAGCGACCCACCGAAAAGCATGGCAGCGGCACGAATGCCGCCCAGATGCTCCGGAACGCTAGATCAGCCCTGACGAGCCTTGTAGCGCGGGTTCAGCTTGTTGATGATGTAGATGCGGCCCTTGCGGCGAACCAGACGGTTGTCACGGTGACGAGCCTTGAGCGACTTGAGCGAATTCTTGATCTTCATTTTTCTGATCCGCGATCTCTGTGGGGGAATTTCACATTCGCCCGTATCTTTAAACATTCAAAAGCGCGCTCGTGGCGCGCCTTTAGGTTGGGCAGGCAGATAACCCGATGGCATTCCTGTGTCAACCACATGAAGGCCTTTTATCCGGCAAAATCCTAGGTTTTCGCCGTCAGCACCGTCACGTGGCCCATCTTGCGGCCCGGCCGGGACTCGGTCTTGCCATAGAGATGGACGAGGGCATCCTTGCGCTTCAGCCAGTCCGGTACGGTCAGGATGTCGTCGCCGATCAGGTTCTGCATCACACAGTCCGAATGGCGCCCGGCATCGCCGAGCGGCAGGCCGCCGACAGCGCGAATGTGCTGCTCGAACTGAGAAACCACGCAGGCGGCCTCCGTCCAATGGCCGGAATTGTGGACGCGCGGCGCCATCTCGTTGGCAATCAGGCCGCCGTCGGCGAGCACGAAGAACTCGATGCCGATGACGCCGACATAGCCGAGCGAGGAGAGAATCTTTTCGGCAGCCTCGCGGGCGGCCTCGGCGGTGGTGTCCGAAATCGATGCCGGGATCGTCGAGGTATGGAGGATGCCATTCCTGTGGACATTCTCGGCCGGGTCGAAGGCAACGACGGTGCCGTCGGTCGAGCGGGCGGCAATGATAGAGACTTCACGCTCGAAGGCGACGAAGCTTTCGAGAATCAGCGGCACGCTGCCGAGCGCGGCATAGGCGCCCTCGGCGCTGTCGGCAGGCGAGCGGAACACTTTCTGCCCCTTGCCGTCGTAGCCGAGGCGGCGGGTCTTGAGCACGCCCTGCCCACCGAAATCCTTGAGCGCCGATTCCAGGTCTTCCTGGCTGTCGACAGCATGGAATTTCGCGGTCGGGATGCCGCAGTCATTGATGAAGCGCTTTTCGACCAGACGGTCCTGCGCGGCTTCCAGTGCCTTCGGCGGCGGATAGACCGGAACGCTTGCGGCAAGCGTTGCGGCGGCAGCAACGGGCACGTTCTCGAATTCGTAGGTAACGACGTCGCAGAGCTTGGCGAGCTCGGCAAGCGCTGCCGGGTCGTCATAAGCGGCGGTGATCTGGCGGTTGGCCACCTGGGCGGCCGGAGAATCGGCTTGTGGCTCCAGAATGACGGTGCGGAAGTTCAGCCGGGCTGCGGCCATGGCAAGCATGCGGCCAAGCTGGCCGCCGCCAATGATGCCGATCGTCTTTGCAGTCATCTGTCGTCCATCGGGTATTCGGCGATCGCGCCGCTCTGGCGTTCGCGCCATTCGTCGAGCCTGTCGGCGATATCTTCATCGGAAAGGGCGAGAACCGCGGCTGCGAGGAGTGCCGCGTTGATGGCGCCCGCTTTGCCGATTGCCAGCGTGCCGACGGGAATGCCGCCCGGCATCTGCACGATCGAGAGAAGGCTGTCCTGGCCGGACATGGTTTTCGACTGAACCGGGACGCCGAAGACCGGGAGCGGCGTGAAGGCGGCCGTCATGCCCGGAAGGTGGGCTGCGCCACCGGCGCCGGCGATGATCACCTTGAAGCCTTCGTCACGCGCATTCTTGGCGAAGTTGACCATCCGATCCGGCGTGCGGTGCGCAGAGATGATGCGCGCCTCGTAGGGAATTTCGAGCGCCTCGAGCGTGTCGGCGGCGTTCTTCATGGTTTCCCAGTCGGACTGGCTGCCCATGATGATGGCAACGGGTGGTCTGTCTGTCATCGTCAACGGCACGTCCCCTTCAGGCGATGATATCCGGGATAATCTGATCCTCGATCTTCGTCAGCTTGTCCTTGATCACAAGCTTCTTCTTCTTCATGCGCTGTACGCGCAGAGCATCGCAGCCGGTAGCAATCATGGCGTTGATCGCGGCGTCATAATCCTCGTGCTCCTGCCGCAGCCGAGCTGCTATGAGCCTGATTTCCGCCTGTTCCTGATCGGCCATTTGCATTCCCCATTACCGTCCTCGGACCTTGTCCGTTCTGCCGATGATTTCCGCAAGCTCCTATCACCAAATAGCGGTAACGGGAAGTTAGTGTTGATCATGAATTTGCCATCTAGGCACCACGTTTTCGCCTTCGACAAGCCTTCAAAAATATGTCACAGTCGAAAGGTTGACGCCTAGAACTCCAGCGATGGATGGCTGGGGAAGGCAAGAGGAAGGAAGGGTCAAATGACTGTTCAAGCTCATCTTGAGTCACTTGAGAAGAAGCATGGAGCTCTTGAGGAGGAGCTGCACGCGCTGATGACATCTCCCTCTAAGCGCGATGCAGACATTGCAGAGTGCAAGCGCAGAAAGCTGCGTATCAAGGACGAAATCCAACGTCTGAAATCTTCCGTTCACTAATGGAATAACTCGAGATCACCGGTCGATCACTTGCAGTCTTGAAGGACAAAAATCCAAACTTTAAATAGGTTTAGCAAGGGCCCGGTGGCTTTACAAAATCGTGCGTCAGTCCATTCAGTGCGGAGTTGGACTGGCGCATTTTCATTTGTAGCGCGTGCTTTAAACCCAGAACTGGTCCAGCCACAGATTGAGCCTGTCGAAACCGCGGTTGTTGACCGCGTAGATCCGCCGCGTGCCCTCGGAGGTGACGGAGACGAGGTTCGAATCCAGAAGCGCTTTCAGGTGTTGCGAAACTGCCGGGCGGCTGATCGGAAGCGTTTCGGCGAGTTCATTGACCGTCTTCGGCGCGCGTCTCAGCTGCTCCAGCAGGAACCGCCGGTTCGGATCTGATATCGCGGCGAAGGGGTCGATGTTCGACATGCCGAAACGCTACGTCAAAGACCGCTTTCCGGCAAGGAAATTGTGCGGTGCACCCAAACTCGATTGCCTGCCGGTGAACGCCCGGATTTGCTGTAAAGGCGGACTTCGTTGTAAACCGTCAGCTCTCTTGGATGACGAGGAGATGCAGGATGGACCGCTTCACCGGTGGCTGCCTCTGCGGCAATGTCCGTTTTGCCGCGACGGGAGCGCCCTACCGCGTCGGCATTTGCCATTGTCTCGATTGCCGCAAGCATCACGGCGCCTTGTTTCATGCTTCGGCGATCTATCCTGAAGACGCGGTCGAGGTTCAAGGCGAGACGGGGAGTTATGCCGGCCGCTTCTTCTGCCCGCGCTGCGGGTCGCCGGTCTTTGGCCGCAGCGGCGATGAGGTCGAGCTGAACCTCGGTTCTCTCGATGAGCCCAGCCAATTCAAGCCGACCTACGAGCTCTGGACGATCCGCCGAGAGGCGTGGCTCCCGCCATTTCCCTGGGTTCGCAGCTATGAACGCGACCGCGACAATGCCGGTCGATCGGAAGACTAGAAACCGAGACCTTCGCGCATGATGAGGAACGCGGCGATCATCGCCATGGCATACATGAACGGATAGAAAATCTCCGGCTTCATGCGGCGCACGCACCAGGCGCCGGCGATCGTTGCCAGCGGTGCGAAGGGCAGGAGGGTCATCGAGGTGACCAGGTTCTTGGTGTCGAGCTGCCCGAGCGCGAAATAGGGGATCAGCTTCACGGCATTGAGGATGGCGAAGAAGCGGACGCTGGTGCCGGTGAATTCGCGCGGCGGCAGCTTCAGCGGCAGGGCATAGATCTGGAACGGCGCGCCGCCGGCATGGGCGACGAAGCTGCCATATCCCGACAGAGTGCCCCAGGCGCTCGCAAGGATCGGGCGCTGGCCGCGCGGCGGCACGACTTTTCCGGCGCCGGGGCCGAAATTGTTCCAGAAGTAGCGCAGGCAGAACAGCACGGTAACCGTGCCGATGACGATGCGCAGCGCATTGCCGCGAATGAGTGCGGATGTCGCCCAGCCGAGCGCGATGCCGAAGAGCGCGCCAGGAAGCATGATCTTCAGCGTCGTCCAGTCGCCATGTTGGCGCCAGATGATCAGCGAGATGATGTCCATGAAAACGAGGATCGGCAACAGGATGGCGGCCGCTTCGACCGGCGAGACGACGAGGGCGAGGAACGGGACGCCGATCAGCGAAAGGGCATCTCCCATGCCGCCTTTCGCGAGGCCAACGAGCAGCACGGCGGGCACTGCCGCATAAAAGAATGACAGTTCCGGCAGCATGCTTTTCAAGTCCTCCCCTTGCCAGCCCCGTCTATCGGAATTACTCACACAAAACGAGTGCGGATTTACCGCCTGCTGGCGGAATCGGCAGAAAATGGAAAGACTTCATGAGCACCGAACCGGAAAACCGCTGCCGCCTGGTCCTGATCGCGCCTGACATTGCAGACGCCGACGAGAGGGCGAAGATTGTTGGCGATGCGCTGAAAGGCGGAGATGTCGCCTCGGTGATCGTGCCGCAATACGGCCTCGACGACGGCGTTTTCCAGAAGCACGCCGAAAAGCTGGTGCCGATCATCCAGGACGCGGGCGCGGCTGCCTTGATCGCCGGCGACAGCCGCATCGTCGGCCGCGCCAAGGCCGATGGCCTGCATCTGACCGGCCCGGCTGCCGAGATCGCCGAAGCGATCGACAAATATGCCGACAAGCTGATCGTCGGCGGCGGTAATGCCACCGATCGCCACAATGCGCTGGAGATCGGCGAGGAACGTCCCGACTACATCTTCTTCGGCAAGCTCGACGGCGACATCAAGCCGGAAGCGCATCCGAAGAACGTCGCGCTCGGCGAATGGTGGGCGTCGATGATCGAAATTCCCTGCATGGTGATGGGCGGAACCGATCCTGCTTCGGCGCTCGTGGTCGCCGAATCCGGCGCCGAGTTCGTGGCGTTGCGGCTGGCTGTTTTTGCCGATCCGGCACAGGCGCCGGCGATCGTTGCGCAGGTCAACGCACTTCTTGACGAAAAAGCGCCACGGTTTGAGGATTGAAGTCGCGCTTATGCCGATCCGCGCCGTCCACATTCGCCGTCTGATTCTCGCCGCTGCCGCGTTTTCCGCGGCCATTCCCTATGCGGTAATGGCCCAGACGATCGACAATGTGGTGACGCGGCCGGTTGGCGGCGATGCCGAACCGCTGAAGAAGGGACGTCCGCCGGAAGGTGTGCAGCCCTCGACCGGTCTCGGCGTTCTCGATCGCATGGGCGCGAAGCTTCCCGACCTGCCGCCTGAGAAGGACTACAAGGGGCCGGTCGATGATGCCTATGGCGCCTATCAGCGTGGCTATTATCTGACCGCGATGCAGCTTGCGCTGCCGCGGGCCCAGCTAGGCGATCCCGCCGCGCAGACGCTGGTTGCCGAAATCCAGTATGCCGGTCTCGGTGTGCGCCGCGATCCGAAGAGCTCTGCTTTCTGGTACGGCAAGGCAGCCGAAGGCGGCGATGGCGCGGCGATGTTCAAATATGCGCTGATGCTGATGGCCGGCGAAGTCGTGCCGCGCGACAAGGCCAAGGCCGACGAATATATGAAGAAATCGGCTGATGCCGGCAATTCTTCCGCGCAGTTCAACTGGGGCCAGATCCTCACCTCCGACCATCCCGGCCAGGACGGACTGAAGCTCGCGCTGCCCTATTACGAGAAGTCGGCGGAGCAGGGCATTGCCGATGCGCAGTATGCGGTAGCTGAACTCTATTCGACAATGCCCGATATTCCGGACGAGAAGCGCCGTCTTGCGCGGCCCTGGATGGCGCGTGCTGCCCATGCCGGTTTCGATACCGCGCAGGTCGATCTCGCCGTCTGGATGGTCAATGGCAAGAACGGCCCGCGTGACTTCGTGCACGGTTTCCAGTGGATGCAGCTTGCCGCCAACCGCGGCAACGTGGTGGCGCAGAACAAGCTCGCGCATCTCTACATCTACGCGCTCGGCACCAAGCCCGATCCGATCGAGGCGGCCAAATGGTATGTGCTGTCACGCCGGGCCGGCCTGCCCGATCCTGAGCTCGAGGATTTCTTCCTGGGGATCGAGGACGATCAGCAGAAGGCGGCCATCGACCGGGCGAACAAATTCCGCCGCCTTCCGTAATCTTTAAGTCCTAGAACAGCGCGTCGGCGAAGAGGTCTTCGTCGTCACCGGCAGCCGCCGGCGCTGCCGCAGCGGCCGGTGCCGCTTCGTCTTCGATGGCCGGAATGATGGCGCGGTGGACGTTGCGTTCCTGAACCATCGTGTAGAGCTTGAAGATCTTGCGGTCGAGCGGAGCGATCAACTCGGCGATATCGTCGATATTGGCGATTTCCATGCCGGCGACGTCTTCGAGAACGGTGGCGCAGCGCACCAGCGTTTCGCCGAGATCGTGTTCGAAGTCGAGCTTGCCGATCATCAGGGTGATCTTACTGGCGACCTCGCGGCCGTGCTCGGCCAGAACCTTCAGTTCCTCTTCCATCATGTCCGCGCCCGAGCGGATGCTGCCGACAGCGGCCGTCAGGCTCTCGGCGAGACCGCCGGAATTGCCGCCTGCGGCAGGGCCCATGTTGCCAGCTGCGGCTTCGAGCGCAGGCAGGCCGTTGACGATCGCATCGGCGGAATCGTCGAGCTTGCCTGCGAAGATGCGAAGCTCGGCGGTCACGACATTGATCGACTTGCCCTCTTCACCGAGACGGCTGCAGCGTAGGTTGGTATTCAGCGCCATGTAGTTGATGTCGGTCTTGACGGCGCGGATGTTGCCGATCGCTTCCAGAAGCTTGGCCGCGGTGCCGAGCGTCGACTGGCTAACCTGGTCAGCCTGACGGCTGGAGGCATCCACCTGCTTGACGATTTCGTGGGCGGCCGAAACGCTGGATTCCAGGGCGCGCATGAAATTGCCTTCGCCGCCGCCAGCCATCTGGTCGCGCAGTTTCATGATCTCGTGCGTGTCGTGGCCGAAGCTCTTGATTGTCTGCACGACATTCTGCGTGTCGCGGCTGAAATCGGCGGACATTTCCGCCATCTGTGCCGCGGTCAAATGATTGATGACATTGCGCAGCCGCTCGCGCTGGTCGGCATTCAGTGCCTTGCCATCGCCATCGAGGAATTCGTCGAGCAGCGAGAAGGTGCTCTGGACGTGCTCGATGCGCTGACGGGTAATGTCGCCGATCTGCAGGGCCGAAAGGGTGGAGGCGACCTTGGACTGGACGCCGCGGGCGATCGCGCCGACTTCGCGGGCGATGACGCCGAGCTTCTGGCGGTGTTCGGCGATCTTCTGCGCATCCTGGCGCAGCGCGCCGGCAACGGCGGGCACGGTTTCCGAATAGCTCTTCGACAGGTTGGCGCCGACACTCAGCGCCAGCTTTACTTCCTTCTGCAGGCTGTCGAGGTGGCCGGCAAAGCGATTGACTTCCTCTGTGCCGGAATAGATGCGCTCAAGAATTTCCTGGGCGAAGCCGGCGAATTCCGGGAGACCGGCGCCGGTGATCTTCACCGTCACCGCGAAGGTGCGGAGATAACGCATGGTCTCCTGCATCTCGGCGATATGCTTGTGCAGGCCGCTGCCGGTTTCGGCGAGCGTCGCAAGTGCCGTCTGGCGCGCCTGTTCGGTGACCGGCAGGGCGGTCAGGCTTTCGACGGTGGCGCGCAGATCAGCGTCGGCATTGCTCGACTCATTGTTGTCGAGAGCCTTGGTGATGTTATCGAGAGAATTTAGCAAACGGTTGAGAACGTCCATGACGGACAGCAGCACCGTGCCGCCTTCCAGGAAGCGTTCTTCGACCTGGCTGCGCGCGGTTTCGAGCGTCTGACTGACCTCCGTACCGGTGGTCAACTCTATCGCCTGTGCCGATCCTGCCCCGTTTGCCACGTTGTTCCCTTTACTTATTACTTCTGCAAAACTGATGCTATTTTTACGGGCAGGATGGAAATGAGGGGTAAACGCCGCCGACTCGCCTGCGTTGTGATTAACGATGCGTAAAAAATGCGGAGCCTTTCTCGTTAGGAAGCTCTCATGTTAATTTAACCATATGATTTTGCTTATCAAAAATACCCATAAAAATTGCCGACTATAACTTATCTTGGGTAAGAATTTGGGAGTCGGGACTCGCGGCAATTGTAGATCGGTTACAACCACAGTTTACTCCCCGTTAAGCCTGTCATGAGAGTCCTTTAGAGGAATAAAAGTATTTCTCATGCCTCGGGGGCTGTCTTGAGCGGCGATAATCAGCATCGCGATTCTATATCATTGCCTGAAGTTCTAAGTATCAGGAATGTATTGGATCTTAGCGCGACAATTTCTAGTGAAATCGAAAGTAAAGATCGAATTATACTGGAAATTCCATCGAGTGCGGAGGCCGATCTGAGCTTCGTGCAACTCGTGGAATCCGCGCGCCGCCAGGCCAAGCTGCAAGGCAAGACCCTGACGCTCTCGTCCCCTGTTGGCGAGCGTATTCTCAAGGTTCTCGAACGCGCCGGCTTCGTCGAAGCCTTCACCGCCGAGGACGCGAAGTTCTGGTTGCATGAAGAGGTTACAGCATGAGCGCCAATATCCTGACAGTTGACGATTCCGCCAGCATCCGGCTGACGACCAAGGTCACGCTGACCAATGCGGGCTATACCATCACCGAGGCGGTCAACGGTGCCGAAGGTCTGGCAACCGCGCAGACCGCGCAGTTCGACCTGATCGTCACCGATCTGAACATGCCTGTCATGGACGGGCTGACGATGATCGAGGAGCTGCGCAAGCTGCCGAGCCAGGCGGGCGTGCCGATCATCTTCCTCACCACCGAGTCCGATGCCGATCTCAAGGCCCGCGCCAAGGCGGCCGGTGCCACCGGCTGGCTGACCAAGCCGTTCGATCCTGAAAACCTCGTGAAGATCGTCAAGAAAGTTCTCGGCAGATGAGCACGCTCGATCCGGTCGCAGTATTCCGCACGGAAGCCGCCGAATGCCTCGAGGCAATCGAGGCCGGGCTTCTCGATCTCACCCATCAGCTCGACGACAAGGGCCTCGTCGATGCCGTCTTCCGCGGCCTGCACACCCTCAAGGGTTCCGGCGCGATGTTCGGCTTCGAGGCGCTCGCAGCCTTCACGCATCACTGCGAGACGGCATTCGACCGCGTCCGCAAGGGCGAAGTTCCGGCAACCGCCGAACTGGTGGCAGCGGTACTGGCGGCGCAGGATCACATGCGCGCGCTCGTCGATCAGCCCGACGCCGACCACGGCGATACCGGGCAGAAACTGCTTGCCCAGCTGCAGGCCGCCGTCGGCGGTTCCGCGGCACCGAAGGAAGCGGCACCTGCTGTAGCGGTACCTGCAGCCGTTGCGGTACCTGCTCCGCAGAAGAAGCTCAATCACTGGCGCATCCGCTTCAGCCTGCCGTCCAATGCGATGGCCAACGGCACCAATCCGCTCGGCCTGCTCGACGAGCTGCGCGAGCTCGGCGAATGCACGGTGCGCGCCAATACGGCCGGTATCCCGCCGCTTGGCGAATTCGTGGCGAACGAACTCTACATCTCCTGGGAAGTGACGCTGAAGAGCGAGCAGGACCGTTCGGCGATCGACGACGTCTTCATCTTCGTGATGGATGACATGGAGCTCGAAGTCGTCGATATCGATGACGCCGCCCCGGCTCCCGCGCCTGTCGCAGCCGAGCCGGTCAAGGCCGCCGAGCCCGCACCGGTCGCGGCGCCCGTTGCCGCACCGCAGGCTGCCGCCGCTCCGGCCTTCAAGCCGGTCGAGGCCGTTCCGGTCAAGCGCGATGCGCCGGCCGCTGCGGCCGTCGACAGCCGTCAGGCGAAGGCACAGGAGAACGTTCGTGTTCCCGCCGAGCGCCTCGACGAACTGATGGACCGCGTCGGCGAGCTCGTCATCGCCCAGTCGCGCCTCAGCCAGCTGGCAAGTTCAAGCTCGGATATCGCGCTGCGCTCCGTCTCCGAAGAAATCGAGCGCCTGTCGGGCGAGCTTCGCGACACGATGATGGTGCTGCGCATGGTGCCGGTCGCCACGCTCTTCTCGCGCTTCCGCCGCCTCGTTCACGATCTTGCCCGCGAAACCGGCAAGTCGATCGAACTGATCACGGAAGGCGAAAGCACCGAAGTCGACAAGACGGTCATCGAGCGCCTTGCCGATCCGCTCGTCCATCTTGTCCGCAACTCGATCGACCACGGCCTGGAAACCCCGGCCGATCGTCTCGCCGCCGGCAAGAGCGAAGCCGGTACCGTGACGCTGTCCGCCCGCCAGTCCGGTGGTGAAGTGATCATCTCGATCAAGGACGACGGCCGCGGCATCAACCGCGAACGGGTCCGCGCCAAGGCGGAATCCTCCGGTCTCATCGCGCCCGGCCAGCAGCTTTCCGATCAAGAACTACTGCAGCTGATCTTCGCGCCGGGCTTTTCGACGGCTGCGACGATCACCAATCTCTCCGGCCGCGGCGTCGGCATGGATGTCGTCAAGAAGACGGTCGAGGCGCTGCGTGGCGCCATCGATATCGAGAGCCGTCCGGGCGAGGGTTCGGAAGTCTCGCTGCGCATCCCGCTGACGCTGGCAATCATCGACGGACTTCTCGTCCGCGTCGGCTCCGGCCGCTACGTCATCCCGCTCTCGGCGGTCGAGGAATGCCTCGAACTGTCGCTGGAAGAGGATCTGCGTTCGCGCGGCCGCAGCTTCATCTCGCTGCGTGACAGCCTGGTGCCGTTCCTGCGCCTTCGCGATCTCTTCCGCACCGGCACCAAGCCGGATGTGCATCAGAAGGTCGTGGTCATCTCGACCGGCACGGAGCGCGTCGGCCTCGTCGTCGATCAGATCATCGGCGACCACCAGACGGTCATCAAGTCGATGTCGAAGCTGCACAACGACGTGGTGACCTTCTCCGGCGCCACCATTCTCGGCGACGGCAGCGTCGCCCTCATTCTCGACGTCGGCCATCTCGTGGCCGCCGGTCAGCAACAGGAAGCGCAGATGAGGGTCGCAGGATGAGCGCCGTAGCCGAACGTGTAGACCAGCATTGGGCCTATGCCGAAGAAGTCGAGGTCCTGACCTTCGACATGAACGGCGAAACCTTCGCTCTCGAGGCGGTCATGGTTCAGGAAATCCTGGACCTGCTGCCGGAGACCGCTGTGCCCGGCGCCCAGTCCTATGTGGCGAGCGTCATCAATTTCCGCGGCAAGGTCATTCCGCTGGCGGACCTGCGTCTCGCCTTCGGCATGGAGGCGACGGAAGCGACGATCGACAGCCGCATCATCGTTATCGAAATCGACCTGCAGGGCGAGCGTACGCTCGTTGGCCTCAGGACGGACAAGGTGAATGAAGTCACCACGCTCGCAAAGACGGCGAGCGAACCACCGCCAAGTGTCGGCATGCGCTGGCGCGCCGACTACATCAATTGCCTCGTCAAGCGGGGAGGGGAGTTCATCATCATCCCCAATCTGCAGGCAATCTTCTCCGCCCGGCACGACAGCGCCGGCAACTCAAACTGAAACGCCGTTGATATCAGCTAGGGGGCTGGGACGATGCGACTGACAATTAAAGCCAAATTGGTGACAGCGTTCACCTTCATCATATTAATGCTCGTGGGCACGGCCGGTTACGGCATCATGAGCCTGGGTTCGCTCAACGACACGCTCGGCAACCTGCTCGCAGGCCCGGCCGCGCGTCTGGAATTGACGCAGAACATCAACATTGCGCAGCTTGAAACCATTCGCCAGCAGAAGAACCTGCTTGCGGCTTCCGATCCGAAGGAAATGCAGTCCTCGATCGAAAAGGGCAATTCCGCCCGCGAAGACCTGACGACCGCCCTGAGCGGCGTTCAGAAGATCGCTGATCCCGAGAACCGCGCCCGCTGGGCTGAAATCGATGGTATCGCCAAGCGCTTCATCGATGCCGACGACCAGATCCGCCAGATGCTGCAGGCCGGCAACAAGGATGGTGCGACCGCGGTTTCCGTCGGTGACGCACGCCAGACCGCAAATGCCATCGATGGCGCTCTCGATGAGATGCTGCAGATCGAAAAGCAGAAGATGAGCGATGCGGACAACAGCGCCGACGTTCAATATGCAAATACCCGCACCACGATGATCGCGATTGCTGCAGCCGCATTCCTTATTGCCGCGGCTACCGCTTTCTGGATCGCCAACACGATCTCCAAGGGTCTCGCCCGCGCCAACACCGTCGTTCGCGAAGTCTCCGAAGGTGACCTGACGAAGACCGCCGAAATCACCAACCGCGACGAAATCGGCGAACTGCTCGGCAACGTCAACGTGATGATCGAGCGTCTGCGCGGCGTCGTTGCCGATGCTCTCTCGGCCGCCGACAACGTCTCCTCGGGCAGCCAAGAACTCTCGGCTTCCTCCGAGCAGGTTTCGCAGGGCGCGACCGAGCAGGCAGCATCTGCCGAAGAAGCATCCGCTTCGATGGAAGAGATGGCCGCCAATATCAAGCAGAACGCCGATAACGCCGCCCAGACGGAAAAGATCGCCCGCCAGTCCGCCAAGGACGCCGAGGCTTCCGGCGATGCCGTCAACCGCGCTGTCGATGCGATGCGCACGATCGCCGAGAAGATCGGCATCGTTCAGGAAATCGCCCGCCAGACGGACCTGCTCGCTCTGAACGCCGCCGTCGAAGCGGCCCGTGCAGGCGAACATGGCAAGGGCTTTGCGGTCGTTGCTTCGGAAGTCCGCAAGCTTGCCGAACGCAGCCAGTCTGCCGCTGCCGAGATCAGCTCGATGTCGAGCGATACGGTCAAGGCTGCCCGCGACGCCGGCGAAATGCTCGGCCGCCTGGTTCCGGATATCCGCAAGACCGCCGAACTCGTCTCCGAGATCAGCGCTGCTTGCCGCGAACAGGATATCGGTGCCTCGCAGATCAACGAAGCGATCCAGCAGCTCGACAAGGTGACCCAGCAGAACGCCGGTGCATCGGAAGAAATGTCGGCGACGTCGGAAGAGCTTGCTGCACAGGCAGAAGAGCTGCAGGCCTCGATCGCCTTCTTCAAGGTCGATACCGCAGGTGCGGCCCGCTCCAGCGCGCAGCGCACGCCGGTCAAGGCCGTGACCAAGGTCGTCAAGGCTTCGGCTCCGGTTCGCAAGCCCGCCAGCGATCACTCGCACTTCAGCCATAGCAGCCAGTCGGTGTCGGCCCAGCAGGCCCGTGCCAAGGGCTTCGCACTCGACATGTCGATGGGCGGTCCGGACTCGCACGACGACGACTTCCGCGAAAGCGCCTGATCGATAGATGAACAAGTGCCGCGGGCTGAGAAGTCCGCGGCATGAAATGCCCGGCGTGTGTATGCGCCGGTGTCGATCGGCCCAGGCCACCGCAGGATGCGGACCGGCTTGAAGGCTCTCCGAGGGAGAAGCATCCGTGGCTGGCGCTCAGCGGTTTGCTGCCGATCGTGAAAAGGCCGGTACAAAACGGTGCCGGTGACGCGACGATGATTTTGGAACCAGCAAGACATTTCGAACGACTGCCGTTTGGGCGGCGCGGAAAGCCGCGCGTTCAGCCGGATCAACCAGAACATCTCTAGCGAGGAATGCCCCCATGACTACCGGCCGCAAAAAGGGAATCTTCCGTTCCATCGGCGCCAAAATTCTTGCAATCCAGATCTCGTCCAGCATCGCTATCGCCAGCGTCATCGGCGGCGGCGCCTATTACGGCATGAACGCCATGACGGAATCGATGAAGTCGATCTATGACGACCGCGTCGTTCCGCTGCAGCAGCTCAAGCTGGTGTCGGACGCCTATGCCGTCAGCATCGTCGATACGACGCACAAGCTGCATGCCGAAAAGCTCGACTGGCAGCAGGCCGCCTCCAATATCGAAGGCGCCAAGCATGTCATCTCCGATCAGTGGTCGGCCTATCTCGCCACCCAGCTGACGCCTGAAGAAAGCGTGATCGCCGAGAAGGTGAAGTCCGACATGGCGCGCTCCGACGTCAAGGTCGCCGAGCTTCAGGACATTCTCCAGACGCGCGATACCGCCAAGCTCGATACATTCGCCAAGAACGACCTTTATCCTGCGATCGACCCGACGACCGACGGCATCAGCAAGCTGACCGAATATCAGCTGAAGGCCGCCAAGGATCTGCGCGAGCAGGGCATTGCTCTCTTCCACTCGCTGATCCAGATGACCGTGACGATGGGTCTGCTGATTACGCTCGCCGCGATCGGTGTCGTGATCTTCGTGACCCGCGCCATCAAGCGGAACCTTTCGGCAGCCACCGATCTCGCAAGTGCCGTCGCACGCGGCGATGTCTCGGCGACTGCGACCGTCAATTCCAACGATGAAGTCCGCGACCTCGTCGATGCCCTGAACACCATGACGGCCAATCTTCGCGATACGGCAAGCATTGCCGACAAGATCGCCAATGGCGATCTCACCGTCACACCGAAGCCGCTGTCCGACAAGGACGTGCTTGGACTGTCGCTGGAAAGCATGGTCGAGCGTCTGCGCGGCGTCGTTGCCGATGCTCTCTCGGCCGCCGACAACGTTTCCTCCGGCAGCCAGGAACTCTCGGCCAGCGCCGAGCAGGTTTCGCAGGGCGCGACCGAGCAGGCAGCATCGGCCGAAGAGGCGTCTGCCTCGATGGAAGAGATGGCAGCCAACATCAAGCAGAACGCCGATAACGCCGCCCAGACGGAAAAGATCGCCCGTCAGTCCGCCAAGGATGCTGAAACGAGCGGCGAGGCCGTGGCACGCGCTGTGGAGGCCATGCGCACCATCGCCCAGAAGATCGGTATCGTTCAGGAAATCGCCCGTCAGACCGACCTTCTCGCTCTGAACGCCGCCGTCGAAGCCGCTCGTGCCGGCGAACATGGCAAGGGCTTCGCGGTCGTCGCATCGGAAGTCCGCAAGCTTGCCGAACGCAGCCAGTCTGCTGCCGCCGAGATCAGCTCGATGTCGACCGACACAGTCAAGGCAGCGCAGGATGCCGGCGACATGCTCGGCCGTCTGGTGCCGGATATCCGCAAGACCGCCGAACTCGTCTCCGAGATCAGCGCCGCCTGCCGCGAGCAGGATATCGGTGCGGCCCAGATCAACGAAGCGATCCAGCAGCTCGACAAGGTGACCCAGCAGAATTCCGGCGCATCGGAAGAGATGTCGGCAACCTCGGAAGAGCTCGCCACCCAGGCCGAGGAACTGCAGGCCTCGATCGCCTTCTTCAAGGTCGAAACCTCGGGCCACGCCCGCACGACAGCTGCCCGGATGAGCGCCCGCCCCGCCGCTTCGCCGCGCAAGCCCGTCAAGGCGGTTGCGGCAGCCAACAGCGTCGCCAGCCAGCAGGCCCGCGCGAAAGGTTTTGCCCTGGACATGTCAATGGGTGGTCCCGACGACGGTGACGCCGAATTCAAGGAAAGCGCATAATCATGGCCTCGACATCCCTGGAAGCTCAATTCGTGACCTTCAGCCTCGGCGATGAAATCTTCGCCGTTCCGGTGGAGGTGGTGCGGGAAATTCTGGACTATGCGGAAGCTTTCAAGATTCCCAACGGTCCCGACTATCTGCTCGGCCTTCGCGACGTGCGCGGCCAGGGTGTTCCGACCATCGATCTGCGCCTGAAACTCGGCATGTCGAAGACCGTGCCCACGCCGCATACGCGTGTGCTCGTTCTCGACATACCGATGGAAAGCCGGGTGCTGACGCTCGGCCTCGTCGCCGACCGGGTCTTCGAGGTGACGCCCTTCCGGCAGGACCAGATCGAGGCGGCGCCGGATATCGGTACCCGCTGGCGTTCCGATTACATCGCTGGCGTCGTGCGCCGTGAAAACGGCTTCGTCGTCATCGTCGACCTGGCGCGGCTCCTGTCGCGCGAGGACGCTTCGGCATTGCAATCGGCAGCTTAGGCTGCCGACTTTTGGGGGTTTTGAGTTATGAGTATGGCAGCAGTGGAAGCCCAGTTGCCGGGCGACCGGATCAGCAAGCGCAATTTCGACAAGCTTTCCCGGTTCATCTACGACTACAGCGGCATCAAGATGCCGCCGTCGAAGCTGACGATGCTGGAGGGCCGGCTGCGCCGCCGCCTTCGCGCCACCAACCATTCGACATTCGACGACTATTGCGATTTCCTGTTCGATGAAGGCGGCCTGGATCAGGAGACGGTCTATCTGATCGACGTCGTTACCACCAACAAGACGGACTTCTTCCGCGAAGCCAAGCATTTCGAGTATATGCAGATGACGGCGCTGCCGGCGCTGGTTTCGAGCGGCGTGCGCAAGATCCGCACCTGGAGCTCGGCCTGCTCGACGGGCGCCGAGCCCTATACGATGGCGATGGTGCTTTCCGAATTCGTGGAAGAGAATGCCGGTCTTTCCTACAGCGTGCTGGCGACCGACCTCAGCACCGATGTGCTGCAGACGGCGCGCCGCGGCATCTATGCGCAGGATCTGGTGCAGCCGGTGCCTTACGATTTGCAGCGCAAATATGTGATGACCGCCAAGCAGGCCGGGCGCCGCGAAGTGCGCATCGCGCCGAAGCTGCGCAGCAAGATCGGCTTTGCGCGCATGAACCTGATGGACGACAAATATCCGGTCGGCGAACCGATGCAGATCATCTTCTGCCGCAATGTGCTGATCTATTTCGACAAGCCGACGCAGCAATCCGTGCTGACGCGGCTCTGCGACTGCCTTGCCGATGGCGGCTACATGTTCATCGGCCACTCGGAATCGATCACCGGATTCGACCTGCCGCTGAAGCAGGTTTCCAACACGGTGTTCCAGAAGAAGTAGAGCAGGAAAGAGATGGGAAAGAAGGTTCGCGTTCTCGTCATCGATGACTCCGCCAGCGTTCGTCAGACGCTGGTGCGCATTCTCGAGGAAGATCCCGATATTGAAGTCATGGGGGTGGCGACAGATCCCTTCATGGCCGCCCGCAAGCTCCAGGAAGACGTTCCAGATGTCATCACGCTGGATGTCGAGATGCCGCGCATGGATGGCATCACCTTCCTGCGCAAGCTGATGTCGCAGCATCCGATCCCGGTCGTCATGTGCTCGTCGCTGACGGAAGCAGGTTCCGAGACGCTGATCCAGGCGCTGGAAGCCGGTGCGGTGGATATCATTCTCAAGCAGAAGATCGGTGCGGCCGACAGTCTGGCCGACGATGCGATCCGCATTCGCGAGGTGGTGAAGGGTGCGGCTCATGCGCGCCTTCCCTCCGCTCGCCGTGTGGCGGGTGCGGCGCGTTCAGCCTCGGCCGACGGTCCGGCCAAGAAGCTGACGGCCGATGCGATGCTGCCGCCGCCGACGGGTCGCGCCATGGCCAAGACCACCGAGATGGTCGTCTGCGTCGGCGCCTCGACGGGCGGAACGGAAGCATTGCGCGAATTTCTGGAAGGATTGCCTGCGAATGCTCCAGGCATGGTCATCGTTCAGCACATGCCGGAGAAGTTCACCGCCGCCTTCGCCAAGCGCCTCAACGGTCTCTGCGAAGTCGAGGTCAAGGAAGCCGCCGATGGCGACGCTGTTCTGCGCGGCCACGTGCTGATCGCGCCGGGCGACCGGCACATGCTGCTGGAGCGCCAGGGGGCTCGCTACTATGTCTCGGTGAAGACAGGGCCTCTGGTTTCCCGCCACCGCCCGTCTGTCGACGTGCTCTTCCGCTCGGCGGCGCGCGCTGCCGGCTCGAACGCCATGGGCATCATCATGACCGGGATGGGCGACGATGGCGCCCGCGGCATGCTCGAAATGCACCAGGCCGGCGCCTATACGGTGGCGCAGGACGAAGCGAGCTGCGTGGTCTTCGGCATGCCGAAGGAAGCGATCGCCAAGGGCGGCGTCAGCCGCATCCTGCCGCTCGACCAGATCGCCCGCGAAGTGCTTCTGACACAGCAGAAATTCTAGGAAAGCCGGCGGCCTTGGCCGCCGGTTCTGTTTTCAGGCGAGATAGCCGCCGTCGATCGTCAGGCTAGCGCCGGTGACGAAGGATGCATCGGGGCTGGCGAGATAGGCGGCGAGGCTTGCAATCTCGCGGTCCTCGCCGAGACGACCGAGCGCCATCAGCCCCTGCAGCATCTCATGCGAACCCGGATCCGAGTTCATGTCCGTCGCCGTCGGGCCGGGCTGGATGGCGTTGACGGTGATGCCACGAGGGCCGAGATCGCGGGCAAGGCCGCGGGTCATGGCGGCGACCGCACCCTTCGTCATGCTGTAGACCGATGCGCCGGGAAAGCCGCTGCGCTCGGCAGTGACGCTGCCGACGGTGATGATCCGGCCACCGCTCTGCATGTGCCTTGCAGCCGCCTGCGTACCGGCAAAGACCGCTTTGACGTTGATGGCGAACATGCGGTCGAAATCCTCGAGCGAAAAGCTGTCGATCGGGCTGCGCATCAGGATCCCGGCATTGTTGACCAGAATATCGAGCCCGCCGAAATGGCGGGCGGCCTGATCGATTGCCGCCTGCAGTGCGGCCGCATCGGCGCTATCGGCCTGGATGGCGATTGCCTTGCCGCCCTCGGCCTCGATCCGGGCCGTTAGAGCCTCGGCCTTCTCCTTCGAACTTGCATAGGTGAAGGCCACCGCCGCGCCGTCCTCGGCAAGACGGCGGACGATTGCTGCGCCGATGCCGCGGGAGCCGCCGGTCACCAGTGCGGTCTTTCCATCAAGAGGTTTCGTCATGTCATGTCTCCTTATTTGGACTATTTAGTCTAGAATTGGATATGCAAAGGCGCGCTCGGCCAACCCTCTTGTTAGCGAAGGCTGCGGATGGCGAGGCGGGCGACTGTTCTGAGGATGTCCGGTGTGGCGCCGTTGCGGGCGCTGACCTTCATGCCGGATAGCGTTGCGCCAAGAAATTGTACGGCGGCATCCGGATTGATCTCGGCGCCGATCTCGCCGCTTGCCAGGCCGTCTTCGATCAGCCTGGTGATTGCCCGGCCGAGAGTGGCCGAAGCGCTGTCTGTCAGCGTCGCGACGTCATTGTCGGTTCTGCCGAACTCGCAGACGGCGCTGACGCCCATGCAGCCGAGCGATGCCTCGGCAGTGGGACGCGAGGCGAAGGCGACGAGGGCGGCTTCCAACGCGTCGAGCGCAGAGCCGTTCCCCTTCATGTCATCAACGATGCGCGCGACACTGTCGGTGTTGTAGCGCTTCAGCGCCTCCAGATAGAGGCTGCGTTTGCCGCCGAAGGTATCGTACATGCTTTGCCGGCTGATCTTCATCGCCGTTAGTAGCGCATCGGTCGAGCTCCCCTCATAGCCGTGCTGGGAGAAGATGCCGATAGCGGCGCCGAGAGCCTTGTCCCGGTCGAATTCCTTGTGACGTGCCATGACCCTCAGATAGGGTTTCTGGACTGATTTGTCCAGAATAATTTTAACCTCTCCGGCGTTGGCTGGCGCCGCTCAGCGCCTCTCCCCTTGAAATTTCCGTGATTTTGTGGTCTTGAGGCCGCCAATCTTATAAAGCGCTGCCTTTTCCGGCGATCAGGGACCTTTCCCGCCCTGACAGCGACCCCGTACCAGTTCCAAGGAAATTGCCAACATGGCCCGTTCTGCTCTTCTCAATGTCATGGTTCAGGCTGCCATCAAGGCAGGCAAGTCGCTGGGGCGTGATTTCGGGGAAGTTCAGAACCTGCAGGTTTCGGTCAAGGGACCGGGCGACTTCGTTTCCAACGCTGATCGCAAGGCCGAGAAGATCGTCAAGGACGAGCTTCTGAAGGCCCGCCCGACCTACGGTTTCCTCGGCGAGGAAAGCGAAGAGATCAAGGGCACCGACGGCGCGCATCGCTGGATCGTCGATCCGCTCGATGGCACGACCAACTTCCTGCACGGCATTCCGATGTTTGCCGTTTCGATCGCTCTTGAGCGCAACGGCGAAATCGTCGCAGGCGTGGTCTTCAATCCGGCGACCGACGAACTCTACACCGCCGAGCGTGGCGGTGGCGCATTCCTCAACGATCGCCGCCTGCGCGTCGGCGCCCGCCGCGTCTTGTCGGATGCCGTCGTTGCCTGTGGCGTGCCGCATCTCGGCCGCGGCAATCACGGCAAGTTCCTCGTCGAGTTGCGCCATGTGATGGGCGAAGTTGCCGGCGTGCGCCGCATGGGCTCGGCCTCGCTCGATCTCGCCTACGTCGCTGCCGGCCGTTTCGACGGCTTCTGGGAAAACGGTCTCTCGGCCTGGGATATCGCTGCCGGCATCCTGCTGATCCGCGAAGCAGGCGGCTACGCAACCGATTGGGATGGTGGAGCAAACGTCGTTGAAGGTGGCGCAGTCGTCGCCGGCAACGAGTACATCCACAAAGCGCTTATGGAAGTCATCAAGCGCCCTATCCCTTCGAAGTAGGACCTCATCAAAACCGACTGTTGTAAACACACGGTTTTCTGTCCCGGCATACTTCAATTCGGCACAATGTTGCTCTAGTCTCCCGATGCTAGCAATCCGGAGGCTGCGAGACCATGGAAAATGTGAATGCGGCGGAGTTCGGCTCGACCGAAAAACCGAGCGGTACCTATACGTACAAACTCTCCAGCCCGATGTCCTTCCTCTGGACGATGCTCCTGTTCCTGGTGATCGTCGGCTTCATCGCCGCGATCCTTTTCAGGCAGACGCAGACGGCCTTCATGCACAATCCCGGCCTCAACGGGCTGATCCTCGGCGTTCTCGCCGTCGGCATCATTCTGGTTTTCAATCATGTTCTGGCGCTCCGCCCGGAAGTGCGCTGGTTCAATTCGTTCCGCGCCGCAGGCAGCGCCGACAAGGTGAACCGCAATCCGCGGCTGCTGGCGCCGATGCGGGCGCTGATCGGTAACCGCAAATCCACGGCGACGCTGTCGACGACGGCGCTGCGCTCGATCCTCGATTCGATCGCCACACGCCTCGATGAATCACGCGACACCTCGCGCTATCTCATCGGCCTGCTCGTCTTCCTCGGTCTGCTCGGCACCTTCTGGGGCCTGATCGGCACGATCGGCTCGATCAGCAACGTCATTCAGTCGCTGGATGCCGGATCGAACGGATCTGGCGATGTTCTCGCCACCCTGAAGGAAGGCCTGTCGACTCCGCTGTCGGGCATGGGCCAGGCCTTCTCGTCCTCGTTGCTCGGCCTTTCCGGCTCGCTGATCCTTGGCTTCCTCGACCTGCAGGCCGGCCGCGCGCAGAACCGCTTCTATATGGAGTTGGAAAACGCACTGTCGTCGGTCACCGACGTGGGCTCCGATGTTCCCGTTGCCGCCGCGCTCGATGCGCCTGCCGGATCGTCCGAAGATGTCCGTGCGCTTTCCGATTATCTGAAGAAGGTTTCGGAAGAAGGGGGTGCGGGCAACCAGCGCTCGGTCGCCGCGATGGCGAGCCTCGCCGAAGGCATTCAGGGCCTCGTCAAGAACATGCGCAACGAGCAGCAGATGCTGCGCGACTGGATAGAGGCGCAGCAGGACGAGGCGAAGGCGATGCGCCGCACGCTCGACAGGCTTGCCGAGCGCATCGGCGGCCAGGAGCGCACCAGCTACCGCAGCAGCCAGACCGAAAAGAGCGAGGGCAAATAAGCCATGGCTCTTGCCAAGAACCGCCGCCGCGAGCGTACGGTCGATTATTGGCCGGGTTTCGTCGACGCGCTGTCGACGCTGCTGATCGCCATCATGTTCCTGCTGACGGTGTTCGTCGTCGGCCAGTTCATTCTCAGCCGCGAGATTTCCGGCCGTGACGAGGTGCTGAACCGCCTCAACAGCCAGATCAACGAGCTGACGCAGCTTCTGGCGCTCGAGAAGGGCAGCAAGCAGGATCTCGAAGATTCCGTTGCCAATCTGCAGGCTTCGCTTGCGGGAGCCGAGAGTGAGCGCTCGCGGCTGCAGGCGCTGCTCGACGCCGGTTCCGGCGGGCAGGACGCCGCGCAGCAGAAGATTGGCGGCCTGACCAAGGAGCTCGACGAGCAAAAACAGGTCAGCGAACGGGCGATGAGCCAGGTGGAGCTGCTCAACCAGCAGATTTCGGCACTGCGCAGCCAGATCGCCGCCGTCGAAGCGGCCCTGCAGGCATCCGAGCAGAAGGACCAGACCTCGCAGACGAAGATCGCTGATCTCGGCCGCCGCCTGAACGTCGCGCTGGCGCAGCGCGTGCAGGAACTCAACCGCTATCGTTCGGACTTCTTCGGCCGCCTGCGCGAAATCCTCTCCGACCGCGAAAACATTCGCATCGTCGGCGACCGTTTCGTGTTCCAATCGGAAGTGCTGTTCCCATCGGGCAGCTCGGATCTGAACCCCGACGGCACGGCCGAGATGGGCAAGCTTGCCGCCGCACTTCTCGATCTCGCCAAGGAAATTCCGCCGGAGATCAACTGGGTGCTGCGCGTCGATGGCCACACGGATAATGTCGCGCTCTCCGGCAGCGGCCGCTACCGCGACAACTGGGAGCTCTCCTCGGCGCGCGCGATCTCGGTCGTCAAATACCTGATCTCGCAGGGTGTTCCTGCCGACCGCCTGGTGGCCGCCGGTTTCGGCGAGTTCCAGCCGATCGCGCCGGGCGACACGCCAGAAGCGCGGGCGACGAACCGCCGTATCGAGCTCAAGCTCACCGAGAAATAAGTGTGGGGTGGCGTTTCGCCGCCCTGCCATCGCCCCAAATTTCAGAGAGTGAAATCCAGCAGTTGCAGCTGACGCTGCCACTGCATAACCTTGGATTCGTGAATGCGGGGGAGGCGTTCGGGATGGAATGTGATGTGCTCGTCATCGGCGCAGGCCTGGCGGGATTGGTGGCGGCAGCCGAGGCTGCCGATCGCGGACACAAGGTCTGCATCGTCGATCAGGAAGGGGAGCAGAGCCTTGGGGGCCAGGCTTTCTGGTCTCTCGGCGGGCTTTTCTTCGTCAACAGTCCCGAGCAGCGCCGGCTGGGCATTCGCGACAATATCGATCTGGCGCGGCAGGACTGGTCGGGCTCCGCAGGTTTCGACCGGCCGGAGGATTACTGGCCGCGGCTTTGGGCCGAAGCCTATCTCGAATTTGCCGCGGGCGAGAAGCGGTCCTGGCTGCATCAGCAGGGCATGCGCTGGTTTCCCGTGGTCGGCTGGGCTGAGCGTGGCGGCGGCATGGCGCATGGTCACGGCAATTCGGTGCCGCGCTTTCACCTGACCTGGGGAACGGGACCGGCGGTTCTGGAGCCGTTCATTCGCCGTGTGCGCGCGGCAGAGGAAGAAGGAAAGATCACCTTCGCCTTCCGCCATCGCGTCGACGACCTGATCGTCGAGAACGGCACTGTCGTCGGCGCCTTCGGCACCGTGCTGGTGCCCGACAGCGCGCCGCGCGGCAAGCCGACGGCGCGGATGATCTCCGGCACCTTCCAGATCCGGGCCGGTGCGATCATCGTCACCTCCGGCGGTATCGGCGGCAATCACGATCTCGTCCGGCGCAACTGGCCGCAGCAGCGGCTCGGACCTCCACCGGCTTCCATGGTCGCGGGCGTGCCCGCGCATGTCGACGGCCGCATGCTGGAGATCGGCGAGCGGGCGGGCGCCCGGGTCATCAATGGCGATCGCATGTGGCACTATACCGAGGGCTTGAAGAACTGGGATCCGGTCTGGGCGAACCACGGCATCCGCATCCTGCCTGGGCCGTCGTCCTTCTGGTGCGATGCGCGCGGCAACCGGTTTGCCGCCCCTGCCATGCCGGGCTTCGATACGTTGGGGACGCTGAAGGCGATCAGACAGACCGGCTACGACTACAGCTGGTTCATCCTCACCAAGGCGATCATCAAGAAAGAATTCGCGCTATCCGGCTCCGAGCAGAACCCGGATCTGACAGGCAAGGATATCAAGCTGCTGTTGCAGCGCCTTGGCAGCGAGCCGCCGGGGCCGGTGAAGGCCTTCATGGACAAGGGCGAGGATTTCATCGTCCGCAACACGCTGGAGCAGCTGGTCGATGGCATGAATGCGCTGACCGGCGAGCGGCTGCTCGACGTGTCGCATATCCGCCATCAGATCGAGGCGCGCGACCGCGAGATAGGAAACAGCTTCTCCAAGGATGCGCAGGTGACGGCGATCCGCGGCGCTCGCGGCTATATCGGCGACAAGCTGCTCAGAACCGCGCGGCCGCACAGGTTGCTCGATCCTGCCAAGGGTCCGCTGATTGCTGTCAAGCTGCACATCCTGACGCGCAAGTCGCTCGGTGGGCTGGAAACGGATTTGTCGGCCCGGGTAATCGGTCCTGATGGAAATGCGGTGCCTGGTCTCTATGCAGCGGGCGAGGTCGCCGGCTTCGGCGGTGGCGGCATGCATGGTTACAACGCGCTGGAAGGGACCTTCCTCGGCGGTTGTATTTTTTCCGGCCGCGTGGCCGGACGAGCGGTATGAGAAAAGGCGGCAACCTTATCGGGTGCCGCCTTTGTCAGGATCAAGCCGTGGGCTTGGTCTGATCGTCAACTGTTGCGCCGGGCGCATTCTTCTTGATGGATTCAATGGCGCTCAGCGCGGATGCCTTGGCCTTGTAACCTTCCGAGCCGAACATCTGCTCGCCGTTAGACGCCTTGAAGCGGAAACGGAATTCGCCGGCCTTGTCTTTGTACACTTCAAACTTATACATCGAATGTCTCCCAAAATCAGGAAGTTGCCCCGGTAACAGGCGATAATCTAGAGCAAAAGTTGAGACTATTCCATCTGGATATTTGCGCCTTTTACGATTGGCTCCCACTTCGCCAATTCGGCCTTCACATGGGCGCCAAGCTCGTCCGGCGTCGAGCCGACGATGGTGGCACTGAACTCCTTCATGCGGCCTGCGACAGCCGGATCCTTGAGCGCCTTGTTGGCCGACTCGTTCAGCTTGGCGACGACATCGGTCGGCGTATTTGCCGGGGCGAAAAGCGCGTTCCAGGTATAGGTCTCGTAGCCCGGAACACCTGATTCAGCGACCGTTGGAATGTCGGGGAAAGAGGGCGCGCGCTGGGCCGTCGTGACCGCCAGCGCCCGAAGCTTGCCACTCTTGATATGGCCGGACGAGGAGGGGAGGTTGTCGAACATGATCGACACCTGGTTGCCGAGAAGATCGGTCAGCGCCGGCCCGGCACCCTTGTAGGGGATGTGCTGCATCTTGGTGCCGGCCATGGAATTGAAGAGCTCGCCGGAGAGATGCAGCGGCGTGCCGTTACCCGAAGAGGCGTAGCTCCACTTGTCCGGCTCGGCTTTCAACAGCGCGATCAGTTCCTGCACGTTCTTGGCGGGCAGCTCCGGATTGACGACCAGCACGTTCGGCACGATGACGAGAAGCGAGACTGGCGAGAAATCCTTCTGCGGGTCATAGGGCGTCGATTTCAGGATCAGCGGGTTCAGCGCGTGGGTGGCAACGGTGCCCATCAGGATGGTGTAGCCATCCGGTTCAGCGCGGGCGACATTATCGGCGCCAAGATTGCCGCCGGCACCGGCAACGTTCTGCACGATCACCTGCTGGCCGAGATCGGCAGACATCTTCTCGGCGATGATGCGGGCCACCACGTCGGTCGATCCGCCTGCCGCGAAAGGCACGACCATCGTGATCGTGCGATCCGGAAAGCCTTCCGCCATCGCCGTGCCGGCGCTGAGCGTGGCAAACAGCCCAAGGCCGAGCGCCAGGCTTGCCCGGCGGGTGAAATTGAAAAGCGCCATTCGATTCTCCTCCCAGAATTCAACAGCTATGCACCCGGCTGCGTCTGACCGGGCAGGAGGAGGTTAGGGCAGCGGGCTTTAAAGGCAACCACGGATGGTGCCGAAGCGAATTCGACTTTAGTCGCCTTGGAATGGGGGATTGATATTACATTTGCTCCTCCGATAACCATCTAGGGATAAAGCAAGTCTTCTGCCGCTCGCCCCGCGGGTGGCCCTCATGAGGTTTTGATATGCATCCGTCCCCCGATGCTCTTTCCATCTCCACTGCTGCCGAAGACGGCGCCTGGCCGCTGCGCCGCCGCCGTATCCTCGACTGGCTCGTCAACGAAACCCGCAGCGAACGGTTCATCGACAATATCTTCGTCGAGATGAACGAGCGGCTGATCGAGGCGGGCGTGCCGCTCGGCCGGGCTACGCTGCACTTCCGTACGCTGCATCCGCAATGGATGGGTGCGCGGGTTCTGTGGCGGCCGGGCATGAAGGACGCGAAAATCACCACCTTCGGCTATGGTGTCGAAAACACGCCGCAGTTCCTCAGCAGCCCGATGAACGAGATTTTCAGCGGCGCTTCGGAAGTGCGCCAGGACCTCGAAGGCGAGATCCGCAGCGACTATGCGCTTTACGAGGAACTGCGCGGCGAGGGGCTGACAGATTACATCGCCTGGCCGCTGGAGCACACGCTCGGCAAGCGGCATGTGGTGACCTTCTCCAGCAATGTTGCCGGTGGCTTCACCGCCGATCAGATCGCTTTCCTGCGCGATCTTCTTCCGGCGCTGACGCTGGTGAGCGAAATCCGGGTGAAGAATATCCTGGCGCGCACCCTGCTGCAGACCTATGTCGGCCCGCATGCGAGCGAGCAGATCCTGGCAGGCGCCACCACCCGCGGCAGCGGCAGCACTGTCGGCGCGGCGATCCTGATCTGCGATCTGCGCGACTTCACGACGATCTCGGACATGTGGCCGCGCGACGACGTGATCGAGCTGCTCAACGCCTATTTCGACGCGATGTCGGAGCCGATCGAGCGGCATGGCGGCGAGATCCTGAAATTCATGGGCGACGGGCTGTTGGCGATCTTTCCGCTCAGCAATCCCGATGCCTGCCGCAATCTGCTGACGTCGCTGAAGGAAGCCCGCAAGGCGATCAACGACCTCAACACGTTCAACGCCGAACGCGGCGTCGTCGAGCTCCGCTACGGTGTCGGCGTCCATGTCGGCGATGTGATGTACGGCAATATCGGCTCGCGCAAACGCCTCGACTTCACCGTCATCGGCCCGGCCGTCAACGTCGCCTCGCGGCTGGAAACCCTGACCAAGGACGTTGGCCAGCCGGTTCTGATCTCGAAAGCCTTCGTCGATATGGCCAAATGCGGCGCCGAACTGAAACCCGTCGGCACCTTCCCGCTGCGCGGTCTCGGCGAGCCAGTCGATGTCTTCACCTTTCCGGAGGGGTGAGGCTTACTTCCGCGATGCTACTTTTGGAGGCGTCGACTTGTCGGTTTCGGTGTCAACGACACCGCTCTTGAAGGCTTCGATGACCTGTATCGCGGCTTCCTTGCTTTGGTATGCCTCAGACACCAACAATATGTTTCCGGTTCCATCTCGAAGGCGGAAGCGAAATTTGCCGTCTTGATCTAAGAAGATCTGAAACCGTGCGGCGTCCTGTTCGACAAAATCAAAGCGGACCATGCGCCGGTTCGTCCGTAGGTCGAATTGGCTGAGGTCTGCCTCATCGACGAAACGCTCAGCTTCTTCGTCGGTTTCAAATTCCGGTAGCGGTTTGTTTTCAAACTTGCTCAAAACGCTGGACCTCGCTCCCGTGCATATATCGGGCACTGATCGGACGGATCAATATTACACCGTTTCGTTGACGCAGGCGAAATACGACAAATGCGTAGCGCCCCGCGCTGGTCTTACCGGTAGCGCGCTGCCGCTTTTCGGTAGTCGCGGCATGCGGGTCCTCAACCGTCGCAAAGTCGCCCCGGAAGATGAACTCAATATCGCTCCGGCTTAGACCATGCTTGCCGCATTTCGGCCAATTGCCTTCATCCCAATCGAAACCACCGATGCTCATGCCATCCCACCCCTGGGTGGAATGCTAAAGCATCGAACACGTCAATACAATCAGAGGTAGCTTATTTCACCGCCGCCAGAAACTCTTCAGCCCCTGCATCGAATTGCAGCTTGGCAAGCTTGGCGTAGATGCCGCCGTGGCGGATGAGGGTTTGGTGGGTGCCTTCCTCGACGACGCGGCCCTGGTCCATGACGAGGATGCGGTCGGCCTTGAGGACGGTTGCGAGGCGGTGGGCGATGACCAGCGTCGTGCGGCCCTGCATCAGGCCGTCGAGAGCCTTCTGGACCAGCGTTTCGCTTTCGGCATCGAGAGCCGATGTCGCTTCGTCGAGGAGCAGGATCGGGGCATTCTTCAGGATGGCGCGGGCAATGGCGATGCGCTGGCGCTGGCCGCCTGAGAGCGTGATGCCGCGTTCGCCGACCTCGGTGTCGTAACCGTTCGAAAGGCGGGCGATGAACTCGTCGGCCTGTGCGGCGATCGCCGCGGCGCGCACCTCTTCACGGCTGGCGCCGGGGCGGCCGAAGGCGATGTTGTCGTGGATCGAGGCGGCGAAGATCGTCACGTCCTGCGGGACGATCGCCATGCGCTCGCGCAGATCGTCAGGCGAGACGCTGCGGGCATCGAGACCATCGACGCTAATGCCGCCGAGTTGCGGATCGTAGAAACGCAGCAGCAGCGAGAAGACGGTGCTCTTGCCGGCGCCGGACGGACCGACGATCGCCACGGTTTCACCGGGCACGACGTTGAAGGTCAGGCCGTGCAGGGCGGATTTGTCCGGCCGCGAGGGATAGGCGAAATGGACATCGGTAAATTCGACCCTGCCACGAGGGGGCATCGGCAGCGTTTCTGGCTTGGCCGGGGCAGAGATAGGGGAGACTTCGTCCAGCAGCTCGGTCAGGCGGTCGGCGGCGCCGGCGGCCTGCGAGAGCTCGCCCCAGACTTCCGAGAGCGCGCCGAGCGAGCCGGCGGCAATCACCGAATAGAGCAGGAACTGGCCGAGCGTGCCGGCAGACAGCGTGCCGGTCAGAACGTTGTGAGCGCCGACCCAGAGAACGGCGACGACGCTGCCGAAGATCAGGGTGATGGCGATACCGGTCAGGAGCGCCCGCGAACGGATGGCGGAACGCGCGGCCTGATAGGCGGATTCGACGGCGGAAGCATAGCGGCTGGAAGCGGCGTCTTCACCGTTGAAGGCCTGCACGGTGCGGGTTGCGGCGATCGTCTCGTTGGCGAAGGCGGAGGCTTGCGCCAGCGTGTCCTGCGCGGCACGCGAGCGTTTGCGCACCGAGCGGCCGAAGGCGACGAGCGGGAAGACGATCAGCGGGATGGCGCCGAGCGCCAGGCTCGCGAGCTTCGGCGATGTCACGACCATCATGCCCATGGCGCCGAAACAGAGGATCAGGTTGCGCAGCGCCACCGAGGCTGTCGCGCCGACGGCGGACTTGATCTGCGTCGTATCGGCCGTCAGCCGCGAGACGATCTCGCCGGACTGGTTGACATCGAAGAAGGAGGGTGAGAGGCGAGTGACATGCGCGAACACATCCTGGCGCAGATCCGAGACGATGCGCTCGCCGAGCGTGATGACGAAATAGTAGCGCAGCGCGCTGGCGATCGCGAGCACGACGGCCATCCCCATCAGCATGGCGAAGTAGCTGTTGATGAAGGTGCCGTCAGGCTGGGTGAAGCCGTGATCGATCATCCGGCGGACGGCGAGCGGCAGGGCAAGAGAGGTGACGGCGGCGAGTGCGAGCGCGACGAGAGCTCCGGCGACCATGCCGCGATAGCGCATGATATAAGGCGTCAACCGTCCGAGAGGCTTCAGCGACCGCGACTTCTTTTCCCCGCCCTGCACTGCGTCTGTCAAATCATCTCCAATCGCCTTCAAACCGTTGATCACCAGCTTGTTGGCACTTGTTATCCGGATGGCCTTCATGTATAGGCACCGCATCCGAATGGGAAGCCGTAGCCTTCGCGACTGCGGCTTCATTTATTCAATCGGTTCTCTTGCCGCAATGACATGCGTCAAATTGGACCCTGGCATCGCAGGAAGATTGTTATGAAGGCTGATATCCATCCCGACTACCACGTCATCAAGGTGGTCATGACTGACGGTACCGAATACGAAACCCGCTCGACCTGGGGTTCGGAAGGCGCCGTCATGAACCTCGAAATCGATTCCAAGTCCCATCCGGCATGGACGGGCGGCAACCAGCAGCTCATGGACCGCGGTGGCCGCGTTTCCAAGTTCAACAAGCGCTTCGGCGGCCTCGGCCTCTAATCGCTTCTGCGGTACTACGGAATTTGAAAAGAGCCCGGTTTCGACCGGGCTTTTTTGTATTTTATGGTGTTAGTTCAGGCTTGCGGGAAGTGCGTTGTCGGTTCTTGGCCAATCAAATGTTCCGCCAATGCAACAAACTTGACTTCTGTGGGGCTGAAAGCTGCGTAGCCAGATGCTGCCCTTCTCACGATCTTTAACCGCGAAGATAGAGTTCCAGCTGAGATCATCGGCACATGATAGGCAAATGCCCAAGTGTAGAAGCCATAGTGCGACTCCATCTTACTGAGCTGTGGCAACGTCGCCCCAAGTTTATGGCCAAGATCATTCACATGCCTTATCAAGCAGTCCACAGCGTCAGCTGTCGCTCCATCATTCCATGTTGCTTCGATGCCGTGCGAGATAAATCGATAAAGGCCGTCCGCGTATTCCCATGTACCAAAGGTTTTAAGATGCACGGGATTCTTTGACCGTGAGTGCTTTGCTGAGTTGGCAATGTCCTGCAGCTTCTGGTCTCGCTTAATCGGAAGATTATTCCGCTCCCCAAAGTGGTTAGTGTGAATGCAAAGTCCTTCGAGCCTGTGAAGCAGGCTGTTTGAATCGGGGTCCATAACAAGTGGCGTCGCCGCTAAATCCCTAAGCAGTTGGAAGGTTGGGCTGTAAATCTGGTTCTGGAATTTAATGGCAGTGGTCACCATTGCGCACCACCTTTCCTTCAAGGCTGAGCCAGAGAGGCACAAATGAAAAGGCCGACTGTGCAGGGAACACAGCCGGCCGGTCTTTAAAGTATGGCAGTAGAAACTTAGTTGTTGCCGAACGCCGTCTGCAGCAGGCTGAGCTGTGCCTGGACGCTGTTCTGGTTGTCGTGCACGATCGGTGCTTCCGACGGACGGTAGATTTCGCGGTCGAGCAGGGCGATGCGGTTCTGCAGGCGCAGCGAGCGCTCGACGAGATCGCGGAAGGATTCCGGCAGATCGCCCCAGCCCGGAGCGTTGCGGTCGACGTTGAAGCCGTCGAGGCGAACCTTGTTCTTTTCAGCGAGAACCTGATCGCGGGACATCTCGCCGTTGTTGACGGCGCGCTGCAGGAGCAGCCAGGATGCCATCTGCATCAGGCGGGTGGTGAGGCGCATGGATTCTGCTGCGTAGAGGACGGATGCCATACGGGGCAGGACCTTCGAAGCGGCGCGGCCGTTACCATCAAGGTAGGCTGCGGTTTCTTCGACCAGCGACATGCCTTCTGCATAAAGCGTCTTGAACTGCGACGATGCTGCGGCGCGTCCTGCGAAGCTGATCGTATTCAAACCAAGTTCCGACATTCCAATGGTCCCTGTTGCACGCGTCTACATATGGTCAGGTAACGCCAGCCGGAAGTAAAAGTTTCAGCGGCGGGTCTTTATGTCTTTAAGATGGTATCATTACCCTAAATGCGCAAGGCGTTTCTTAAGAAAGGGTTAACTTCCACAGATTCGTGGTGAACGGCCGCGCAGGCAAAAAGAAGAGCCGCAAAAGCGGCTCTCAAGGTAAAACAGGGAGAAAAATCAGACCAATTCACCGCATGGAAAACTGTCTGAGATCCAGACGAAATCTGGATGCGTCAAGTAATAGCTCGTAAAGCTTAATTGTATGTTAATACTGTTCTTGATTGAGACTTGCCGCGGCGCGTTTTGCGCTTGCCTGTGACTTTTTTCGGGCTTTTACGAGCGGAACAGGCCTTCGGCCGCAGCGCGCCCGGAAGCCTTCTTCGCCGACTCGGCTTCGAGTCTTGCGATCTCGCTTTTCAGGAGCTCGACGCGCTCCTTGAGTTCGCCGACGGACAGCAGCGACAGATCCTGGCCGATCTCGTGCGCTGTCTTCTTCTGTGGCCGTTCCTCGTCAAAGAAGCTCATGGGGCAATCCTCCTGCGTTGGCTTTTCAGCCGTACTTTACAGCAGGATCGCCGCTTTCGGGAGCCTTGCTGGAACCGCGGTCGGCAAGGGTCATGCTCTCGGGCGTGATCATCGGCGAGGTTGCCGTCGGGATCGTCGTATAGGCGTCGCGTTCGCTTGGATGGATGGCGGCGCGCAGGCGGCTGCGGATGATCGCGTAGGCGGCGATCAGGATATGCGCGATCGCAGTCACCAGGAACAGTGCGTGCGGGCTGACGACGGACATGACCGGGCCGCCGATGGTCGGGCCGATCACCGTGCCGATGCCATAGAGCAGCAGCAGACCGCCCGAGACCTTTACGAAATCCTCGGAGGAGGCGAAGTCGTTCGCATGGGCGACGGCGATCGGATAGAGCGTGTTGGCGACCGCGCCGTAGAAGACGACGAGGCCGATCACCCAGAAGGGATCCGACGGACTGAAGACGACGATGAGGATGCCGGCGAGGGCGGCAAGCGCCGACATGGCGGCGAGCACATAGCGGCGGTCGATACGGTCGGAGAGGCGGCCGGCCGGGAACTGCATGACGGCACCGGCGAAGATCGTGGCGCTCATCATGATGGCGATGCTGGTATCGGAAAGGCCGGCACCGGCGCCGAAGACCGCGCCCAGCGTACCATAGGCACCATTGGCGATGCCGACGAGCAGGATGCCGAGGCAGGAGACGGGCGAATTGCGATAGAGCGCCGGCAGGTCGAGCCTGACCGCCTTCAGCGGCTGCGGCGAGGCTGCCGTCGAGAGTGTGGTCGGCAGCATGGCGACGCAATAGAAGACGCCGCAGATCATGAAGAGAACGGGCGTGCGCACATCTTCGAGCGGGATCATCATCTGGCCGCCGACGACGCCGAAGAGCGTGATGGCGATATAGAGCGAGAAGATCGCGCCGCGGCTCTCATTGGTCGCCCGCTCGTTCAGCCAGCTTTCGATGATCATCGAGGTGCCGGCGGTGGAGAAGCCGGTGACGGCGCGCAGCGCGATCCACCAGAACGGATCGATGATGATGCCGCTGAACAAGGCGGAGATGGCGATGATCGAGATGAAGCCGGAGAAGGCGCGCACATGGCCGACACGGCGCACCATGTTCGGCGCCACGAGGCAGCCGACGACAAAGCCCGCGGCCCAGGATGTGCCGAGCAGGCCGAGCGTGGTTGTGGCATAGCCCTCGAGATTGCCGCGGACGGGAAGCAGGATGCCCTGCAGGCCGTTGCCCATGAAGAGGAAAAGCGTTCCGAAAAGCAGCGCGGCGACGGACAGCAGATTTCTTCTCATATCCCCACTCTCGAAGAGTTCTGTGTTGAAAAGACATAAGACGAGACGCTGTCCCGCCTAGCCCCTATGGTGTTGATTGTGCCCCGGAATGCCGTTACGGCATGAAGAAATCTTGTGTTCGCGCGGAATAATGTCCGTCCTGTGACATTCTGATAATGTTGGAAAAATAAAACCATGACCAAGCTGCTCGCATTGCTGCTCATCCTTGGCATGGTCATACACATCATCAAGCCGCTGGGGCTGCCCGGTTTGCGACGCCGGATGGACTTCTGGAAGATTGCGCTGGTCGCTTTCGCGATCTGGTCGGTGGCGCTGATCGCCCGCGAGTTCGTCGGCTAGGCGAGGATCTCGCCGCGCATGACGAAGACGCAGCTGCCGGAGATCCGGACATCGGTGACCGTGTCGCCGTTTTTCGTCACATCAACCTCGATGATGCTGCGGCGGCCCATCTCGACACCCTGTTCTATGGTGACGCGTTGCTGGCCGTCGGTTCCGGGCGCGCGGGAAGCCAGATAGGCCGAGAGGGCAGCCGAGGCGCTGCCGGTCGCCGGGTCTTCGGCGACGTTGTCGAGCGGCGCAAACATGCGCGCCCGAAGATGCCAGGGGTTCTCCTTCGAGCGCACATAGAGGAACAGCGAGAAGTCGTGATTGTTTTCGCTGCGGTTGCCGGCGGCCTCGCGGAACAGGGCAGGGTTCGGCACCGCTGCGGCAAGCGCCTCCAGACTGTCGAGCTCGGCAACAGCAAATTCCAGGCCGACGGAGACGAAGAGCGGGCGGTGGAGCGCAGTGGCGATCTGCTCCGGCCGGATGGCGATGCAGCGGGCGATATCGCTTTCCGCGACTGTTGCGCCCGTCTGCAGCGGTTTCGGTGCGCGGATGGTCGCGGCGGTCACTTGTCCGTTGCTGCGGCGCAGATCGACCTCGACGATGCCCGCGGCCTCCTCGAAGCGCAGGCGATCGCCGACGGGCTTGCCGAAGATCTCGCTCTGCTGCCCGATGAAATAGGCCGTGCCGACATTCGGGTGGCCGGCGAAGGGCACTTCCATGGTCGGCGTGAAGATGCGGACATGCGCGGTGTTGGCCGGATCTTTCGGCGGCAGGACGAAGGTGATTTCGGAATAGCCGAACTCTGCGGCGATCTTCTGCATCGTGCCGGTATCCAGCGCGTCGGCGCCGGTGATGACGGCAAGCGGATTGCCTTCGAAACGCGTGGAGGTGAAGACGTCGAGTGTTGTGTAGGAGAGATTGGGCACGGCTGGCTCCCGTTCGGCTTTCCCAGATGTTTAGCCGGGAGCGCCTGTGACAGAAGGGGCAAACTTGTCGCCGTGACAAAGAAAAATGGGCGGCCCGGGCCGCCCATTGCTGGTCAGACGAGGGCGCTCTCGCGCGCCGGAGACTTGTCGACGCTTGCCGCATAGATCTGGGCGATCGTTGCGGTCAGGCTCGCATCGAATTCCGCGTCGCTCATCGAAACGCGCAGATTTTCGGCGAGTGCGCGCGAGAAGCTCGCGATCATGCCATGGTTATGGCTGAGCTTTTCGCAGGCGTCCTCGGTGTTGTATCCGCCGGAAAGGGCGACGACGCGGATCACCGACTTGTGGGCGATCAACGGCGCATAGAAATCGGCAACCGTCGGGATCGTCAGCTTGATCATGACGTTGTCGCCTGCGGGAAGCTTGTCCAGTTCCTTGAGGATCTCGTCGCGCAGGATGGCTTCTGCTTCCTGCTTCGTCGGGCTGTCGATCGAGACTTCCGGCTCGATGATCGGGACGAGGCCGTGGCCGATGATCTGACGCGCGACTTCGAACTGCTGCTTCACGACGGCGGCGATGCCTGCCTTATCGGCATGGGCGATGACCGAGCGCATCTTCGTGCCGAATATTCCCTTTTCCCGGGCGCGGATCAGCAGCGCGTCGAGATCCGGCATCGGCTTCATCACCTGAGCGCCGTTTGCCTCAGCCTCGAGACCCTTGTCGACCTTCAGGAAGGGGACGACGCCGCGCTTTTCCCAGAGGTAGGACGGAACCGGCTGGCCGTTGACATCGCCATCCATGGTGCGCTCGAAAAGGATCGCGCCGATGACCTTGTCGCCCGAAAAGCTGGGCGCGCTCATGATGCGGACGCGCATGGCATGCACCAGGCGAAACATCTCGTCGTCGCCGGAGTAATCGGATTCATTCACGCCATAGAGACGCAATGCCTTGGGTGTAGAGCCACCGCTCTGGTCCAGCGCTGCAATGAAGCCCGGTGCAGAGCTCATCTTATTCAACATCTTCGCGTCTACCATACTGCTCCTATCCCCAAAGTTTGCGCATTACGCGCCTCAAGGCTCGCTGGCCGTCATTCGCGGATAACAGATGTTTATGGACGGGAGAATGGAAGGCTAAATCATTGAAACGATTGAATTCGTTTCAATCGTTTGAAAGTTTGGGCAGTTTTAGTCGCTCTGAGCAAAAGACCGCGGAAGCGATGTGCCTCCGCGGTCCTATCCACATGTAAAAATTGTCAAATCAGCGTTTGCTGATTACTTGCCGGTGAGCACGGCAACGCCCGGAAGCACCTTGCCTTCCATCCATTCAAGGAAGGCGCCGCCTGCCGTCGAGACGTAGCTGAAGTCGTCGGCAACGCCGGCGTGGTTCAGTGCCGAAACGGTGTCGCCACCACCGGCAACGGAGGTCAGCTTGCCGGCCTTGGTGCGCTCGGCAGCGTATTTCGCAGCCGCTACGGTCGCCTTGTCGAAGGGCTCGATTTCGAAGGCGCCGAGCGGGCCGTTCCAGACCAGCGTCTGGGCGCGTTCGATCCAGGACTTGACGGCTTCGACCGACTTCGGGCCGACGTCGAGAACCATGGCATCGGCCGGGATCGCGTCGATGGCGACGATCTCGTTGGCCGCACCTGCCTTGAATTCGCGGGCGACGACGCCGTCCTCAGGCAGGATGATGGCGCAGCCGGCAGCGGCGGCTTCGATCATGATCTGCTTTGCGGTCTCGGCGAGATCATGTTCGCAGAGCGACTTGCCGACATTGGTGCCGCGGGCGGCGATGAAGGTGTTGGCCATGCCGCCGCCGATGACGAGGGCGTCGACCTTCTTCACGAGGTTCATCAACAGGTCGATCTTGGTCGAGACCTTGGCGCCGCCGACGATAGCAACGACCGGACGGGCCGGATTGCCGAGGCCCTTTTCCAGCGCTTCCAGCTCGGCCTGCATGGTGCGGCCGGCATAGGCGGGCAGAACCTGGGCGAGGCCCTCGGTGGAGGAATGGGCGCGGTGGGCGGCCGAGAAGGCGTCGTTGACGAAGATGTCGCCGTTGGCGGCGAGCGCCTTGGTGTGATCGGCGTCGTTCTTCTCTTCGCCCTTGTAGAAGCGGGTGTTCTCGAGAAGCAGGATGTCGCCGTCCTTCATCTTGGCAACGGCAGCGGCAGCGTCGTCGCCGATGGAGTCGGTCGCGGTCGCGACCGGCTTGCCGAGCACCTTGGAAACGTCAGGGGCGATCAGCGACAGCGACAGGTCCGCCGAGGGGCCGTCCTTCGGGCGGCCGAAATGGGCGAGCAGGATGACCTTTGCACCCTTTTCGGAAAGTTCGAGGATCGTCGGAGCCACACGCTCGATACGGGTCGCGTCGGTGACCTTGCCGTCCTTGACGGGAACGTTGAGGTCGACGCGGACGAGGACGCGCTTGCCGGCAATGCCGTTGAGGTCGTCGAGGGTCTTGAAAGCTGGCATGGGACTATCCGTTCGTTAGTGCCTTGGAAGGTGGCCGACCATAGCAAGGTCGCCCCGCGACGCAAGGTGTTCAGCCGTGCTTTTCGCGTGCGTTTTCGTCGCTGTCGGCGGTCGATCCGCCATGCGCGGCAACGGCCATGTGACGGCCCTTCAGCCTGTCGCGAACACGCTGGATGATATCGCGCATATTGATGAAGATCGGCAGGGTGATCGCCGGTTCGACGGCCTCAAGCGACATGCCGACCGAGGTGATGTGATCCTGGTCGTCGAGGTCGCGAACGATGAGGATGATCGAGCCGAGACGGACGCGATCGGCATAATCCGCCTTGCCGCCGAGACGCTGCCGCATCAGCTCGGCGATCGTCAGACCCTTCTCGGATTCGTTCAGCAGGCCTGGGCCGTAGGCGGCGTCGAGATCGGCCGCCGGGCGCACGGGGGAGAGCGCGAAGGCGCCGAAGAAATCGGCATCGTCCTCGTCGACCGGCGCCTTGCTGGCGAAGAGACGGTCGAGCAGGCGGGCGTAGCTCGGCACGATGAAGAGATAGACGAGGTCGTTCTCGCGCAGGCGCCCCGCATATTGATAGCGCAGCGACTTGCCGTCGCGGATAACGAGCGAGGGTGTTGCCCAGCGCGGGATGCGCTCGCCGCGCAGAACCGGGCTGTCCTTGATGACGCGGTAGGCGAGCAGTTCGTGATTGGCGCTGCCGGGCAGATCGATCTCGACCTTGTCAACGGCGCCCATGCGCGGGGGAATGATGAGGCCGAGTTTCTTCGCCACCGGCTTGATCGTCCAGCCCTGCACCAGCAGCGAGACGAGCACGATGATGAAGGCGACGTTGAAATAGACATGGCCGTTCGGCAGGCCGCCGAGGATCGGCATGATGGCGAGCAGGATCGAGACGGCGCCGCGCAGGCCGACCCAGGCGACGAAGCCGATCTCCTGCTGGGTGTAGTCGAAGGGCAGCAGCGACAGCCAGATCGCCAACGGGCGGGCGATGAAGATCAGGAACAGCGCGAGCGCCACGGCGGGCAGGATGATGGCCGGAAACTGCGAGGGTGTGGCGAGCAGGCCGAGCACCAGGAACATGATGATCTGCGCCAGCCAGGTCATGCCGTCCTGAAAGCGTTTGATGGCGGCAAGGCCCGGAAGCTTGCGGTTACCGGCATAGATGCCGGCGACATAGACGGCGAGGAAGCCGCTGCCGCCGACGGCGCCGGTGAAGGCGAAGACCAGCATTGCAAGACCGAGGACGAAGATCGGGGTAAGGCCACGATCGGTGTCGAGGCGGCTGACGACCTGGGCGATCATCATGCCGCCGAGCATACCGAGAATGACGCCGAGCCCCATCTCCTCGATGAAGAGGGCGAGCATGGAGAGGTTGATGCCGGAATAGCCTTCGCCGCTGGCCAGCAGCTCGACGAGAACGATGGTCAGGAAGATTGCCATCGGGTCGTTGGTGCCGGATTCGACTTCCAGCGTCGAGCGCACCTTGTCGCGGATATTGATGCCGCCGATGCGCAGCAGGAAGAAGACGGCGGCGGCATCGGTCGAGGCGACGATCGAGCCGAGCAGCATGCCTTCCAGCCAGCTGAAGTTCAGCAGCCAGGTGGCGGCAAAGCCGACGAGTGCGGCGGTCATCAGGACGCCGACGGAGGCCAGCGTCAGCGACGGGATCGCCGCGAGCTTGAAGGCCTGTATCGGCGTGCCGAAACCGGAATCGAAAAGAATGACGGCGAGCGCGATGGAGCCGAGGATATAGGCGAGATAGTTGTTGCTGAACTCGATGCCGAGGCCATCGACGCCGGCGAGCAGGCCGATTGCCAGGAAGAGCAGCAGCAAGGGGGCGCCGAAACGGAAGGCGAGCAGGCTGGAGAAGGCCGCAAGAAGCACCAGCGCCGTCGAAACCAGCACGACGATATAGAATGCTTCCACGTCCATCCCCTTTCACATCCGCGCTGCGATCCGCCCCCGGAAATCGCAGCCATCTCTCAAACCTCGTCCGTTGCTTGCCTTCAGCCAGTAAACGGCAAAACAGGCCGGAAGGGTAGGCCTTGCGGCTTAACCTTGCTTACCTGCGGCGTCATGCTGCTGAACGATGAACCGGACGGATCACCGCGCTGAATGCTACGGGAGAGATTCTCTATAAAGAATGTATAGGCAAATCGGGCGAGAGCAGGGCAGGAGCAAATAAGCTTGCCGTTTTTGTCAAAGAAGTGCGGGCACTTACGCTGAGGCGACCCGATAGCGCTTGTTGATGCGGTCGACTGGCGTCCCATCGCGCAGCGGCACATCCTTCGTGGTGCTGTAGGTCTCGAAGCCGATCTTGCCGTAATAGGCGAGACCGCCGGTATTGTCGGCGCGGATCGTCGCGTTGATGAACTCTATATCGAGCGAGCGGGCTGCCGTAAGCGTTGCCGCAAACAGCGCGGTGCCGACGCCGGGGATCTTGGGGCGTATGCGGGAAAACGTGCCGATGTCGGCCCATCCCTCGGGCAGGTCTCCGTAGCGGCTGATCTCCTGGAAACCGGCAAGGCGGCCGTCAGCTTCGGCGACATGGCAGGCAAAGACGGATGGTCCGTCGATGAACCATTCCCTGAATTCTGCGGGCGAAAGGGCAACCTCCATGGCGGTCGTGCCGCCAGCGGCGATGATCTCGTTGAGGAGCAGGGTGAGTTCATCGGCGTCTGCCGCGCGCGCTTCTCGAATTCTGAGATCCACCATGATGCCACTCTCCCTTTTCTGCTGCCGTCTAAAACAAAACGGCCCGGTTTCCCGGGCCGTTCTCTCGATCTGCTTTTCGCGAAAGCGAAGCTTAGATGAGCTTGGCGAAGGCGACTGCGGTGTCCGACATGCGGCTCGAGAAGCCCCATTCGTTGTCGTACCAGGACAGGACGCGAACGAAGTTGCCTTCCATGACCTTGGTCTGGTCGGTCGCGAAGATCGACGAATGGCTGTCATGGTTAAGGTCGCGGGAAACCAGCGGCTCGTCGGTGTAGCCGAGAATGCCCTTCAGCTTGCCGTTCGAAGCAGCCTTGATGGCTTCGTTGATTTCGCCGACGGTCGTTGCCTTCTTGGAAACGAACTTGAAGTCGACGACCGAGACGTTCGGGGTCGGGACGCGGATCGACGTGCCGTCGAGCTTGCCCTTGAGGTGCGGCATGACGAGGCCGACGGCCTTGGCAGCGCCCGTGGACGTCGGGATCATGGACAGGGCTGCAGCGCGGGCGCGATACAGGTCCTTGTGCATGGTGTCGAGCGTCGGCTGGTCACCCGTGTAGGAGTGGATGGTCGTCATGAAGCCGTGGTCGATACCGACGGCGTCGTCGAGAACCTTCACGACCGGCACGAGGCAGTTCGTCGTGCAGGAAGCGTTGGAGATGACCAGGTGTTCCTTGGTCAGCTGGTCGTGGTTGACGCCGAAGACGACGGTCAGGTCGGCACCGTCGGCAGGAGCCGAAACGATGACGCGCTTGGCGCCGGCCGTCAGGTGGGCAGCGGCCTTGTCGCGGGCGGTGAAGATGCCGGTGCATTCCATCGCGATGTCGACGCCGAGTTCCTTGTGCGGCAGCTGTGCCGGATCACGAACGGCGGTCACCTTGATCGGCTTGCCGCCGCCAACGGTGATCGTGTCGCCTTCGACCTTCACCTCAGCCGGGAACTTGCCGTGGATGGAATCGTAGCGCAGCAGGTGAGCGTTGGTCTCGACCGGACCGAGGTCGTTGATCGCGACGGCTTCGATGTCGGTGCGGCCGGATTCGACGATAGCGCGGAGAACGTTGCGGCCGATGCGGCCGAAGCCGTTGATGGCAACCTTTACAGTCATGTGCATTCACTCCCTAGACATGGGGCTTGCGGATAAGGTGGAGGAGCGCTTGCGCGCTCCCCTTAAAGCTTGGCTTCTGCAGCAGCGACGACGGCGTCGGCCGTGATGCCGAAATGCTTGAAGACGTCCTTGGCCGGGCCGGAAGCGCCGAAGCTCTTCATGCCGATGAAGGTGCCTTCCGGACCGATGAACGCATCCCAGCCTTCGCGAACGGCGGCTTCGACTGCGATCTTGACCGGCGAGTTGCCGAGCACTTCCTTGCGGTATGCGTCCGGCTGCTCGAAGAACAGCTCGGTGCAGGGGACCGAAACGACGCGGACGGAAACGCCCTTGGCTTCCAGCGTGGCGCGGGCAGCAACGGCGAGTTCGACTTCAGAGCCCGATGCGAAGATCGTGACCTTGGCGTCGGCCTTGCCGGCCAGCGTGTAGGCGCCCTTGGTCGTCAGGTTCTCTTCCGAATATTCGGTGCGAACTGTCGTCAGGTTCTGACGGGTCAGCGCCAGAGCGGTCGGGCGGTTTTTGGTCTTCAGCGCGATCTGCCAGGCTTCCGCCGTCTCGGTGACGTCTGCCGGACGGAAGACCAGCAGGTTCGGTACGGCGCGCAGGCTCGGGACCTGTTCGACCGGCTGATGGGTCGGGCCGTCTTCGCCGACGCCGATCGAGTCATGCGTCAGAACGTGGACGACGCGGATGCCCATCAGGGCGGCGAGGCGGATCGGCGGGCGGCAATAGTCCGAGAAGATCATGAAGCCGCCGCCGTAGGGGATCAGACCGCCGTGCAGCGCGATACCGTTCATGGCAGAGGCCATACCGTGCTCGCGGATACCCCAGTGCATGTAGCGGCCGGCGAAATCTGTCGGGGTGATCGAGACCATCTGGCTGGTCTTGGTGTTGTTCGAAGGCGTCAGGTCGGCGGAGCCGCCGAGCGTTTCCGGCAGCAGGCCGTTGATGACTTCGAGCACGTCCTCGGAAGCCTTGCGGGTGGCGACGGTCGGCTTGGTCTCAACGATCTTCTTCTTCAGGTCGCTGATCGCAGCGTCGAAGCCTTCCGGCAGGTCGCCGGCGAAGCGGCGGCTGAACTCGGCCTTGTGGGCCGACTTAGCGAGGCCAGCTTCCCAGGACTTGACCAGATCGACCGAGCGGGCACCGGCGGTGCGCCATGCGTCGAGAACGTCAGACGGAATGACGAAGGGTTCGGCTTCCCAGTTCAGTGCCTTGCGGGTAGCAGCAATTTCTTCAGCGCCGAGCGGCGAACCGTGAACCTTGTGGCTGCCGGCCTTGTTCGGAGCGCCGAAGCCGATGACGGTCTTGCAGGCGATGAAGGTCGGGCGGTCGGACTTGTGGGCTTCTTCGATCGCAGCGGCGATCGCAGCCTGGTCGTGACCGTCGACTTCGATCGTGTTCCAGTGAACCGCCTTGAAGCGCATGATCTGGTCGGTCGAGTCCGACAGCGACACGGCGCCGTCGATGGTGATCGAGTTGTTGTCCCAGAAGAGGATCAGCTTGTTCAGCTTCAGGTGACCGGCAAGAGCGATCGCCTCATGGCTGATGCCTTCCATCAGGCAGCCGTCGCCGTTGATGACGTAGGTGTAGTGGTCCTGCAGGTCGGAACCGAATTCCTCGCGCAGCTTGCGCTCGGCGATCGCCATGCCGACGGCGTTTGCGATGCCCTGGCCGAGCGGGCCGGTCGTCGTTTCGATGCCGGTTGCGTGGCCGTATTCCGGGTGACCGGCGGTCTTGGAGCCGAGCTGGCGGAACTGCTTCAGGTCCTCGATCGACATGTCCGGGTAACCGGTCAAATAGAGGAGCGAGTAGAGGAGCATCGAGCCGTGGCCGGCGGAGAGGACGAAACGGTCGCGGTTCGGCCAATGCGGCTTCTTCGGGTCGAAGCGGAGATACTTGCTGAAGAGGACGGTGGCGACATCAGCCATGCCCATCGGCATACCCGGATGGCCGGAATTGGCCTTTTCGACTGCATCCATGGCGAGGAAGCGGATCGCATTTGCCATCCGGTCGTGTTGTTCAGGAGAGGTCATGGCTATTCCACGGGTTCCGGGTGTCGGGGGATGGCCTCGAGCCTTCTGAAGACCATCGATGAGAGCGGGGTGACACATAGCAGTTGGAACGGCCAAGTCAATAAATTGCGGGCCGAATCCGGGCCGGGTGCGACGATTTTTAACATTTGACCATCAAATTTTACAAAAGACCAATCCGTTGGGAAGACTGCTTCAATTTCGGTCATCCACAGAATAGGCCGTGTATCCCCATATCCCGTTTATTGACGGGCAGTTGGCTAGCTGCATATCCTCTTGAAAACACTGAACCGGCACCCTTTGCCGATTCGCCAGGTCTTCTGCGGGAACACCGGACTTAAGACATGACGCCCACAGGCACTGCCATGGAAACCGCGCTGAGCGAGCTCAAACAGGCCATCTCCGGCCTGGAGAATGCCGTCGACATGCGCATCGAACGCCAGCGCGAGCAGGGCGACATCGAGAGCGAAGTGCGCCGGGTCCATGCCGACCGTTCGAAGCTGGCGCAGGAGCTGGATCAGGCGGAATTCCGTGCGAACCGCCTGGAAGAGGTCAACCGCGAGGTCTCCCGCCGCCTGGTAACGGCGATGGAAACCATCCGCGCGGTTCTGGACCGATAAAGGAAGCAGCGATATGGCGCAGGTGACGGTAACGATCGACGGCAAGGCCTATCGCATGGCCTGCGAGGAAGGCCAGGAAGGCCACCTGACGGATCTCGCCAACCGCTTCGACGGCTATGTCGGCCACCTCAAGGGCCAATTCGGCGAAATCGGCGATCTCCGGATCACGGTCATGGCCGGTATCATGGTGATGGACGAGATTGCCGAGCTGACGCGCCGTGTGGCGGGTCTTGAGGCCGAGCTCGAAGGTCTGCGCAGCAATCGCGACACCGTGGTTGCGGCGACGGCGCGCACCGAGGAAACGCTGGCGCAGGCGCTCGGCGAGGTGACGAACCACATCCGCATCATCACCGAAAAGCTCAACAACCGGGCGCCGGCCGAGCTGAATTAATTCGCCGGGACAGCACGCGCTGCCACTGGCGCAGTCCTCAGAACCTCCTTATATATTGCCTGCGATCTGCGCCTCTCGACAGGAACCACAATCCCTGGGGCCATACTCGATCCAAAGGGAGCTGTCCCTGACCAGGCCCGTGGGCTTGGACATATGGCGCCCACCTACGTTTGTAGGCACCCAGGATCGTAAACATCCATCGGTTGCCGCGGATCGCACTTCATTTTCCGGCGCGGGGCGAGGCATCGCCGATGCCGATGTCTTCCTTCAAATGATTGCTCAGTCCCTGCGCCTTTTGCGGTGCCGGCGCCTGTTTGCCTGCGGGTACACATGCGGCGATGGCGGATTTGATCCAGGCATTCAGAATATTCATCGATAGCGTCATGGTTTTTCTCCCATGAGGCCAGTTTATGCAGGCGTCCTGTTTGCGTATAATGAAACTCGCTCTGATCTTTCATGAGAGATTTTCATGTCAAGCCGGCCGCTGCCACCGCTATCGACCCTGCAGGCCTTCTGCGCCATCGCCGAAACCGGCGGCTTCGGGCGGGCGGCTGAAAGGCTGGGGCTGACGCAAACCGCGGTCAGCCACCAGATCGCCCAGCTCGAGCGATGGCTCGGCGAGCGGCTTTTCGAGCGTGGACGGCGCGGTGCGCGGTTGTCTCCGGCGGGGTTGAAGCTGCACCCGGATATTGCTGCGGCGCTGCAGAGCCTTGAGACGTCCTTACATCAAGCGCGGGCGGCAAGTGCCAGTCCGTCGCTTGCGATCACGACGACACCGGAATTTTCCAGCCAGTGGCTGGCGCCGCGGCTCGAGAGCTTCTGCCGCCGCTATCCGAAGATCGAGGTGCAGATCGCGGTCAGCTACAAGCGGCCGGATTTTGCCAATGCCGATCTGGCGATCTGGCTTGGCCGCGGTGGGCCGGAGGTGGTGACGGAACCGCTGCTGCTCGACGATGAATTCGTGGTCTGCGCCCCCGAAGTCTCCGCCCGGCTTCCGAAGAGAGGCGCGATCCGCGCGGCGCCGCTGCTTGTTTATCGCGGTATGCGCCATACCGTGCTCGACTGGCAGCTCTGGTTCGAGCAGATCGGCGGCGATCCCCACGCGCCGGAGCTTGCCGGCTACGACATCACCGCAGCGGTTCGCGAGGCGAAGGTCTTCGATACGTTCGAGGAGATGCTGGAGGCATGCGGGCGCGGGGAGGGCTTTGCGCTGGTGCGCAGTTCGCTTGCCGGTTCGGGTCTCGCTTCAGGCACCCTGAAGCGCTGCTTCATCGAGCAGCAGCCGGCGGCTTTGAACTATGCGATGCTCTATCCAGCGGGAGCGCTGGAGAAATCCTCCGTCGCGCTGTTCCGCCAGTGGCTGCTTGAAGAGACGGCTTCCGCCGGCTGACGGTCTATTCGGCGGCTGCCAGATAAACCGTGTTCTGCGAGGCTGAAGCCAGCGCCTGGACGCGGGCTTCGGCCTTGGCGATCAGCTGGTAGAACTCTTCCTGGGCATCGACATCCAGCTGGATGACGGCATTCACGTCATCGGGCGTATCGCAGATGCAGGCAACGGCCGAGATCGGGCAAATGCCGCCGGGATAGCGCTTTCCGGTGCCGGTATAGGCGCGGCGACCCCAGCGTTCGGAATAGACGGTCTCTTCGCGGTCGAGATGCAGGATGGTGCCCTTGCATTCGGTCACGATCGCCGCCTTGCCATAGGCGAACCAGTGATAGTTCAGTTTGCGCAGGATATATTTTCCGGTGATGTCTTCGCCGGCCAATTCCGCAGGGTCTTGAATCATTCGGATCATCAACGGGTCCTCGAAAGTGTATGCAATATCCGTTATGTATCTCTGCGCCGCAAGTCGGAAAATACCTGCCTTTGCAACGGTTTAGTCACAATGTGTTTCCGATTCTTACAAACTGCGCATTCTTGATAGCTGCGAATTAATGCCGTTTGATGAATTGAATTCACAAGTGTTGGGCGCTGCCGCCCGATTATGCCGGGCGCCGCCATCATCCATATGGAGATCCGAACAAGAAAGGCTGCCCGTTTTATCCGGGCGCCACAGCTATCGGATTTCTCATCATGCCCCTTGCTCTTTTTGCGCTCACGGTCGCGGCCTATGCGATCGGAACAACGGAATTCGTGATCGTCGGCCTGCTGCCGACCGTTGCGCAGGACCTTCACATCACCCTGCCGCTCGCCGGCCTGATCGTCAGCGTCTATGCGCTCGGCGTGACCTTCGGTGCGCCCATTCTGACGGCGCTGACCGGGCGTATCGAGCGCAAGCCGCTGCTGCTCGGCCTGATGGCGCTCTTCATCGTCGGTAACACGCTGGCGGCGCTCAGCCCCGGCTACGCGCCGCTGCTCGTCGCCCGCGTGCTCTCTGCCTTTGCCCATGGCGTGTTCTTCTCGGTGGGCTCGACCATCGCTGCAGATCTCGTGCCGGAGAACCGCCGTGCATCGGCAATCGCCATGATGTTCATGGGCCTGACGGTAGCGATCGTCACGGGCGTTCCGCTCGGCACCTTCATCGGCCAGACTTTCGGCTGGCGCGCCACCTTTGCTGCCGTCGCCGGTCTCGGCATCATCGCCTTTGCCGCGATCGCCGTTCTCCTGCCGTCAACGCTCAGCAAGGCCGAACCGGCGACGCTGCGCCAACAGGCCGGCGTGCTTGGTAGTGGTAGATTGCTGATCGTCTTTGCCATGACGGCGCTCGGCTATGGCGGCACCTTCGTTGCCTTCACCTTCCTCGCCTCGATCCTGCAGGAAGTCACCGGCTTCTCGGCTTCCTCGGTAAGCCTCATCCTGGTGCTCTATGGCCTGGCGATCGCGGCGGGCAATATTGTCGGCGGCCGGATTGCCAATCGCGACCCGGTGGCAGCGCTGACCTGGCTGTTCGTGGCGCAGGCTGCCGTGCTCCTGCTCTTCAGCTTTACGGCTGTGTCGCCCTGGCTGACGATCCCGACGCTTGCTGCCCTCGGCTTCCTGTCCTTCGCCAATGTTCCTGGCCTACAGCTCTATGTCGTCCAGCTCGCCAAGCAGGTTCGCCCGGCCGCCGTCGACGTCGCTTCGGCCATGAACATCGCGGCCTTCAATCTCGGTATCGCCCTTGGTGCCTGGATCGGCGGTCTGGTCGTCGAGTCTCGCCTCGGCCTGCAGGCAACGCCATGGGTCGGCGCGATCCTGGTTGCCGGTGCGCTGCTCCTGACGCTGCGGAGCGCCGCTCTCGACCGCCGCGAGGCGCAACCGGTTGCCGGGCCGCTGCGGAAGGCAGCCTGATCTGCGAGAAATGGAATGATGAAACGGGCGCCTCGGCGTCCGTTTTCGTTAGTCCTCGAGATCGGTCCTGAGGCGATCGATGATCGACAGCGAGTGGCCGGCATAGGCGCTGATCCAGCGGTCGTAGATCTGCTTGATCGGCAGGCTGTTGAGGTGGTTCCAGCGCTCGCGGCCTTCTTTCTTGGCCATCACCAGATCAGCCTCTTCCAGAACCTTCAGGTGCTGCATCACGGTGCAGCGGTCCATTTCGGGAAAGCTCTCGCAGAGCATGCCCGTCGTGCGCGGGCCATCCTTCAACAGATCCAGAATCTCGCGGCGGCGATGATGGGCAAGGGCCTTGAAAACCGGGTCGTTTTGCGATTCGCTTGACATGTTATATTTTTATAACATAATGACCCCATTGGCAATGAGAGAGGAGTAGGTGTCATGTCCCTCGCAATTCGTGTCGGTGGCCGCGTTGGCCGCCCTGCGGCTGAGGTGTTCGATGCCGTCGTCAATCCCAAGAAGCTTTCGAGCTACTTCACGACGGTTGGTGGAGCGAGCGCGCCGCTGGTGAAGGGTACGACGGTGACCTGGTGGAAGGATGCGCCCGTCGAGGTCATCGATCTCGTGCAGGACGAGCTGATCGTGTTGCGCTGGGACGGCGGCACCGATGCCGACAATGTCCGCTACAAGACGACCGTCGAAATGAAGTTCGATGCGCTCGACGATGGCGGGACGATGGTGACGATTTCCGAGAACGGCTGGCGAGAGGACGATCCCGGCCGGCGCGGCACCTATCTCAACTGTGAAGGCTGGAGCAACATGCTCTGCTGCATGAAGGCCTTCGTCGAATACGGTATCAACCTGCGTGACGGCATGTTTCTCAGCGAGATGCGAGGCGTGCCGGCCGAAGCCCCGGATTATGAGAAGCTGTCATGAGCGAACTTTTGTATGGAGGCGTGGATGTCGCCATGAAGGTACCGACGCATCAATATGCCGAGGTGCTGGATTTCTACCGCGATGTCGTGAAGCTGAAGGAGATCGGCAATGACGGCACGCGCGGCTTCGAGCTCGGGCCGATCCGGCTCTGGATCGACGAGGCGCCGGGAATGAGCCAGGCCGAAGTCTGGCTGGAGCTTTTCACGCCGGATTTCGACAAGGCTGCCGATCACCTGCAGCGGTCCGGCATCCGCCGGTGCGACGCGATCGAGCCGCTCGGCGAGAGCTTCCGTGGCGGCTGGATTCTCAACCCCGCGAACATCGTTCACATGGTTCGCGAGGAGAGCACCTGGGAGCCGCCGGCTGCCTGACAGGCGACTATTCGGCTGCTGGTGGCATGAGCCCGCGGGCGGGTGCAGGTAGCGCCTTTGCGCCGCCGGCAATCACGCCGCCCGGTGACGGTCTCCAGCGCGAACGGCGGACGGCAACCGTATTGGCTGCCGTTCGCGTCTTTCCGGCATAGGCCGATGGCTTCTGGAACATCCGGTTGAACAGGGCGCCCATGGCGGCGAGTGGATAGGCGCGGCCGGGCATCGCCTCCGGCATCTCGCTATAGAGCCGCTGGATCATCTTGCGCCGCACGATCGCCGGATGCGCATGGATTTCCTCGCTCTCGCGCCGTTCCTTCACCGCAACGATCGAGACGGTAAAGACCGAGCGGTTCTGATCGACGCGTTCGATGCGGCCTGCGACATCGAAGCCCGGGAAGGGCGAGAACAGCAGCAGGTCGCCGATGCGGCTGTCGGCGGTCATCCGCTTCTGCTGCAGGCTGATCTCGGCCTGCGTCAGCGACAGCGTATCGACGGTGCAGGGGAACGCCTGGCCGTTGCAGGTCATCGCCGTCTTGCGGCCGAGCGGGAAGCGGATGGCATCCAGCGGCTCGCGCGGCAGCTCGATGCAAACGAGCATCGAGACGAAGGCATAGACCATGACCACCATGCCCCAGGCGACGCTGAAGCTGTCGAGACCGCTGTAATTGCTCAGCAGCGGGCCGTTCAGCATGCCCGTGAAGGTCAGGATGATGATCAGCGCGAAGGTCGTGGCGATTGGATAGAGGATGTCGACACGGGTGCGGTCCTCGCCCTTGGCGGTCACCTTGAAGGGCCGCCCGAAGGGATGGGCGATCGCGTGGCAGATGGCGATGGTGATCGGGATCGCTGAGACCATCTGCGAGACCTCGGTGAAAAGCGGCAGGCTGCGCCAGCCGGATACCCAGGCATGGAAGGTCCACATGGCGCCGACCATCGGCAGCGCGTAAAGGAAGAAGGCTTCGGGTTCCATCAGGATGGCGGGCAGGCCGAGGAAGTAGAAGAGGATCGGCGCCGCCATCAAGAGCAGCATGAACGGCCGGCAGAACCAGAAGAGCAGGCCGTGGAAATAATGCAGCCGTTGCATCGCCGTGTAGCCACGGCCGAAGAACGGGCCGTCGCGCAGTAGCGCAACCTGGATGGTGCCGAGGCACCAGCGGCAGCGCTGGGTGATGTAGCCGGAAAGGCTTTCCGCCGATAGGCCGACGCTGAGGCGCTCGTTCAGCCAGCGGGTGCGCAGGCCCTTCTGCATCAGGCGGTAGGTGAGGTGGATATCCTCGGTGACAGTTTCCTCCGGCATGCCGCCGATCAGCTCCAGCGCATCGCGGCGCACGACGCAGGAGGTGCCGACGCAGAAGGCCGCACCCCAGCCGTCTTTCGAAGGCTGCATGACGTCGAAGAAGATGCGCTGGTCGTCGACCCAGGCCTTGGAGGCCAGGAGGTTGTGCTGCACCGGATCGGCGTTGTAATAGAATTGCGGCGTCTGGATCAGGCCGATCTCGGGATCGATGAACTGGCCGATGATGCGTTTCAGGATGGCGCGCTGCGGCGCAAAGTCGGCATCGAGGATCAGGATGAAGGGGGCGTCGGTGATCTGCTTCGACCAGCGGATGGCATTGTTGATATTGCCGCCCTTGGCGCCCTTGTTGTCGTCGCGGGTGAGATAGCGGACACCGAGCTCGGCGCAGTAATCGCGCAGCCACTGGCGGCGGCCGTCGTCGAGGATCCAGATGGTGAAGTTGCCGTAGTCGATCGCCTTGGCGGCGAGGATCGTCCGCTCCAGAATGGTGACGTCCTCATTGTAGGTGCAGATGAAGATGTCGACGGCCGGCGGCTTTCCCATCGCCGAGATCATCGCCTCGCTGGCGTCGGCAGCACCGGTATGATCGGTGCGGCGGAAGAAGAAGACGATCGACAGCAGCGTATAGAGGATCACCACCGCCTCGAAGGCGAGATAGATGCGCGGCCAGATCGCGTAGGCGCTCCAGTCGAAATCCGGCAGCGTTGTCGTCAGCCGGAAATAGACGTAGTTGGCGAGCATCAGGATCAGGATCGTGCCGAAGACGACGCGATCCTTGCCCTTGCGGCTGTCGAGGAGCAGGGCGCAGGCGAGGATCAGTGCCAGCGTGATCAGTGAGAACAGGATGGCATCCGAAAGCGTGACTACTTCTGGGGACATGGCTTTTCCTCGTTCTTTGCCGCAAAGGAATCTGCACGGAAGGGATTGATGCCGAGCGCCGCAAGCACGGCCCATCCCGTCGCCCCGACATGGGGCAGCCGGTAATATTTGAAGTCGCCGGGTTCCGAATTCGGGCCGACCTGCAGGCCTGTGGTCAATTGTTCGTCGACGGTGGCGTAGATGAGTTTCTCCGGAGAAATCTGCGTCGAAATGGTCTGAAACAGCGGCTCGGCCTTCTGCGGCTCGCCGACCACCTGATAGACGAGAGCCGCCTGTGCCGTGCCCTCCAGCCAGATGCCGTCCCGGTCATTGTTAAAGTCGAAGCCGCCGGGAACGCCGTGATTGACTTCGGTCCATTCCATCACCTGCGGTGCCTTCGCCTTGAAGTCCTCGACGGCGATCAGCGGCCAGAGTTCGGCGTCGAGACCGGACATGTTGACGTTGGGCGCGTTGCTGTCGGGAACGCTGCCGATATAGAAGCGGCCCTCGGCCTTGTTCCACATGGCATCGAGGAAGTCTTTGGCGCTCTCGCCGTCATGCTCCCAGTCGCCGGCCTCGTCGATCGTCGCCAGCCAGTGGTCGGCGGCATAGATGTCGAGATTGTGCTCCGTCGATTTCCAGGTCATGCGATCGGGTGTCGGTTCGTGGCCGAAGAAGCCGCCGAAATAGCCGGGGTTCTTGGGGTCGGCGGTCGAGCGGTGGATGAAGTCCATGATCTTGCGGGCGCCATCGAGATAGGCGGTCTGGCCGGTCTCGGAATAGGCGGCGAGCAGCCCGAGCGCGCCCCAGGCGATGCTGCCGGTGGCGCTGCCGACCTGATAGCCGTCCTCGATCCAGGAATTGTTTGCCGTACTCCAGTAGCCGGGAAGCAGCATGCCGTCCTTGCCCGGGATGACCGGGCCGGAGCGATAGGCATTGCGCAGCCGTCCGTCGTGGTAGTGGCGGTCGGTTTCCAGCGCCAGAACCAGCGCATCGGCGACGCGTTTTGCCTCCCTGGCGCGGCCGCAGCCATAGAGCGCCATCATCGCCAGTGCGTTGTCATAGGTGAAGCCGGTATTGTCGAGCGCCGGGTGCAGTTTCGATCCGCCATTGGCGGGTTCGAAGCTGCGGAACACGAAGGCCTGTTCGGGTTCGCCGGTCATCAGCGCGGCAAGGCCATCGCAGAGGGTGCAGGCGAGTTCGGCGCGTTTGGCGTCTGCCATGGCCGCAGTGCTGAAGGCAGGTGCCGCGATAGCGAGCACCGCCGCAATCATGAGTGTACGCAAAACCATATCCAGGTCTTCCCTGTTATCGCGGTCGATAAAGTGAAGCGAAAGTGCTCAGTTATTGCTGGAGGCTCGCCAATCTGTGGCCCTTGTCAAAAAGCGCCGACGCGGAGAGCAGGCCGTCCGCCGCTGCCAATTTGTCGACGGCCATTTTCGAGTAGCGGGTAAGGCGCGCGACGACGGTCTCTCCAAGCGAGACAATCACGTCCTCACCGACATGGCATCCAAAGAACTTGTCGTTGTTGGGCTGTCCGGCAGCGGTCAGTTCGACGGGATCGTCGTCGACCTTGACGAGGACATAGACCTCGTCGCCTTCGGCCTTCGGGAACTTGGCGAAGTAGCGGTTCTGCTGGCCGCTGTCGAAATAGCGGACGATCTTGTAGACATGCCCGCTTTTCTTGACGCCGAGCGAGCGGAAATTGACCATGGCGGGCGTGCCGATATCCAGCGAGGAGACATCCCGGCTGCGATAGACGGCAGCGGCAAAAGCCTCGTTGCAATCGAGCGACTTGGCAACCGCCTGGCCCTGCATGACGAAATCGCCGAAGGAGGCGTCGACGCTGACGACCTGGCCGTGATGATCGGCGACGACTTCGGCCGCACCCGACTTGCCGAGCCGGCCTTCCTCGCGGTTGATCAGCTTTTCGACCTGCGCCTTGCGCTCGGTCATCTGGTTGATCTCGATATTGTCCTCGGCGATATCGCCGGCGAGCTTGGTGCGCTGCATCTCCAGCGTCAGCAGGTTGGCGGCGACCGTGCCGCCGGTGTAGATGTCACGGCTGACAAGCGACTGGACGATCTCGTTGCGCTTCAGCTCGCCGCGGGCGGCATCGAGCTCGCCCTGGGCGGCATTGCGCTTCTGGCGCTGCGGCTCGACGCTGGCCTCGGAGGTCAACCCCTTTTTCAGCATTGTGGTGGCGCGCTGCAGCAGTGCATCCTGCTCGGCGAGCCGCGCTTCGTAAATCTCGACATTCGACTGGGCGTTGCCGATCACGGCGCCGAGCTCGCTCAGGACGCCGTCCTTCACGTCGGCGATCTGTGCCTTGACCTTGCTCAGCTGGTCGTTGCGCTCGGCCACGACATTGATCGTGTTGTTGAGCTTCTCCGTCAGGTCAAGCTTCTCGAGCCTGAGGCCGGTCAGCGATGTCTGGTCCTGGTTGGGATTGGAAACGGTGGCGGTGACGTCGCCGAGATTGACCACCTGGCCGACCTGCAGGTCGATCTTGTCGACACGGCCATAGATCGGTGAGGCGATCATCTGCACAGGGGCGTTGATCACAGCTTTCGGCGAGACGACGAAGAACTGGTTTGGCACCATCGACATGCCGATGGTGAAGAGTAGCAAGAACGCGAACAAATACCCTGCAATCCGCGAAGCGGACAGTATTCGTACGTCTTTTGGGTGAATGTTTATTGGTGTGGCCTTCATATTCTTCAATCCTGAACTGACAAATCATAGATCGAAATTGAAGGGCACTTCCCCCGTCGTTTTTTTATTTAGTTGTTAATGAAAAAGTACCATCCGACCTCCAGCAAGGCAACTGCTTCTCAAGTGCAAAATTTTGCGGGACAGTGTTGTGACAAAGATGGTCTCCAAGTTAAGAATATGAAAAGAAACGAATTAATCGGCTTTATTTCCGGCATAGAAAATTTTCGTGACTGTAGGAATTGAGCGTTTGAAAGCATCCGGCGGTAACTGCCAGACCTCCAGATGCAACTGCCGAATGCCTTCTGCGGCCCGCCGGGGCAGTGGCTTTTACTGAGTTTTCCACTCCGATTTTAGCACCGGCTACATCTCCTGAGCGAAATGCGGGCCATGCCCCGCGACCGAACGAAGCATTTGCATCTCTGGAATGTGACAGAGACTTCGCTTGCCTGCTGCCGCGTGAGTGCTAGTTTCCGGAATCATATCGATTAGATTCCCAGGAGAATGTGTGATGCAGCTTGGCATGGTTGGTTTGGGCCGTATGGGCAGCTACATGGTCCAGCGCTTGATGCGGGATGGCCATGAATGCGTGGTCTATGATGCGAAAGCGGAAAGCGTTGCCGACCTTACGGGCAAGGGCGCCGTCGGCAGCAGCTCGCTCGAAGAGTTCGTTTCGAAGCTGTCGCGGCCGCGTGCCATCTGGCTGATGCTGCCGGCCGCCATCACCGACAAGGTGATCGCCCAGCTCGTGCCGCTGCTGCACGATGACGACATCATCATCGACGGCGGCAATTCCTACTATCACGACGATATCCGCCGCGGCGCCGAGCTGATCACCAAGGGCATCCACTATGTCGACGTCGGCACCAGCGGCGGTGTCTTCGGCCTCGAGCGCGGCTATTGCCTGATGATCGGCGGCGAGAAGGGTATCGTCCAGTCGCTGTCGCCGATCTTCGCTTCGCTGGCACCTGGGGTCGGCGACGTGAAGCCGTCGGAAAACCGTACCGCAGCCGAGCACAGCACGGCCGAGCAGGGCTACCTGCATTGCGGCCCGCATGGCGCCGGCCACTTCGTCAAGATGGTCCATAACGGTATCGAATACGGCCTGATGGCCGCCTATGCCGAGGGCTTCAACATCCTGAAGAACGCCAATATCGGCGCTGCCACCCATGAGGCGGATGCCGAAACAGCGCCGCTCGCCCATCCGGAATATTACCGCTACGACTTCAATCTGCAGGATGTCGCGGAAGTCTGGCGCCGCGGCAGCGTCATCACCTCCTGGCTGCTCGATCTGACGTCGGACGCGCTGCATGCCGATCCCGCGCTCGCCAAATATGCCGGCCGCGTCTCGGACTCTGGCGAAGGCCGCTGGACGATCATGGCGGCGATCGACGAAAGCGTGCCGACGCCGGTGCTCAGTGCCGCGCTTTACGGCCGCTTCTCCTCGCGCGATCAGGACGAGTTCGCCAACAAGGTGCTCTCGGCGATGCGCGCCGGCTTCGGCGGTCACGTCGAGAAGCCGAAGGGCTGATAGACCCATACTCTCGTTTAAGAGCCCGCGCTTTCCAGGCGCGGGCTTTTTCGTGCCCATTGCCTAAAGCATTGCACACGATATGGTTGACATCAGTCATACCGGAGGGCGTCGGGTGTTTGGTTCAAGGTTCGTCAGACTGCTGTTTTGGCTCGCGCTTCTGACGCTCGGGCCAATCGCTACCCAGGCCCAAAGCCCCGCGCAGCCGCCAGCCACCACCACCCCTATGCCGCCGGACAAGGTGCGGCAGATGATGGAGCTGATGCAGGCGCCCGAAGTGCAGAGCTGGATGGCGTCGCAGATGAAGACGGCACCGGCGGGCACGGCTGCGGCAGACGACGGGCAGATGTCGGTTCTCTCCGGCCTGCTCGGCCATGCGCGCCGCCATGTCGAGATGGTCTCGCATGCGGCGATGGAGCTGCCGGCGGAAATCGAGACGGCCGATGGCATCGTCGATCGCGAGGTCGAGCCGGCCGGCGCCGGTTGGGTGGTCGTCGAGGTGCTGACGCTGCTTCTCGCCGGTACGCTTGCCGAACTGCTGTTCCGGGCGGTGACGCCGCGGCCGCGGGTGCGCCGGGCCGATACGGAAGAACCGGCGGCACTGCATCATGCGGGCGCCAATATCTTCTACCGGGTCATTCCGGCGATCGTCTTTGCCATCGCAACGATGATCCCGCTGCTCGCCTTCAACTGGCCGCCGGTCAGCCAGTCGATGGCGATCGCCGTTGCCGTCGCGCTGATCGCGGCGCGGTTCACCATCTCGATCGGCCGCATGCTGGTCGTGCTGGTGACACTGGCGCGGGCCGACGGCGAGCGGGACGTCTCGCGGGCGAAGGCGCTATTCTGGTTCCGCCGCGCTGCCGTGTTCGGCATCTATTTCGCCTTCGGCTGGGCCGTCATTCAGGTGATGGAGCCGCTCGGCTTCTCGCCGGGTTCGCGCTACTTCGTCGCCTATATCCTCGGCATCGGCCTGTTCCTGATCGCTGTCGAAGCGGTCTGGTCGCGCCCGTCGGATGGGTCCCGCCACAGTACTGCGGTGGCCTGGGCTCTGACGATCTATTTCCTGGCGCTCTGGGTTCTCTGGGTAACCGGGTTCAATTGGCTGCTCTGGCTCGGCATCTACGCGTTGCTGCTGCCGAAGGTGCTTTCAGTTGCGACCGCTGCCGTGCGCGCGCTGCACCAGGCCGAGGCCGGGTTCCTCGCCAATCGCCGCATCGCCACCGTGCTGCTCGATCGCGGCGTCCGAGCGCTGATCATTGCCGCCGCGGCGATCTGGATCGGCAAGGTCATGGGCGTCGGCGCCGATACGATGGCGGCCGGCGAAACGATGACCGATCGCATCGCCCGCGGCGTCATCGGCGGCATCGTCGTGCTGCTCGCTGCCGATCTGCTCTGGCATCTGGTCAAGGCCTATATCGACGGCAAGCTTCTCGATCAGCCGCTGGATGGCGCTGCATCGGATGAGGAGAAGGCCAGACGCGCACGTCTGCAGACGCTGCTGCCGATCTTCCGCAACATCATCGCCGTCGTCATTGCCGTCATCGCCATCCTGATGGTGCTGTCGGGGCTTGGTATCGAGATCGCGCCGCTGATTGCCGGTGCCGGTGTCGTCGGCGTCGCCGTCGGCTTCGGAGCGCAGACGATCGTCAAGGATGTCATCAGCGGCATGTTCTATCTGTGGGACGATGCCTTCCGCGTCGGCGAATATATCGAGAGCGGCAGCCACAAGGGCGTCGTCGAGGCCTTCAGCCTGCGCTCGGTGAAGCTGCGCCATCACCGCGGACCACTGACCACCGTGCCCTTCGGCGAACTCGGCGCCGTCAAGAACCTCAACCGCGACTGGACGATCGACAAGATCAGCCTGAACGTCACCTATGACACCGATCTGGTGAAGGCCAAGAAGGTGATCAAGCAGATCGGCCAGTCGCTGCTCGAAAACCCGGAATTCGGGCCGCATATCATCGAGACCCTGAAGATGAAGGGCGTCGAGCAGTTCGGCGAGTTCGCGATCGAGATCCGCCTATCAATGATGACGAAGCCCGGCGAACAGTTCGTCATCCGCCGCAATGCGCTGGCGATGATCCGCAACGCCTTCAAGGAAAACGGCATCGAATTCGCCGTTCCGACCGTCCAGGTGGCGGGTGAGGGGCGCGATCCGGAAGCGATGGCGGCCGCCGCGCGCTATGCGGCGCAGGCCCGTGCGGGAGGCGAGCCGGCTGCCTGATCGGCTGCCGGGGTGCGACGGAATGTTACAAAAACGCAATGTCGCCTTGCGTTTGGCGGCGCTAATTTTGCCCCAATTCAAGCCGATGAGGCGCGCTCGGCGGCGGTTGGGTAGAGCTTGCGGGGGCTGATAGAGCTTGCCTGCAGCATATGCTAGTGCTTTGCCGAACGATTCACGCCACGCTGGCGATCGGCAGGGGTAACATGGCGAGTCAGAACAGTCTGGAAGAGATGGAAAGCGAAGAGGCCGGTGGGTTTCGCGGCTTTCTCCGGCGATATCGCACGCAGCTCGTGGCAGCCGCGACGCTGGTCCTGTTCTGCATGGTCGGCTATGCCATCATGCAGCTTACGGATGAAGTACGCTATGACGACGTCGTCGAAGCGCTTGCCGATACCCGTGTCAGTTCGATCCTGCTCGCGCTTCTCTTCACCGGTCTCAGCTTCTTCGCGCTGATCTTTTACGATCTCAACGCCATCGACTATATCGGCAAGAAGCTGCCCTTTCCGCATGTGGCGCTGACGGCCTTCAGCGCCTATGCGGTTGGCAATACTGCCGGTTTCGGCGCGCTCAGCGGCGGCGCGATCCGTTACCGCGCCTATTCGCGCCTCGGCCTGACGCCTGAAGATATCGGCCGCGTCATCGCCTTCGTGACGCTGTCCTTCGGTCTCGGTCTTGCCAGCGTCGCGGCAATCGCGCTGATGATCATCGCCGATGAAATCGGGCCGCTGATCAATACCAATGCGCTGCTTTTGCGGATTATCGCCGGTGCGATCCTGGCGGGGCTCGGGTTCGTCGTCTATCTCGGGCGTGATGGCCGGGCCGTCAATCTTGGCCCGATTGCTGTCCGCCTGCCAGATTCGCGCACCTGGTCGCGCCAGTTCCTCGTCACCGCATTCGATATCGCGGCGTCGGCGACCGTTCTCTACGTTCTCCTGCCGCAGACGGCGATCAGCTGGCCGGTGTTTCTGGCGGTCTATGCGATTGCCGTCGGTCTCGGCGTTCTCAGCCACGTTCCGGCCGGTCTCGGCGTTTTCGAAACCGTCATTATCGCCTCGCTCGGCAGCGCGGTGAATATCGATGCGGTTCTCGGTTCGCTGGTTCTCTACCGCCTGATCTATCATGTGCTGCCGCTGCTGATCGCGGTGCTTGCGGTGTCGCTGACCGAGCTTCGCCGCTTCGTCGATCATCCGGCCGCATCGAGCATCCGTCGCATCGGCGGACGCCTGACGCCGCAGCTGTTGTCGGCCTTCGCGCTGATCCTCGGCGTCATGCTGATCTTCTCGAGCGTCACGCCGACGCCTGACGAGAACCTGGAATTCCTGGCCAACTACCTGCCGCTGCCGATCGTCGAAGGCGCGCATTTCCTGTCGAGCCTGTTCGGCCTGGCGCTCGTTGTCGCCGCCCGCGGTCTTGGCCAGCGTCTCGACGGCGCCTGGCTGGTCTCGGTGGTCTCGGCCGTGCTGGCGCTGGCGCTGTCGCTCCTGAAGGCGATCGCGCTTGTCGAAGCGATCTTCCTGGCGATCCTGATCTTCAGCCTGTTCGTCAGCCGCCGGTTGTTTACCCGCCATGCCTCGCTTCTCAACCAGACGCTGACGGCGGCCTGGCTGATGGCGATTGCCGTCATCTGTGTCGGCGCGGTCGTCATCCTGCTGTTCGTCTATCGCGACGTCGAGTACAGCAACGAGCTCTGGTGGCAGTTCGAATTTGCCGCCGAAGCGCCGCGCGGCCTGCGCGCCGTGCTCGGCATCACGATCATCTCCTCGGCGATCGCGATCTTCAGCCTGCTGCGCCCGGCGACCTTCCGGCCGGAACCGGCGACAGAAGAGGCGCTGCAGCGCGCCGTCGATATCGTCAAGGCGCAGGATTATGCCGACGCCAATCTCGTTCGCATGGCCGACAAGAGCATCATGTTTTCCGAAAAGGGCGATGCCTTCATCATGTATGGCCGCCAGGGCCGCTCCTGGATCGCGCTGTTCGATCCTGTCGGCGAGCGGCATGCGATCCCGGAACTCGTCTGGAGCTTCGTGGAGGCGGCGCGCGCCGCAGGTTGCCGCGCGGTGTTCTATCAGATCTCTCCGGGGCTGCTCTCGCACTGCGCCGATGCGGGCCTGCGCGCCTTCAAGCTCGGCGAACTCGCCGTTGCCGATCTCGGGGCCTTCGAGATGAAGGGGGGCAAGTGGGCGAACCTTCGCCAGACGGCAAGCCGCGCCCAGCGCGATGGTTTGAGCTTCGAGGTCATTCCCGCGGAAGAGGTGCCCGCCATTCTCGGGGATCTCTCAGCGGTCTCCAGCTCCTGGCTCGAAGACCACAATGCCAAGGAGAAGGGCTTCTCGCTCGGCGCTTTCGAGCCCGACTATGTCAATTCGCAGCCGGTCGGCGTGTTGAAGAAGGACGGCAAGATCGTCGCCTTCGCCAATATCCTCGTTACCGAAACCAAGTCCGAGGGCACGATCGACCTGATGCGCTTCTCGCCGGAAGCGCCGAAGGGCTCGATGGACTTCCTCTTCGTACAGATCATGGAATATCTCAGAGCTGAGGGCTACAAGCACTTCAACCTCGGCATGGCACCGCTTTCGGGCATGTCGAAGCGCGAAACGGCCCCGGTCTGGGACCGTATCGGCAGCACCGTCTTCGAGCACGGCGAGCGCTTCTACAATTTCAAAGGCCTTCGGGCATTCAAATCAAAGTTTCATCCGCACTGGCAACCGCGCTATCTTGCGGTTTCAGGAGGGGGCAATCCGATGATCGCGTTGATGGACGCGACCTTTCTCATCGGCGGCGGATTGAAGGGAGTCGTCAGGAAATGATCAGAAAATATCTCCTCGCAGCTGCTTGCGCCACGGCGCTGGCATTCCCGGCATTTGCCGCGGATGAAACCAACCAGGATTTCGAGACCGGCCTCATTCCGTCGCCGCACATCTTCCTGCCGAAGGGCGATGTGAAGGGTGCCGTGATGCTGATTTCGGACGGCGCAGGCTGGGGCGACAACGAAAAGGCCGAAGCGGACAAGCTGGTGGATGCCGGCGCTGTCGTGATCGGTGTCGATTTCACCTCCTATATCGATGCGCTGCGTAAATACGATGTCAGCGACAACGATGGCTGCATCTATCTCGTCTCGGATATCGAGTCGCTCAGCCAGCAGGTGCAGCGCGCCGCCGGCAACAGTGCCTATCATCTGCCTATCATTGCCGGTATCGGCGAGGGCGGAGCGCTGGCGCTGGCGATTGCCGCGCAGACCCCGGATGCGACAATCGGCCAGACGCTGGCGATCGATCCGGTTGCCGGTATCCCGCTCACCCAGCAGCTTTGCACCCCGGCCAGCAAGAAGACGGTCGGCGACCGGATGATCTACGGCCTCTCCGACGGCAGCCTGCCCGACCCGATCATCGCCGCCTTCACCTCGGCAGCGCCGAAGGACGGGCGCGAACATGTGGAAGAGCTGAAGAAGATCCATCCGAAGATCGATATCCGCGACGCGGACGACGATGCGCAGACGACGCTCTCGGATACGCTTGACCAGCTGATGGACGAAGCAGGAAGCTCCGACAATCCGCTCGGCCTGCCGCTTTCGGTTCTCGACGCCAAGCCGGCGATGGACACGATGGCGGTCATCTATTCCGGTGACGGCGGCTGGCGCGATATCGACAAGGAAGTCGGCAGCAAGCTGCAGAAGGAAGGCATCCCGGTCGTCGGTATCGACTCGCTGCATTACTTCTGGTCGGAGCGGAAGCCGCAGGAGACGGCCGACGATCTCGGCAAGATCATTGACCTCTACCGCAAGCAGTGGAACGTCAAGCATGTGCTGCTGATCGGCTATTCCTTCGGCGCCGACGTGGTGCCCGCCACCTACAAGCTGCTGAAGCCGGCCGAGAAATCTTCGATCGTGCAGATCTCGCTGCTGTCGCTTTCGCATGAGGTCGATTACGTGATCTCGGTCATGGGCTGGCTCGGCCAGAAGACCGAGGGCGCCGGTGGCGACCCCGTTGCCGATCTCAAGGATGTCGATCCGAAGCTCGTGCAGTGCATCTACGGCAATGACGATGACGACGAGGTGGCCTGCCCCGATCTGAAGGACAGCGGTGCCTCCGTGGTCGAGCTGCCGGGCGACCATCACTTCGATGAGAACTACGACCTGCTGACCAAGACGATCGTCGATGCGCTGAAGTCGCGCCTCAACGATTAACGCATCAGCTTCTCTTCACTCCAGCCGAGGGCGGCGATCTCGCCGTCCCGGAAGCGGGCATCGTCATCGACGATGAATTCATCGAGCTGCGGTGGCTTGACGCTGGAGCCCGCCAGCATGGCGTGGACCTGGCCCCTGTGATGGGTCTGGTGCTGGAAGAGATGGCTCAGCACATCGTCTGCGCGCTCTTCCTGAATGCGTCCTGTCCGGTGGAGCTGCACAGTGGCAGCCAAGGCGTCCGGCGTCAGCTTTTCGCAGAGGATGACGAGGCGCCCGTCGACCTTGCGCTGTTCCGAAATCAGCGCTTCCAGCGCCGTGAACGGCTCTTCCACTTCCCAGGCCTTCGGCCCGAGCGTTCCGCCTTCCAGCGCATCGACATAGAACCAGTCGACCGTGAGGATATGGTTCATGGTCATCCGGATCGACGGGAAGAAGCTGGTGCGATGCGCCTCGAATTCACCGGGCTGCAGCAGCAGGCAGGCATTGCTCAGCCGCAGATTGGCAAGCGCATTGTTATAGGCAAGCTTGCGGAACACCCGGCAGGGGTCGAAGCCGGTCATGGCATGTCCTCCTAATGGCTGGATCATGCGGGCGCGCCGCCGTCAGCCGTGTCTATGCAGCTCGGAATGGCTCTTCAGCACCCGGCCGCCATCCTCCTGTTCGATCAGGTAGGCCGGCTCCTCCGGGCTCGCCTTCCTCTTGATGACGGCGCCTTCGATCGTCCGCTCGACGTCATCGGTAAAGCTCTGCCTGATCTTTCCGGTTCCAGTGCCCGTGCCCCACTTCCATTCGACGCTCGCGCCAGTCCGGTATTTCTGCATGGCGATCTCCTTTCGGAGTGGCAATGCGCCAGGCGGAACAGGGTTCCTTCAGATGTCTCGATCGAGATCGCCGTCGCGCCAGACAACGTGCCGCGTCGTTGCCGGCAGCTGCTCGATCTCATCGGCGACGAAATAGGGAGGAATGTCGAGAGCCCTCAGCGCTTCCTTGGTCGCGGGTACCCACTTGAATTCAAGGACGTCCTTGCCGTCTTCGAGCTGATGGACGATGTCATGGGGCCGGAACGGGAAGCTTTCCGGGACCTCCATCAGATAATAGAAGCCCAGCTCGTGCCAGTCGCGCTTCTCATAGTGGAAGAAGTTTTCGACGATCCAGAGAAGGCGCCCGACCTCGATCGAGACGCCGAGCTCCTCGACCATCTCGCGCTTCAGCGTCTTCTCCGACGTCTCGCCGATCTCGGCGCGGCCGCCGGGAAAGGTCCAGAACGGCTCATGGACGGCGCGGTGGACCAGCACATGGCCCTCGCGAAAGGCGAGCCCGGCGATGCGGTAGTTGAAACGTCCGGCAGGTCCATTCAGCCGGATCATCGTTCTCTTGGGCATGGTGCTCTCACTCGTCGCCCTGGAAGAGGCGGAATTGCGCCGCTTCGAGATCCTTCGGCGGCTGCATGCCAAGGTGCTTCCAGGCCGTCGCGGTCAGGACGCGGCCGCGCGGGGTGCGCTGGATGAAGCCCTGCTGGATCATGTAGGGCTCGATAATATCCTCGATCGCATCGCGCGGCTCGGAGAGACCGGCGGCGATGGTTTCGATGCCGACCGGGCCACCGCCGAAATTGACGGCGATCATGTTCAGATAGCGCTTGTCGAGCTGGTCGAGGCCGACATTGTCGACGAGCAGGCGGGTGAGCGCCTCATCGGCGATCTCGCGGGTCACAGCTTCGGCTTTGGCGACTTCGGCGAAATCGCGCACGCGGCGCAACAGGCGGCCGGCGATACGCGGCGTACCGCGGGCGCGCCGGGCGATTTCGCGGGCACCCTCATCGGTCATCGGCAGGTTCATCAGCCGCGCGCCGCGGCGCACGATCAGTTCCAGCTCCTCGACCGTATAGAAGGAGAGGCGGACGGGAATGCCGAAGCGGTCGCGCAGCGGCGTCGTCAGCAGGCCGAGACGGGTGGTGGCGGCAACCAGCGTGAATTTCGACAGATCGATCTTCACCGAGCGGGCGGCGGGGCCTTCGCCGATGATCAGGTCGAGCTGGAAGTCCTCCATCGCCGGATAGAGGATTTCCTCGACGGCCGGGTTGAGGCGGTGGATTTCGTCGATGAAGAGCACGTCGCGCTCTTCGAGATTGGTGAGCAGCGCTGCGAGATCACCAGCCTTGGCGATGACAGGGCCTGAGGTCGAGCGGAAGTTGACGCCGAGCTCCTTCGCCATGATCTGCGCCAGCGTCGTCTTGCCGAGGCCGGGCGGGCCGACGAATAGTACGTGATCCAGCGCCTCGCCACGGTTCTTGGCGGCCTCGATGAAGATTTTCAGATTGGCGCGCGCTTCCGCCTGGCCGGTAAATTCGTCCAGCGACTGCGGGCGCAGCGTCACATCCAGGTCTTCGCCCCGCTTCTCCGGCGATATCAGGCGGGTTTCTTCACTCATGCAAGTAATTCCATTCCGGGGACGCGCGATGCGGCCTTTTTATCGAAGGTCTTGATCGATTCACAGCCCGCTGCGAGAGACCGGGCGGCAATGAGGGCATCGGCAAGGTCGGCATTCTCGCTCGCAACCAGGCGGAGCGCCTTGACGACGAGTTCGTGGTGCTCGACGACGAGACCGCGGGTCTGCAGCAGCTTGCGAATGGCCAGGACCGCGTCCTGCTTCTGAAAGCCAAGCCTGGCGCGCAGGGCCCAATCCAATTCGAGCACTGCGACCAGCGGCAAGAAGCCTTCGAAATCCCGGCCCATGCCTTCAGCGAAGCGCAGGGCGGCGCGCCTCTGTTGCTCGTCGTCATTGGTCAAAAGCCGGATGACGATATTGGTGTCGAGGCCGATCTTCTTCATGCGGCGACGTCGGAGCTGTCAGTGTCTTTGGTGTCGGCAGCGTTGGTTCCGGCAGCCTTCAGGACGGCAGCGTCGATCTCATCCAGCGTTGCGGGACCGTTTGGCGGTGATCCCAGCAGGCCTGCGAGATCCTTGAAGTCGACGTTCTTCGGCGTGATGATCACTTCACCGTCGACGACGCTGTAAATGAGCTGGTCGCCCGGCCGCAGATCAAGCGCTTCCCGCATCTCCTTCGGGATCGTTACTTGCCCTTTTGCCGATATCGTCGCTTCCCAAACGGTCATCATCCACTCCCATTCAAGTCGTCAGACAATACTGGAATTTTCCGCCAATATCAAAAACGTCGGAATTCATCGCGACAATTCCTTCAGCCCCAACCGGATCAGCTTGGCGCTGTCGGCGCCTTCCCCCGCGGTCTTCATCGCGGCAGCGACGGCATTTGCCGCCTGATCGCGCGAGTAGCCGAGATTGGTGAGCGCGGAGACGGCGTCAGCGACGGGGGCGGAGGCGACGCCTTCGCCGATTTCCTGCTTGAGGCCCATGTTGATCGCCTCGCCGGCATAGGCGGGTCCCTTGTTCTTAAGCTCGGTGACGATGCGGACGGCCACCTTGGGGCCGACGCCCTGGGCGCGGGAGACGGCGGTCTTGTCCTGCAAGGCAATAGCGTTCGCGAGCTCGGCCGGCGTCAGGGTCGAAAGTACGGCCAGCGCCACCTTGGCGCCGACGCCCTGGACGCTCTGCAGCAGGTTGAACCACTCGCGCTCGAGCACGCTCATGAAGCCGAAGAGCTTCAGCTGGTCTTCGCGCACATAGGTCTCGATGAAGAGCACGCAGGCCTCGCCGACCGAGCCGATCTTCGAGAGCGTGCGGCCGGAGCAATAGGCGACGTAGCAGACGCCGTGCACATCGACGAGCACATAGTCGTCGCCGATTTCCTCAACAGTGCCTTTCAGCTTTCCGATCATGATACGTCCGTTAGGGATGGGTTTCGGGAGAGATGAGGTCGAGCGCCGGGAAGTAGGAGCGATAGCGAGCACCGTCACGTGTCAGCAGCCGGTGGCGGCCCCATTCCGCATGGGCTCCGACCAGAAAATCAGGAAGGGTTCGATCCCGCTGTCCACCGGCATCGCGATAGCGTCGATGCGCCTTGCCCGCGCGAAACGCCGCCTCGAAGGGCAGTTCCTGCCGCACGAGGCCCAGCCAGGACAGCGCCCTCAACAGCTTCTCTTCCGCAGCCGACGTCGCGGCCAGCTCGGCCCATACGATCGGTGTCAGTATCAGCGGGCCTTCACCGGCACATTGCTTGAGTGCCTTGATCGACCAGGGTCTGAGGGCAGTCTGCGGTCCGAGAACATCGATCAGGACGTTGGTGTCAATGACGGTCGAGATCGTCACGCGGCCCCCTGATCCATTCCATATATTCGTCGGTGGTCATGCCTTCGAGATCAAGAGTGCCTTCGACATCGGCGGCCCACTCATCGAAGCCGCGCGCATCGGGCTCACTTCCCTTGACCTTGACGAGCGTGGCGGCATTGTCGCCGGCGATGAATTCGACCTCCGAGCCTGGGCTGATGCCCAGGTGGTCGCGAATGTCTTTCGGGATGGTCACCTGACCTTTTTCCGTCACGCGCATGGTAATACCTCTCAAGTAATACCTAGAGGCGGATGCGGAACAAGTCAAGAACAAATCATCCCGCCAGCGCCGCCATGCGCATCCGGGTGCCGCCGCGGTTGTGGGCGTGACAGATGGCGATGGCGAGTGCGTCGGCGGCGTCGTTGCCCTTGAATTCCACCTTCGGCATCAGAATCTTCAGCATCATGTGGATCTGCTGTTTCTCGCCGTGGCCGACGCCGATGACGGCCTTCTTCACGGCGTTCGGGGCGTATTCGGCGACGGGCAGGCCGGCACGGGCGGGGACGAGCATGGCGATGCCGCGGGCCTGGCCGAGCTTTAGCGTGGCGACGGCGTCCTTGTTGACGAAGGTCTGTTCGACGGCGGCCTCATCCGGCTTGTAGCTGTGGACGATTTCGGCGAGCCCGTCATGCAGCTGGCAGAGGCGCGACGCGAGGTCCATGTCGCCGTCCGATGTGACCGTGCCGGAGGCGACGAAGCGCAGCGAATTGCCCAGCGTGTCGATAACACCCCATCCCGTGCGGCGCAGGCCGGGATCGATGCCGATGATGCGAATCGTGTTTTGCATGGCTCACCATATTGCAGTTGCAAAATATCTGCCATCGATATGTGAACAAAACAAAAACATCTGAGGTTTTGCGTGGCGCTGTTTACTGCGAATTAAATCAGTTGTCTGAAATCTAATCCATCAAATGTGAGAGGGGCCGCTTTTTCGGAAGATCAAGGCCCCCGATGTTCTGTTTTCGGTCAAGCCAGCTGCGAAAAGCCAGGCAAACCGCTCCGGAAGGGTTCTAGTTCATGGCGCAGAGATTTCAGTCTCTTTCCTTTAAAGTTATCGCGACATTCATTCTGCTCACGGCGCTTGCCGTCAGCACCATCAGCGTGCTCGGCTATTTTGCCAGCAGCCGCATTTCTGACGATCAGGCGCTGAAGGCGAAGGAGAGCGTGCTCATCTTCCGCGGCGACATGCTGCAGGATCAGCTGGAGCAGCTCGAAAACCAGGCGAATTCGATTGCGCGCATCGAGGCGCTGCAGATGTCGATCACCAGCCTGAAGAGCGGCTGGAAGACCATCGAGAAGTCCTCGGGCGATGCCCGCGCCGAGCTGAAGAAGGTCTTCATCACCAACAACCCGAACCCGGCCGACCAGCGCGAGAAGCTGCTGAAGCCTGAGGGTCCGAGCGGGTTCTACTATTCGAACCATGAGAAGACGCAGGGCGAAGTCGCCCGCGACCTTGAAAACACCGCCTTCAGCGATCTGCTGATCACCGACATGGATGGCTCCGTTCTTTATTCCTACAAGAAGGACGACAATTTCGCCGAAAACCTGAAGGCTGACGCCTGGAAGGCGACTGGCGCAGGTCTCGCCTATGCGAAGGCCGTTGAGAATACCGCGAAGGCAACCGACGATTCCGCACCGACGGCTTTCTCCGGCCTGCGGGTCGATGCCGGCAAGTCGGCGATCTTCTATGCCGTGCCGATCGTCAAGCTCGGCCAGGCCAAGGGCATCATTCTCTTCAAGGTGCGTGACGATATCGTCTCCAGCATCCTGTCGAAGGGCATCGTTTCCGGCAGCACGGCGCAGGCCGCGATCATCTCGTCGGATGGTTCCGCGATCGGCCTCAACGCCGAGGGCAAGCTTGCGACGCTCGATACCGCCGCCTTCACCTTCATTCCGGATGCGCTTGCCAACAGCCAGGGCATGACGGTCGATGATTTCGCCCGCAGCGACGGCACAGCGCGTGCCTATGTCCGCGGTATCGATTATCACGGCGACCGTTTCCTGGTGGTCGAGAGCGTCCGCCTCAGCGAGCTGAATGCTGGCTCGATCGAGATTGCCACGCTGCTGACGATGATCGGCCTCGGCGCGCTCGTCGTCATGGCGATCGCCACCGGCCTGATCACCAAGCTGCTGTTCTCGCCGCTCGCCCGTCTTGCCGGCAATACCCGCGATGTCGCCGACGGCAAGCTGGATACCGAGATCGGCAGCCAGAACCGCCATGACGAGATCGGCACGATGGCCAAGGCGCTGGCGCGCTTCAAGCAGTCGCTGCTCGACAGCCGCGAGCTGGAAGCCGCAAGTGCGGAGACCCGTTCGCTGGCGGAGCGCGAGCGTCAGGAAAACCTGATGCAGCGCGAAGCCGAGGCGAAGAGCCTGCAGGATGTCGTCCAGGCGCTCGACGAGGGCCTGCATCATCTGGCGCATGGCAATCTCGCCTACCAGATCGACACCCGTTTCCCGGGCGAGCTCGAAGGCCTGCGCGTCAATTTCAACGAGGCGCTTGCGACGCTCAGCGAAACGATGACGGCGATCGGCGGAAACTCGATGGCCGTCCGCTCCGGCTCGGAAGAGATGCGCAACGGCGCCGACGATCTTGCCGGCCGCACCGAGCGTCAGGCTGCCTCGATCACCGAGACCGCCAATGCGATTGATGCGATCACCCAGTCGGTCCGCATTCAGATCGAGCGTGCCGAACAGGCCGAGCGGATCGCCCGCGACGCCAAGAAGGAAACCTCGGGCTCCAGCGACATCATGCGCGAGACGATTGCGGCGATGGAAGCCATCCAGGCCTCATCGCGCCAGATCAACTCGATCATCTCTGTGATCGACGAGATCGCCTTCCAGACCAACCTGCTGGCGCTGAATGCCGGCGTCGAGGCTGCGCGCGCAGGTGAGTCAGGCAAGGGCTTCGCCGTCGTCGCCATGGAAGTGCGCGAACTGGCGCAGCGCTCGTCGAGTGCCGCCAAGGAAATCGCCAGCCTGCTGCAGAAATCGACGCATGAGGTCGAAAGCGGAGTGTCGCTGGTCGAGCGGGCGGGCGTCGCGCTCACCGGCATCGGCAGCCATGTCGAGGCGATCAACGGCCAGATCCACGAGATCATGGAATCGACCCGCGAAGAGGCCGACACGCTGCGCCAGATCAACAGCGCGGTGGCCGAACTGGATTCGATGACGCAGCAGAATGCGGCGATGGTCGAGGAAAGCACGGCGGCGATCCATCGCCTCGCCAGCGAAGCGCTGGAGATGGACCGTCAGCTCGGCAACTTCACGCTGCCGCAGGGCCATCATCAGCAAAGCGCGGAAGTACATGTGCTCCGGCATCGCCGGGCTTCGTAACGCCTGCAAAGGTCAGGCGACTCCTGCCGCGGATGTGGATTTGGAGTCGCTTGCAGCGCCGGCATCAGGGAGCACCCGGTGCCGCGCACCTGATAATCAGAGGCTCAAGTCCAGACCGAGCTTCTTGCTCAGCACGAAGGCGGCGAGCCCTACGCCGATTACCGCTACCGCGAAGACTGCAGCCATCATGCCGCCCGTCCGCAGTACCGCACGCCTCTCGCCCTTCTCCGCTCGATCGTAATGCCACTTGATGGCAAAGAACATGGCCGTTCCGAGCGCAAGAACCTTGAACGTAACGAAGACTACCGGGACCCAATCCATACTAAAAACTCTTTGTGTATCAGCTGCGCTCCTTATGATCCCATATCGGGTAAGCGCCTACTTCCGATTATGCAAAGCAGATATGTAATAGTAGGTGGTGCTTACTTGGGCTGATCCGCGGTTTCACGGAGTGACCGCTTAGGGCCGATAGCAGACCCATCGCCCCATCATCGAACGGCAATGCGCGGTGCTGCCTGATAGCTCTTCGGCGGGCGGTTGACAAGAAATCAGCTGATGCGCAACCTCTGTGCGTTCCTCTCTTCGAGATTCTTATGCGATCGATTATCGTCAAATGTCTTGTTTTCACCGTAGCGATTCTTGCAACAGACCTCCCAGCCCAAGCTTTCGATTCCGATTACGATAGCGATGATCTTCGCTTCGTACACCGTTTCGTTCCCTCCGAGGATTTTCATCTTGGTATGACGAAGTTTGAAGTGGAGAGCCTAATCGCGAAGAACTTCAAGGAATGGAAGCGCGACGCCGTCCGTATCCCGTTGGACCCCGCTCAACCCGTAGACAAAGTTCCAGATGACCAAGCACAAAGCTTCGAAGGAGCTGTTTTCTTGGACAGATCTTACGCAGCGGGTGGATACGACAATTCCGAAAGTTACAGCCTGTATTTCACATCACCGGCAACTGGAGGAAAACTCTATGCCCTCCGAAGATCGACGCAATTTAAAGGCGACCTTATTCCGAACATCCGGAAGTGGAAGCGCACTATCCTCAAATACTGGGGAGAGCCGGAGGTTCTGGGAAAGGAAACCAGAAATATTCGCCTGATGCGCTATCACTTCGACGCCTCCGGCTCACTGGGATGGAATGCGACCGAGCAATGTGAGCGCGACGTAGTGGCTTACTCAAAAATGAAAGAGAACAACGTTAGAGAGCTCAGACGCCTCTCCGAGAGATTGGCGGCAGATCAATGTCAGGGTTATGCAGAGGCGGAGGCGAAGCCGGTCGACGAGGACCGCCTCAATAGATCTTCTGTGATGTATCTACGCGTGGACTATCAAATCGAAGATTTGATTCATCGGGCTGGGGGCGGCGTCAGCTCACGATCGACTGACTTCGACAACGATGCTTTCGGCGTGGTTCAGTAAATCCTGGATAGCAGATCGCCAATCGAGGCAGGCGACGCTCTGAACGCCGCTGATCGCGACTATACACCGATCCATCATCCGCAGGAGGAACCGGGTTGCCAATCGTTTATTCCGCAGAAGCAGATGCAATTCTCTCGGCAGGCGCGTGGCTGGGACCCGAGCACCACAACTGGGCCCTGACCAAGGAGCAGGCTATCACTGCTGTTGGCCAGCTTCGTGACGCAAACTACATCATTCTAGGCGGTGACGTCCTAAATGGGCCAGAAAAGTATTACAGCCACGCCTACGCCAACTGGTCCTATGATCCTTCGTCTCCGCCGTCCGCCGCCGATCTGTCATCCAGTGCATGCAAGGCATCTTCTTACATAAGCGACTATCCAGTCGAGGACGCCTATTTCGTGCTTGTGCCAACGAGCACGAACTCCTTGGCTCGATAGCGATGCCCCACCGTCCCATCATCGACTGCAATGGGCCGCCAGCAGACATGTGGGACCCTGATCTTGCTGACACCTCAGCGTCCTTGCTGACCAAGCAACCAATCCTTTTTCTTTGCCGCGGGGTTTGGATGCGGCGGCTTTACCACCTACATAGCCGGTAGCCCCACATTCCCGACCGGCAGGTTTTCATGATTCCCTTTTCCATTCTCGATCTCTCGCCCGTTCCAGAAGGCACGACTGTCAGCCAATCTCTCGCGGGCTCTGCGCGGATGGCGCAGAAGGCGGAGGAATATGGCTACAAGCGCTTCTGGCTTGCCGAGCATCACGGCATGCCGGGTATCGCCAGTGCCGCCACCGCTGTGGTGATCGGCCATGTCGGTGCGGCGACGAAGACGATCCGCATCGGGTCGGGCGGCATTATGCTGCCGAACCATTCGCCGCTCGTCATTGCCGAGCAGTTTGGCACGCTGGCAGCGCTGTTCCCGGGCCGCGTCGATCTTGGCCTCGGCCGCGCGCCGGGCACGGATATGCGCACCGCCCAGGCGCTGCGGCGCAATCTCGAGGCCGGTGCGCAGAGCTTCCCGCACGATGTCGTCGAGCTGCAGCAGCTGCTGGGAGAGCCGGTCGAGAACCAGGCGATCCTCGCCGTTCCCGGCAACCGGAGCCATGTGCCGATCTGGCTGCTCGGGTCCAGCCTCTACAGCGCCCAGCTCGCCGCCATGCTCGGTCTGCCCTATGCCTTTGCCTCGCATTTTGCGCCGGATTCGCTACTCGATGCGATCGATATCTATCGCAGCAAGTTCCAGCCGTCGGCCGTTCTCGATCAGCCTTATGTGATGGCGGGCGTCATGGGCTCGGTGGCGCCGACAGACGAAGAGGCGGAGTATCACTTCACTTCGGCGCAGCAGCAGTTCGTCAATCTGAGGCGCAATGTGCGCGGCCAGTTCCCGAAGCCGGTGAAGGATATGGAGAGCTTCTGGTCGCCGATGGAGAAGCTCAATGTCGAGCATACGCTCCGTTACGCCGTCGTCGGTTCGCCGCAGACGGCGGAGGCGAAGCTCAAGGAATTCCTGAAGGAAACCGAGGCCGACGAGCTGATCATCTCCATGCCGATCCACGATATCGAGGCCAGGTTGAAGTCCGTCGAGCTCTTCGCCGGCCTCGGCAGCTTCATGAGCGCGGCCGCCTAGTCGGCGACCGTCTCGCCGGGATAGACGCCCCAGAGGGCAGTCTGTTCGAGGAAGCCGGAAAGATCCTGGTGCGGCAGATCGATGGCGCACCAGCTTCCGTCGCAGCTCTTGATATGAACGAGGACGCGGGCCATCAGTTCGGCGGAAACCGCCGCGCTTTGGCGCGCCGCTTTATGCAGGCTGGCCGGCTGTTTCAGCCACGGACCGATGACGGCGGTCCGGCGTGACGAGAGCAGCGCGCGGTGCATCCAGCCGGAGATGCCGTCGCTATCGCGCACCTGCCGCCAGTTGTCGTATTCGGCGGTGATCTCCAGCGGCAGGCCCGATTTCACATAGATCCACTTGGTGCCGTAATCGAGCGACGGGCCGATGCGCATGCGTGCGTTGCCGGTCTTCAGCGAGACGAAGCGGGGAACCGGCAGGCCGGTCTCCCGGCCTTTCGCTGCAGTGTCGGGGATGGCGGACGCCTCGCTGGCCATCAGCGGCGCAAGGAGGCAGCAGGCGAGGGCGAGAAGCCGGCTGGTGCGGCCGAGACGCAAGGGGATGCCCACGTTAGTTGCACTTGCTGACCTGCTTCAGCGCGGCGGTGATGCCGTCGAGGGAATAGGTGTAGCTCGTATCGGTGCCGCGGCTGGAGGTCGCCTCCAGAACCATCTCGCTGCCGCCGCGCATGGCGCGGATCATCTCGGGCTCACGTTCCTCATGCTGCATCCAGGCGGCATTCTCGCGGGTGAACATCCAGAAGGTATGATCGCCGATGCGGACCTTGACGCGGGAACTGTCCTTCAGCTCGTAGCCCATGCGGGCCTGCGGCTCGAACTGGCCCGAGGCGCCGGGACCGACCATGAAGAAGTTGTTGCCATGATTGACGTTTGCAGGCGTCTGCCCGGTCGGCACCGTCAGCAGGTAGCAGACGGTCTGGCCGTTGGCCTTGTAGGAATAGACGCCCCAATCGTTGAAGCGCTTGACCATCGAAGGCTGCGCTTGTGCGGCGAAGGCGCCGAGCAACGAAAAGGAGAGAACGAGAGCAAGTTTCTTCATGGCATTTCCCCGCCGATGGTGTGAAGGACGCTGGCCTGAGACAGACCGGCTGGAGGCAGGGGCATTGAAGGGCGGCAGCGTTACCGCTTCCTTAAAAACAGGCGGCGGTTCACGGAGCTGTGAACCGCTTTGATCCAGATCGCAGCAGCGCGGCAATCGGCGCCGCGCAGTTTCGCTTCAGCACGGCGTCGATCGACAGAGCTCCGGCGCCCGATATCGCCAGCACGAACATGCCGCCGGCGATGGCGAAGTCTTTCTCGAAATGCAGGAGTTCGTTCTGGCTGGTGAAATCCGTGTGGAAGAGCAGGGCCGTCAGCAGGCAGAAAGTGCCGAGGGCTGCGGCGCCCAGCCGCGTCGCCAGCCCGGCCGCGACCGAAAAACCGGCCGCGAGCTGCAGCAGGATGACGCCGATGGCGACCGGCAGTTCGAGGCCGAGCTTTGCGAAGGCGGCCGCCGTGGCGTTGAAATTGAGCGCCAGTGTTGCGCCTTCATGCAGGAAGATGCCTGACAGCAGCAGGCGTCCGGCAAGCAGCACCGTATTGGCGCCAGCGGATCGGGTGAGGGAGTGTTCCATGATCATCTCCTTGGGTGAGCAGGGCGAGCGGCAGTGCCGCCCGCCCCGGGGCAATCGCCGTCAGTTGCCGCCCCGTGCGGCGATCGCCTCTTGCAGGTCTTCGAGCTCCTCGCATCCCGCCGGGCAAAGCTGCTTCAGCGACGCGAGCTGTTCGTTCGCCTTGTCCGGTTTGCCGGTCTGCAGGTAGAGCTCGCCGAGATATTCGTGTGCCGCCTTGTGATCCGGCTGCAGCTCGAGTGCCTTGGTGTAGTAGGTCAGCGACGTGTCGTAATCGCCGGTCATGCGCAGTGTGTAGCCGAGCAGATTGTAGACGTCGGCCTGCTGGTTATCCTCGGCGAGGCCGCGGAGTTCCGTGAGTGCCGCCTGATAGTCCTTGGCGGCGATCTTGGCGCGGACGGAGGTGAGATCCGGGCCATCGCCGGTCTCCATGTTGTCGACGGCGTAGGCGGGCATTGCGGTCAGCGCCGACATGGCGGAACCGGCTGCGGAAAGGGCGCAGAAGCCCATGACGCCGAGAACGGCGTAGCTGGTGAACGAGCGCTTCATGACTGTTATCTCCTCAGGCGTCAGGCCTGGCTTGTCGGTGTGAAGGCATAGGCGTTTCCGTCCTTGACGAAGCTGCCGGAGCCGGGGAAGGGGAAGTGCGAGCCGCAGATGGCGATCTTGTCGGCGATGACGCGATCGATCAGCTTGCGGCGGCTGGTGATGGCGAGCGGCCCGTCCTGATCGTAGCTGCCCTGCCATTCCGGATGCGGGGCGAGCAGTGCCGGCACATACATGATGTCGGCCGAGACCAGCAGCTGGCTGTTTCCGGAATTGACCAGATAGGTCGAATGTCCCGGCGTATGGCCAGGCGCCGAAATCAGCTCGATGCCGGGTGCCACTTCCGCGCCGTCCTCGACCAGCTTCCAGTTCTTCCATTTCGGGAAGACTTCGGCGATGCGCTTTCCGGCGCCCTTGCGTCCCTCGGGAAGCTTGTCGACCCGGCCGGGATCGGTCCACCAGTTGTATTCGTCGGAATGAACGACGAGCTCGGCATTCGGGAAGACCGGCGCGTTCGATCCTTTTTCCATCAGGCCCCAGACGTGGTCAGGATGGAAATGCGAGATCATCACGGTGTCGATCTTACGGTAGTCGATCCCGGCGGCCGCCATGTTGCCGGGCAGGTTTGTGGCATTGGCCTGCCACTGGCCGACACCGGAGCCGGCATCCATCATGATCAGCCGGTCGCCGACCTTCAGCACGACAACCGTCAGCGGGATCGGCATGAAATCGGTCGGCAGATGGGCGGCGGCCAGCGCCTGCTTGGTCTCGTCGACCGAGACATCCTTGATGAAGGCGGGATCGTGCGGCTTGCGCCAGATGCCGTCGTAGATGGCGGTCACTTCGATATCGCCGACCTTGTAGCGGTAGAAACCGGTGGCCGGTTCGTCTGCCGATGCGGCGAAGGTCGGGGGTACGAATTCGAGTTTGGATGCGAGGCCGAATGCGGCTGCCGCGGCGGCCGAACCGAGCAGCGTACGGCGTGACATTTCGAACATGGGGATGCCTCCTCTGGCTTGTCCGTTGTCTCAGCGGGATCGGGATAGGTTCGACGTCCCCGCTGCAGAACTAGACCGGAGTGGCCATGGGCTTATTCCCTGAGGTCAGGAATTTTCTCATCAAGCCGTTGAAAGAAATCGGCTATTTTTATCTCGGCGGAAATTGTGCGAAAAAATGCGGGCGGGAAGGAATAAAACGGGGCCTTCATCGATCTAGTCGATAAAGGGTCGCGTTGCCTGCAGGGCGCCCTGAGGATTAAAGTCGGCTGGGCTGCAGCCGCAGGGGACGTGATGACCCAAGTCAGTATTGCCTACCCCATGCCATTCGATGACCAGCTGGCCGAAGCCGTTCTGCGGTGGCGGTGCCGGTCGCGCTCACTGGCCGGGCTTGCCGGCCGGCTGTTTGTCGAGGCTGCCTCTGTCCTCGTCGGCTATATGGAGATGGCCCGCGATCAGGTGCGCGCCCGGGCTGCCCAGCCGCTGCAGGCCGACCAGACGCTGCGCTTCCAGCAGAGCATCCTGCCGCACATGGACGCCGCCTATAATTTCGCGCGCTTCCTCAGCCGGGATCAAGATGCGGCGCAGGATATCGTCCAGGACGCCTTCCTGCGGGCCTATCGCAGCTTCGAGACATATCGGGGCGGAGATCCCAGGGCCTGGGTGTTTTCGATCGTCCGCAACTGCCATCTCGTCTGGCAGCAGCAGGGTCGGCGCAAGGCGCGTTTCGAGACGCCGCTCGATGGCGATGCCGGAAGCGAAGGCCCGGCACACGAGATCGCTGCCGATGGCGATACGGCGGAGACGGCGATGATCCGCGAGAGCGAGTCTTCGCGCGTGCGCCACGTGATCGCCATGCTGCCGGAAGCGATGCGCGAGATCCTGGTGCTGCGCGAGTTGGAGGAGCTTTCCTACAAGCAGATCGCAGAGGTTATCGATGTGCCGATCGGCACCGTCATGTCGCGCATAGCCCGCGCGCGGCGCGAATTCGGCGAAGCCTGGGATGCGTTCGAGAATGGCGGGGTCGGGCCATGAGCGATACGCCGAAACAGGGCTGCGACCAGTGGGGACCGGTGCTGCATGCCTTCACCGATGGCGAGCTCGATCTGGTGCGCGCAGCGGAACTGGAGGCTCATCTTGCGGGGTGCCCGGATTGCCGGGCAGAGATGGAAAGGGTGCGTGGGGTGCGGCAACGAATCGGGCGGGATGGCGTGCGCTTCAAGATGCCGGAAGAGGTGCGCGCGCAGGTGCTGACGGCGCTTTCGCGGGAGCAGGCCGCGGGCATTCCGGCGCAAAGGCGCGTCGAGACGGCATCCCCATGGAGCCGCTTCTTCCGCTTCGTGCGCGACTGGAGTTTCGTGCCGTCGTTGGCGGCACTGGCCGCGAGCGCCATGCTGTTCGTCAACGCACCGGCGCCAGAACTCGGCATTCAGGACCAGCTGCTCGCCAGCCATGTCCAGTCGATGTTGGCCGATCACCTCGTCGATGTGCAGACCTCGAACCAGCATACGGTCAAACCCTGGTTCAACGGCCGCATCGATTTCTCGCCGCCGGTCAATGATCTCGCCAAGGATGGTTTCCCGCTGGTCGGCGGGCGTGTCGATTATATCGGCGGCCGGGTGGTAGCGGCGCTCGTCTACAGGCGCAACGGTCACGTCATCAACCTGTTCGTCTGGCCGCAGACGGCGGGCAGGCAGACGGACAGCGAACATGACGGCTACAACATGGCCGAATGGTCGGCCAACGGGTTGGTGTTCTGGGCGGTGTCGGATGTCAGCGCCGGAGACCTCGCCGCCTTCCGCGCAAGCTTCATGCGCGCGGCCGCCGGCATGTGACGCAAAGGAAAAGGCGGGCCTGAGCCCGCCTTTAGAATGCCGTCCCAAAGGGGCGATCAAGCCGAAAGCTTGGCCAGCACTTCCTCGGAGACCTCGAAGTTCGAATAGACGTTCTGAACGTCGTCGTCGTCTTCGAGATTGTCGATCATCTTGATCAGCGACTGAGCCTTTTCCTCGTCAACGGGCACGTTGTTCTGGGCGCGCCAGACGGCCTTGACGGTTTCGGCTTCGCCGAGCGTCGCTTCGAGCGCCTTGGCGACTTCGCCGAGGCTTTCGAAACCGGTCGTGATGTAGTGGCCTTCCTCGTCGGTCTCGACGTCGTCGGCACCGGCTTCGATCGCAGCTTCCATCACCTTGTCGGCATCGCCTGCCGAAAGCTTGTAGGTGATTTCGCCGACGTGATCGAAGGAGAAGGAGACCGAGCCGGTTTCGCCGAGTGCGCCGCCGGCCTTGGTGAAGATCGAGCGGACATTCGAGGCGGTGCGGTTGCGGTTGTCGGTCAGCGCCTCGACGATGACGGCGGTGCCGCCCGGGCCGTAGCCTTCGTAGCGGATCTGCTCGTAGTTCTCGCCGTCGCTGCCGGCTGCCTTCTTGATGGCACGGTCGATATTGTCTTTCGGCATCGACTGGGCCTTGGCGTTCTGGATTGCCAGGCGCAGGCTCGCGTTCATCGCCGGGTCGGGCAGACCGGCCTTGGCGGCAACGGTGATTTCGCGCGCCAGCTTGGAGAACATTTTCGACCGCACGGCGTCCTGACGGCCCTTGCGATGCATGATGTTTTTAAACTGTGAATGGCCAGCCATGGCACCCCTGTTCACGTCTCATTGTTCGGAATGGGCCGCCTTATAAGAGCGAAACGGGCCGTATTCAAGCGGAAAGCAGCTTTCGGGCCTGCTGCACAGGCTGTGCAAATCATCGGAACAAAGCCGGTGGACCTGACGTTTTGAGCGGGAAACGCAAACGGAAAGGAATGGCCATGGCAAGCTTCAGCGAAGCCCGCGAACATCCGGCACAGCAGCTCTGGGAGCAGGTGAACGGCATTCACGCCGGGATGCTTGGCGTCGACGGTGCCGATATGCATATGCAGCCCATGGCGCCGCATGCCGATCCGAAGACCAACACGATCTGGTTCTACACCAAATCCGATGCCGATATCGCCCGCGCCATCAAGTCCGGCGCCCGCGCGCATTTCTGCGTGGTCGGCAAGGATCACGACTACCATGCGTGCCTCGCGGGCAAGATCGAGGTCAAGGCCGATCCCGGCAAGGTGGAGGAATACTGGAATTCCATCGTCGCCGCCTGGTACGAGAACGGCAAGAAGGACCCGAAGCTGACGATGCTCGCCATGCATGTCGACGACGCGGAGATTTGGGTCTCGACCGGAAGCAAGCTGAAATTCGGCTGGGAGATCGCCAAGGCCAATCTGGATGACGAGAAGATGCCTGATGTGGGGATCAAGCGGCATTTGCAGTTTGCTTGATAGCAGGCGTCGTGCCGTGTGGCCCCCCTCATCCGCCCTTCGGGCACCTTCTCCCCGCCGGGGAGAAGGGATGCTGGAGCCGCGACGTTCAATTTCCCTCTCCCCTCGGGGAGAGGGTAGGGTGAGGGGGCGCCCGGCGCAGACCTCCCTACTGCACATCCTTCATCACATAAATCTGCGGCTTCCGCGGCAGCGTCCTGAGCGACACCGTCAGCGTATCGTTCTGCGCATAGACGATCTCGAATTCCTTGCCGATCATCGACAGGAAACGCTCGACCGGCGGGCCGCGGCGGTGCATCGGCAGCACGATCGAGGAGCGCAGCCGCTTGATCACCCGGCTCATGCTGTCAGGTCCCATTGTCAGCCCGCCATCGACCGGCACCATGACGATGTCGAGGCGGCCTATCTCGGTGTAGTGGGCGTCGGTCAGTTCGTAATGCAGGTGGCCGAGATGGCCGATGCAGAGACCGGCGATCTCGAAGATGAAGATCGAATTGCCGTCCTGCTGCGATCCGCCGAGGCCGTAGCTGAAGCGGATATCGGTGGTGACGTTGCGGATATAGGCGTCGCCGACGACGAGATCGACCTTGGCCTTTTCGCCGGGCACATCGCTCCAGCCGTGCAGCACATGCTTGATCGCCGGATCCGGCGTCAGCGTGTAATGCGTCTGGTGCGCCTTGTTCATGGTGACGACATCAGGGGTCACCGAGGGCTGATAGATGCCGTTATAATCGGTGGCGATGACGATGCCGCCGGGCGTGTCGATCTCGAAGGTCGAATGTCCGAGGAAAGTGAAGGTGACATCCTCGCCTTCGGAGACGGCGGGGATGATGGGGGTGCCCGGAGAGAAGCTTGCGAACTGCGCTTTCGGAATTCCCTGCGCGATCGCCTGGCACTGGCTGACATTCTTGCGCTGTTCCTGGGAGCTTGCCGCCTGCGGCAGGGCGAGCGAGGCAAGGCATGCGATCGCGAGGACAAGACATTGCGGCTTCATGCCACCCCTCCGGCGCTTTCACGGTAGCCCGAAGGATGCGGCAAGGCGCCGCAGGGGTCCAGATGTGGGGTGCTCACGTTTGCGTGTTGGGGTGGTCGCCTTTCTTTGCGTCGGCGGGTGGCAGCCCCCCTCTGCCCTGCCGGGCATCTCCCCCACAGGTGGGGAGATCACAAGAGGCGTGCTCTCCGCTTTAAAAATGAACGCTGCGGCTCTTAGGACGGTATTGGCACAGCGAGCGGGCGCGCCCAGCCAATCTCCCCACTTGTGGGGGAGATGCCCGGCAGGGCAGAGGGGGGCTGCCACCCACCGACGTCAAAGACTACCGCCAAAACTCCGGAATCGTCTCCGCCAGCCGCGGCCCGAGCCGCAGCGGCGCAATCTTCTCCGCAAGTCCCGTCGCATCCGAAATCTCGACACCAACGCCGCAGATCGTCGCCGGCCCGGTTGCCGCCTCCATCCGCCCCTTCGGCATCTTGGAAATGAACCGGTTGAGCGGCTCTTCCTTGTCCATGCCGAGCGAGGAGTCATAGTCGCCGCACATGCCGGCGTCGGACATATAGGCGGTGCCGCCGTTCAGAATCTGGTGGTCGGCGGTGGGTACATGCGTATGGGTGCCGACGACGAAGCTGGCGCGGCCGTCGACGAAATGGCCGAAGCACTGCTTTTCGCTGGTCGCCTCGGCATGGAAATCGAAGATGATCGCGTCGGCCTGTTCCTTCAGCGGGCAGGCGGAAAGGATCGCCTCGGCCGACTTGAAGGGGTCGTCGAGCTCGGGATGCATGAAGACGCGGCCCATGATGTTGGCCACCAGCACGCGCGCGCCGTTGCGGGCGTAGAAGAGGCCGGAGCCGCGGCCGGGCGTTCCCTGCGGATAGTTGGCCGGGCGCAGGAACTGGTCGTGGCGGCCGGCGAAGGCGACCGCATCCTTCTGGTCCCAGACGTGATTGCCGGTGGTAACGACATCGGCGCCGGCGTTGATCGTCTCGAGGAAGATGTCTTCGGTGATGCCGAAGCCGCCGGCGGCGTTCTCGCCGTTCACGACGACGAAGTCGAGTTTCAGGTCGGAAACCAGCCCCGGCAGGCGGTCCCAAACCGCCGTGCGTCCCGTCTTGCCGACCATGTCACCCAGAAAAAGAAGCCGCATTTCTATCCGATCCAAGAAGCAAAAAAGCGAAGGCCGCTTTCTGTCAGGATGGCATCCAGGCTTATGTCATGCGGCTCGTCGGGCACATGTGCCACTTCCTGGCAGTCGAATGCAATGCCGATCAGCCTTGGCTTGCGGCCTTTTTGCCGCAAAAGGCTAATGGCACGGTCATAATAACCGGCGCCATAGCCGATCCGGTGGCCACGGGCATCGAAAGCCGAGAGCGGCACGAGCAGGATATCGGGGTCGAGAACCGGCGCATCCGGACCGGGACCCGAGGTGCCGAAGCCGGTGGCAATCAGTGGCGCATCGCGCAGCAATTCGCGGAAGACGATGGTCTGCTTGTCGAGAATGGCCGGCACGCAGAGCCGGGCGCCGCGCGCCTGAAAGCGTGCCATCAGCGGGCGGATATCGGCTTCCGAGCGGATCGGCAGGAAGCCGGAGATGATCGTGCCGGGATCGAAGGCGACGGCCTCGCCGGCGTGATCGGCCATGGAGAGCGCCTTTTCGATGCGCATTTCCGCCGGGATGGCGTCGCGAAGCGAAAGCCGCTCGGCCCGCATGTCGGCCTTCAGCTGTTTGGACATGGTTTGCATGCGCCGACCATAGACCGGCTGCGGATCAATGCAAATGCGCGAAAGCGGCGTTGGCTGTGCCGATCGGGCTAGATGACGATGCTGGAGGGGATGGCGGAGGCTGCCGTCGGCATCGGCATTGCCTGTGTTGCGTCCGCGCCGGTCTTGCTGTTGCGCAGCTCGTCCATCGCCTTGTTGAGGACCTGGCGGACTTCGCGCAGAAGCGACTGCAATTTTTCCAGCGTCGAGCGGTCTTCGTCAGACAGGCCGGTGACCTGCTGCTCGCCGTCGGCGGCAGTGTCCTGATAGGCCTTGCGGGCCTGCGCGGTGTCGACGGGCTCGGTCTCGGCGGTCGCCGGATCGGCTTCCGCGGATGCTGCGTCTACCGATGACGACGTGGCGGCTGTTCCTGCCGTGCTTGCTTCGGTGGAGGCAGCGGTGACTGCGCCGGGTGTGACGCCCGCACCGGCGACGGCGGAGGCGAATTGCGCTGCGGCGGAGGCGATCTTCTGCGACAGCTGTGCCGCGAGCCGGGCGGTCGCCTCAGGCGAGAGGCCGCCGCTCTTCAGCATTTCCACCTGCTGCTGGAGTTCCGCGAGCTTGCGGGCGGCGCGTTCCTTGGCGAGGTCGGCGGAGGATTTCTTGTCCTGCTGCAGGGCGTTGAGCGCCTCGTCGGCGCGCTGAAGCATTCTGAGCTGCGGATCGCTGCTCGAAGTTCCCGATGCCGCAAGCGATTGCGGCGTGCTGCGCAGAATGTTCAGCGCATTCGACTGTGCGATCTGCATCATATCCCCCGATACTATGAGGGGATTTCTGCAACTTCAGGCTTGCGCGGGCCTTGGCACTAATCGCCGGGCGAGCGTCTTCACGGTTTCGGCAAAAAGCGGCAGGCCTCCCGGCTTCCAGCCGAGGCCTTCGAGCTTGGCAGTTTCCATCCGGTTGAGGGATGTCTTGTCTGCCGCCGGTGGCAGTGTGTGGGGACAGCCCGTTTCTGCCTGTATCCGGGCAAGGATGTCGCGCGTATCGACGGTGATATCGGAGGCATTGAAGGCCGCGCCCGATATCCGCGCTGCCTCGATCTCGAGCATCAGCCGCACGGCGGCGCCGAGATCTCGGCCGTGGACTTCAGTTCCAGCCCGTGCCGGGATGGGCCTGCCGTCGAGATAGTCGTCGATCAGTCCGCTCCACTTGTTGGGCAGGAGATCGCCATAGACGCCGGTTGCCCGGAGGCTCACCGCGGCAAAGCCGGGTCCGGCGAGATGGGCAAGCGCGCGTTCGCAATCGAGCTTGACCTCGCCATAGAGCGTATCGGGTTTCGGCAGCAGGTCTTCGGTCTGCAGGTAAGAGGCAGCGGCATCGCCATAGACCGCCCGGCTGGAGATGAAGATGCCGCGGCGGGTTCCGGCGCGCCTAGCGGCCTCGAAGAGTTTTACCGTGCCGTCGAGATTGAGGCGCTTGAAACCTTTGGGGTCATCGCCCTCGCCGCCGCGGTATTTCCTGGGCACGTGGCTGAAGGCGGCGTGGACGAAGAAATAGGCGTCGTCGAAGGCTTCGATATGGTCCGTATCAGGATCGAGCGAGAGCGGCGCGAAATCGACGGGGCGGGAAAACAGCCGCGGCAGCGGCGCGTGGCGTCCGCCGATGATGACCTGGTATCCGGCATTCAGCAGTTCCTCGACGATATAGCGTCCGACGAGACCGGTGCCGCCCGATACCAGTACCTTCATGCCACCTCCGGGTTGTTCATGGCCGCCAGATCCGGCAGCGCCTTACCGGCATGGAGTTCGTGCCAGAGATCGATCAGCGGCTGCAATTGTGCCGCCTTCGGATGATCGGTCTCCCACGGTTTCTCATATTGGTAATGCAGCACCGAAATGCTGTTCCAGTCCCAAAGCGCGGGCATGGTGAACCATACATATTGTAGCATGTTGAAATAGACTGGCAGGCCGTGCCAGTCCGGGAAGAACTGCTGCAGGAAGGTCTGGTCGGTGCGCGGCCAAAAGGTATCCGGCGCATCGAGCGCCTGCAGCATGCGGGCGAAGGTCTCCTTCGAGGGGGTGGCGACGAAGACACCCGAGTTCATCCGGTGAAAATCGGCAAGCGATTCATAGACATTCGGGGCGGCGGAGAATTCCGGATAGGAAAAGAGCCGGTCGATATTGCGCAGCACGACGGCATCGGCGTCGATGAAGACCACGCGGTCGTATTCGGTCAGTTCCCAGAGACGCAGCTTGCAGAAATTGTCGAGCGGCGTGTGGAAATCGGGCTTGCGGCCCTTGGTGAAGGGGGCGGTGGTGTGGACGTTGCCGCGAGCGTGGCGCGTATTGAAGGCGTCCGAAAGCGGGAGATGGGCGACTTCGATGAGGCGGCAGCTCTTGTCCAGGAATGGGGCGAGATCGGTGCGGGGGACGGCGCCGGTATGGAGGATGACGAGGTCGGCTTTCGTGCCGGTTTGGTGCAGGGAGTTGACGAGGGCGGTGGCGCCCTTGGCGTAGTCGGGGTTGGTGACGAGGGTGATGTAGGCGTGACGCGCGGGTTGGGTCATGAGGTCGACGCCTTGCGAGGATGCTCGACTGCTACTGTGGCTGCAGGGCAAACGAAAGAGACGGTGTGCCGTGTGGCCCCCTCAACCGGCCCTTCGGGCCACCTTCTCCCCGCGGGGGAGAAGGGAACACCGCAGCTTGCGCCGACGCCCCCTCTCCCCCGCGGGGAGAGGGCAGGGTGAGGGGGCTCCGGGCCCCGCCGGGCGTTCTGTAGGTGTAGGGTGAGGCCGCGCAGCACAAGCGTCTCCGTCACGACACCGACTTCAACCGCTTACCCTCGGGATCATGATTGATCGTCGCGGCAATATCCTTCGTCCAGGCTGACACTGCGGGTACCCGGGAGCGGTCGACGCGGTAGGCGAATTTCCGGGCGACGTCGACGATCTCGGTCAGCAATCCGGCCTCGAGCGTGATCGGGTCGAGGCCGAGCGCGCGGAACTTCTCGTTTTTCACGATGAGCTCGTTTTCCGGCGCTTCCTTGCGCGGGTTCGGCAGCCGGATGATTTCGGAGCCGCTCATCCTGGCGATCATCTCGGCGAGGTCGCGCACGCGGTGGGTCTCTGTCATCTGATTGAAGATCTCGACGCGGGATCCTCGCGCCGGCGGGTTCTTCAGGGCTAGCTCGATGCAGCGGACCGAATCCTGGATGTGGATGAAGGCGCGGGTTTGGCCACCGGTGCCGTGGACGGTTAGGGGATAGCCGATCGCCGCCTGGATCAGGAAGCGGTTCAGCACGGTGCCGTAGTCGCCGTCATAGTCGAAACGGTTGATCAGCTGCGGGTGGCGGCGGGTCTGCTCGGTATGGGTGCCCCAGACGATGCCCTGATGCAGGTCGGTGATCCGGAGCGCATCGTTCTTGGCGTAGAACTGGAAGAGCAGCTGATCCAGGCACTTGGTCATGTGATAGATCGAGCCGGGATTGGACGGGTAGAGGATTTCCTGGCTTGCGGTCTCGCCCGCCGAGGTCTCGATGCCCACGGAGAGATATCCCTCGGGAATTGCCGCGCCCACCGTCGAATAGCCATAGACACCCATCGTGCCGAGATGGATCAGATGCGCATCGAGCTGCAGCTCGACCATGGCATTCAACAGGTTATGGGTGGCGCTGACATTGTTGTTGACGGTGTAGTTCTTGTGGCGGTCGCTCTTCATCGAATAGGGCGCGGCGCGCTGTTCGGCGAAATGGATGATGGCGTCAGGGCGGTTCTCGCCGAGCCATTTCTTCAGGAGCTCGTAGTCTTTCGAGAGGTCGATGAGATTGAAATGGATGCGCCGGCCGGTCTCGGCATGCCAGATACGGGTGCGCTCCTGAATGGAGTCCATCGGGGTCAGCGATTGCACGCCGAGTTCGGTGTCGATCCACCGCCGCGAGAGATTGTCGAGGATGTGGATGTCGTGGCCCGCGTCGGAGAGATGCAGCGAGGTGGGCCAACCAATGAATCCGTCTCCGCCCATCACTGCAATTTTCATCGCATTGCCTCCTGCGTGCTCATCCACTATCGGGAATACTTAGAGATTATGACGATTGTTCAATGCCTCCGGCCGCTGCTGCGGCCGCGGCAAAGAGGCATGCCCATTTGGAGACGATGATGGTGGAAGACGGTTTTCTGATTGCCGGGGCGCTGACGGAGGAGGGCCATCGGCTCATCCAGCGCGTCTATTACGAGGACACCGATTTCTCAGGCTTGGTCTATCACGCCCGCTACCTGCATTTCCTCGAGCGTGGCCGCACCGACTACCTGCGTTGCCTCGGCGTCGAGCAGCGCGAGCTGATCACCGCGGATGAGGAAGGGCTGGTCTTCGTCGTCCACCGCATGGAAATCGACTTCAAGACGCCGGCGCGGATGGACGATATCCTGACCATCGTGACGCGGACCGAAAAAGCCGGTGGTGCGAAGATGGTTCTGTCGCAGGAAATCCGCCGCGGCGAAACGCCGCTGATCGCCGCCAAGGTCATCATCGCCGTCATCAACGCCAAGGGCCGCCCGCGCCGTCTGCCGGAAGCATTGGCGAAGCAGATGCTGATCGAGACGGAATAGCCGCAAAGCAGGGCATTCCGGCAGCTTAAAAGCCGGAATTGCGCCCTTGCAAAAACATGAGTTTCATGTGAAGGAATTGCCGCGCTGCAGGAAATGCGCGGTGCTCCGCCGCCGGAACCGTTGAATCAGGTTAAAACCGGCTAGAAAAACATCAGCTTTAATAAGCTTGCCGCCGCACTCGGACACTAACGAACTATTAACCATAATAGTGTCTTACTCTGAAAGTCAGAGTTTGTGCGGTGCACGCCTTCCTTTGACCAAATTTGACGGCAAGGAAGGCGGAAGAAAAGCTTCGAGCTTGACCAGGGCTTAAGGCGGCGGTCGCCAGACATTTCTTGCGAGATCACTTTTTGTGCCGCCCGGTCAAGCACCGGGCGTTTGGATTCGGGGATTTTGGATCAATGGAACAAGCAGGATTGGCAGCAGCAACGGCCGACGTCAGCCTCTGGTCGCTGTTCATGCAGGCAGGCATCGTCGTAAAACTGGTCATGCTCGGGTTGCTGGCAGCCTCGGTCTGGACCTGGGCGATCGTCATCGACAAATATCTGGCCTATGGCCGCGCCCGTCGCCAGTTCGACAAGTTCGAACAGGTGTTCTGGTCGGGCCAGTCGCTGGAAGAGCTCTACAGGACGCTGTCCGAGCGCAACAATACCGGTCTCGCGGCGATCTTCGTTGCGGCCATGCGCGAGTGGAAGAAGTCCTTCGAGCGCGGCGCCCGGTCGCCGATCGGTCTGCAGATGCGTATCGACCGTGCCATGGACGTCACGCTGTCGCGCGAATCCGAAGGCCTCTCGGCCCGTCTCGGTTCGCTGGCGACGATCGGCTCGGCCGGTCCGTTCATCGGTCTGTTCGGTACCGTCGTCGGTATCATGACCTCGTTCCAGGCTATCGCCGGTTCGAAATCCACCAATCTCGCGGTCGTCGCTCCCGGTATCGCCGAAGCGCTTCTCGCAACCGCCATCGGCCTTGTCGCCGCTATTCCGGCGGTTATCGCCTACAACAAGTTCTCCGCCGATGCCGGCAAGCTCTCGGCGCGCATGGAAGGCTTTGCGGACGAATTCTCCGCCATCCTTTCGCGCCAGATCGACGAGAAGCTGCAGCCGCGCCAGGCCGCGCAGTAACGGAACGGCGGGGTAACGACCATGGGTATGGCTGTTGGAGGCAATTCCGGAAGCGGTGGCGGACGCCGCCGCCGCGGTGGCCGGAACAAGAACGTAATTTCCGAAATCAACGTGACGCCGCTTGTCGACGTCATGCTCGTGTTGCTGATCATCTTCATGGTCGCAGCACCGATGATGACGGTTGGTGTGCCGATCGACCTGCCGGAAACGCAGGCGAAGGCACTGAATTCCGAGACGCAGCCGATCACGATTTCGGTCAAGAACAGCGGCGAAGTCTATCTTCAGGAAACGCCGATCCCGGTCGACGAGGTTGCTGCGAAACTCGAAGCGATTGCCACGACCGGCTACAACGAGCGCATTTTCGTGCGCGGTGATGCAACTGCGCCCTACGGCGTGATCGCCGACGTGATGGCACGCATCCAGGGTGCGGGCTTCAAGAATATCGGCCTCGTCACGCAGCAGAAGAAGGACCAGTAGAAAGCAAGATGAAGACCAGCGTCGTCACATCTGCTGTTCTGCATGGACTGGTGCTCGCTGCGGCACTGGTCAGCATCGGCTCGCCCGAGCATTTCAAGGTCGATGATTTCGAAGCGATGCCGGTCGATCTGGTGCCGGTCGAATCGATCACCCAGATGCAGCAGGGCGACAAGAAGGCGCCGATGAAGGAAACGTCGGCGCCGAAGCCGACGACGCGTCCGCCGACGCCCGACCAGGGCGAGAATGTCGGCGACAACAAGGTCGACCTCAAGACACCTCCGGTTCCGAACGCCAAGCCGAGCAATACGGATGCGGCTGCCGCCAATTCCAGCGAGAAGCCGGCGCAGAAGATCGATCCGATCCCGAACGAGGTGAAGGAAGTCAACAAGGAAGAGACCGAGGTCGGACAGCCGAAGGAAGTCGCTTCCATTCCGCAGACCAAGCCTGACGTCGCGCCGACGCCGCCGAAGCCGGAGGAAAAGCCGGTCGAGGAAGCAAAGCCGGAGGAAGCGCCGAAGCCCGACGCCGAAGCGCTGCCGGACAAGGTGCCGACCCCGGTTGCCAAGCCGCAGGTGAAACCGCCTGAGGAAAAGCAGGCCGAGAAGCCGCCGGAAAAGCCTCAGGACCAGCCGAAGACGGCTGAAAAGCCGACCGACAAGAAGAAGGACGATCAGAAGCGCGAAGTGGCCAAGTCCGCTTCGTCGATGAAGAGCGACTTCAATGCCGACGATATCGCCGCCCTCCTGAACAAGACCGATCCTTCCGCCGGCGGCACCAAGCGCTCGACGCAGGAAGCCTCGCTCGGCGCCAAGAAGGCTACCCAGGGTGCTTCGAAGCTGTCGATGAGCGAAATGGATGCGCTGAAGAGCGCGATTGCCGGCAACTGGAATGTCATTCCGGGCATGGAAGGCATGAATGAAGTGCGCATCAAGGTGCACATGAAGCTTGATGAAGACGGCAACATCATCGGCCAGCCCGAAGTCGAGGCGACCGGTGGCGACAACGATGCGACCCGCCGCGCTCTCGAAGGCGGTGCCTATCGCGCGATCATGAAGTCCGCGCCGTTCTCCACTCTTCCAAAAGATAAATACGATGCCTGGAACGAAGTCGTCGTGAACTTCGATCCCAGCGATCTAGGGATTTAAATGCTGAAAGGCCTCTGTCATATGAGAAAGTCTTCCCTTCTCCGCGCCTTGATGATGGTGGCGGGTCTCGTCACCGCGGGTGCGTTTACGACGCCTGCGAACGCGCTCGTCGAAATTAACATCAACAAGGGCAACGTTCAGCCGCTGCCGATCGCCGTCACCGACTTCCTGCAGGGCGACATGGGCGCCCAGGTGTCTCAGGTGATTGCCGCCGACCTGCAGCGCTCGGGCCTTTTCGCGCCCGTCAACAAGAACGCCTTCATCGAGAAGATTTCGAACCCCGATGCCGCTCCGCGCTTCGAGGACTGGAAGGTCATCAATGCGCAGGCACTGGTCACCGGTCGCGTCACGCAGGAGGCCGATGGCCGCCTTCGCGCCGAGTTCCGCCTCTGGGACACCTTTGCCGGCCAGCAGATGACCGGCCAGCAGTTCTACACGCAGCCGGAAAACTGGCGCCGCGTCGCCCACATCATCGCTGACGCGATCTACAAGCAGATCACCGGCGAAGAAGGCTATTTCGACACCCGCGTCGTCTTCGTCTCGGAATCCGGCACGAAGCAGCAGCGCAAGCGCCAGCTCGCCATCATGGACCAGGACGGCTTCAACGTCCGCACCCTGACCGATGGCAGCGACCTCGTTTTGACGCCGCGCTTCTCGCCGAACCGCCAGGAAGTGACCTACATGTCGTTCGCCAACCAGCAGCCGCGCGTCTACCTGCTGCAGCTGGAGACCGGACAGCGCGAAGTGGTCGGCAACTTCCCGGGCATGACGTTTTCGCCGCGCTTCTCGCCAGATGGCCAGAAGGTCGTCATGAGCCTGCAGCAGGAAGGCAACGCCAACATCTATACGATGGACCTGCGTTCGCGCACGACGACCCGCCTGACCTCGACGGCGGCGATCGATACGTCCCCGTCCTATTCGCCTGACGGCAACCGCATCGTCTTCGAAAGCGACCGCGGCGGCCATCAGCAGATCTACGTGATGAATGCCGACGGCTCCGGCCAGACGCGCATCTCCTTCGGCGACGGCAACTACTCGACGCCGGTCTGGTCTCCGCGTGGCGATCTCATCGCCTTCACCAAGCAGTCGGGCGGCAAGTTCTCGATCGGCGTGATGAAGCCGGACGGTTCGGGCGAGCGTATCCTGACGACGGGCTTCCACAACGAAGGCCCGACCTGGGCACCGAACGGCCGCGTCATCATGTTCTTCCGCCAGGCGGCGGGTGCCGGTGGTCCGCAGCTCTATTCGATCGACCTGACGGGCTACAACGAGCAGCTCATCAAGACTCCGACCTACGCTTCCGACCCGGCATGGTCGCCGCTGCTTGAGTAGTGGAGAGCCTGGAATACGCCTTCATGTCGCCGCAAAGTCCTGAAAATGGGCAATGTAGGGACAAATCAGTAAATCGTTAACCATACTTATTGAGCGGCGGTTAACCGAGTACGGTTACAGTCCGGCAACCCTGATGAAGTCGCAAGGAGACCCGGCCATGAGCCGCATTCATACCCCGGCTATGAGCCGCATGCAGAATCTCGCCCGCAATCCCGTCATGATCGCTCTCGTTGCTGGTCTGGCTCTCGCTGGCTGCGCCAACAAGAAGAACATGGCCAACAGCGCCGGCGATCTCGGCCTCGGCGCCGGTGCGGCGACCCCGGGTTCGGCTCAGGACTTCACCGTCAACGTCGGCGACCGTATCTTCTTCGATACCGACTCCACCTCGATCCGTGCAGACGCTGCCCAGACGCTCGACCGTCAGGCTCAGTGGCTCGCCCGCTACCCGAACTACGCGATCACCGTCGAAGGCCATGCCGACGAACGCGGTACCCGCGAATACAACCTTGCTCTCGGCGCGCGCCGTGCGGCTGCCACCAAGGACTACCTCGCTTCGCGCGGCGTCCCGGCTCAGCGGATGAAGACGATCTCCTACGGCAAGGAACGTCCGGTCGCCGTCTGCGACGACATTTCCTGCTGGTCGCAGAACCGCCGCGCCGTTACCGTTCTCGGCGGCGCTGGCATGTAATCTGCGGATATCGCATTACATTTTGGAAAGGCGGTCCGTTCGCGGGCCGCCTTTTCTTTTTGAACACACTTTGGCCAGACTCCGTTGCTTTTTGAAAGCAATTGGCAAAATCTCCTGTTCGTGCCATCGGGGCGCGAAGAATCACTGGGACAGGACGATACCTATGAAGAAATATGTCGTGGCAGGGGTGCTCTGCCTCGCGGCTGTGACGGGAACCGAGCGAGCGGCTTACTCCGCATCGTTTCTCGGTCTGAATCTTGGCGGCAAGCCCGCGCAGACCCAGGCGCAGATGCCGCCTGTCGTCAACGTGCAGAGCAGCGGCACGGAAATGCGTGTGCAGCAGCTCGAAGACCAGCTGCGTCAGCTGAACGGCCGCATCGAAGAGATGAGCTACCAGATCCTGCAGATGCAGGAATCGCTTCGCAAGACGCAGGAAGACAACGAGTTCCGCTTCCAGCAGCTCGAAAAGGGCGGTGGTGGCGGTGGTGGCGGCGGCTCGATGGGCGGCAGCACCAAGGGCACCAAGAAGAGCGAGGCAGACGTTCCTCCCGCATCGACGAACCAGGCGCAGGCCGGTTCGCAGGGGCAGGGCGGCGATGATGTCGCGACGATCATCCAAGCACCGCAGGGAGCCGAAACGGCTCCCTCCAACGACGTGCCGTCGAACAGCGGTCTCGGCCAGCCGCCGCAGCAGCTCGGCTCGATGGATTTCGACCAGAACGGCAACCCGGTCGGCGGGACGGTCAATCCGGGCGCTGAAGTCGGCTCTGCGCCGCTGCCGCCTCCGGGCGCCGGTACCTCGTCGCAGCAGACGGCATCGCTCGGCAGCGAGAACGACCAGTACAAGGCCGCTTACGGCCATGTTCTCTCCGGCGACTATGCGACGGCCGAACAGGAATTCACGCAGTATATCGCCCAGTACCCAGGCAGCGCCCGCGCTGCCGACGCCAACTTCTGGCTTGGCGAAGCGCTTTATTCGCAGGGCAAGTTCAACGAGGCCGCCAAGACCTTCCTGAACGCGCATCAGAAATACGGTTCTTCCGAGAAGGCGCCGGAAATGCTTCTGAAGCTCGGCATGTCGCTTGCCGCTCTTGATAACACCGACACGGCCTGCGCAACGCTCAAGGAAGTGACCCGCCGTTATCCGAAGGCTTCGCGCGCTGTCATAAGCAAGGTCGCGAGCGAACAGAAGCGTCTCGCCTGCTAAGGGTTTCCGGCTTGTCTCCGGAAATCCCCCTGTCGCCCGAGGCAGCGGTCAGCCGCTTTCTCCAATCGCTTGCCGAACCCGCGCGCATTCTCGTCGCGATTTCAGGGGGCAGCGATTCCACCGGGCTTCTCGTCGCGCTCGCTGAAGCCGTCAAAGCCGATCTCCATTCGAAATTCTCCCTCTGCGCCGCAACGGTCGATCACGATCTGCGCGCCGGATCGGCGGATGAGGCGCGCGATGTCGCAGCTCTCTGCCAATCGCTCTCCATTCCGCACCGGATCTTGGTCTGGCGTGGCGCCAAGCCGAAATCCGGCATCATGGCTGCCGCCCGCGAGGCGCGGTATGCGCTGCTCGCCGAAACCGCTGCCGAGTTCGGCGCCGATCTCATCGTCACGGCCCATACGCTCGACGATCAGCGGGAAACCCTGATCATGCGCGGCAAGCGCGGTTCCGCCGGCGACCTAGATACGGGCATTGCTGATGCGGTGCTGTTCGCCCGCTCCATCTGGATCGCCCGGCCGCTGCTTGCGAGCACGCGGGGCGATATCCGACGTTTTCTCACGTCTCGCGGTGTCGGCTGGTCGGATGATCCCAGCAATGACGACATGAAGTATGAGCGGGTTCAAACGCGGGCGGCGATGCCTGCCGATGCTGTGGCTCGCCAATTGCCGCAGCCGGAAGGCCGCGCAGCGCTCGCAGATGCGGCGGCGGATTGGCTGACGGAGCATTTCACTCTTTGCGCCCCAGGTCTCGGGCGTATCGCAATCGAAGGCATCGCGGCCGGTAATCCGGCATTCGCCTATGCACTCGGCCGTCTCGGCGCTGTCTTCGGCGGGCAGTCTTTCGCAATGGGGGCTCAGTCGCTGCAGCGGCTTCTGACTTTCCTTGGGACCGGCGAGCCGGGGAGGGTGACGGCAGGCCGCGTCGTCTTCGACAAGCGCCGTGATGGCCTCTATCTCAGCCGCGAAGACCGCGGCATCTTGCCACTCTCTCTGTCTCCCGGCGCGAGCGGCATCTGGGATGGGCGGTTCCGCGTCGTCAACGGCGCGAGCTTCCCGATCAGGATCGAAAAAAGCGGCGGTATCGCTGCCGAAACGCCCTCCGAAAGCCGCCTGCCGAAATCGGCGTTGAAGCGTGCCCTTGCCGCCCAGCCGGCGATCTTTCCAGCGGATGACGCAAATGTGTCCGGAGCATTTTTGGGCACCGTGGCGCTCGAACCGTATTTTGCGCCGTTCGACCGCTTTTTGACACGATTCGACTTCATTTTCGCCGGGCGCCTGACGGCGGCATTTGGAACACGCCCCTATCCAACGCTGCCTTTAGGACTTATTGACGGAAAAACCACCTGACGCAGGGGATCGCCTTGGCAACGGCACAGCGCAACCCTATGTTAGAGTTCAAATAAGACGGCCGCCAAACGGCGGCTGTTCCAGTGCTGGGGAGTTCAATGAACCCTAACTTACGTAATTTCGCCTTGTGGGCGATCATAGCGCTTCTGCTGATCGCCCTTTTCAGCATGTTCCAGACGACGCCGGCACAGACCAGCTCGCGCGAAATCCCTTATTCGCAGTTCCTGCGTGAGGTGGATGCGGGCCGTGTCAAGGAAGTCGTGGTCACGGGCAACCGTGTCTCCGGAAGCTATGTTGAAAATGGCACCACCTTCCAGACCTATTCGCCTGTAATCGACGACAGCCTGCTGGACCGCCTGCAGACCAAGAACGTCCTGGTTTCGGCACGTCCGGAAACCGACGGCTCTTCCGGCTTCCTGAGCTATCTCGGCACGCTGCTGCCGATGCTCTTGATCCTCGGCGTCTGGCTGTTCTTCATGCGCCAGATGCAGGGTGGCTCGCGCGGCGCGATGGGCTTCGGCAAGTCCAAGGCCAAGCTTCTGACCGAAGCGCATGGCCGCGTGACTTTCGAAGACGTCGCTGGCGTCGACGAAGCCAAGCAGGACCTTGAGGAAATCGTCGAATTCCTGCGTGACCCGCAGAAGTTCCAGCGTCTCGGCGGCAAGATCCCGCGCGGCGTTCTGCTCGTCGGCCCTCCCGGTACCGGTAAGACGCTGCTGGCGCGCTCCGTTGCGGGCGAAGCCAATGTGCCGTTCTTCACGATCTCGGGTTCCGACTTCGTCGAAATGTTCGTCGGCGTCGGTGCAAGCCGTGTCCGCGACATGTTCGAGCAGGCCAAGAAGAATGCGCCCTGCATCATCTTCATCGACGAAATCGACGCCGTCGGCCGCCATCGTGGCGCCGGTCTCGGTGGCGGTAACGATGAACGCGAACAGACGCTCAACCAGCTCCTCGTCGAGATGGACGGCTTCGAAGCCAATGAAGGCATCATCCTGATCGCTGCGACCAACCGTCCTGACGTTCTCGATCCCGCGCTGCTGCGTCCGGGCCGTTTCGACCGCCAGGTCGTGGTTCCGAACCCCGATATCGTCGGCCGCGAACGTATCCTGAAGGTTCATGCGCGCAATGTTCCTCTGGCTCCGAATGTCGATCTGAAGACGCTGGCGCGCGGTACGCCCGGTTTCTCGGGTGCCGACCTGATGAACCTCGTCAACGAAGCTGCCCTGATGGCCGCACGCCGCAACAAGCGCGTCGTCACCATGCAGGAATTCGAAGACGCCAAGGACAAGATCATGATGGGCGCCGAGCGCCGCTCTTCGGCGATGACCGAGGCGGAAAAGAAGCTCACGGCCTATCACGAAGCCGGTCACGCGATCACGGCGCTCAAGGTTGCCGTCGCCGATCCGCTGCACAAGGCAACGATCATCCCGCGCGGCCGTGCTCTCGGCATGGTCATGCAGCTTCCCGAGGGCGACCGCTACTCGATGAGCTATAAGTGGATGGTCTCGCGTCTCGTCATCATGATGGGCGGCCGTATCGCTGAGGAACTGACCTTTGGCAAGGAGAACATCACCTCGGGTGCGTCCTCCGATATCGAGCAGGCCACCAAGCTTGCCCGCGCCATGGTCACCCAGTGGGGCTTCTCCGACGTGCTCGGCCAGGTCGCCTATGGTGAAAACCAGCAGGAAGTCTTCCTCGGCCATTCGGTTTCGCAGTCGAAGAACGTCTCCGAAGCGACGGCCCAGAAGATCGACAGCGAAGTGCGCCGCCTGATCGAAGACGCCTATACCGAGGCCCGCCAGATCCTGACCGACAACCACGACGAATTCGTCGCGATTGCCGAGGGCCTGCTGGAATACGAAACGCTGACCGGCGAAGAGATCAAGGCGCTTATCCGCGGCGAAAAGCCGGCGCGCGATCTTGGCGACGATACGCCGCCGAGCCGTGGTTCGGCTGTTCCGAAGGCTGGCGCCCGTCCGGCGTCCAAGGGCGATGAGGCCGAAGGTGGCCTCGAGCCGCAGCCGCATTGACCGAAAGTACAACGGACTAAGCTTAAGAGAGGCCGGGTTTCCCCAGGAAATCCGGCCTTTTCTGTGCAGTAACGCGATATAATCGGTTTTCGTCGTAATTGACGTGATGGCGCCTGCGTTTTGTGGCATGCCGCTATCATGAGCAGGCTGCATCAGTGGATTTCGAGCGATTTGATTCGTTCCCGCAGCCGGGAATTGCTTGGCACATGGCGCCGTCTTCTTGGCGCGCCGGAAGCATAGGGGTACATATGAAAAGACGTTACTTCGGCACGGACGGCATTCGCGGCCAGTCGAACATCTTCCCGATGACACCGGATCTGGCGATGCGGGTCGGCATCGCAGTCGGCACCATCTTCCGCCGCGGCAGCCACCGCCACCGCGTCGTCATCGGCAAGGACACCCGCCTTTCCGGTTACATGCTGGAGAACGCGATGGTCGCAGGCTTCACCGCCGCCGGCATCGACGCCTTCGTTCTCGGCCCGATCCCGACTCCCGCTGTCGCCATGCTGACGCGCTCGCTGCGCGCCGATATCGGCGTGATGATCTCCGCCTCGCACAACCCTTACGAAGACAACGGCATCAAGCTCTTCGGCCCTGACGGCTACAAGCTTTCCGACGACATCGAGCAGCAGATCGAAGAGCTGCTCGAGAAGGACCTGTCCGGCCAACTTGCCAAGTCTGACGATATCGGCCGCGCCAAACGCATCGACGGCGTTCACGACCGCTATATCGAGCATGCCAAGCGCACGCTGCCGCGCGACGTGACGCTACAGGGCCTGAGGATCGCCATCGACTGCGCCAATGGCGCCGCCTACAAGGTCGCTCCGGCCGCGCTCTGGGAACTCGGCGCCGATGTCGTGACGATCGGCAACGAACCGAACGGTACGAACATCAATCTCAATTGCGGTTCGACGAGCCCGGTCGCCCTGCAGAAGAAGGTCGATGAAGTGCGCGCCGATATAGGCATCGCGCTCGATGGCGATGCGGACCGCGTGATCATCGTCGATGAAAACGGCGCAATCGTCGACGGCGACCAGCTGATGGCCGTCATCGCCGAAAGCTGGGCCGACAGCCAGCAGCTGCGCGGCAATGGCATCGTCGCCACCGTGATGTCCAATCTCGGCCTGGAACGTTTCCTGGAAGACAAAGGCATGAACCTTGCCCGCACCAAGGTCGGCGACCGCTATGTCGTCGAGCATATGCGCCAGCACAATTACAATGTTGGCGGCGAACAGTCCGGCCATATCGTCATGTCCGACTACGGCACGACGGGCGACGGTCTCGTGGCTGCCCTGCAGATCCTGGCGGCCGTGAAGCGCACCGGCAAGACGGTCAGCGAGATCTGCCGCCGGTTCGAGCCGGTGCCGCAGCTGCTGCGCAATGTCCGCATCTCCGGCGGCAAGCCGCTCGAGGATATCCAGGTGCAGAAGGCGATCGCCGATGCCGAAGCCGAGCTCGCCAAGAACGGCCGCCTCGTCATCCGCCCCTCCGGCACCGAACCGCTGATCCGCGTGATGGCCGAAGGCGACGACCGCGCCCAGATCGAGCGCATCGTCAACGACCTGATCGGCACGATCTCGAACGTGCGCAGCGCGGCTTAAGACTAACGTTCCAGCCAATCATGAAGCCGGTGCTTTCAGCGCCGGCTTTTTCTTTGCGCCACTGACTATGGTGAGCGATCTCTGAAGAAACACGGTAAATATTCGTAGTTAAGCGGGTTTTAACGTTTCCCGTTCATTATCCATGCAAAGCGTATCAGATTGGCAGGCGCGTGCCGGGCCAATGTAACTTCTTTGGAGTGGATCATGAAAAGAAGCTTGGCCGGCATCTTCGCCGCACTGCTGATGACATCGAATGCACTGGCGGCCGATCTCGCTCCTGTCGAGCCGGTCCCGGAAATGCCGCCGGAAGTCACGGTCACGGAAACGACCGGCTGGTATCTGCGCGGTGACGTCGGCTACGGCTTCACCGATCTGCGCGGCGCCCGCTATTTCCAAGGCAGCAATGACAACGAAGTTGATTTCACCAGCGCCGATCTTCGCGACAGCTTCACCGTCGGCGGCGGTGTCGGTTACCAGGTCAACAACTACCTGCGCACCGATCTGACGCTGGATTACCTGACCAAGGCTGACTTCCACGGTTCGACCACGGGCGAGTGCGGCTCGCCGCTCGAGCCTTGCACGTCGAGCGATCGTTCGTCGCTGAGCGCCTGGAACCTGATGGCCAACGCCTATGTCGATCTCGGCACCTACGGCATCTTCACGCCTTACGCCGGTGCCGGTATCGGTGGCTCCTACGTCAAGTGGAACAACCTCCGCAACGTCGCCTGCCAGGACGACGGCGGCGGTTGCGATGACGAAGTTACGCATAACGGCAAGGGCAACTGGCGCTTCAGCTACGCTCTGATGGCCGGTACCTCCATCGACGTCAGCTGCAACGTCAAGGCCGACCTCGGCTACCGCTTCCTGCATGTCAACGGCGGCAGCATGTTCGGCTACGCTGAAAACGGCGGCCCGGGCCGTGACAAGGGCTTCAACGTCCACGAAGTCCGCGCCGGTGCCCGTTACCTCTTCGGCGGTTGCCAGGAGCCCGTTGCCTATGAACCCGCTCCGGCGATCCCGCTGCAGCAGCCGGTTTACAAGTAATCGGATCGAGACTGATTTGCGAAAGCCGCCTTCGGGCGGCTTTTTGCGTTTGTGGCCATCCGTCGCGCCTGCGTCAAAAAATCCTCAGGCTGCGACACTTCTCCGTTGACCATGACGGGCGACGTCTGTATCTACGGCGGCGGGACACCTCTCCCCAACGAGAGGCTAATTACCTGGAAGGGTATACATATGGCCACTGCCACCGCAAAGCCGGACGTACGTCCGAATAACACCCATTTTTCTTCTGGCCCTTGCTCGAAGCGCCCCGGTTGGTCGCTCGATGCTCTCTCCGACGCGCCTCTCGGCCGCTCGCACCGTGCGAAAGTCGGCAAGACGAAGCTGAAGCAGGCCATCGATCTTACCCGTGAAATTCTGGAAGTGCCCGCGGACTACCGCATCGGCATCGTTCCTGCCTCCGATACCGGCGCCGTCGAAATGGCGCTCTGGTCGCTGCTCGGCGAGCGCGGCGTCGACATGGTCGCCTGGGAAAGCTTTGGCGCCGGCTGGGTCACCGATGTCGTCAAGCAGCTGAAGCTGAAGGACGTGCGCAAGATCGAAGCCGGTTACGGCGAGCTGCCCGATCTCTCGACCATCGATTTCGACCGCGACGTTGTCTTCACCTGGAACGGCACCACCTCGGGCGTTCGCGTTCCGAACGCCGATTTCATTCCTGCCGACCGCAAGGGCCTGACGATCTGCGACGCGACCTCCTCGGCATTTGCCCAGGACATGGACTTCGCCAAGCTCGATGTCGTCACCTTCTCCTGGCAGAAGGTTCTCGGCGGCGAGGGCGCTCATGGCGTCATCATCCTGTCGCCGCGCGCCGTCGAGCGCCTGACGACCTATGCGCCGGCCTGGCCGCTGCCGAAGATCTTCCGCATGACCTCGGGCGGCAAGCTGATCGAGGGCATCTTCACCGGCGAGACGATCAACACGCCGTCGATGCTCTGCGTCGAGGACTATATCGATGCGCTGCTCTGGGCTCAGAAGCTCGGAGGCCTGAAGGCGCTGATGGCGCGTGCCGATGCCAATACCAAGGTCATCGCCGATTTCATCGCTGCCAATGACTGGATCGCCAACCTGGCGGTCAAGGCCGAGACGGCTTCCAACACCTCCATCTGCCTGAAGATCGTCGACAAGGATGTCGTCGCTCTCGACGCGGACGGCCAGGCGAATTTCGCCAAGGGTCTCGTCGCTCTCCTCGAAAAGGAAGGCGTCGCCTATGATATCGGCGCCTACCGCGATGCCCCGTCGGGCCTGCGCATATGGGCCGGTGCGACGATCGAGGCATCCGACATGCAGAAGCTGATGCCGTGGCTCTCCTGGGCCTTCGAAACGCAGAAAGCTACGCTTTCCCAGGCTGCTGCCTGAGCTGATCGCATAAGGCTCCGTCTTGATGGCGGAGCCCAGCATCCCTGATTTCATCCATCGCTGAACTTTTTGAAGGAAGCCCCCAATGGCACCTCGCGTTCTCGTATCCGACGAACTGTCGGAAACCGCCGTCCAGATTTTCCGTGACCGCGGCGTCGAAGTCGATTTCCAGCCGCAGCTCGGCAAGGACAAGGACAAGCTCGCCGAAATCATCGGCAACTATGATGGTCTTGCCATCCGTTCGGCCACCAAGGCGACCGAAAAGCTGATCGCTTCGGCGACCAACCTGAAGGTCATCGGCCGCGCCGGCATCGGCGTCGACAATGTTGATATCCCGGCTGCATCGCGCCGCGGTATCATCGTCATGAACACGCCTTTCGGCAACTCGATCACCACGGCCGAACACGCCATCGCGCTGATGTTTGCCGTTGCCCGCCAGCTGCCGCAGGCCGATGCCTCGACGCAGGCCGGCAAGTGGGAAAAGTCGAAGTTCATGGGTGTCGAAATCACCGGCAAGACGCTCGGCGTTATCGGCGCCGGCAATATCGGTGGCATCGTCTGCAAGAAGGCGATTGGCCTCGGCATGCATGTCCTCGCCTATGACCCCTTCCTCTCGGCCGAACGCGCCCAGGAAATGGGCGTCACCAAGGTCGAGCTCGACGAGCTGCTGGCCCAGGCCGATTTCATCACCCTGCACGTGCCGATGACCGACAAGACCCGCGGCATTCTCGGCAAGGAAAATCTCGCCAAGACCAAGCCCGGCGTGCGCATCATCAACTGCGCCCGTGGCGGCCTCGTCGACGAAGCTGCACTCGCTGAGGCCATCAAGTCCGGTCACGTTGCCGGTGCCGGTTTCGACGTCTTCGAAGTCGAGCCAGCCAAGGAAAGCCCGCTCTTCGGCCTGCCGAACGTCGTCTGCACGCCGCATCTCGGCGCCTCGACCACGGAAGCGCAGGAAAACGTCGCTCTGCAGGTTGCCGAGCAGATGTCGGATTACCTCGTCAAGGGTGCGGTTTCGAACGCCATCAACATGCCCTCGATCACCGCTGAAGAAGCGCCGATCCTCAAGCCGTTCATCAAGCTCGCCGACGTTCTCGGCGCCTTTGTCGGCCAGGTCACCGACGAGCCGATCAAGGAAATCGAGATCCTCTATGACGGCGTCACCGCCGGCATGAACACCCGGGCACTCACCTCTGCGACGCTGGCCGGCCTGATCCGCAGTCAGGTTGCCGACGTGAACATGGTTTCGGCTCCCGTCATGATCAAGGAAAAGGGCATCGTCCTTTCCGAAGTCAAGCGCGACAAGACCGGCGTCTATGACGGTTATATCAAGCTGACGGTGAAGACCGACACGATGACGCGCTCGATTGCCGGTACCGTCTTCTCGGATGGCAAGCCGCGCTTCATCCAGATCAAGGGCATCAACCTCGACGCCGATGTCGGTTCGCACATGGTCTACATCACCAATACCGACGTCCCTGGTATGATCGGCTTCATCGGCACGACGCTCGGCTCTGCCGGCGTCAACATCGCCAATTTCCAGCTCGGCCGTGACAAGCAGGGCGGCGATGCCATCGCGCTGCTCTATGTCGATGGTCCGCTGAGCGATGAAGTTCTGGCGAAGCTGACGGCCAATGCGGCGATCCGCCAGGCAAAGCCGCTGGTCTTCGCAGTCGACTGATTTTCCTCCCAGGAAGACATAGAAAAGCCCGGCGCGGGAGACTGCGCCGGGCTTTTTCGTGCGATTGGGGATCAGGCGCTGATGCTTCCCGCGTCAGGCACGCGGCCCTGCGGCGTCAGCCCATCGACGGCCTGCGGCAATGTCTTCGAAAGCCGGGCGAGGAGGTCGTCCTTGTTCAGGCCGGTCGCCTTGGCGAGCTCGTCCAGAATGTCGGGGCCGAGCGCCTGGGAGAGCTGGCCGTTGTCGATCGGCTTGTTCTCTCCCGAGGAAACCCAGGAGTTTGCCGTGTCGCCGAAGCCGTTCTGCTGGAAGTGATCGAGCAGCCCGCCAAGACCGCCGCTCAGGATGCCGCCGGCGGAATTGCCCTTGAGCAGATCGCCAAGGCCGGTGCTGGCGAGACCGCCAAGCAGGCCGCCCAATCCACCAAGGCCGCCGGATTGTGCTGCACCGCCACTATCCCCGCCGCCGAGAATGCCGCCGAGCAGGCCACCGAGGCCGCCATCGGCCTGTGGAGCCGCGCCGCCGGGTTGCGCCCCGGAGCCCTGCGGCTGCCCGCCGCCGGTCATCTCGCGCAGCGTCGCCGTTATGTTGTCGCGGTTCTGGTAGCCCGCAACGGCCAGAATGCCCAGCAATGCCATAAGACTTTTGCGATCCATGGTGTCCTCCCGCTGAAATCGCCAGGGCGCAGTCCGCCCGCGAGCGTGAATGCGCGACAGGCCAAAATGTTCCGCGAGTGCGGATTTTTCAACGCGCCGGGCGCAACAGACGCAGCGCGTTGATTGTTACCAGAACCGTCGCGCCGGTGTCGGCGAGGATCGCGGGCCAGAGGCCGGTGATGCCGATGATCGTGGTGACCAGGAACACGGCCTTCAGGCCGAGGGCAATGGTGATGTTCTGGAAGATGTTGCGCATCGTCCGCTGCGAGAGCGCGATCATGGCGGCGACATCGCCGACGCGACCGTGGAGGATCGCGGCATCGGCGGTTTCCAGCGCCACATCGGTGCCGCCGCCCATGGCGATGCCGATATCGGCAGCCGCAAGGGCAGGGGCGTCGTTGATGCCGTCGCCGACCTTGGCGACGGTGAAGCCTTCGCGCTTCAGTTCGCCGACGATCCGCTGCTTGTCTTCAGGCATCAGCTCGGCGCGTACCTCGATGCCGAGCTGCTCGCCGATCGCCTTTGCGGTGCGGGCATTGTCGCCGGTCAGCATCACCACCTTGACGCCACGCGCCGTCAGCGCCTTCAGCCCGGCTGCCGCATCGTCGCGCGGCTCGTCGCGCATGGCGATAACGCCGGCGATCGCGCCGTTGACGAGCAGGATCGAGACCGTCTTGCCTTGATCGTTCAGCGCCTGGATCGCGCTGTCCTGTTCCGGGCTCAGTTGTTCGCGGACTGCGGCGGGAGAGAAGAGATCGAGCTGCTCGCCTCCGACGCGGCCAGTCATGCCCTTGCCGGCAATGGCGGCGACTTCGAATGCCGGGGGCACCGGCACCTTGTCTGCCGCCGCGCGGTTGAGGATCGCCAGCGCCAGCGGGTGGCTGGAGCTGCGCTCCAGCACTGCGGCGCGCGAGAGGACCTGCGCCCCGGTGAAGCTGCCGAAGGCGAGGATGTCTGTGACCTTCGGCTTTCCCTCAGTCAGCGTGCCGGTCTTGTCGAGCGCCACGGCGGTGATCTTGCCGAGACCTTCCAGAACCGCACCACCCTTCAGCAGCAGGCCGCGGCGGGCGCCAGAGGAGAGCGAGGCGGCGATGGCGGCGGGGGTGGAGATAACGAGCGCGCAGGGGCAGCCGATCAGCAGGATGGCGAGGCCCTTGTAGACCCATTCGCTCCAGGAACCACCGGCAACGAGCGGCGGCAGGATGGCGACGAGGGCGGCGACAGCGACGACACCAGGCGTGTAATAGCGCGAGAAACGGTCGATGAAGCGCTCCGTCGGCGCCTTGGATTCCTGGGCTTCCTCGACGAGCTTGACGACACGCGCGATGGTGTTGTCGGCGGCCGCTGCGGTGACGCGGATGCGGAGCGCCGTGTCGCCATTCACGGTGCCGGCGAAGACCGTATCGTCGGGTCCCTTGCGAACGGGAACGCTTTCGCCAGTCACCGGCGATTCATCGATGGCGCTTTCGCCGGAGACGATGGTGCCGTCGGCGGAGATGCGATCGCCGGGGCGCACGAGAATGATCGAGCCGACGGCAAGCGCTTCGGCGGGAACTTCGCGCGTCGCGCCGTTTTCCTCCAGCAATGCGCTCTTCGGGACCAGCGTCGTCAGCGACTGGATGCTGGCGCGGGCGCGGCCCGCCGCGACACCTTCGAGCAATTCACCGACGAGGAAGAGGAAGACGACGGCCGCGGCTTCTTCGGCGGCATTGATGATGACGGCGCCGACGGCGGCGATGGTCATCAGCATCTCGATCGAGAAGGGCGTGCCGGCAAGCGCTGCCATGACCGCGCGCCGCGCGATCGGGATAAGGCCGATCAGCATGGCGACAGTGAAGGCATAGGCAGAGATCTGTGGCAGGAGATGGCCGGCCGCATAGGCGACCGCGAAAGCGATGCCGGACAGGATGGTGAGCTGGCCCTTCCGGCTTTTCCACCATGGGCCATCCATCTGCGCATGGTCGTGGCCGTGCAGCCCTTCGATTTCCGCGTGGTCGTGGTCATGGTGGGCGTGATCGTGCCCGGCGTGGTCATGATCGTGATGCGCGGGAGATGACGGGGCAGGGGCGCTCTGCTTGCCGAGCGGCATGGGGACGACGGAATAGCCGAGCCCCGTTACCCGCTTCTCGATGGCGCCGAGATCGCTGCTGCCGTCGTGGCTGACAGTCATCGTGCCCGCGGTGACGGATACGGAAACATCTTCGACGCCGGGAACGCGGCGAACGGCCGTGTCGATCTTCGATGCGCAGGAGGCGCAATCCATGCCGCCGACGCGGTATTTTGCCTGGGATGTTTCAGCCATGATCCGGTTCCTTGTCATCTACCGGTATTCTTCCTACATCCTCTAGCGACTAGAGGTGCAAGAGGCGATCATGAAAAAAATCACTATCGGAGATGCTGCGCGCCAGAGCGGCGTCAAGGTGCCGACCATCCGGTACTACGAGGGCATCGGGTTGCTTGCCGCGCCAGTTCGCAGCGAAGGCAACCAGCGCTCCTATGAGCCCGAGGACGTCAGGCGCCTCGCCTTCATCCGCCACGCGCGCGAACTCGGCTTCGAGGTCGATGCGATCAGGACGCTGCTGACGCTGCAGGACGATCCGCATCAATCCTGCGCCTCCGCCGATGCGATTGCCAAGGCGCGGCTGGCGGAGGTCGAGCAGCGCATCCGCAGCCTGACGGCGCTGAAGGCGGAGCTCGAGGTCATGGTCGAGGGCTGCGGGCACGGCCGCGTCGATCAGTGCCGGGTGATCGAGATCCTTGCCGATCATGGCCAGTGCACGCATCACCAACATTGACCGGGTGCCAAGCGGCGTAGAGATCGAACTTCCTCTATGCATCTTTTGCGCGATCCGGCGGCATAAATCTATCCGAGGCTGCTTATTAAATAAGCGATCGCACAAAGTTTATGCATCCTATCATTTTGATTTTATTTAGCTTTTTTCGTTACAACATCGCGGTCCGCTGTTTGTATCCGAAAAGACTTCATGGCCCCCACCACGACGAAGACCGATGAATTTCAAGTTCCGAACGACGACTTCCGGTCGTTGTTCGAAACCCATCCGTCACCGATGTGGGTCTATGATCCCCGGACGCTGCGCTTCCTCATCGTCAACAATGCCGCCCATGATCTCTACGGCTATTCGGCCGAGCAGTTCCGGAAAATGACCGTGCTCGACATCCGCCCGCCGGCCGAGCGCGAGCGGATGATGACTGCCGTTCAGGGGCGTACCGATATCGAGCGCGCCGAGCGCTGGACGCATCTGAAGGCGACCGGCGAGGCATTCGAGGTTCTGACCTATGGCCGCGAGGTGCGGTTCGACGGCGGCGATGCCATTCTCGCCATCGTTCAGGACCGCACCGAGGTGAATGCCGCGCGGCGGCAGGTCACCGATACCCGCTCGCTGCTCGACAGCATCGTCGACAACCTGCCGGTCGGCGTCTTCGTCAAGGATATGGAAGACGACGGCCGTTACGTGCTGTTCAACCGGCAGAGCGCGGCGATCGCCGAAATGCCGGGCCGCGAGATCGTCGGCAAGACCGATCGCATGGTGTTCCGCGACAAGACCGGCTTCTTCCGCGAGCAGGACCGGCAAGTGCTGGACGAAGATATCACCGTGACCTTCGAAGAAACGGTGCCGAAGCGCGGCGGCGGGCACCGCCTGCTGAAGACGGTGAAGCTGGCGCTGCCGGCGGCGGAGGGCAGGGCGCGGCGTTATCTGCTTGGCATCTCGCAGGACGTGACCGAGGAGCGCGCTTTCGAGGCGAAGCTCGCGCATCTCGCCATGCATGACGCGCTGACCGGGCTGCCGAACCGCGCTGCCTTCGCGGATTTCATCGAGAGCCACGCGGTTGCGGCCACTGCCGAGGCGCCAGTGGCGCTGCTTTATCTCGATGTCGATCATTTCAAGCTCATCAACGACAGCAAGGGGCATGCGGCCGGCGATGCTCTGCTCTGCCAGGTGGCGAAGCGGCTGCAGATGCTGGTCGAGGATGGGGATCTCGTCGCCCGGCTCGGCGGTGATGAATTTGCCGTTGTACTCAAGGGCGGCGATTGCGGCCGCACCAAGCGGTTTGCCGAGCAGCTGCTTGCCGTTCTGAGCGCCCCCTTCGATCTCGATGGCAGCAACGAGCATGTGACCTGCTCGATCGGCGTGGCGCTCGCGCCGCAGCAGGCGGGCGATGCCGATGTGCTGATGCGCCATGCCGACCTGGCGCTTTACGCCGCCAAGGAAAGCGGCCGCTCGACCTATCGCTTCTACGAGGCCGAGATGCGGCTGGAGGCGGAACGGCGCCACCAGCTGACGGCGGAGCTGCGCGACGCGCTGGAGAAGGATCAGTTCGAGCTGTACTACCAGCCGATCGTCCAGGCCGCGACCGGGCGTCTTGCCGGGTTCGAGGCGCTGATCCGCTGGCGCCATCCGGTCCGCGGGCTCGTGGCGCCGATGGAATTCATCCCGATTGCCGAGGATACCGGGCTGATCGTGCCGATCGGCGAGTGGGTACTGCGCGAGGCCTGCCGGGCCGCTGCGTCCTGGCCGGAGCATCTGAAGATCGCCGTCAATCTCTCGGTCTGCCAGTTCCGCCACAACACGCTGCTGGCAACGGTCGTCTCGGCGCTCAGCGACAGCGGCCTGCAGCCGCAGCGGCTGGAAATCGAGATCACCGAATCCGTCTTCCTCGCCGACGTCGAGCAGAGCCTGCCGCTGCTTAGGGCGCTGAAGGAACTCGGCATCCGCATCGCCATCGACGATTTCGGCACCGGCTATTCCTCGTTCAGCTATCTGCGCGCCTTCGCCTTCGACAAGATCAAGCTCGACCGCAGCTTCGTTGCCGGCATGGAGAGCGATCCGGGCAATCTCGCCATCATCCGCGCCGTCGCCGGTATCGGCTCCGGCTTCAACGCGGTGACGCTGGCCGAAGGCATCGAGACCGAGGAGCAGCTGGACAGGTTGCGCCAGGAAGGTTTTGCCGAGGTGCAGGGCTATCTGCTCGGCAAGCCGATGCCGCAGCGCGAGGCCGAGCGGCTGATCGATGCCGAAGCGCCGCTAAAGCGCGCCGCCCACGGTTGAGATCATCGCATCGAAGGCATCCGCCGCCTTGCTGCGATAGCGCTCCTCATGCCGCAGCAGGAAGAATGGCCGCGGCAGCGGCGTTACCGCCACTTCGGCGATCGATCCGCTCTTCAGAAACGGCGCGGCGATGCTGCGCGACATCAGCGTCGCGCCCAAACCCGCCTCGACGGCGCCGATGATCGGCTCGTTGGCGGGCAGCATCAGCGCCACGTCGAGCGCCGCAAGCGTCATGCCCTTGGCCTCGATCATGCTCTCGAAGGCGTGGCGCGTGCCGGATCCGGCTTCGCGCACCACCCAGGACGTCTGTCTGAAATCCTCCACACGGCGCGGCTTGCCATCTGCCCAGGGGTGGTCGTGGCCGACGATGACGATCATCTCGTCGATCGCTACCTGCCGGGCCGAAACGCCGCGCCTCTCCTCCCGCCACTCGATCAGCCCGATCTCCGCCTTGCCGTTCATCACCGCATCGGCGGTGTCCGCCGTGTTGCCGATGCCGACATTGAGCCTGATGCCGGGATAGCGGCTGCGATAGGCCGCGAGCTTCGGGCCCAGCCAATGGGCGGCGACCGTCTGGCTGGTGGCGATCGACAGCTCGCCATGCATCAGGCCCGAGAGATCCATCAGCGCCGCTTCCGCCGCCCGGGCGCTCGCCAGCACCTGCTGCGCTTCTTTCAGGAACAACTGGCCGGTCTGGTTGAGAACGATCGAGCGGCCGACGCGATCGAACAGTGTCACGCCGTGGCGTGTCTCTAGGGCGGTGATCGCGGCGCTGACGGCCGATTGGGTCATGTTCAGATGTTCGGCGGCCCGCGTCACATGCTGGCGGGCGGCGACTTCGACGAAGATGCGGAGCTGTTCCAAGGTCATATGTTCGATTTTATCGAATGAAATGACAATTACAATTCGTTGGAAGCGATTAATTGAGACGTTTATTCGTGATGCCAGAAAGACGAGGCAAGCGGCATGACCATTCTCACGAAAATCGAAACCGACGGTATCTCCGGCGAAGGCCTGCGGATCATCCGCCATTTCACCCCCAACTGGTTTGCGGCGACGATGGGCACCGGGATCCTTGGCGTCTGCCTGGCGCAGTTTCCGTCAGTCCCCGTGCTCTACAGCGTGGGCGAGGCGCTCTGGATCCTGAACATCCTGCTCTTTGCGGCGCTGACCGCGATCTATGCCGCGAAATGGATTCTCTACCCCGCGGATGCCCGGCGCGTCCTCAATCATCCGGTTCTGTCGATGTTCTTCGGCTGCATTCCGATGGGGCTTGCCACCATCATCAACGGCTTCGTCATCTTCGGCGTGCCGCTGATGGGCGATACGGCGATCGAGATCGCGCAAGCGCTCTGGTGGCTCGATGCGGTGCTGGCAGTGCTCGCTGGCCTCTCGGTCCCCTTTGCGATGTTCACGCGCCAGCAGCACGCAATCCATGAGATGACCGGCGTCTGGCTGCTGCCGGTCGTTGCCTCGGAGGTCACCGCGGGCAGCGGTGCGCTGCTGATCCCGCATCTTGCGGGGGATGGCGCGCAGTTCACCATGCTGTTTACCAGCTATGTGCTCTGGGCATGCTCGGTGCCGCTGGCGCTCGGTATCCTCGTCATCCTCTTCCTGCGCATGGCGCTGCACAAGCTGCCGCCGGCCAGCATGGGTGCGACCGGGTTTCTCGCTCTCGGCCCGATCGGCACCGGCGCCTTCGGCCTCGCGCTTTTTGCCGCCAATAGCGGCGGCGTGCTGGCGGCAAGAGGGCTCGGCGACATCGCCTCGGCCATGGCCGGTGCAAGCCTGCTCGGTGCCGTGCTTCTCTGGGGCTACGGGCTCTGGTGGCTGGCGATTGCCATTGCGACCACCGCAAGCCATGCCCGCGGCGGCCAACTGCCTTTCAATCTCGGCTGGTGGGCTTTTACCTTTCCGATCGGGGTCTATGCGGTCGCTACACTGCGCCTTGGCCAGCTTCTCACTTTTCCGCTGCTGACCTGGCTTGGCGCAGCGCTCGTTGCAGCTCTTGCGATGATCTGGATCGTCGTCAGCCTGAAGACGCTGTCGGGCGCGCTGAAGGGCTTCCTGTTCGCAGATCCCTGCCTCGACAACTGAATGGCCGGACGGAGCCGGAGCAGTCTTTTTGATCTCCGGCTCTTTTCTATGCTGCGCTGCACCCTAGCTCCCGGGGCATGACCGACCTTGTGAACGAAATTCGCGCCCAAGGCTTCTGGCTTCCGGACTGGCTGGCAAGCACCGTCATCTTCGCCGTCGTCGTGGCGCTGGCGCTCTTCATCCACCGGCTCGCCTTCCGCCTGCTGACACGCATCGTTGCCGAGCGGGATCTCTTCTGGCGCTCCCTTGTGTCGCGGCTGGAGCGGGTGGCGCGGCTGGCGATCCTGACCGCGGCGCTGTCCTTTGCCGCCACCGTCTCGCCACTGACGGAATACCAGGCCTCGACGCTGCGCCACATCCTGCTGATCGGCTTCATCATTCTCGTTGCGGCGATGGCGCGGACCGCCAAGCATATCTGGATGACCGTCTATCTCCGGCGCTTCAAGCTGGATGCCGAGGATAATCTCCTTGCCCGCAAGCACGTGACGCAGTCACGCATCATCGAGCGGATCGCCGACCTCCTGATCGTCATGGTGGCGATCGCCTCCTGCCTGATGACCTTCGATGCGGTCAAGCAATATGGCGTCAGCCTGCTGGCTTCGGCCGGTGTCGCCGGTATCGTCGTTGGTCTGGCGCTGCAGCCGGTGCTGAAGAACCTGTTTGCCGGTATCCAGCTGGCGATCACCCAGCCGATCCGCATTGACGATGCGCTGCTGGTCGAGGGCGAGTGGGGCAATGTCGAGGAGATCACTTCCACCTATGTCGTCGTGAAGATCTGGGACTGGCGGCGGCTGATCCTGCCGCTCAGCTATTTCATCGAGAACCCGTTCCAGAACTGGACCCGCGAGAGCGCCTCGCTGATCGGCAATGTCATGCTTTATCTTGATTACAGCGTGCCGGTGCCGGTCATCCGCAGGAAGGTGGAGGAGATCCTTGCCGCCTCGAAACTCTGGGACAAGCGGGTGGTCAATGTCGCCGTCACCGATTTCAAGGAGAGCGTGATGGAGATTCGCATCCTGGCATCGGCCTCCAATTCCGGCCGTACCTTCGACCTGCGCTGCGAGATCCGCGAGAAGCTGATCGATTTCATCCAGCAGGACTATCCGCATGCGCTGCCGCAGGTGAGGGCGGTGATGGATGGCGGCAACGGTGTGCCGCGCAGGGAGGCGGCGGAGTGAGGCCGTTCTACGCGCCCCTTGCGTGACGGGGCGTTCCTTTCTATATCCAGCGCCAATGAAAGACCGGCGGCCGACCCCGCGGGCGCAGCGCAATCCGCGGCATTTGCAGGGCAAGGCACGGATCGCTACAATCGAATTTCCTGAGCGCAGAGTTGGCAGTACCTCGTGAACACACTGGATTTTGACAAGAAGCCCGAAGACACCCGTGTCGTCGTCGCCATGTCCGGCGGCGTGGACAGTTCCGTCGTGGCCGGGATTTTGAAACACCAGGGCTACGATGTGCTCGGCATCACCCTGCAGCTCTACGATCATGGCGCTGCCGTCCACCGCGCCGGTTCCTGCTGCGCGGGTCAGGATATCGACGATGCGCGCCGTGTCTGCGAGACGCTCGGCATTCCGCATTATGTGCTCGATTACGAAAAGCGCTTCCGCGACACGGTCATCAATCCGTTCATGGAAAGCTATGTCGCCGGCGAGACGCCGATCCCCTGCGTCTCCTGCAACCAGACGGTCAAGTTCGCCGATCTGCTCGAGACCGCCAAGGAACTCGGCGCCGATGCGCTGGCGACCGGCCACTATATCCGCTCGCGGCCCAATCCGGCGCCCGGCAATCCCGGCCGCCGCGCGCTTTACCGCCCGGCCGATGCCGATCGTGACCAGAGCTACTTCCTGTTTGCGACGACGCAGGAGCAGATCGATTATCTGCGCTTCCCGCTCGGCGGCCTGCCGAAGGCCGAAACCCGCAAGCTCGCCGAAGAGATGGGCCTCGTCGTTGCCAAGAAGGCCGACAGCCAGGACATCTGTTTCGTGCCGCAGGGCAAGTATTCCGATGTCATCAACAAGCTGAAGCCGAATGCGGCGCTGGCCGGCGAGATCGTCCATCTCGACGGTCGCGTGCTCGGCCAGCATGACGGCATCCTGCATTACACGATCGGCCAGCGCCGCGGCATCGGCGTTGCCACCGGCGAGCCGCTCTATGTGGTTTATCTCGACGCCCGCTCGCGCCGCGTCATCGTCGGCCCCAAGGAAGCGCTGGAAACGCACCGCGTCTATCTGCGCGACGTCAACTGGCTGGGCGATGAGGAGCTTCTCCAGGCGGCCTCCGGCGAAGGCTTTGCCTGTTATGCCAAGGTGCGTTCCACCCGCGTGCCGGAGCCCGCCGTTCTGCGTGCCGACGCCTCGGGCATCTATGTCGATCTGACCGTCGGCGAAGCCGGCATCGCGCCCGGCCAGGCCTGCGCGCTCTATTCCGCGCCCGGCGACGACGCCCGCGTTTTCGGCGGCGGCTTCATCGAGCGCTCCGAACGTGAGCCCGCCGCCGAGGCCTCGCTGAAGGCACTTCTGAGCCAGCCGGTGGCTGCATAAATTTCTTGGGAAAGGCGATGCTGCGGTGCAGCCTTTTTCTCCTTCATGTGCTTGACACAAAGCCGAGACGCTCTTAATAACCCGCTCACCGACGGGCCGAGCGCTTTGCGAATGGCTTGTTCGAGTTGTGGCTGGGTAGCTCAGTTGGTGAGAGCGCAGGATTCATAACCCTGAGGTCGGCGGTTCAATTCCGCCCCCCGCTACCATTTTTCTCCAATCAAAGACGCTATTGGAATTGACGGCTGGCACCGACCGGTTTCGCTATGTCTACCTATCGGCCTCTTCGCATAAAGCCTCCGGCAGCAGCGCCAAGCGCGATGCCGATTGCGGTATCTTCGAAGAGGATCGATCCGGTTGCCGCCCCGATGGCGGTGCCGATTGCTATTCCAAGCGCCATGCCAGTCGAGATAGGCCTGAGGGCGAGTGATTCAACCCGCCGCCGACAGCGTCTGCATCCGCTCTTCGATAAACGTCGCAGCCTCATCCGCGGGCATTGCCTTGCCGAACAGGTAGCCCTGGCCGATGTCGCAGCCGAGCCGCGTCAGGTAGCCGAGCTGGCTGTGTTCCTCGATGCCTTCTGCGGTCGTCTTGATATTCAGGCTGTGGCCGAGGCCGAGCATGGCGCGGACGATCTTTTCCTGGCGCTCGTCTTCCTGGTAGGTGGCGACGAAGCTCTTGTCGATCTTGATCTTGTCGAAGCGGTAGCGGGCGAGCTGGGCAAGGCTGGAATAGCCGGTGCCGAAATCGTCGAGGGCGATCTGGACGCCTGCCGCATGCAGCTCGTCGAGGATGACGGCGGCGATCGCCGGGTCCTGGATGAGGGCATTCTCGGTGATCTCGATCTCGAGCCTTTCAGGCGGCAGGCCGGAGGCCGCGAGCACTTTCAGGATGCGCGAGGCGAGCAGCCGATCTTCCATCTGCACCGGAGAGATATTGAAGGAGAGGACGATATGGGCGTGCCAGCCGAGCGCGTCGCGGCAGGCCTGCGACAGCAAGTTCTCGAAGAGCTCGGTGATCATTCCGGTTTCCTCGGCAATGCCGATGAAGACGGGGGGAGGGATATTGACGCCGGTATCGTCGGTCCAGCGGGCCAGTGCCTCGAAGCCGCAGATATCGCCGGTCTTTAGATCGATCAGCGGCTGGTAGAAGGGGCGGATGGCCTTCTGCTGGATGGCGGCGCGCAGCTTCGTCTCCAGAGAGGCGCGCTCGGCGACCTTGTCCTGCATCGATGCCTCGAAGGCGAGCGCATGGTTCGGGCCGCGTGACTTCGCCTCATACATCGCCAGATCGGCGCGGTGGGCGGCATTTTCGAGCGGCTCGCTGCCTTCGGTCCAGCGCTCGTAGCCGACACTGGCGCCGACTTCGACGGCAAAGCCTTCGATGCTGATCGGTCTTGTGACGGCCTGGATCAGCACGCGGGCGAAATGCTTCTCGCGCTCCTCGGTCATGCCGGCGCCGATGATGACGAACTCGTCGCCGCCGAAGCGATAGACGCAATCGGCATTGCCGAGCGAACAGATGCGTCTGGCCACCTCGATCAGCAGGATATCGCCGCCCTTGTGGCCGACGAGATCATTGACCTTCTTGAAGCCGTCGAGATCGACCGAGAAGACCGTGACGTTGCGAGCTGCCGCGTTATGCTCCTCGTCGGAAGCGTCCGGGCGGGCGAGCTTCTTGCGCTCGAAGGCATAGCGGTTCGGCAGTTTGGTCAGGTGATCGTGGGTGGCGGTCCAGTCGGCCTTGAACTGCGCGGCGGCGCGCAGCTCCATCTCGCGGCGAAGATCGGCAATGCGCAGGATCGAATAGATGAAGCTCATCGCGCCGGCGATGACGAAGGCAAGCACAAGCTTTTCGGCGCCGTAATCATCGAACATCTGCACGAAGGCCGAGAGGCCATCGCCGAATTCCAACAGGATTCCGAGGAGCCAGAGGACGCCCCCGAGCATCATGACCGATAGACACTGCCGTCCGGCACGGCTGCGAAAGAACCCCGGCATTCACATTTCCTCACCCCTGATAAGACATAGCAATATCATCGAAGTCTGAAATGTTCGTTGAAAACGGGTAGTGATTGTTTGCTGCAATCTCCGTACGGTTTCGCACGCTCTGCGGGTTTTAAAGCGCCTTTAACTCAATTTGTAGATATTTTCCGGCCAGCTTGTGTGTGTCTATCCAAGCAATTACTGGTTTATGGCACAGATAACGCAGCTGTGATTTTTTTGGGATCTGATTGCACGGTCAGCTTGTTGTAGGGCGCTCATTGTGCTTTGCAGGATTCCAAAAGGAATCTTGCAATGGCTTGGCGGCGACAACTCAAAATCTCGATTTGCTCATCCGTGGCTGCAGCGGGCTGGTGACCGTCAATTCCACGGCGGCGCTGAACGCGCTGCAGGCAGGCAGGCCGGTCAAGGTGCTGGGCTCGACCGTCTATGACATCGATGGCCTGACGGATCGCCAGCCGCTCGATGCGTTCTGGAGCCGGCCGGTGGCGCCGTCGCCGCTCCTGCTCACCGCCTTCATGCGGCTGCTTGCCGCCTCGATCCAGGTGCGCGGCAATTTCTACAGCCGCGAAGGGGCGGAGGCCGCGGCAGGCGGCCTTGTCCGCAAACTGCTCGACCGCTCGGTCAACGAGCCGGGCGCCTATGTCGATCCGGCTCCGCGTTCGCATCCCGAAAAGATCGCCGTCGCCTGACCTCCCTCCCAAGTTTTTCCGTGTGCATTGAAACCATTAGTGCACTTCCCGCTTTATGCATCAAAAGGCGAGTGGGAACTGATGTCCGCTTTTTATTTCAAGACGCAAGACAATGACGGCACGGCTGCGGCCGATCTGCCGTTCGAATTTCCGGATCTGTTTTCGGCGATCGAGGAGGCCAAGCATGTGCTGGCGGAGATGGCGCTCGATGGGTTGCCGTCGGCGCCGGAGCGGCGGTTGTCGATCGAGGTTCAGAATTCCGAGCGGCTGCCGATCGTCAGCCTACAGCTGGAACTGAAGATTTCCTATCTGCCGCAGGCGCGCAACTGAGCGGGAACCAAGCGGCGGCAGCCCCGTTTCAAATCATGAAGAGATGAAAATGGAGGAAGGCTGATGCAGGTCGTTGGCACGCAGATCATTGCCGCGAGAGGCGGCAAGGACGGGTTTACCGTGGAATTCGTCAGCGATGACGGCGCCGTCGTTTCGGTACAGATGCGCGGCGAAGAAGGGCTAAACCGGCAGAACGCCATTATGAAGGCGCAGTCGCTGATGAGCGCCATGGCCTCAGCCGACGCGAGCGAAGGCGGCGAGATGAGCGTACATCGCAGCGCGCGTGCTTCCGGTGATCGCGCGGCGCTCGAAGAGCAGCTCGACCAAGGGCTGGAGGACAGCTTTCCGGCCAGCGATCCGGTGTCGGTGACGCGAAGCTCGGTTCCCGGCGAGCCGACCAAGCATTGACGCAAATCCCATTTATAGTCGTGGGATCGTGTGGTTCCCCGCGGTCATTGGGTTGATCGCAGGGATCTTTTCCGTCACTTGTATTTAAGAAAATCCTTTTCAGAGAATCCTCATGTCCTCTTCCAACGCCGTCTTTGTCCGCTCGACGCTTTTCATGCTCGGGCTCGGCGTGCTGCTTCTGGCCGGTATCGTCGGAACGTCGCTCTGGCTGACGAGCGCGAACCGCATCTATTCCGATACGGTTGCCGAGATGCGCCGCATCCGCACCGGTTCGGTCGATCTGCTGACCGCGCTCCAGGATGCCGAAACCGGGCAGCGCGGCTTTCTGCTGACCAATGACGAGAGTTATCTGGCACCCTACTTTCAAGCGGTGAAGAATTTGCCCGAGCGGCGCAAGCGGCTGGCAGACGTGCTGCAGAACTATCCTGACTATGCCGAGCGGCTGCCGGTGCTGGATCAGGCGGTCGATGGCAAGATGGCGGAGATCGACAATACGGTCGCGCTCGCCAAGGCCGGCCGGATGCAGGAAGCGCTGGCGATCGTGCGCAACGATAGCGGCAAGGCGCTGATGGACGACGCCCGCGGCGTTCTCGTCGGCTTCATCAGCCAGACCGATGACCGCCTTCGGGTAATCGTCGGCGAACAGCTCAAAGCGGCAAGCAACCTGCAATGGGTGACGATCGGCGGCGCATTGGCGATTGCCATCGTCGTCGGCGGGGCAATCCTCATTATCGTCCAGCACGTGCGCGACCTGTCGCGGGCGCGCGAGGAGCTGCAATCGCTGAATTTCGGCCTGGAGGAGCGCGTCAACGAGCGCACCGAAGACCTGATGCAGGCCAACCAGGAAATCCAGCGCTTCGCCTATATCGTCACCCACGATCTCAGGGCACCGCTCGTCAATATCATGGGCTTCCTCAGCGAGCTCGAAGCCAGCCTGACGGCGGTCACGGCCTATGTCATGGCTGACGAGAAGAAGCCGAGCGAGGACGAGATCAAGGAAGCGCGCCTCGCAGTCGAGGAAGACCTGCCGGAGGCGATGAGCTTCATCCGCTCGTCGACCCGCAAGATGGATTCGCTGATCAACGCCATCCTGAAGATTTCCCGCGACGGACGCCGCAAGCTGGTGCCGGAGAGGATCGACCTCAAGGCCATGCTCGAGACGGCTGCGGCGAACGTGCATCATCAGGTCGCCGAGGCCGATGGGGAGGTGGAGATGGATATCCGCGTTCCCGGACTGATCACCGACCGCTTCTCGCTGGACCAGATCTTCGGCAACCTTTTCGACAACGCGGTCAAATACCGCTATCTTGGCCGTCCTGTCAGGATCGCCGTGCGGGCCATGCCGGCCGGCAAGGGCCGGATCAGGATTGATGTCGAGGACAATGGCCGCGGCATCGCAGTTGCCGATCGCGAGCGCGTTTTCGAACTCTTCCGCCGCGCCGGCGAACAGGATCAGCCGGGTGAAGGCATCGGCCTCGCATATGTGCGATCGTTAATACGAAATTTGGGAGGTGACATTACTGTCGCTTCGACAGAGGGCACCGGCAGCACCTTCACGCTGCTTCTGCCGTCGGATCTCACCACCATCGTAAAGGGTACAGAGTCATGAAAGCCACAGGCCAGGAAGTCACGATCGTCATGATCGAGGACGACGAGGGGCATGCCCGCCTCATCGAGAAGAACGTGCGCCGGGCCGGCGTCAACAACGAGATCGTGCCCTTCACCAACGGCAAGAGCGCACTCGACTTCATCCTCGGCCCCGACCGCAGCGGCACTGTCAGCAAGGACCGCTATCTGCTGATGCTGCTCGATCTCAATCTGCCGGATACGTCGGGCATCGATATTCTCGAGCAGATCAAGAACAACGAGCATACCAAGCGCATGCCTGTCGTCATCCTGACGACCACCGATGACGAGCGCGAAATCCAGCGCTGCTACGATCTCGGCGCCAATGTCTATATCACCAAGCCCGTCGATTATGACGGCTTCGCCCACGCGATCCGCCAGCTTGGCCTGTTCTTCGCGGTGATCCAGATTCCGCAGCAATAACGAGAAAAGGCGAGCAGTCATCCTGCTCGCCCTTCGTTCAGCGCATCAGCAGCGGAATGCCGATGACGATAGCTATGAGAACAATGGCGGTTGCCACCTTCAGAAGGCGCACACGCCGCGTCCGCTCCCCACTCCAATCATACGTCATGGTTGGTCTCCACGGGGCATGCACTTAGAGCCCGGCATGCCGGGTTCAATAGGTATGGCGCAACTTGCTTGCGTAAGGCTTATCTAAATTATGCGGTGAAAACAGACGCTTGCTGCAATCAGCGGCTGAAGCGCAGCGCCCATCGACGGCCGTCGAAACTCATCCGCAGCAGGGCAAGCGGCTCGATATCCGCCAGCCAGAAAGAGCTCGATGGCGCCTTCATCACATGCAGGATCGCGGCCCGGATAACGGTGGCGTTGGCGATGGCGACGATATGGCCGTCGAATGTCTGCTGTTCCTCCATCCAGCCGGCAATGCGGGCCTGAAGTTTCGACAGGCTCTCGCCGCCATGCGGGGCGGCGTCCGGATCGGTCATCCACTGGATCAGCGCATCCGGCTCCTTGGCCTGCAGGTCGGCAAGCGGGCGGCCCTTCCAGCGGCCGTAATCCATGTCGGCGAGCTTTGGATCGGCTGCGGCCGTCAGGTTCAGGATTTCGGCGGTCTGCAGCGCGGCGAGCGCCGGGCTGCTTTTGACGTGATCGGCACGCTGAAGCCTCTCCGCGAGAGCTGCGGTATCAGCGACGGCGCTCTGTTCGAGCGGCTCGTTCAGCGGAAAACGGCCTTCGCGGTTGGCGCTTGTCGGGCCGTGGCAGATCCAGGTCAGCCGGGTATGCACAGGAGAGCCTCCGGGCTGCCTCTTCGGCAGATGAAGTTTCGTTGACAGTTCGAAGCCTAGAGATATAACGGTCACGTTGCGGGTTTGGAAGCCGGTGTAAATCCGGCGCGGTCGCGCCACTGTGACCAGGATGCGAAAGCGAACTGGAAGTCAGACCTTGCCGCAACATCCTTTCGACTGAACGCGTCATTCCAGGAGGAATACATGTCTGACATCACTTTCAAGCCTATCGCAGCACCGCAGCCGATTCCGGTTGGCGAGATCCTGCCCTGGGCGATCTTCGGCGGCCTGCTGATGATCATCGCCATCTATTTCGTCGGCACGGAAGAGGGCGCCATGGCGCTGTTCTCCGGCGGCTACGTCCACGAATTCGTGCATGACGCCCGCCACCTTCTCGGCTTCCCCTGCCACTAAAGGACGACTGACATGGTTGGAAACCTTCTACTTCGCGGCATGATCGCGGGGGCGATTGCTGGCGTCCTGGTGTTTGTCTTCGCCCATTTCTTCGGTGAGCCGCTCGTCGACCAGGCGATCGCTTTCGAGGAAGCCGCGGCACAGGCAGCCGGCGAGGCCGCAGAGCCCGAGATCGTCAGCCGCGCCACGCAGGCCGGCATCGGTCTCTTCACCGGCGCCATGGCCTATGGCGTCGCCGTTGGCGGTCTCTTCGCGCTGACCTTTGCCTTCGTGCATGGCCGGTTCAGCACGCTCAGCGCCCGCGGCACCGCTGCCGTCATCGCGCTTGCCGCCTTCGTCGCCATCATCCTCGTTCCCGGCATCAAGTACCCGGCCAATCCGCCGGCTGTCGGCAATGGCGATACGATCGGCGTTCGCACCGAGCTGTTCTTCCTGATGATCGTCGTCTCCGTCGCGGCGCTGATCGCGGCGATCGCCTTTGCGCGCAGCCTTGCTCACCGCTTCGGCATCTGGAACGGCGCGATCATCGCCGGCATTGCCTACATCGTCTTCATCGGCCTCGTGCAGTACCTGCTGCCGCCGATCAACGAGGTGCCGGAAAACTATTCGGCCATCGTCCTCTGGCGCTTCCGCATCACCTCGCTCGGCATGCATGTCGTGCTCTGGTCGGTGCTGGCCGTCGTCTTCGGGATGCTGGCCGAGAAGCGGTTGGCCTCGCAGGGTGCTGTTGGGCGTCCGGCGTTTCGGTGAATATTCGGTGAGGGGAGAGCCCCTCGGGATATCGGGAAGACGCCGCACCCGTGGCCCCCTCATCCGACCCTACGGGCCACCTTCTCCCCGCTGGGGAGAAGGGAACTCGGGGGCGCCTCTAGCTTCGACTTCCCCTCTCCCCAGCGGGGAGAGGGTAGGGTGAGGGGGCTCCGGGTTCCGGTGGCCGCTATAGTTCCCGAATAAAAGCAACCGACCTGATAAGGGGTTGAGAGTGCCGCGAATGAACGCGCTTCTTCGTTCTGCAATCTGCGTTATTGCCCTGTCTGCCGTCGCGCCATCCGCCATGGCCCACAGCCGCACGTCCGCTGCCAACCATACCGGCATCCCCGTCCCCGAAATCTCCCACGGCGAAATGGCCGTGATGGCCGATTATCGTGACCGGATCATCGCGCTTGCATCCACCGCCACCGATACCGATGAGCCGTTCCGCCGGGTGCTGAATTATGCGCAGATCCAATATTCCTACTGTTTCTGGGGCCGCATGCCCGGCAGCGTGACGGATGAGGAAAGTCCGTTCAACGAATGCGCCCATGCCTATCTGGCGGCAACCAAGGCGGTGCTGATGTCCCTGCGGGAGATGCCGCGGGAGGCCGAAGCGGCGAGTGCGATCGTCTCCGAGGCCGATGCCGATATGATCAGGCGCGGGCTATCGCTGATCACCTGCCGCTTCAGCGGCGAGGCGTTCAATACGGCCGATATCATCCGGCCGCGCTGGAGCGAGATACCGCTGCATACGGCGAGCATGGCGTCGCTGACCGGGTTTTTCGCCGTAATCTTCGGCGTCTTCCTTGCCGGGCGCCGGTGGCTGAAGGTTCAGTCTTCGGAATAGCGCTGTTCCCGCCAGGGATCGCCGAACATGTGATAGCCGTTCATCTCCCAGAAGCCCGCCCGGTCAGCGGGCATCAGGTCGATGCGGCGCAGCCATTTGGCGCTTTTCCAGAAATAGAGATGCGGGACGATGAGGCGCATCGGGCCGCCGTGATCGGCCGTCAGCGGCTGGCCTTCCCAGGCGGTCGCGAGGATCGCGTCTTCGGCGGCGAAATCGGCGAGCGGCAGGTTGGTCGTGTAGCCGTCGTAGCTCGTCAGCATGACATAGTTTGCTTCCGCCTTGGGCATGGCGCGGTCGAGCAGGTCGCGCGTCGCGACGCCCTTCCATTTGTTGTCATAGCGCGACCATGTCGTGACGCAGTGGATGTCGGAGACGAAGGTGCTCTGCTCCAGCGCCTGGAAGTCGCGCCAGGAAAGCGTCAGCGGCGTTTCCACCAGGCCACGGACCTCCAGCTTCCATGTGTCGAGCGCAATCGACGGCTGCTGACCGAGATCGAGCACCGGCCAGTTCTTCACCAGATGCTGGCCGGGCGGCAGGCGGTCGGTTTCCGGGCGGGCGACGCGGCCGGTCAGGAACTTGCCTTCGGCGGCCCAGCGGCGCTTGGAGGCGGTCAATTTGCTGTCGTCCGGGGTCTGCTGGTCGGTCATGGCACTCGTCCTCTCGCAGTGCAGCGATAGGACAATCTGGAGCCGCAGCTGTCAAGGCAGCCGCGCCTCTTGGAATCCTCCTCCGTGCTCATTACAATCAGGCTGTCGGGGATGCCTTCCTGGGGAGGGAGGCAGAATGGGAGGAGCCGCCGCTGTCTCAGAGGCACAGGCTTATATTCGCGCTGTTTTCAGTGCCTTTCGTCGTATTCGCCTTTTTCTACTACGGCGGATCGGTGGCGACGCGCGCCTATATGGGCGAGGCTTCGGCCCAGGCGGGAACGGCGCTGCGCCTCGCAGTCTCGGCGCTCAGCGGCCATCTCAACCGCTATGAGGCGCTGCCGGCGCTGATTGCCGATCACGACGACATCAAGGAACTGGTCGCCCATCCCGAAGACAAGGGGTTGCGGGATGCCGCCAACCTCTATCTCAAGGAGATCAACCATCTCCTGAAATCCTCCGACATCTACGTGATCACCCCCGACGGCGAGACGATCGCGGCCAGCAATTTCGATCTGCCGGATAGTTTCGTCGGCGAGAATTTCAGCTACCGGCCCTATTTCCAGGAGGCGATCGCCGGCAAGCAATCGCGTTTCTACGCGCTCGGCACGACATCGCTGAAGCGCGGCTATTATTTCGGTTCGCCGATCAGGGTGGGCGATGACATCCGCGGGGTGATCGTCTTCAAGGTCGATATCGATATGATCGAATCCTCGTGGACGGGCGGCGAATACCGGATTTTCGTCTCCGACCCCGAGGGCATCATCTTCATGTCCGGCAAGCCGGAATGGCTCTATAACAGCATCCTGCCGCTGACCACCGATCGCCTGCAACGCACCGAGGCATCGCGGCGCTATGCCAATGCGACGCTCGCTGCATTGCCGCTGAGCCGCAGCCGCTTCGAGGATCACAATCTGATGGGGCTGGTCGAGGAGGGCGTGCAGAAGGAGTATCTGGTGCTCTCCAGCTACATGACGGCCGAGGACTGGACGGTCAACGTGTTGCTCGACACCGGCTCCGTCCGGGCGCAGGCGCGCACGGCGCTTGCCGCGGTCTTTCTGTTTCTCTGCATTGCCGGGCTCGCCTTCGCGGTGCTGCGCCAGCGGCGCATGCGGCTGAACGAGCGCATGCATCTGCAGGCCGAAGCGCGCAACGAGCTGGAGCGGCGCGTCGAGGAGCGCACCGCCGATCTTGCTCGCGTCAACAGCCGCATCGAGGAGGAAATCGCCGAGCGCCGGCTGACGGAAAAGCAGCTGCGCCAGACGCAGGCGGATCTCATCCAGGCGGGCAAGCTCGCCGGTCTCGGCCAGATGTCGGCGGCACTTTCTCACGAATTCAACCAGCCGCTGGCGGCCGCAAAAACCTATACCGATAGCGCCACCGTTCTGCTCGATCGCGGGCGCACGGACGAGGCGCAGGACAATATCCGCCGGATCGGCGGGCTGATCGACCGAATGGCGTCGATCAGCAAGCATCTGCGCAACTTTGCCCGCAAGCCCAACGAGAAGCTCGGCCCGGTGCCGCTCGACGAGGCGATCCGCGATACGCTGGAAATCATCGCCTGGAGGCTGAAGGCGGCTGACGCCGATCTGCGGCTCGATCTCGGCCTGCATCCGCCTGTCGTGCGGGCCGGTTCCGTGCGTCTGCAGCAGGTGCTGGTCAATGTCATCTCGAATGCTGCCGATGCCGTCGAGGGGCTGGAGGACAGGCGCATCGAGGTGCGGGCCTCGGAGGAAGCGGGCAGGGTCTTGCTGACGGTTCGCGACTTCGGCCCAGGCGTGCCGGCGGCGATTGCCGAGCGCATCTTCGATCCGTTCTTCACGACGAAGGGCGTCGGCAAGGGGCTCGGCCTCGGTCTTTCGATCTCCTACAACATCATCAAGGATTTCGGCGGCAGCCTGACCGTCGCCAATCACCCGGATGGCGGGGCGGAGTTCCGCATCGAGCTGCAATCGGCCGCAGGCGCCATGCCGGAGGCGGCGGAATGAGTGAACAGAAGATCCTGCTCGTTGACGACGAGGAGGAACTGCGCCGCTCGACAGCGCAGGCGCTGGAACTCTCGGGCTTCAGCGTCGAGACCTTCTCCAATGCCGATCATGTGCTGGAGCTGATCGGCTACAGCTTTCCGGGCGTCGTCGTCAGCGATATCCGCATGCCCGGCACCGACGGCATGACGCTGATGAGCCGGATCCGCGAGATCGATGCCGAAGTGCCCGTCATTCTCGTCACCGGCCATGGCGACGTGCAGCTCGCCGTGAAGGCGATGCGCGAGGGCGCCTATGATTTCATCGAGAAGCCGTTCACGCCGCAGATGCTGGCGGGCGTCATCAAGCGCGCCTTCGAGCGGCGCGGCCTCGTGCTCGAAAACCGGCTGCTGAAGGCGGTTGCGGGCAAGCGAGACGATATCGAGGCGCGGCTGCCGGGCCGCACGCAGGTGATGGTCGACCTGCGCTATCGCATCCGGGCGATCGGGGCGAGCGATGCCGATACGCTGATCGTCGGCGAGACCGGTGCCGGCAAGGAAGTGGTGGCGCGGGCGCTGCACGATATCAGCGCGCGGGCAAGCCGCCCGTTCATCGCCATCAATTGCGCCGCACTTCCCGCAAACCTGATCGAGAGCGAGCTTTTCGGCCACGAGGCGGGCGCCTTTCCGGGCGCCGTGCGCCCACGCTACGGCAAGTTCGAACATGGCCGCGGCGGGACAATCCTGCTGGACGAGATCGGCTCGATGCCCTTCGATCTGCAGGCGAAGTTTCTGCGCGTGCTGCAGGAGCGGGTGATCTCGCGCCTCGGCTCCAACGAGATCGTGCCGCTCGACGTGCGCTTCATCGCTACCAGCAAGGTGGACTTGGAGGAGGAGGTTGCCGCCGGACGTTTCCGCGCCGATCTCTTCTACCGGCTGAATGTCGCGACACTGCATGTGCCAGCGCTGGCGCAGCGGCGGCCGGATATTCCGCTGCTCTTTCTCCAGCTGGCGCGCGAGGCGGCCGCGCGATACGGGCGGGACGACATGCCGGTTTCGCCGGATCTGATCTCCGATATCGCCCAACGTGACTGGCCGGGCAATGTGCGTGAACTGCGCAACGCCGCCGACCGTTTCGTGCTTGGTCTCGATGGCGGCGAGCGGCCGAATGGCGAGGCGACGGGGCTCGCCGATCGTGTCGCGGAATTCGAGCGCGGCGTCATCGCCAGCGCGCTGGTTGCCCATGGCGGCAGTCTCAAGCCGGTCTACGAGTCGCTGCAGATTTCGCGCAAGACGCTGTACGAGAAGATGCAGAAATACGGGCTCGACAAGAAGCTGCTGGTTTCCGAATAGGCCGAATGGGTGGATTTCCACCCATCGCTATCCGCCTTTGTTTCCAAATCGACCCATGCTGCAGCGCACGCAGGCGAAATCTATGCCTCGCGGCATGCCCGGCCGATTGCGGCCCGCGCGTTTACCACCTGTTAATGGCCGCATCTCACCGGCGCATGGGAAGCGCCGGCGGAGCCTGTTTTCATCAGGGAGGAAAACGATGAAACTCTTCAAGGCCATGCTTGGCATGACGGCGGCCGCTGCCGTCTCTCTTTTCGCCGCCGGTGCATCCGCACAGGGCTATCCTGAACGCACCATCACCATGGTCGTGCCGTTCGCAGCAGGCGGCCCGACGGATACCGTCGCGCGCCTCGTCGCCGAATCCATGTCGAAGGACCTAGGCCAGCAGATCGTGGTCGAAAACGTCGGAGGTGCCGGCGGCACGCTCGGCGCCGGTCGCGTTGCCGCTGCCGATCCGGATGGCTACACGATCCTGCTGCATCACATCGGCATGGCAACGTCTGCCACGCTCTACCGCAAGCTCGCCTATGACACGTTGAACGCCTTCGAATATGTCGGCCTCGTCACCGACGTTCCGATGACGATCGTTGCCCGCAAGGATTTCGAACCGGCAGACCTCAAGAGCCTCGTCGAATACGTCAAGGCGAACAAGGACAAGGTTACCTACGCCAATGCCGGTATCGGCGCTGCCTCGCATCTCTGCGGCATGATGTTCATGAGCGCCATCCAGACGCCGCTGACGACCGTTCCCTACAAGGGCACCGGTCCGGCGATGACGGATCTGCTCGGCGGCCAGGTCGATATCATGTGCGACCAGACCACCAATACCACGAAGCAGATTCAGGGCGGCACGATCAAGGCCTACGCCGTGACCTCGCCGAAGCGCCTCGACGTTCTGAAGGACGTTCCGACCGCTGTCGAAGGCGGTCTGCCGGGCTTCGAGGTCGGTATCTGGCACGGCGTCTACACCCCGAAGGGCACGCCTGCCGAAATCAACGAGCGCCTGTCGAAGTCGCTGCAGGTGGCGCTGAAGGACGAGAACGTCGTCAAGCGCTTCGCCGAACTCGGCACCGCGCCGTCGCCGGATGCCGACGCGACGCCGGCTGCGCTGAAGACCAAGCTCGAGACCGAAATCGCCCGCTGGAAGCCGGTGATCGAGGCTGCCGGCGAATACGCCGACTGATTGGCCGCCAACGTCGAGTGCGGAGCCCCCTCACCCTAACCCTCTCCCCGCTGGGGAGAGGGGACGCGGCTTCCCTTCTCCCCTTGGGGAGAAGGTGCCCGTCAGGGCGGATGAGGGGGGTTACCCGCTTCGACGCCAACTCTCTCCAACCCCACGGAGACACCATGAAATCTGTCACATTCGACACCACCAATGCGATCTGCGGCGCGCTTCTGGTCGCGACCGGCGCATTCTTCGCCTATCAGTCCTTCACGCTCGAACTCGGCACCGCGCTGCGCATGGGGCCAGGCTATTTTCCGCTGGTGCTATCGGTGGTGCTGGTCATCCTCGGCGGTATCGTCTTCATCCAGGCGCTGCGCGTCGAGGGCGAGCCGATCGATCCCTTTGCCTGGCGCGGGATGCTCTTCATTCTTCCGGCACCCATCCTGTTTGGGCTCACGGTTCGCGGCCTCGGCTTTGCGCCGTCGCTGTTCCTCGCCGCCTTCGTCGCCTGTTTCGCCTCGCAGAAGATGAATGTCTTCTACGCGCTGATCCTGTCGCTTGGGCTCACGGTGTTCTCGGTTGCGGTGTTCAGCTATGGCCTCGGCCTGCCGTTCGAGCGCTTCGGTCCGTGGACCCGGTTCTAAGGAGACGGCGATGGAACTTTTCAGCAATCTCGCGCTCGGTTTCGCAACGGCGGCGACGCCCGCAAACCTGCTCTTCTGCCTCATCGGCGTCCTTCTCGGCACGCTGATCGGCGTTCTCCCCGGCATCGGCGCCACGGCGACGATCGCCATGCTGCTGCCGATCACCTTCCAGCTGGAGCCGGTCTCCTCGCTGATCATGCTCGCCGGCATCTATTACGGCGCGCAATATGGCGGCTCGACGACGGCGATCCTGATCAATATGCCGGGTGAGTCCTCCTCGGCGGTGACAGCCATCGACGGCTACCAGATGGCCCGCAAGGGGAGGGCCGGGGCGGCACTTGCGATCGCAGCACTCGGCTCGTTCTTCGCAGGAACGGTTTCCACCTTTCTCGTCGCCATCTTCGCGCCGCCGCTGACCGAGATCGCCCTGAAGTTCGGCGCGCCGGAATATTTCTCGCTGATGATCGTCGGTCTGGTCTCGTCGATTGCGCTGGCGCATGGCTCGGTCATCAAGGCGCTGGCGATGGTGGCGCTCGGCCTGCTGCTCGGCCTCGTCGGCACCGATATCTATACCGGTACGCCGCGCTTCACGCTCGGCATCCGCGAATATGCCGACGGGCTGAACTTTGTGGCGCTTGCCGTCGGTGTCTTCGGCGTCGCCGAAATCCTGCGCAATCTCGAAGGCGAGTCGACGCGCACGGTGCTGATGAACAAGGTGACCGGCCTGCTGCCTTCGAAGCAGGAATTCAAGGAGATGATCGCGCCGGTCCTTCGCGGCACGGCGATCGGCTCGGCGCTCGGCATCCTGCCGGGCGGCGGCGCGATCCTCGCATCCTTCGCCTCCTATACGGTGGAGAAGCGTTCGTCGAAGAAGCCGGAGGAATTCGGGCATGGTGCGGTCGCAGGCGTTGCCGGTCCTGAATCGGCCAACAATGCAGGCGCACAGACCTCGTTCATTCCGCTCCTGACCCTCGGCATTCCGGCCAACCCGGTCATGGCGCTGATGGTCGGCGCGATGATCATCCAGGGCATCGTGCCCGGGCCGAATGTCGCGACCGAACAGCCGGCGCTGTTCTGGGGCATCATCGCCTCGATGTGGATCGGCAACCTGATGCTCGTCATCCTGAACCTGCCGCTGATCGGCCTCTGGGTGAAGCTGCTGATGGTGCCCTATTACGTGCTCTTCCCCGTCATCATGGCCTTCTGCTCGATCGGGGTCTACAGCGTCAATTCCAACGTCTACGACCTCTATGCCGTCGCCTTCTTCGGCCTGATCGGTTACGTGCTGGCGAAGCTGCGCTGCGAGCCGGCGCCGCTGCTGCTCGGCTTCGTGCTCGGGCCGTTGCTCGAAGAGAACCTGCGGCGCGCAATGATCCTCTCGCGCGGCGATCCGACGACCTTCGTCACCCGGCCGATCAGCGCCACGCTGCTCGCCATCGCGCTTGCCGTTCTCATCATCGTCTTCCTGCCGAGCGTGAAGAAGAAGCGCGAGGAGGTCTTCGTCGAGGAAACGTGAGGGGTTGAACTCACTGCCTCTTTGTAGAACAAAGGGATACCTGAGACGGGCGCCGTTCTGGCGCCCGTTTTCGCATGCACAGGACATCCCGGTTCATGACCATTCCCGCCCGGATCAAGAACGATCTACCCTTCCTCACCTCGCTTCGCCGTGATCTTCACGCGCATCCCGAGCTCGGCTTCGAAGAGGAGCGCACCAGCGGCATCGTCGCCAAGCTGCTGGAGGAGGCCGGTATCAAGGTTCATCGCGGGCTTGGCACCACCGGCGTCGTCGGCACACTGCAGGTCGGCAATGGTACGCGCAGCATCGGCCTCAGGGCGGATATCGATGCGCTGGCGATGCCCGAGATTGCCGAGCGGCCGTACAAGTCAACGGTTCAGGGCAAGATGCACGCGTGCGGCCATGACGGCCACACTTCGATGCTGCTCGGTGCCGCGCGCTATCTGGCTGAAACCAAGGGCTTTTCGGGCACGGTGCATTTCATCTTCCAGCCGGCCGAAGAGGGACGCGGCGGCGCGCGGCGGATGGTCGAGGAGGGGCTGTTCAAGCTCTTCCCCTGCGATGCCGTCTATGGCCTGCACAACATGCCGGGGCTCGATGTCGATGAGATCGCCGTCGTCGAGGGGCCGCAGCTTGCCTCATCGGACAGCTGGCGTGTCACCTTCCGCGGCACCGGCACGCATGGCGCCAAGCCGCATCTCGGGCGCGACCCGATCACCGCGGCGGGCACCTTCCTCGCCTCGCTGCAGACCATCGTCGGCCGCGTCGTCGATCCGCTGCAGCCGGCCGTCGTCAGCGCCTGCTCGCTGCAGGCGGGGGATCCGAAGGCGCTGAACGTCATCCCCGATACCGTCGAGATCGGCGGCACGGCGCGGGCCTATTCGCCCGAAGTGCGCGATCAGCTGGAAGAAGAGATCGGCCGACTGGCGCAGGGCACCGCGCAGATGTTCGGGATATCAGCCGACTACGGTTTCGAGCGGCGTATTCCGCCTGTGGTCAACGATGCCGATGCGACGGCGCGGGCGCTTGGCGCTGCTGGCGAAGTGTTCGGCGCGAAGGTCCGCACCAGCTTTCCGCCCTCGACGGCGGGGGATGACTTCGCCTTCTTCGGGCAGAATGCGCCGGGGTGCTATGTGTGGCTCGGGAACGGGCCGGCCGTGGATGGGGCGCTGCACCACAATACGGCTTATGATTTCAATGACGGCGCGCTCGGGTTTGGGGCGGCCTATTGGGTGAAGCTGGTGGAGCGGGAATTGGCGGCTTAGGTCGCGTGTGGGCGAGAGCAGTGAGTGTGGCCCCCTCATCCGCCTGCCGGCACCTTCTCCCCGCTGGGGAGAAGGGACGTGCGGCCCGCTCCGGTTTTCCCTTCTCCCCTCGGGGAGAAGGTGCCCGAAGGGCGGATGAGGGGGCTACATCCTCCAAGCAATCCCTACGACAATATCTCCAGCACCGGCGTCTCCAGCACCTTCCCCGTCAGCACATCGGCAATCCCCATATCCGTCTGATGCGGGCCGATATTGCAGGCGAGCGTCGCGCCGAAGCAGGCCTTGAAGACGAGGTAGGGCGGCTGCCAGGTGACGATCTTTTCCATCGCCTGGCGGATATCGCGGAAACCCTTTGCCGTCTCGGCAAGCGAGGCCTCGGTCACCAATCCTGAGAGCGGCAGCGGCAACAGCGCCAGAATGACGCCATCCCTGGCGACCGCCATGCCGCCGCCGGCTGCAATCACCGCATTCGCGGCGGCCGCCATGTCGGCGGTGTTGCCGCCGAAAACGGTGAGGTTGTGGCTGTCATGCGAAACGGTCGTGCAGAAGGCGCCGTGCCATTCGCCCCAGCCGGTCAGGAAGCCGGTGCGCGGGCGGGGGGCGGCGAGGCCATGCCGGTGGGCGACGGAGATCATCGTGCTGCCCGAAGGCGGCACGACGAAGCCATGCTCGACGGCGGTTTCCGCTTCGCCCCATTGCGTGAAGCGCGGGCGGTCGATGGTGGCGACGCGGACGCGGTTGCCCTCGGAGCGGACCTTGAAATCGTCTTCGCCGAGCGCTGGAAGCTTGACCGAGTTCATCAGCGGCGCGGTGTCGAGCGGCTTCAGCGGCACGGTCATCGCACCGTCCTGCGCGATCGTGCGGCCGTTGGCAATGACAAGCCGGGCCCTGAAATCGGTGAGATCGTCGAAGAGCACGATATCGGCGCGGCGTCCGGCGGCGATGAGGCCGAGATCGCTGCGCTTCAGGCGCTGGGCGGCGTTGAAGGTGGCGGCGCGCAGCGCCCATTCCGGCTTCATACCGTAGCGCACGAGGCGGCGGATCACGTCATCGAGGCCACCGCCATCGAGCAGTTCGTCGGGGAAAACGTCGTCGGTGCAGAGCGTCACGGTCGGCGGCAGGTGGCCGATGCCATCGAGCGCTTCGACGAATTCACGCAGCAGGTGATCATGCGAGCCGCGCAGCTCGATGGTCATTCCGGCGGCAAGCTTCTGCAGGAGGTCGGCGCCAGAGGTCAGCTCGTGGTCGGAAGTGATGCCGGAGGCCATGAAGGCGTTGAGATCGGCGCCTTCGAGGCCGCGCGCATGGCCGCAGACGAGCTTGCCGGATGCGAGACCGGCATTGACGATCGCCGTCATGCGCGTATCGCCTTCGATGACGCCGCGCATGTTCATGACTTCCGCAACGCCGCCGACGGCGGGCGAGCGCAGCATTTCGGTGATAACGGATGCATCGAAATCCGCACCGGCGCGTTCGAGGCCGGGTGCGGAGGGGACGCAGGAGGGCGCCAGCAGGATCATCCGGAGCGGCAGGCCCGACGATGCTTCGATCGCCCAGCGCACGCCGTCGAGGCCGTGGACATTGCCGAATTCATGCGGATCCCAGAGGATCGTCGTTACGCCGCGCGGCAGCACTGCCCGGGCATATTCGGCAGGCGTCACCATCGAGCTCTCGACATGCATATGCGTGTCGATCAGGCCCGGCGTGATGACGGCACCTGTGGCGTCGATCATCTCAAGCGTGTCGGCGCGGGTTCCCGGTGCGTGGACGCTGGAGATCAACGGTCCCGTGAGACCGATATCGGCTTCGCGGATCAGGCCGGTGACCGCGTCGAGCAGCTTTCCGCCTGTGATCAGCACGTCGAACGGCAGGTCGCCGCGGGCGGCGGCCACGGCGCGGGCGCGCAGCTGGGGATCGTTGAGATCGGCCGGTTCCGGTCGCAATGGAGAGCTCATCTGCCGGCCTCGCTTGCGAGCGCGCCTAGGATGAGGGCACGCGCGGCTTTGACGTCGATATCCGTGGCAAATTCGGTATTGGGCGCGGCATGGGTGGCGCGGGTCTCGACGACAGTGCGGCCGCGGGTCAACTGGCCGGCAAGCTCGACATCGATGCGCGCGGCGCGGAAGGTCACGAGCTCCGGCGCCACGAACGCGACGGCCGCCGAAGGATCGTAGATCGCCATGGCGGCGCGGCCGCGGCTGACGCCGATATCGATATAGCCCGCCAGCATGTCGGCGATCAGCGCCGCGCTGGCGCCGCCTGCCTGCCGGATCGGCGTGACGTCATCCGGGCGGGCCAGGACTTTGCGGCAGAGATCGAGATCGATCATCTTCAGCGGCAGGCCGTGGCTGATGACGATTGCCAGCGCTTCGGGATCTGCAAGGGCGTTGAACTCGGCGGAGGCCGTGTGATTGCCGATCGTTACCCCGCCACCCATCCAGGTGAGTTCGGTGATGCGGGCGGCGAGATCGGGGCGGGCCAGCGCGAGAGCGGCGATATTGGTCAGCGGTCCGAGCGCCAGAATGCGATGCGGGCCATCCGTTTCGAGCCAGCGGCAGAGGGCGAGGAAAGCGTCGCTATCGGGCAGCGCCGCTCCTTGCGGCAGCGTGCGGCCTGCCGTCGGGATGCCGGTATCGCCGAGGATCGCCTGGGCCGTCTCGATCTTGCCGATCACGGGATTGGCGCGGCCGCTGTGGATGGGGAAAGTCCAGCCGAAGGCCTGTGCGGCGCCTGCTGCATTGACCTTCACCTGCGGCAGCGGCGTGTTGCCGAAGACCAGCGAAATGCCGTCTATGTCAAGCTTCGACTGCGCCACCACCAGAATGGCGGCGATATCGTCAAAGCCCATGTCGGTATCGATCCAGACACCCATCATATCACCCGAAACGCGAGAGGCTGGCTGCCGCGGCGAGCGGCAGGTCGAAGGAAAGTGCGGTGCCGATCGCATGGGCCGCGGGGCCTGCATCGACCTCCGCCTTGATCGGCCCGAGCGGCGTGTCCAGCAGGTATTCCCGCGTGTTGCCGGCATAGGAGGTGCCGCGCACAGTTCCCTGGAAAGGACCGGAACCAAGGATGACCGTGCGCGGCCGCCAGGCCAGCCCTGCCGCCTGAGGCGCAGGAGCCGGCAAATCGACTGGACCGTTTGGTGTAACGAGCTTGCCGCTTTCGAGCTTGAAGACGTTCTCGAAGCCGACGAAATCGGCGACGAAGGCGGAGACGGGGCGGTTGTAGATATCTTCAGGCGTGCCGATCTGCTCGATGCCGCCGTTCAGCATCACGACGATCCGGTCGGCAAGTGCCAGCGCTTCCACCTGATCGTGGGTGACGAAGATCATCGTCACGCCTGTCTCCTTCTGGACGCGCTGCAGTTCGGCGCGCATTTCGAGGCGCAGGCGGGCGTCGAGGTTCGACAGCGGCTCGTCGAGCAGCAGCACTTTCGGCTCCATCACCATCGAGCGGGCGAGCGCCACGCGCTGCTGCTGCCCGCCCGAGAGTTCGGCGGGCTTGCGGCTGGCGAAGCTCGAAAGGCCGACCGATTTCAGGCCGGAGGTGACCCGCTTGTCGAGATCCTGACCGGAGACGCTCTTGAGGCGCAGGCCGAAGGCGACGTTTTCGTAGACGGTCAGATGCGGGAAGAGGGCGTAGGACTGGAAGACCAGGCCGACATTGCGCTTGTTGGCCGAAACGCGGGTGATGTCGTCGCCGTCGAGATTGATGCGGCCGGCGGCGGGCGTCAGCAGGCCGGCGATCGAGCGCATCGTCGTCGTCTTGCCGCAGCCGGAGGGGCCGAGCAGGGCGACGAGTTCGCCCTTTTCGATCGTGAGGTCGAGGTCCTTCACCGCGACCGTATCGCCGTAGGCCAGCGTCAGCTTGTCGAGTTGAAGATAGGCATCAGACATAACGCGAGAATCCCAGGAAGCGTTCGGCAAGGAAGACGATGCCGATGGACAGGAAGGCGAGCAGCGAGGAGAGCGCTGCGATCGACGGATCGTAGGTGGTTTCCATGTAGCCCAGCATGTCGATCGGTAAGGTGCGGACACCGGGGCCGGAAAGGAACAGCGAGACCGGCACCTGATTGAAGCTGGTAACGAAACCGAGGATGAAGGCGGCGAGAATGCCGCCGCGGATATTCGGCATGACGACACGGAAGAAGGCGCCGGTGCGCGAGGAGCCGAGCAGCACGGCCGCTTCCTCGATATCCGAGCGCAGGTTGTTGAGGCTCGCCGAGACGACGCGCACGGCATAGGGCAGCACGAGTGCGGTGTGGGCGAAGAACAGCGCCAGCGTGATGTTGAAGCCGAAGGGCACGACGAGATAGCGCAGCAGCGCCAGGCCGACGATGATGCCAGGGACGATGATCGGCAGGGAAACGATGGTGCGCACCGTCTCGCCGAAAGGCAGCTTGTAGCGCGACAGGGCGTAGGCGGCGGGAATGCCGAGGATGAGCGCCGACAGCGTGCCAAAGACGGCGAGGAACATCGACATGGCGAAGCTCTCGCGGAAGCTGTCGATGGTGAAGACCTTGGCGACCCATTTCAGCGACAGGCCCTGCGGCGGGAAGGCCAGCGTATCGCCAGCCGAAAGCGAGGCGGCGATGATGATCAGGAACGGGCCGATCAGGAAGGTCAGGAGCAATCCGAGGACGATGGGCGGGAAGAGGCGGGATGTCATCGCTTGTTCCTCGCGGTCGCCAGGCGTTTCAAGAGGATGTTGGCGGCAAAGCTCATGACGATCAGCATGAAGGCAATGACGCTGGCCGAGACGAAATTGTTGGAGACGGACACCTGCTGGTAGAGCAGGGTTTCCAGCATCAGCACCTTGGAGCCGCCGAGGACGGCGGGGGTGATATAGGCGGTCAGCGAGCCGGTGAAGACGAGGGTGCCGCCAACGACGAGACCTTCCTTGGTCAGCGGCAGGATCACCTTCCAGAACACCTGGAACCAGTTGGCGCCGAGCACGCGGGCTGCCGGGATCGCATCCTTCGGCATGTTCTCGAGCGCGCTGATCAGCGACAGGATCATCAGGGGCAGGAAAAGCTGCAGGAGGCCGATGAAGACGGCGGTCTCGGTGAACAGCAGGCGCAGCGGCTCGTCGCTGAAGCCGAGGCCGGTGATCGCCTGGTTGACGATGCCGGTGCGGCCGAGGATGACGATCCAGGCATAGGTGCGGGCGACCGGCGAGATCATCAGCGGCAGCGTGACGAGGCCGATCATCCGGCCCTTGCCCTTCGGCGGCAGGTTGACGATCGCAAAGGCCGCGGCATAGCCGATGATGGCGGAGACGGCGGTGACTTCGAGCCCGAGCTTGAAGGTGCGGATGAAGACCGTGCGGTTCAGCTGCTCGGAGAAGAAGCCGGTATAGGCCGATAGCGTCCAGGCGCCATCGGCATGAAAGCCTTCGGAGAGAAGAATGGCGACGGGCAGCAGGAAGACCACGGCGGCGAAGATCGCCGCCGGCAGCGCAAGCGCCAAAGCTTCTGCTCGGTTCTGAAACATCGGGAGCCTTTTCTCAGGCGGGAAGGAAACGGTCCCGGCAGGCCGGGACCGGCGATGGATGGCTTACTGGCCGACGGTGTTGTTCCATGCCTTCAGCCAGGTGTCGCGGTTGTCGAGCGCCACGGCCGAGGGAATGAGCTTCAGGCTCTTGGCCGTTTCTTCGCCATAGGTGAGATTGTTGGCGGCGGCTTCCGACAGCTTCACTTCCTTGTTGGCGGGGCTGTCGACGAGCTTTTCGGCGAGCTTGGTCTGGATGTCGGTGGAGAGCCAGAAATCCATGAACTGCAGCGCCAGATCCTGGTTCTTGGAACCCTTGGTCAGGATCATGACGTTCATGCCGCCGGTCTGGCCTTCCTTCGGGGTTGCCCAGGCAACGGGAACGTCGAGCTTGGTGAAGCCCGCCCAGGAGAAGCGGCCGATCGGGGCTGCCCAGATCTCTTCCTGCTGCATCAGCTGCACGAGCTGCGAGGACTTTTCGTAGAAGGTGACGATGTCGTCCTTCTTCTCGCCGACGGCTTCGATGGCGCCCTTCAGGTCGGGCGTATCCTTGCCGAGCGCCTGGCCAAGCATGAAGAGCGCCGGCGGGCCCTGGTTGGTCGTGACGTTCGGGAAGGCGACGTGGCCGACATATTCCGGCTTCAGGAGATCAGCCCAGGACTCGATCTTCATCTTGTCGGAGCGGTAGGCGATCGAGGTGGCATAGAAAGTGTAGCCGACGCTCATGCCGTCGCCGTTCGGATCCTTGGCGATGTCGTAGAGCTTGGCGAAATTGGTGAGCTTGGAGATGTCGATCTTCTCGATCAGATCCTTGCGGGTGGCAGAGAGCGCGTCGGCCATCGAAACGACGGCCATATCGACGACCGGATTTGCCTTGTTGGCTTCCATCTTGGCGAGGCGCTCGACGCTGTTGCCGGTCTCGACGACCAGCTTGCAGCCGCACTGCTTCTCGAAGGGACCGTAGACGATCGTCTTGAAGTCGTCCTGAGCGAAGGCATAGACGGAGATCGTCAGCGTACGCTCCTGCGCCGAGGCGGCGAGCGGGGAGAGCGCCAGCAGCGCTACCGATGCGATGAGGGTCTTCATGTCAGGAGTTCTCCATCTGTCAGGTTTTGTTTTGCCGGGCTCACAGGCCCGGAGGATTGGCGGACGATCAGTTGCATGGGCACCCGATCGGTTTCCGCAGTCACGATGATCCCCTCGCGGGTGCCGTTCTCCATGATCACCTTCAGCAGGGCTGAAATGGCGATCTCGGCGATCCGGTCCATGTCCATGCGCGCAGTGGTCAACGCCGGGGTGACGACCGGCGACCAGATGAGATCATCGAAACCGGTGACGCTGACATCGGTGGGAACATTGATGCCGTCCTGTTGCAGCTCGGTCAGTGCGCGCAGCGCCTGAAGGTCGGAGAGGGCGGCGAAGGCGGTGAAGCCCTCGGCGGCCTTCTTGGCGAGGCCGAGCCGGCAGCCGCTTCCCGATGTCTGCTCGAGCTTCTCGATCCACAGCGTTTCCGAGCTCATCCCTGCGGTCAGGCCCGAGCGGATGCCGCCGGCGCGGTCGTTCTGGACGTTCGATTCCGGATTGTTGCCGATGATGAGCACCCGCTTGTGGCCGAGGCTCGCGAGATGGGCGGCGATCTGCTGGCCGCCCTGCCAGTGGTCGGCGGCGACGGTATTGCCGGGGGTCGATGCCGTATCGATGACGGCGACCGGGCAGCTGGAGGCGGAAATGCGTGTGGCGCGGCGCGGCACCACGACCATGCCGTCGACGCCGCGCTCGATCAGCCGGTTGATCGCTTCGGTCTGCGCCGTCACGTCGCCGCGGGAGTCGGCAATCAGCACGCCGTAATCGGCGGACTTTGCCGCAAATTCGATGGCCTGGGCGATCTTCGGAAAGAGCGGGTTGGCGATATCGGGCAGGACGAGGCCAAGGACACCGCTGCGGCCGGTGCGCAGCGCACGGCCTGCCTGGCTGGGGATATAGCCGAGCTCGGCTGCATGTTCGCGGATCTTTTCCGCCAGCTGTTCGGAAACGCGGCCCTTGCCCGACAAGGCATTCGAAACGGTCGCTACGGAGACGCCGAGCGCCGTCGCGATCCTGCTCAAATTCGGTCCCGGGCGTGACGAAGCCATGGTTTGCCGTGCGGTTTGATTAATCGTTTAATCAGCGTGTACAGGAAGCATGTGGCGTTGTCGAATCGAATCTTAGCGCAATGCGGGTTTTCCGCACTGGATTAGAGGTTGCGAACATAAAAAAAGCCCCGCGAAAGCGGGGCTTTTCTCGGATCGTTTGGAGCGACCGTTACTTCTTCTTGACCGAAACGGTCTCAACCTTTGCTACAGCAGCCGGCTTTGCCCCTGCGGGCGCATAGCCACCGCCGATGGCGACGTTGAGCGAGACATAGTCCTTGGCCATCTGCTGGACGGCAGCGGCCAGGCTTGCCTGGGCGGTCGAGACGTTGCGCTGTGAGTCGAGAACGTCGAGCAGCGAGGATGCGCCGTCCTTGTAGCTGGCGGTCGACAGTTCCAGCGATTCCTGGGTCGTCTTGACCTGGGCACGCAGGGCTTCCACCGTCTGGGCATCGCGGCGAACGGCCGACAGCGCGTTCTCGACCTGCTCGACGGCGCTCAGAACAGCCGACTTCCAGGCGAGATAGGCAGCCTTGGCATCCGACTTGGTGATGTCGACATTGGCGCGCAGACGGCCGCCGTCGAAGATCGGCAGGTTCAGCGTCGGGCCGAAGGACCAGGTGGTCAGGCCGCCATTGCCGCCAACCGGGCGGACGTAGGAGGGCGAGATCGAGCCGGACAGCGAGATCGACGGATAGAGCTGTGCTTCTGCAACGCCGATATTGGCGGTGGCGGCGGCGAGATCGCGTTCGGCCTTGCGGATATCGGGACGGTTGCGGATCAGGTCAGCCGGAATACCGGCCTGCAGGCCGCCACGGAAGACCGGCTGGCGCGAGCCCTTCTGCAGTTCGGCCATCAGCGACGATGCCGGCAGGCCAAGCAGGGTGGCGATGTGGTGCGCAGAAACGCGGAAGCTGGTTTCGAGGCCGGGGATTTCGGCCTGGGTCGCCTGGACCAGACCTTCGGCCTGGACGACGTCGAGGCGCGAGGCGGCACCGGCTTCGAGCTGGAACTTGGTGAGATCGAAGGTCTCGCGGCGAGACTTCAGATCGCCCTTGGAGAGTTCGATGCGCTCCTGATAGTAGCGGGCGTCGATGTAGCTGTTGACCAGATCCTGGAGGAAGGTCAGCTTTGCGACGTCGGCGGTGGCGTAAGCCGAATCCAGCGATGCCAGCGCGCTTTCCTTCGAACGGCGGTATTCGCCGAAGAGGTCGAGCAGCCAGGAGACATTGGCTTCGCCGGCCGTGGTGTTGGTGGCGCCGCGCGTGTTGCGCAGGTTGCCCATCTGGCCGCTGACGGTGTGCGAGGCACCGACGACGAGGCTCGGCAGGGCGCCGGCACCGGCAACGGTGACCTGGGCTTCAGCCGAATTGATGCGCTCGAGGGCCTGCAGAACGTCGAGGTTCTGGCCGATACCCTGGGAGACCAGCGAGTTCAGCTGCTGGTCGCGGTAGGCCGTCCACCACTGGGCGGTCGCAACATCACCATTGCTCTTGACCCCGCCTTCGCCAAACTTCGCAGGCAAAGGCATTTCCGGCGGTACATGATCCGGGCCGCTTACGCAGCCCGCCAACAAAAGCATCAACGCCGGTGTGGCATAACGAAGAGATACCATGCAATGTTCTTCCTGTAACTCGACCAAGTCCTAAATTTCTTGTCCGAAGCATCATGCTTCGCAATCGGCCGCGCTCCGTGCCAACGAGATACACCATGCCGAAGCAGTCGGCCGCAATGTAGCAATGAGTCTGGCGTTCGGGCAGTGTATTTTTATCACACTCCCGCCTCATTTTTGCGCCGCGAAAACACCCGGCGGATGACCACGAAGAAGGACGGAACGAAGAAGATCCCGAGTGCGGTCGCCGCCAGCATGCCGCCGAGAACGCCGATACCGATGGCATTCTGCGCTGCCGAGCCTGCGCCGGTCGCGATCGCCAGCGGCACGACGCCGAGGATGAAGGCGAGCGAGGTCATGATGATCGGGCGCAGGCGCAGCCTTGCCGCTTCGAGAGTCGCCTCTAAAAGGCCCATCCCGGTCTCCATGCGGTCCTTGGCGAACTCGACGATGAGAATCGCGTTCTTCGCCGCCAATCCTATTGTCGTGAGCAGGCCGACCTTGAAATAGACATCGTTCGCCTGGCCGAAGAGCGTTGCCGCCGCAAGTGCGCCGAGCACGCCGACCGGCACGGCCATGATGACCGAGAACGGGATCGACCAGCTTTCATAGAGCGCTGCAAGGCAGAGGAAGACGACGAGGACCGAGATCGCGTAGAGCATCGGCGCCTGCGAGCCGGAGAGCCGCTCCTGGTAGGAGATGCCCTGCCATGCCACCGTATAGCCGCCGCCGAGCTGCGCCGTCAGCGCTTCCATCTCGTTCATCGCGTCACCCGAGCTGACGCCCGGCGCCGAGGCGCCGTCGAGCGGGATGGCGCTGGTGGCGTTGAAGCGGGCGAGCGACGGCGCGCCCTGCGCCCATTCCGTCTTGGTGAAGGCGGAGAAGGGGACCATTTCGCCGGCCGTATTGCGGGCATACCAGTGATCGAGATCGCTGGGCTGCATGCGGAACGGCGCGTCGCCCTGCACGTAGACGGGCTTGATCTCGCCGTTCAGCGTGAAGTCGTTGACGTCGCGGCCGGTGAAAATGATCGACAGCATTGAATTGACCGAGGCGATATCGACGCCCATGGCACCGATCTTTTCCTGATCGACGATGATCTTCATCTGCGGCTCGACTTCCTTGTTGTTGGAGCGCAGAGCCACGACCTTGCCGCTGCTGTTGCCCATCTGGATCAGCCGCTTGGAGGCGGCGTCGAGCGCCTGCGTGCCGTGGCCGCCGGTATCGACGAGATACATCGAGAAGCCGCTCGAGACGCCGAGGCCCTGAATGGCCGGCGGCAGGAGGGCGAAGACTTGGGCTTCGCGGATGGCGAAGAAGTTCTTCAGCGCGCGGTTGACGACGGCCTGCGCATGCAGGTTCGGGTCGGTACGCAGCGAGAAGTCCTTGAGCTTGGTGAAGACGATCGCGCTGTTCTGGCCGGAGCCGTTGAAGCCGAAGCCGAGGGCGCCGAAGACGGAATCGACTGCGTCCTTCTCGTTCTCACGATAATAGTTCTCGACCTTCTCGACGACGGCCTGGGTCTGCTGGGTCGTCGAGCCCGGCGGCGTCGTGACGATGGTCAGCAGCACGCCCTGGTCTTCCTGCGGCAGGAAGGAACTCGGCAGGCGTGCGAAGAGATAGGCGCAGCCGGCACCGATCAGCAGGAAGACGAGCATGACGCGGATCGGCCGCTTCAGGAGATAGCCGATGCTGCGGACATAGCCGTTGGTCGAGCGGGTGAAGTTGCGGTTGAACCAGTCGCCGATGCGGTTCTTCTTATGACCGTCGACGGGCTTCAGCATCGTGGCGCAGAGCGCTGGCGTCAGCACGATGGCGACGAGCGCCGAGAGCAGCATCGCCGAGACGATGGTGATCGAGAACTGACGGTAGATGATACCGGTCGAGCCGCCGAAGAAGGCCATCGGAATGAAGACGGCGGTCAGGACGAGCGCGATGCCGACGATGGCGCCGGTGATTTCGCCCATCGACTTCTCGGTCGCTTCGAGCGGCGAGAGCTTCTCTTCAGACATGATGCGCTCGACGTTTTCGACGACGACGATGGCGTCGTCGACGAGCAGGCCGATCGCCAGAACCATGGCGAACATCGTCAGCGTGTTGATCGAATAGCCGGCCGCCGCGAGGATGCCGAACGTTCCGAGCAGCACGACGGGCACGGCGATCGTCGGGATCAGCGTGGCGCGCAGGTTCTGCAGGAAGATCAGGAGCACGACGAAGACCAGCACGATCGCCTCGATGAGCGTGTGGATGACCTTCTCGATCGACAGCTCGACGAAGGGCGTGGTGTCGTAGGGATAGGTGATCTCGACGCCTTCAGGCAGCGAGCGGCCGATCGTATCCAGCGAGGCGCGGACGCGCTCGGCGGTATCGATAGCGTTGGCGCCGATCGCTAGGTTGACGGCGAAGCCGGAAGACGGTTGGCCGTTATAGCGCGAGGCGCCGCCATAGCTTTCCTGGCCGATCTCGATGCGGGCGACGTCGCTGAGGCGCACCGTCGAACCGTCCTTCTCGACCTTCAGGATGATGTGCTCGAAGTCGTCGACCGTGGTCAGCTGGCTCTGGGCGGTGATCGTCACGTTCAGCTGCTGGCCCTGCGTCGTCGGCTGGGCGCCGAGCGAGCCGACGGAGACCTGGGTGTTCTGCGCCTCGATCGCCGAAGTGACGTCGCTTGGCGTCAGCTGGAACTTCTGCAGCTTGTAGGGATCGAGCCAGACGCGCATGGCGTAGCCGGAGCCGAAGATGTTGATGCTGCCGACGCCTTCGAGGCGCTGCACCTGATCTTCGATCGAGTTCGAGATGATGTTGCCGAGATCGACGGACGAGCGCTTGCCGTCGGTCGAGACCAGCGATCCCACGAGCAGGATGCTCGACGTCGAGCGGGTGACACTGATGCCGGCGTCGATGACGTCTCCCGGCAGCTGCGACTGCACCAGCTGCAGCTTGTTCTGCACCTGAACCTGCGCGATGTCGGCATCGACGCTGTTGCCAAAGGTCAGCGAGATGCTGGCCGAACCGGTCGACGAGGTCGAGGTCATGTAGGTCAGGTCGTCGAGACCGGTCATGCCCTTTTCGATGATCGTCGTCACCGATTTCTCGACGGTTTCGGCGCTGGCGCCGCGATAGGTGGCGTTGATGCGCACCGTGGTCGGAGCGATATCCGGATATTGCGAAATCGACAGTGTGTAGATGCCGAGCAGACCCGCGAGCATGATGGTGATCGCGATGACCCACGCAAAGATCGGGCGTCGGATGAAGAACTTGGCCATCAGTTTTATTCCTGTGCGGCTTGGATCACTGTGAGAGTCGTCGCGACTTACTTCGCGGCGGGCTTCTGAGCGTCACCGGCCGCAGGCTGTTCGGCAGCCACGACCACACCGTTTTCATTGATTTTCATGGGAACCGGCTTCACCGGCATGCCGGGCGCGATCGATTGCAGACCGCTGACGATCAGCTGGTCGCCGTCCCTGACGCCCTGGTTTACGAGCCACGAATTGTTCGAGGGCGTCGCATTTTCGAAGACGCGCGTCTCGACCTTGCCGTCGCCGGAAATGAACTGCGCCGTCAGGCGGCCGTTGGCGTCGCGGCTGGTCGCCAGCTGCGGCAGCGCGTAGGCGTCCTCGGAGCCGAGCCCGACCGTGGCGCGGACATACATGCCGGGCAGGATGACGCGATCGGGGTTCGGGAACAGCACGCGGATGATGAAGGTGCCGGTCGTCTCGCTGACGATCTGCTTCGACATGTCGAGCTTGCCCTGCTGATTGTATTCCTTGCCGTTCTCGAGGATCAGCCGGAAGGCAACATTCGCCTTGTCCTTGATGTCGCCAGCGGCCATGGCATCGCGAATACGCAGCAGGTTGGTGCTCGATTCCGTCAGCGAGATGTAGATCGGGTCGAGCTGGCGCACCGTCGTCAGCGCCGTCGTCTGGTTGGCGGCGACGACGTTACCGATATTGTAGGCGGTCTGGTCGATGATGCCATCGAAGGGGGCGAGGATCTTGGTGTGATCAAGATCGATCTGTGCCGAGGCGAGAGCCGCGCGGGCGGATTCGACTTCCGCCTGAGCCTGCAGCAGCGTCGTCTTGGCGGTTTCGTATTCGATCTGCGTCGCGCCGCTGCCGACGAGGCGCTGGTAGCGGTCGAAATTGCTCTGGGCGCTCGGGACGCTCGCCTCAGCCTTGGCGATCGCGGCCTTGGCCTGTTCGACCGCGGCGGCATAAGGCGCGTCCTCGATCTGGTAGAGCACGTCGCCCTTCTTCACTTCACCGCCTTCGCGGAAGGTGATCTCGCGGATGATGCCGCTGACCTGCGGGCGGATATCGGCCGTCTGATAGGCTTCGGCGCGGCCCGGAAGGATCGTCGTAACAGGATAATTGTCCTTGGTCAGAGCGACGACGCCGACGGGTGCGGCCTGCTGGGCAGCACCGGCACCAGCGCCTGCTGCGCCCGCCTGCTTGTTGCCGCTGTCGCTGCAGGCGACCAGGAAGCCGCCGAAGACCAGAGCCGTGGAGAGGAGGAGAGCACGCCGTATCATTCTGAATTCCCTGGTGCGGTTGGCATATGAAGGATCAGCCGGAAACAGCCGGACGCGCCATGGAAGACGCTACGCGATCCGGATCAAACGCCATCATCCGAATTTAAGAAAAGCTTTCTGAAGTGACGTAATTCAGCAATCGTCACTTATCAAGCGCTATTTTGCAGTGCGGCATCAACAAAGCTGACGATGTCGTGTGCTTTGTGAACGAGCGTGTCCCTGTCGTCGCGGGCAATCAGCACGGGATGGAGCACGCAGGCCAGCACGTCGGCGACGGTGACCGCGGCATGGCCGGTATCGCTGCATTTATAGCTTCCGGCGGCGACACCCTGCCGGATGATCTGCTCCAGACGATGTTCGATCCGCTCCCGGTAGCGGGTGCCGGCATCGAGCTTGGCCTGGATCGTCGTCAGCACCATTTCGAAGATATAGGGGTTATCCTGGATGTCCTGTAGATGGGAATCGAGCAGGCGCAGGACGAAGCGCTGCAGCTGCTCCTTGGCCGGCAGATCGCCATCGACGGCGCCGAAGCGCTCGGTCGCCGCGCCAAGGTGAATTTCGGCGATGGCATCGACCAGCGCCGTCTTGGAATGAAAATGCTTGAAGATATTGGCGGGGGACATGCCGAGCGCGGTCGCGATATCGGCGATCGACACGGCCACATAGCCGCGTTGACGAAACAGGATCTCCGCCATCGACAGGATGTCGGCTCTCGTTTCCTCGGCCTTCCGTCTCGGCCTGCGTGCCATTCAGCCCTCTGCCGGTCTTTGCCGGCATCCCCTTATTTCCCGAAATGCTAACGCGACTGCGGCCGCGCCCGCAAGCGTGCAAAACGCAATGCGGGTACGGCCGGGCGATCGTCAGGCGAAATAGGGCGCAAGATTCTGGCGCACACGGGCAAGAGGCGTTTCGCCGCTGTCATCGGCAATGAAGGCCTGGCCGGTGATGGCCTCGAACGCCTTGATATAGACGGCGGAGGTCTGCTCGATCAGGTCGGCCGGGATTTCCGGGATCTCGTCCTTATAGGGATCGCAGCGATCGGCGACCCAGGCGCGGACGAAATCCTTGTCGAAGCTGACGGGGCGTCCGCCGCTTTCGAAGGCGGCCTGATAGCTGTCGGCCAGCCAGTAGCGGCTGCTGTCTGGCGTATGGATCTCGTCGGCGAGAATGATGTTGCCGTCGGCATCGGTGCCGAACTCATATTTGGTGTCGACGAGGATGAGGCCGCGCTTGGCCGCCATTTCCTGGCCGCGGGCGAAAAGCGCCAGCGCGTATTTCGAGAGCGTGTCCCACTGCTCCTGCGTCAGCAGTCCGCGGCCGGTGATCTCGGCCGGCGTCAGCGGCGCGTCGTGACCGCCGTCGAATTCCTTGCTGGTCGGGGTGATGATCGGCGTCGGCAGGATCTGGTTGTCGCGCATGCCGTCGGGCAGCGTGATGCCGTACATCTGGCGCTCGCCCTTCTTATAAAGGGTGAGGATCGAGGTTCCCGTGGTGCCGGCGAGATAGCCGCGCACGACCACTTCAACCGGCAGGATGTCGAGACGCTTGCCGACGACGACATTCGGATCGGGATAGGCGATGACGTGGTTCGGGCAGATATCTTTGGTCGCCTCGAACCAGTAGCGGGCGGTCTGCGTCAGTACCTGGCCCTTGTAGGGAATGCAGGTGAGGATACGGTCGAAAGCGCTGAGGCGGTCGGTGCTGATGATGATGCGGCTGCCATCCGGAAGATCGTAATTCTCGCGTACCTTGCCGCGGTAGTAGTTCGGCAATTCGGGGAAATGGGCTTCGGATAGGATTCGCACGGGCTCAGCATTCCTTTGTGGGAGAGGTTTATCCCTGCTCTAGTTTCATTGCGGGCGATGTCAAGCAAATGGCGTTCAAAGCCAGACGGCCGCGACAATCAGCACTGTCATTATATATCCAAGCAGCGCCAGCGGGCCACCGGCGCGCAGGAAATCCGAAACCCTGTAGCTGCCGATGCTCATGGCGAGCGTATTGTTGTGGTGGCCGAAGGGCGTCAGGAAATCGAGCGAGGCGCCGGCCGCGACGACGATCAGGTAGGCTGCCGGCGGATGATGCGCGGCTTCTGCGAATTCGATAGCGATCGGGCTGAGCACGATCGCCACCGTCGCATTGTTGACGAAGGGCGTCAGCGCCATGGCGACGAAGAGCAGCACCGCCATTCCGGCGAGCGGCATCGAGATCGGCACCACGAGGCTCAGCCATCGCGCCACGACTTCGGCGGTTCCCGTCGTCTGAACGGCGGTGCCGATCGGGATCATCGCCGCAAGCATGATGACGATCGGCCAGTTGATGTCGGCCATCGCCTGGCGGATGTTCAGGAACCGGGTGACGGCGAGCGCAAAGACGACGATGGCGAAGGCGATCTCGGGTCTCAGGACGCCGAAGGCCGGGAGCAGCACACCGGCCGCGAAGATCGCGAAAGGATACCATGAGCCTTTCGAGCTGCCCGCCGATGGCTGGGTCGCAAGCGGCAGGCATTCGCATTCGTCCAGCGCCTCGGCGATCGCATCGCGGGTGCCTTCGAGCACCAGGATATCGCCGATCGACAGCTGCAGATCCTCGAAGCGGCCTTCGATGCGCGGCGAGCGCATGGAGATCGCGGTGACGGCGATGCCCCGATTGCGGAAGACTTCGAGCGAGCGGATACGCGAGCCGATCAGCGTGCTCTCCGGCATGACGACGGCCTCGATGCGGGCGAAATCGGTCTGCAACCCGTTCGGATGCGCGGGCGCCAGTAGAGCGCCGCCGGCTTCGAGATCGGAAAACACGCTGTCGGCGCCTTCGGCAAGCAGGGTGTCGCCGGGTTCGATCACCGATTTGGCGAGACTGCCGAACACGAAGCTGCCGTCGCGGATCAGCGCATGCGGCTGCAGCCCGAAACTGTCAGCACAGTCCGACAGGCGTGTTCCGATCAGCGGCGAGGAGAACGGGATCTCGCGCTCGGCGACGATGCGGCGGGCGGCGGGCGCCGGGCCGGAAATTTCCTCGTCTGCTTCAGGGAACAGGCGGGTGACGAGGAAGGAGATCAAGAGGATGCCGGCTGCCGCGACTGGCAGGCCGGCATAGGCGAAGTCGAAGAAGCGGAAGCCTTGACCTGTTGCCTTTGTCAGCGCGTCGGAGACGAGCAGGTTGGCGGGCGTTCCGATCAGCGACACCAGCCCGCCGAGCAGGGCGGCGAATGAGATCGGGATCACCAGCTGGCGGCGCGGGATCTGCAGCACGGTGCCGACCCTCAGCGTTGCCGGCAGCACGATGGCGAAGGCGCCGATATTGTTCATGAAGACGGAGATGAAGCCGGTGATCGATGCCAGCGAGGCGATGACAGTGAGGTTTGACCATTTCGCCGATTGAAACCGCTGCGCCAGTCCATCGAAGAACTTCGCCTGCGCCAGCACCTGCACGATCAGCAGGATTTCGACGACGGTGATGACGACGGGGCTGGCGAAGCCGGAAAAGACCGCGTCGGCGGGATAGAGCTTCAGCAGGAAACCGGCGAGAAGGCCGCCGATCGCCACCACCTCGATCCGGAAGCGATCGAGGGAAAACAGGATGAGCATCGCCGCGAGGAGAACCAGCAGGGAGGCTTGCTCGACATTCATGGGCAGGCTCGCGTTGCAACCGTCAGCCGAATGTAGCGGCGTCTCGGCGGCTGTATAGAGAGAGGCGGAAGAAAGATCGCACAATCCTCAGCTTGAAGCCGACCGCCATCAGCGCTCATGGCGCCGGTGCGCGCCAGCGGCCTTCCGCGGTCTTTTCGAGGATCGGGGTGGCGAAAACGCCGGTGGTGCGGTCCAGCCACTGGCCACCGGCGGCGGCGAGCTTGCCGCGCCAGCGCCCGGATTGCAGCATGGCGGCGCCGATCGCAACCGGTTCGATGCCGCACTGATCGAGCAGGCCGAGGCCCGAGACGATCGACGTGCCGCTGGAAATGACGTCGTCGACAAGTGCGACACGGCGCCCTTCGAGCAGCGGCAGCATGCGCGGGTCTATATAGAGACGCTTCTGCTGGTCCGGCGTGGTGATCGAGGAAAGCGCGACCGAGAGGTCGTCGCGGTACCAGAATTTGCGCGAGGTGCCGAGCGGCACATATCTGATATGGCCGAGCTTCTGGGCAACCGCGGCGGCAAGCGTCAGGCCGAGCGTCGGCAGACCGGCGATCACGTCCGGCTTGAACTGCTGCAGCCTGGCAGCAAGCGCTGTCGCCAGCGCATCGAGAACGGCAAAGCTCGCCTGGTTGACGATCAGCGATGCCAAAGCGTGTTCGCCATCGGCGAGAACGCGGATCGGCAGGCGCAGCTGGCGGCCGTCATCCAGTTCGGCGACAAAGAAATGCGTGAAATCGCCAGCCGTCTCGTAGGTGCCGGGCGGGTGGAGTTCCTGCCAGAAGTCGTGGGGAGCGATCTCCATATGCCGTTCAATCCCGTCTTGTCTTTTCCATGCCGGTGCGCCGCTTGAGATCGCGGAGCTCCGTCTCTGTGAGCGCGCGGACGGCGCCCTTCGGCAGTTCGCCGAGTTCCAGGCCACCGATCGCCACGCGCACCAGCCGCAGGCATTCGGTATCGAGGGCTTCGAGCATGCGGCGGATTTGCCGGTTGCGGCCCTCGTCGAGTTCGACCTCGATCCAGGAATTGCGGTCGCCGTTGCGCAGCAGCCGCGCTGAGGTCGCCTTCAGGAGCTCGCCGTCGTGGCGCACGCCGTAAGTCATTTCGGCGAGCAGCTCTGCATCCATGATCCTGTTGACCTGTACATGATAGGTCTTGGCGACATGGGTGATCGGATCGAGCAGGGTCTGGGCGAACTTGGTGTCATTGGTAAAAAGCAGCAGGCCCTCGCTCGCCTTGTCGAGGCGGCCGACCGGCGACAGGTGCGGAACGTCGAAATCCTTTAGGCAGTCATAGACTGTCGGGCGCCCCTCGGGGTCGTGACGGGTGGTCACCAGGCCGCGCGGCTTGTTCAGCATCAGATAGATCTTGTCCTCGGCGGCGATCGCCGTGCCATCGACCGAGATCTTCGCGGTGGCGATATCCACCCAGGCGCTGGCATCGGTGATCTTGCGGCCATCAACGAGGACGCGGCCCTCGGCGATCAGCCGTTCGGCCTGGGTCCGCGAGCAGAAGCCGAGCTTGGAGAGCGCGCGGGGCAGGGTCACCCGCTTGCCGCCATTGTCGGCGGCGGGCTTGGCGCGGTC
>NZ_CP168570.1:0-2500 GCF_047325115.1 Rhizobium sp. Rhizsp82 | reverse complement strand
CCGTCTTACTGATCCTAACCAAACTCCGAATACCCGGGAGTACTACTCGGCAGACACACGGCGGGTGCTAACGTCCGTCGTGAAAAGGGCAACAACCCTAACCTCCAGCTAAGGTCCCCAAGTCATGGCTAAGTGGGAAAGGATGTGAGGATCCCAAAACAACCAGGATGTTGGCTTAGAAGCAGCCATCATTTAAAGAAAGCGTAACAGCTCACTGGTCTAAATAAGGGTCTTTGCGCCGAAAATGTAACGGGGCTGAAGCCATGCACCGAAGCTGAGGATTTGCAGCAATGCAAGTGGTAGCGGAGCGTTCCGTAAGCCTGTGAAGGGACAGTCGTGAGACATCCTGGAGGTATCGGAAGTGCGAATGTTGACATGAGTAACGATAAAGAGGGTGAGAGACCCTCTCGCCGAAAGACCAAGGGTTCCTGCTTAAAGTTAATCTGAGCAGGGTTAGCCGGCCCCTAAGACGAGGCGGACACGCGTAGTCGATGGGAACCACGTTAATATTCGTGGGCCTGGTGGTAGTGACGGATTGCGTAACTTGTTCATTCTTATTGGATTGAGTGGGCAGGGAAGCGGTTCCAGGAAATAGCTCCACCGTATAGACCGTACCCGAAACCGACACAGGTGGTCAGGTAGAGTATACCAAGGCGCTTGAGAGAACTATGTTGAAGGAACTCGGCAAATTGCACGCGTAACTTCGGAAGAAGCGTGACCCCATTTTACGCAAGTGAGATGGGGTGGCACAGACCAGGGGGTAGCGACTGTTTATCAAAAACACAGGGCTCTGCGAAGTCGCAAGACGACGTATAGGGTCTGACGCCTGCCCGGTGCTGGAAGGTTAAGAGGAGAGGTGCAAGCTTTGAATCGAAGCCCCAGTAAACGGCGGCCGTAACTATAACGGTCCTAAGGTAGCGAAATTCCTTGTCGGGTAAGTTCCGACCTGCACGAATGGCGTAACGACTTCCCCGCTGTCTCCAACATAGACTCAGTGAAATTGAATTCCCCGTGAAGATGCGGGGTTCCTGCGGTCAGACGGAAAGACCCCGTGCACCTTTACTATAGCTTTACACTGGCATTCGTGTCGGCATGTGTAGGATAGGTGGTAGGCTTTGAAGCGGGGACGCCAGTTTCCGTGGAGCCATCCTTGAAATACCACCCTTATCGTCATGGATGTCTAACCGCGGTCCGTTATCCGGATCCGGGACAGTGTATGGTGGGTAGTTTGACTGGGGCGGTCGCCTCCGAAAGAGTAACGGAGGCGCGCGATGGTGGGCTCAGACCGGTCGGAAATCGGTCGTCGAGTGCAATGGCATAAGCCCGCCTGACTGCGAGACTGACAAGTCGAGCAGAGACGAAAGTCGGTCATAGTGATCCGGTGGTCCCGCGTGGAAGGGCCATCGCTCAACGGATAAAAGGTACGCCGGGGATAACAGGCTGATGACCCCCAAGAGTCCATATCGACGGGGTTGTTTGGCACCTCGATGTCGGCTCATCGCATCCTGGGGCTGGAGCAGGTCCCAAGGGTTTGGCTGTTCGCCAATTAAAGCGGTACGTGAGCTGGGTTCAGAACGTCGTGAGACAGTTCGGTCCCTATCTGCCGTGGGTGTAGGAATATTGACAGGATCTGTCCCTAGTACGAGAGGACCGGGATGGACATATCTCTGGTGGACCTGTTGTCCTGCCAAGGGCATAGCAGGGTAGCTATATATGGACGGGATAACCGCTGAAGGCATCTAAGCGGGAAACCCACCTGAAAACGAGTGTTCCCTATCAGAGCCGTGGAAGACGACCACGTTGATAGGCCGGGTGTGGAAGTGCGGCAACGCATGAAGCTTACCGGTACTAATAGCTCGATTGGCTTGATCGTTCTCATTGCTTGTGCTCATCTCAGGGCAACCGCAAAGCGGTTGTCCCGACAGAGCGAAGGCGAAAGCCTTTGCGACGGGCGCGGCGAACACGCAGTGTTCGTCCGGTTTGTTGCACCGAAGACGTGTTCAAAAAATGCAGCCTAGCGGCTGCGCCAGCTTCTCAATTGTTGCGCTTCGCTGACCTGGTGGTCATGGCGGGGTGGCTGCACCCGTTCCCATTCCGAACACGGCCGTGAAACGCCCCAGCGCCTATGGTACTTCGTCTTAAGACGCGGGAGAGTCGGTCGCTGCCAGGTCTGCTAAACGCAACATAAATCTTCTCTGAACGAAATTACGGCCCCTGGCCGATCAAAGGGCCGCTCGCAAAGCGGCCTTTTTGCTTTCGAGCCCTATATGCAGACTGAAATAGCGATGCACCGGATCTATAATGGTGCGTCCCTTACAGGAGACAACTCCTTTGGAGTTGCTCCGGCAGTAAGCGTAAAACGTCTTCGGCGCTTTACGCTATCGCGACAAAACCCAAAGGGTTTTGCGCTGGCGCGGGGTGGAGCAGCCCGGTAGCTCGTCAGGCTCATAACCTGAAGGCCGCAGGTTCAAATCCTGCCCCCGCAACCAACGATCCCCGG